>NZ_JAFMHJ010000078.1 GCF_017854565.1 Yoonia sp.
CGTTGCTCTGTGGGGGCACTCCGCTATGCGGGTCTATGGACAAACCTGTATACCGTATAGTGGCGCAGTTTTACTCCGGCCAAATCCGGCAAAATGGTGCACTATTGCTCCGGCGACTGGCGCAGTTTTAGTCCGGCGTTGACACGCGACAAGTGCCGCGACCGCGGCTGTCTGCAAAAATCCCTTGATAGACATTGATACTCCTCCCTTTGGGTTGTTCAGCGGCCGACGAATGCCGGTTTGCGCTTTTCGTGAAAGGCCTTGACGCCTTCGGCGAAATCTTCGGATTGGCGAAGGCGGCTATAGCAATGGCCTTCGAGTTCGATGCCGGTTGCCACGGTCGCGTTTTCGCTGTCGTTGAGCAGTTTCTTTGCGGTGCGTTGCGCCATCGGTGAAAAGCTGCGCAGCTCCTTTACCAGCCTCGCGGTCGCTTCCTCCAACTGGTCATCCTCAACCAGCTCGACCGCGATGCCCCAATCAAAAGCCTGCTGGCCCGAGATGCGTCGCGAGCGCATGACCACGTCCTTGGTGCGTGCCAGCCCGATCAGCGCCTGAAGCCGCGCCGACCCGCCCGAGCCGGGGATCTGGCCGAGCTTCTGCTCGGGCAGCGCATAGAAGGTCGACTTTGCGGCGATGCGGAAATCGCAGGCCAGCGAGATTTCGAAACCGACGCCGAAGGTGTAGCCCTTGTTCGCCACGATCACCGGTTTGGCGCAGCGCCAAGGGGCTCCGACGTTATCGGCCAGATGGCTGACATGTTCAGGCGATGCATCGAGGAAGCCGTGGATATAGCCCCCAGACGAAAAATGCTCGCCCTCCGCCCGCAAGACGATCACCCGAACCGCGTCATCGGCGTCCAGCGCCTCGAACGCCGCGCGCAGCTGATCGCGCTGATCCATCGAGATCACGTTCATCGGGGCACGTTCCAGAACTATGTCACCGCGTTCGGCCTTGGCGTCCACCTCGATGCGGAATCCGTCGGGTTTGGACAGAAGCGGTCGGTCGGAATAGGGGTGTGTCATGGGTTAGTCTTCTCCTTGCAGGCGGCCTTGTCCGGCCGCGATATCTTCGGGTTCGGGGGTGTAATTTCCGGCGACCAGTTCCCGGCGCAGCAACTTGCCAACCGGCGATTTGGGAAGCTCGGACACGAAAATGATGCGGCGGGGCCGTTTGAAATTGGCCAATGCCGAATCGCGGCAATGTGCGTCCAGTTCCTCGGTGCTCACGGGGTGGCGGCGTTTGACAAAGACGGTAACGATCTTGCCCCAGCGTTCATCGGGAAGACCCACGGCGGCGCAATCCTCGACCGCCGGGTGCATCGACAGGCAGCTTTCCACCTCGACGGGCGACACGTTCTCGCCGCCGGTGATGATCATATCGTCGACGCGGCCCGTCACGAAGAGATCGCCCTCGGCGTCGAAATGCCCGCAATCGCCGGTAAAGTACCATCCATCGCGCAGCGATTTTGCGTTCGCGTCCGGGCGTTGCCAGTAGCCTTCAAAGGCTTCGTCCCCGGCGAGGGTCGCGATGACTTCGCCTTCTTCGCCCTGTGCCAACACGGCAGCGGGATCGCCCGCGCCCATCCTGACGACACGCAAATCCTGATTGAGTCCCGCCTTGCCCGCCGAGCCGGGTTTGGACACGGCGTCCTGTTCGATCGAGAATGTGTAGATCTCCGATGACCCGTAGTGGTTTACGAAAAGCTCCGGCCGAAACGCGCCCTGAACCCGTTTGAGCAACCCGTCCGTCATGGACGCCCCGGCAAACCCCAAACGTTTGACAGCGGAAAGGTCCGTTGACGCAAAGTCGGGGTGTTCGAGCAGGTCGTGATAGAGCGTCGGAACCAGATACAGGCTTCCGATCCGTTCTCCGGCGATCAGCCCCAGCGCATCGGCACAGTTGAACCGGGGCAGGCAGACGAAGGTGCCGTTCAGCAATGTCATCGCGAGAAGGGAACGCACCCCCATGGTATGATAAAGCGGCATGACCCCCAGCGTCGCGTCGTTTATCGGCATCAGGTTCTGCGCCACATGCGCCAAAGCCCCCGCCCGTTCGGCACGGTGGCGGCGCGGTACGCCTTTGGGCCGGGCGGTAGTGCCGCTGGTATAGAGCATGATGGACCAATCGTCGGCGTTGGCAATTGGGCTTGCGTCCGGTGCCGAACCGGCGACGACATCCTCGAACCTGACCGCGCCGTCGACATCGGTTTCATATGTCAGGCACGGCAGATCTGTTGCTGCCGCAAGCACGGCATCCACGCTCGATCCGTCACAGGCAATGGCGCGGGCGCCGCTGTTTTCGGTAAAGAATGTGATTTCGTCGGCTGTCGCCCGCCAGTTCACCGGAACGATCGTGATGCCGGCCAATTGACAGGCCCAGTGGATGCTCGCGGCGGCATGGTTGTTTTGCATCGTCGTCAGCAATCGGTCGCCATGGCCTAGGCCCATGTCCGCAAACCCTTGGACAAGCGCCGAAATCTGGCGCAGCCAATCGGCATAGCTCAGACGCACATCGCCATCGACGATGGCCAGCGCATCGGGGTCGCGGGCCGCGCTGGCGATCAGGGAACGCCCTAGGTCAAGCATTGTCTGTCTCCTCCCTAAGGGTTTGTGCCGCGTCCAGTGCGGCAGCGACGATCGGTTGGTAGCCGGTACAACGGCACAGATGTCCCGATAGCACGTCGCGGATGCGTTCCGCGTCGGCCTGCGATTCGGTTGCGAGCAAGGTGTCGAGCGACATCAGGATGCCGGGGGTGCAAAAGCCGCATTGTAGCGCGTGATGTTTGCGAAAGGCGTCTTGCAGAACGGACAATCTGGCGGGGGCGGGGGCCAGGGCCTCTACCGTGTCGATCTCGGCGCCTTCAATCTGGACCGCGAATGTCAGGCAACTGCGTGCCATCGCGCCGTCGATCCGAACCGTGCAGGCACCGCAGACACCATGTTCGCAGCCGACATGGGTGCCTGTCGCTCCCTGGACGCCACGCAGGAAATCGCTGAGCAACATGCGCGGGTGGGCTGTGCCCTCGGCGGGCTTGCCATTCAGCGTAAAGCGGACGGGATGTCTTTCGGTGGCGGTCAAACGGCGCATGAGCGGGCCTCCTTGAGTGCTTGCGCGCCCAGATGACGCACCAGATCGCGGCGATAGCGTGCGGTTGCATGCAGATCGCCCCGCGCATCGAGCGACCAGGCGAGCGCGTTGAGCGCCTCGGCGTCGTCCTGGGGCGAGAGGTTGTCCCAGTCCCTGACAAACGGCGTGTCGTTGACGCCGCCGACGGCAAAGCGGACGCGCATGGGCGAAACCAACGCGGCGCAGGCGACGATGGCGAAATCGCCCTTGCGGCGGCCGAACTCGGCAAATCCCGTGCCGGTGCCTTGCTGGACATCGGCAAATGTCACCGCCTCGATCATTTCGTCATCGGCCTTGTCGGTCAGCATCATACCGAGGAAAAAGTCGGTCGCCTTCACGCTGCGCCGCTTCCGCCCGCGCCGCAGGATCACCTTGCCGTCCAGCGCGGCCAGCGCCAGCGGAATCTCGGCGGAAGGATCGGCATGGGCCACCGAGCCGCAGATCGTGCCGCGCGCACGGGTCTGGGGGTGGCCGACCCAAGGCAGCATTCTCGCAAGCAGCGGGTTGCGCCAGGTCAGGTCGGGATCGTCCAACAGACTCGCCTGCCGGACAGCGGCAAAGATTTTCAGCGTGCCATTTTCCGCCGCGACTTTCCGTGCGTCCGGGGCCGGCATGACGTCGACCAGGACCGCAGGCGTGGCAAGCCGCATGTTCATCATCGCCACCAGCGACTGACCCCCGGCAAGGATGCGAGCGTCGTCACCGGTTTGCGCGATGACTTCGCAGGCTTCGTCGAGCGTTTCGCAGCGGACATAATCGAAAGCGGCGGGTTTCATCGCCTCCCCCCGATCCAGCCGCACATGCGGGCGATGATGCCGTCGGGCTGTGGTGCGTCTCCGGCCCTTCGTCCGAGGGCGGCAAAAAACTGGCCAATGACTATTTTCGCAGCACCGTCCAGCAGCCGCCCACCCACGGATGCGACCTTGCCACCGACAGCGGCGTCATAGCTGTAGCCGATCACCGTACCGCCCGATCCGTCCGGTGTCAGCGTAACCCGGCCCGACCCCTCGCCGGTGCCAAGCGCGCCGCCGGCCTTGCCGGTCAATGTGGCGTTGTTGGGCGCGTCCAGATCCGATAGCCCGACCTGCACCCGGTAACGCCCCTTGACCGGCCCGACGCCCAGGGTGACATCGGCCAGAAAGTGGGTTGGCGACAGGCGCTTGACACCATGTGCGCCGGGGATGATCGCGGCGAGTTGGTCTGCGTCCATCAGCAGATCCCATATCTCCTGCGGTGCGGCGCCGACGTGTGCCTCGCCCTGACCGGACAGCCCCTTGCCGGGGCCGGGCCGTGGCTGTGCAATGCCTTCGGGTGGTGCAGGTTCGTCCGGCAGATACGACGCGATACGCGCAGGCGAGAGCGGAAGGGTGACATCGACATTGCCGCTGGCCGGTGCCAGCGCATCGGCGACGGCATTGGCGATGCAGACCGGCGTGGACATGCAATTGCCCTCGCCCACGCCCTTGGCCCCCAGCGGCGTCAGTGGCGAGGGCGTGCAGGTATGCAATATCGTCAGGTCAGGGATTTCGTGCACCGTCGGCACCGGGTAATCGGCCAGGGTGCCCGCCAGGAAAGCGCCGTCGTCGTCATAGGCGTATTCCTCGTAAAGCGCCGCTCCGACCGCCTGCGCGAACGCACCGCGGATCTGCCCCTCGACCATGCCTTCGTGCAGGATGGTGCCGCAGTCGTGCATCGTGACATAGTGGTCGACGCGGGCTTCATGGGTTACAGGGTCGATCTCCACCCCGCAGAAATCGAAGATGAACGCGTGGCACAGCGACGAGTTGATCCCGTCCTCTTCGGTCGGGGCGGTCAGTTCCGGCGCGGTCCAGATCGCGGTCTCGCGCATCGGCGCGGCGATGCCTTCAGGCAGCGTTCCGGGGGCCCAGTGCCCGGTCGAGGCGACGCGGGCAAAGGCGAGCGCGGCCTCCGGGTTGGACGCGATGAAAACCTTGCCGTTCCCGAACTCGATATCCTCGGGCCGGGCGTCGAGTTGGCTTGCGGCAATTGCAGCGATCCGCTCGCGCAGGCGGCCGGCGGCGATGCGCACCGCCCCGGCGGAGGCGGCGGCAAACCGGCTGGAATAGTTGCCGGCGGCGATGGACCAGGCGTCCTTGCCGGTATCCATCGCGGCCACGACCGTGATCGCGCCCGGCTCCAGCCCGAACCGTTCTGCGACGATGCTGGCGGCGACGGTCTTGTGGCCCTGGCCCTGGGGCACGGAATCGATCTGCACCGTGATGCTGCCGACCGGGTCGATGGCGATGGTCGCGCAGGATTGCGCGCCGTTCTTCTGCCCCGCCTTGGCCCGTTCCGCAGGTGTCAGAGCGGTCGAAAGGTATCCCATGTTCGACACCGACGGCTCCACCGCCACGGTAAGGCCGATGCCGTAAAGCCGACCCTGGGCACGTGCCGCGTCGCGCTTTTGGCATAGCGCGTCATAGCGACCGTCCTTCAACGCCGTGTCGAAGGCATTTTGATAATCGCCCGAATCGTAGGTCGCACCGCTGGCGGTGCGATAGGGAAAGGCACCGCTGGAGATCAGGTTGTCGCGGGCAACATTCACCGGATCTAGACCCAGCTCGACGGCGATACGTTGCATCAGCCGTTCCAGCGCGAAATAGATCTGCGGGCCGCCGAACCCGCGGTTCAGCCCCGTCGGCGTCTTGTTCGTCATCACGATGCGGTTCCGCACCCGCAGGTTGGCGATGTCATAGGCACCGCAGAGGTTGCCGTGCATGCGGTAGAGCGTCGCCGGCTCCGGCGCCCGCAGATAGGCACCGACATCCTCGACCTGATCGTAGTCAAGCGCGGTCACGCGCCCCTTTGCCGTAACCGCCGCGCGCAGTGTGATGGCGCGATTTGTGGCAGACACCGAGGCGGTGAGGTGCTCAAGCCGGTCCTCGACCCACTTGACGGGACGGTCGGTCAGCCGCGCACAGGCGGACAGAAGCGCGATATAGGGAAAGACGCCCTGCTTGATACCGAAGCTGCCGCCGGAATCCTCGGGCGTGCGCAGGCGCAGACGGTTGCCAGGCACGTTCAGCGCGCGCGCAATCACCGGATGGATCGAGAACGGCCCCTGGAAGTTCGACAAAACATCATAGGACCGCGTATGCGGATCCCAGCGGGTCAGCACACCGTAGGTTTCGATGGGCGTGCAGGAGTTGCGCGGATAGCGCACGGAAATCTCGACGACATGGTCGGCCTCGGCAAAGGCACCGTCGGGGTCGCCATAGGAAAAATAACGGTCGGCGCCAAGGTTGCTGCCCATTTCGTCATGCAGTACCGGCGCGTCGTCCGCAAGGGCCTTCAGCGGGTCAATGACGGGGGCGAGCGTGTCATAGCTGACGTCGATGAGGTCGACCGCGTCCTCGGCGATGTAGCGATCATCGGCCAGAACCACCGCGACCGGCTCGCCCACATAACGCACCTTGTTCTGTGCGATCGGCCAGCATTCGATGGGCAGCTTGACCCCGACCATCAGCGGCGATGCGACGCTTGCATAATCCTCGCCCGTCAGGACGGCGTGAACGCCTGCCAGCCTACGGGCGGCATCGGTTGAAATGTCGGTGATCTTTGCGTGGGCATGGGGGCTGCGCAGGATCGCGGCATGCACCGTGCCGTGCGGCGTCGGCAAGTCGTCAAAGAACTGGCCGCGCCCGGTCAGAAGCGGGGCGTCTTCCACCCGCAACATCGTTTGATGCAACCCGTCCTTTGGCATGCGTCCTCTCCTCCCAAACCGTCAAGCGGCGTGGCAGGACACTAGAGGGCGGTATTGATGAAACCGATTGCTAAGGGTCGCAGAATTTACCGAGGAGTCTCAAATACGGAAGAAATCAGTGGTATCCCCAAGCCGCGAGACCGACCGGAAGCTGCTGGGCGGTACGCCGGTATGATCGCGGAAGAACCGGGTGAAATGCGCCTGCGCGGTAAATCCCAGCTGATCGGACAGCGCACCGAAGCTGAGGTCCGACGAGACCACGGCGCTCACCGCCCGCTCCAGCCGGATCATGTTGGAAAACACGCGTGGCGTCACGCCGGTCGAGCGTTCGAAAACCCGGAAGAAATTCGCGCGGCTCATGCCAGCGGTCTGCGCGAGGCTGTCGACGTCCGACATCTCTCCGGCAGCCTTGTGCAGCTTGCTGATCGCCTTGGACACGCGCCAGTCGATGGCCTGGCTTTGCGCCGCGTCACGCAGGCTTGGCCCGACTGACCGCCATTCGGTAAACCGTTCGATCACCGAAACCATCAGGTCGCCCAGCTGCGTCTCATGATCGGCGATGGCGGTGGGGGCATGCACCATGCTCGCGGCAAGTGTTATGGCCTGCTTGCGGATCTGCGGCGTGATCGCATCGACGGTCCTATCAAAGAACCCGGACCCGGCGCTGGCGGCCCAGTTGGAACGAAACTCTGCCAGCCAAGAAGGTTCGATATAGAGGGCAAGGATGATCGTGCGCGGGGCTTTGGGCCAATGCACATAGGCATGCGGCGTCCATGCGTTGATCAGAACCGC
>NZ_JAFMHJ010000079.1 GCF_017854565.1 Yoonia sp.
CTCCGATTGTCGGCTACAGCTTTGTCGGCGCAGCGCCGCCGGTTGGCGAAGAGCTATCCTTGGTTGGCCAGCCCGGCTTTGCCGCGGATAATGCCGTCGCCTATAGCGACCTGTGGGGCGGCTTCCCGCCGCCGCCTGTGGAAACGCCGCAGACACAGGATTTCAATTACAGCGCAGTCGTTGACTGGCCCGAAGGCGAACCGACGGTGATCAACGGCTTTGACTTCACTCAGGAGACGGCTGTCGATGCCGTTGTGGCGCAGATTATGCCGCAGCTGTGGCAAATGACCGGGCGTCCGACGTCGCAGCGGCCCACCGTCAACGTCGTCGACAATGGCGACGGAACGTACACCGTAAATCTGCGCGTGAGGTCCGGGTATCACCTGGACCGCGGGCACACCGCGTCGGTCACCTTTTCGCTCGCAGAACAACCCAGTGCCGTCACCACCTCGGCCAACGTCACCTATGACGCATGGGATCAATTAGCGGTCGACTACAAAGACCCAGTGACGGGCGCGTGGGTCGCGTTTGGATCACATGCGGGCAGTGGCCAAAGTGGGGAGTCAGCCAGCTTGCAAGGCTCGCCCGCCAATGTCGAGATACGGGTGCGTAACCTTTCAACCGGTCAAGTGATTGGCATGGACTCCGGTCAAGCCATCAGAACGGTCAATCAAGACGGGACGGTCACGGTTGGTTTTGAAGACAGGGCAAACGGCGATGGCGACTTTAATGATGTCGTTATAACAATGCGCGGCGACGTCGCAGGATCAGGGCGCGTGCTGCATAAGGTCGACGGTGAGGTCACAGGGGACACGCCTGAAGCGATCAGCACCTCGGCTGGTGTCGAGCGGATTGCGATCCTGCACCAAGCTATGGTCAACGACTTTGGTGATGAGGCGCCGAATTTTAGCGCTCAGGATGTTTTGACCTACGTGCAATCGGTGTATGATATACCCGCGGATGCTATCGGCGAAGCTGAATGGCCTGCCTTTTTTGATGCCAACATTGATGCCGATGGGAACTTGGCTACTGATCTAGATGTCAGCATGTTCACGGGCGTCGATAGTACCGCCATGGAGCGTGTCATCACCGATGGGGCTGGCCTGTTCTATTCAATACAGCAACAGCAAGTGCGCCAAGATGCTGGTATTACCACCTATTCTGCGACGGCACTGACGCTTGCTGACGATCCAGCCGCATCGCAGCGTACCTTTGTGCGGGCACTGAACAACGACATGTTCCAGTCGGGTACAAGCGATTATCTTACCAATCGCGCGGATACCGGCGATGCCGCTGCTGACGCGCTCACCAATAGTAGGTCGCAAGACTTCTCGGTTGTTGGAATTTCACATGAGAGCATTATCAACGGCGGGATTGATGAGGGTGACTTAGCCAATCACGCGGGTGTCAAAGCGTTGGTAAGCACGGGCAATGAACTGATCACCGAAATGGAGGCAATGGGCGAAGACAGTCCTTGGGACGGGCCCACTCTGGAGCAATTGGATTCAGATGCGATCCTGACAGACCCTAACCTCGCAGTGTTTCGGGTCAGCTATTCACCGACACCTGGGGCAGCACCTGTCGATAGTCTGGTCACTTACGGCGAATTGATGGACCTGATCGAACAGGACAAGAACGGCGATATTACGTTGCATCGCGGTGCGGTCGACGCCGGGTATACCACAGATCCGGGCGAGCTCGTGCTAACGCAAACCTTCTTATATGATTTTACGTATGTTGAGACGGACGGTACGGTCGTACGTACATCCGGGACCAGTCTTTCCGAATATGACGCGCTGATCGTCAGAGTACACTCAAAAGACATTACGATCGTCAACGCCGCAGTGACGAACGTTCCGCAGATCAAGGCGTTCTACGCGCAGCGCGCGATGGCAATCTATGACAACAATACCGTCGTCCGGTACAACAGCGATGGTGATGTCATCTCTGGTCAGAGCTCTCTTGTGCGTCTGGCGCAGAATTTCCATCAACAATATACCCATTTCGAATCCGCGGGTGCGCTGACACCTGTTGAACCATTTACAAACCGGTTCGGTGTCTTTGGGCATCATGAAGGCACGGCTGTTGAATCCCTGTTGAGCACCGATCCGATTGCTGGTGCCCCTACGGTATCTGATGCCGAGGCATTGGCGTTCATGTTCGAGAAGATGGGGGTTGCCCCGTACGATCAGACACTTTCCGGCTTTATCGGTGGAATCAAAGGGATAACCGACCGTGCGCAGCTGGCAGGCCACTGGGCGCAGGAATACCAACGACACCCGGACCATCAAACCGCGTTCAGTGTCTTTGGCGGTTCGCATGGGAACAAACAGCAGGCTGAAGATGCCACCGCCAACGCAGAACTAGCGCTGGTGGACCGAGGCAGAAACGGCGCTGCGGGCTTCACCGTTCTGACGGATAAGGTCAAAGAAGAAATCAACGACGCGCGCTTTATTGATGGGTTCTTTACGGGCCTGACGCTGTTGTCCCTGGGAAGTGACGCGGCTGCAATCGCCGCTGCGCGAACCGGTCTTGAGGTTGGATTGCGCGATGCCTTGGGGGAAGAGGGTGCATCACTCTTGGAGACATCGCTGTCGCGCGCTGCAGTTGCCAGCCTGGAAGCAGGCGCAAGCCGCGGTGGAGCGGCAGGCGTTGCCAAAGTCGTCGAGCTTTTGCTGGCAGATGGCGAGATCACCGAACGGGTCGCCCTGAAATTGCTGAGCGCGACGCACGGCGCCCTGACGACCCCATTGGGCGTTCAACTGCTGGCGTCAACGGCCCGCGTTGTCGCGGTTGGCGCAACGAAAGAACAGATCCTGCAAGGGAACGGAACAGATGTCACTGAGGTCAGGGCGGCTGATACAACAGGCACATTGGACCCTGATGAGACCGGCGGGCTAAGCGCAAATTACCAACTTCAAGCGGTCAATCTGGCTGAGGAAATACTGATTGCCCAGGCCAATGGCGCAAGTAATTCAGAGCTTGCGGCAATGCTTTATGGTGACGCGGTCGCACCGACGACCGGGAGCGGGCCGGAAACGCCATTTGACATCGTGCAGGCGCTGTACGGGCATTTTGGGATGACCCCGCCTGCAGCAATTCCCGATGGCGCAGAAGTTTCGCGCGAGGACTTGGGCATTAGCGACGATACGCATGTTCATGTTAATATCGGCGGCGAGGGGCCGGTGGATTCCTACGGCCTTCAGACCGGGTTTGACGGGGCCATCAACCTTCAGGCAGCTGATGGCATTATAGGCGACGGGACACATCAGACACAGGATACGTCGGTCCCGATTCCAAACCTTGTACGTGTGGAAAGCTGGGATCAGGATTTCCCTTTTGCAGAGGGTTTCGCTGATACGATCACGATGCAGAACGCGCCGCTATACGATCACAATGTCGAGCAAATTGCGCGGATGATCAATAAAGACGGCGGCACGATTTCCCTGTGGATTGATCGTGATGCATTTGGCGGCAACGTCGAAAAATTAGCGGCGATGGTCGGCGGTGAAATCATCTGGGAAGATACGGATGAATTTGGCGGCGCTGCCGGCAGTGCGAAAATAACGATCCAAATTCCCAAGAAGACAGACACGCATGCGGGTGTCATTGAACAGGTTCTCGATATCCTGCCGCCCGAGCTTGCTGCGGATCTTGAGGCGCAGCATACGCTGGATGCGGCTGAACGCGCGGAGCTTGTTTCGGCTGCGTCAAGTGGCGATGCGCAGACCGTTGCCGCCCTTATCGCCGCCAAGGGATCGCCGAAAGAGCAATATGACGCGTTCTTCGCAGCCCATAGCGAAGTTGGCGGACGCCCCCAGTCGTTCTACAATGACCTGCTCGCGGCATTGCCACCGGAAACGGCTGCAAACCTGTTGACCTACGAGGTTTCAAGCATCTTGCTGGGGACCAACAATTACTACAGCCAAGACGAAGGTTTGAACACGAGCGGACCGTTGCAGTGGGCCCTGATCAAAGCCGTTGAGAGTGACCCGACAAGTCCCGAGTATCAGGCCGCAGGCGCAATTCTGCAGGCGTTGACCGAGCAGGATCCAATGATTGCGGGACACTTGCTTTATTCGGCGCTCAAGTTCTTTGGCGCACCCGATGGATCCGCAGACAACAAGGCCATCGTGGAAAACCTGTTGACGGCGATGGCGAGCCAAGGGCCTGACGGGATCGATGCGGCTGGATCGGCCTTGTCTCATCTGGACGAGGTGCATGTTATACACGGGCGCCAGCTTCAGAGCTTTGACTTCAATCTCCCAGTCATTGATTTGCCATCGCTGACCATCCTTGATGACCTGTGGTCCAATGTTGACCTTACCAACCCCGCTATCGGACTTCCCGTCGCGGCGATCGTTGGATTGACAGCCGCCTATGTCAAATACAGCTCCACAGTGAGCTGGGACAACTTGCAGGACTGGAGTGCCGCCGATGCGGCGGCAACAACGACGCCAACCGCAGGAGACATCGCGCGCAACCAATTCCTCAACGATCCGTTTGCGGCCTTCGACGATCCAGTCAACGGCGCCGAACTGGGTGAATTTGCGCTGTATCACTTCGGGTATGAAAACGCCTCGCAGCGTCTGAATGAAATGACCCCGGAACAGGCTGCGGCCAATCTCGACAAAGTGTCGTTCACGACATTCCAAAAGCTGATCGCAGGCATGGATATGGACAAGGCACTGGCGGTGCAGCCACTTCTTGCGGGTAGTCAAAGCGTTCTTGGCGACGATTTGGGAGCCTTTGCACAGGAACTGTCCGACATTACCGGTATCGAAGTGTCGATGATCACTGCCTATCTCGATGGTACAATGTCGTTTGACGACATCATCGACAATGGGTTGTACAATGTTGTGCCCATACTTTTCGACAAGATCGAAAGCGGTGATGCTGCTGCGATCAAATTTGTTGCAGATGCCGCGGAACACCTCAAGGCCCTTGGTGGGACTGGCGATCCGGACGGAACCGGCGGTTATTTCGGCGTCAATGAACAGGCCTTTATTGGTGATCTGGCCGATATGGCGCTGGGACAAGGCGCCTATGCGGGCCAGCCCCCGAGCGTCGAAAACCTGGGGGTCATGGTCCAGTTGCTGTCGGCAGGTGTCGGCGCTGCTATTCAGATCGTCCGCGAAGGTGCCGACCTGAAGTACATTCCCGAAGCCATCCAAAAAGCCGGCATGGAAGAGCTGCTGGCGCAAAATCCAGAGTTGCAGGACTTCATCGACAACTACGACACCTACAAGGGCGAATATCTGGACGAGCTGACCAAGACGGAACATGGCCGCGCCTTGCTTGACTCGTATGGCTATCAGGTCATCGATGGTGAACTGTATCATGCGCCGCGTATGCTGCAGAATGGGACTGACATACCCACCGATGAACCATCTGATGCCCCGTCGTGGCGCCCATCTTCGCGCCCATCCAGCGCGCCGACAGATCTGCCTTCGGGGGTGCCATCTGGTTCGCCGACGACGTCACCAACCAGCGCGCCAACCAAGCTGTCTGCGGCAGAGGCGGCAAGCTTTATTGACAAACATGTGCGCTTTGACATTGCCGCCGAATTTACGGTTCCGGTCGGGCCGGGCGCAACAGTAAACCAACTGCGCGTCTTCGTGACGGCGCCGACCGGCACAGACGCGCATGGCAATACTGTTTGGGGCCTGCGCCTGCGTCAGCTGACATCGGTGGGCCCCGAATTCAACGGGGGTGACTTGGTTGATAAAACGCGCGCCGCGGTAAATTGGCTCGCGCCGGACGCCGTGTCGCAACTTGTGACACAGGGCTATCAGCAGATATCACGTCTGACGGCACCAATTGCAGGTTTCGCGCGAACCGTCGGGAACAACCGGATTGGCGGAGCCATTGCCGGGACCTTCCAGCGGTTCATACCAAGCGCCAACGGCGAAAACTTTGGCGGTGACTTTGGCTTTGTCGCTATTCGCGACATTGTGATACCTTTCATTCCCACAGACGCGCAGGGTCCAAATATCAACACTGGTTTCCAGCCGGATGTTCGCTATCAGTCCAGCGTTTCGTTGGCAGTCGAACTTCTCAACGGTACAAACAGCGCACCTTATCAACTTTACAACTGGTTGACCCGCGATATTAACCCACCGGTCCTGCCGACGACAGTCAATCCCAACGAAGTGGTTTCGCTGCGCCATGCACAATCGAACTATGACGGAGCAGAGGCGGCATACGTCACCGCCGTAGAAACTTATGACGTTGCCGCTTCGAATTCAGACACACTCGTCGCCGCATCTGATGCGTCTGATGCCGCATTCGCGACCTATCGCGGCTTGGATCAGGATTCGAACGTCATCCGGTTGAAAATGGGCGTACTTGCCGACCGACTCGATACTTTGGGAGATACAATCGTCGATTTGGACCCTGGTCTTCAGCAGGCTGCGAGCGACCTAAATGATGCAATAGACGTATTCAATCCACTTGACGACGAATTGGATTCCGCAGTGAAGGCGCTTTCAGACCTTGTTGCTGACGGCGTTGCCCAAGACGACCCCGTATATTTGGCGGCTCAAGAAAGAGCCGCGGCGCTGTCCGTGCCGCATCAAGCTGCCTACGAGATTTTTTCATCTCGCTTAGAGACGTTCAACCAGTTGGCAGCCGACGAAACCGGTCTGAACCAAGACTTTCAGACCGGTCTGGCCGATCTGACCGCCCTAAAGACACGATATGACACGGCGCGCACAAATGTGGCTGCTGCGTATGCGACGTATGGTGGTTTGGTCACAACGTTCCTAGCGACCTCGTTCGCCTTTGCCAACACGAACCCGCAATACCGAGCTGCGGTCGCTGCCGTGACGATCGCACGGGATGTGTGGGCCGGTCGTGATGTGCAGTTGCGCGATGCACAGAACTTTGCGGCTGGCCTGGGCAGTATGGCCAGCTTCTTTTCGACCGGGGCGCAGAATGTCGATTTTGAAACTGGCGGTGGCGGCGGTTTGGGCGCGACATTCAACTTTGCGTCCCGTGATCCCAACACCAATGAGGTGAGTTTCAATGCCGGTGCGTTTGGGTTTGCTCTGGGTGACATTGCCGTGAATGAAATTGGCACCCGGGCTCTTGCGGCCACGATCGGGGTGATAATTTCTAAAACTTTTGGTGTTAACCAACCCGCCGATGCAGAAGCGCTTGCGTTGGGTATTCGCACTGACGTGGATCAGACCCGGACATTCCTGCAGCAACTGACCGATCCGCAGGGCGATGAAAAACCGGGCGGGCTACCGTTGCTTGGCGGTTATGCGGCCTCTTTGGTCTACAAGCAGATCGTTGCGAAGTTTAACGATAATGTGGATCAGGCATTTGACATCTTCGGCTGGTTCGCCGTGCAAGGGCGCGGAAAAGCGTCGTTCGGTTCTTATACTGGGAAAGCTGGCGGTCGCCTGCAAGGTAACGTCGGTTACACCCTCGACATCGAGTGATCATGCACCAAATCGACGAAAGCACCGTCCAATCTTGATTGGGCGGTGCTTTTTTGAAAATCCTTGCCAATATTTGAACAACTCATCCGGGGGCACGCGGGTATTTGAAGTGGTCCGGCAAAACTGGACAGCGTGCTAAGATGTATCCAACCCGAACGAA
>NZ_JAFMHJ010000033.1 GCF_017854565.1 Yoonia sp.
GCGCTCGGCATACCCGTCACAGAGACCGTGGGATAAGTCTGTCCAGGGAAAGGGGTACCTCGGCCATCAGCCGATTTGTGCAACAGAGTCGTTTGAAAACATTGCGGGACCAGATCGCGCACGGAAAACCTAATGGCACAGGCTTGAATACAGTTCAGCGTTATGCTTCTGGCGCGAAGCGATTTTCAGCTGTGTTTGGTAACGTGCTATTGGGCAATTGAGTCATTTCCGTTTCTTACGTTCTGCTAGCCGATCACAGTCAGCAAGCGCAGATCGCGCACAAACCACACACCCTACCCCTCACACCCTTACCACATATTCCTTCACCGTCGTCTCCACCACCTCCCATTCCCCGGTGAACCCCGGGCGCAGGACAAAGCTGTCGCCGGGGCCGACCGCGAGCCGTGATCCGTCGGACCCGTGGATCACCGACCGGCCCGACAGGATGCGGCAGTATTCCCATTCGTCGTAGGAAATCCGCCAGCGGCCCGGCGTGCTGCGCCAGATGCCGCAATATAGCCCGTCGCGGTCCTCGACATTCCAAGTGGTGAACACCGGGTCGCCGACCTCGCCCGCGCCCGATTGGTCCAGCAAGCGTAGGGCGGGGTTCTCCCCGCTGTTTTTCTGCGCACGCGGAATGGCGGGGTGAACCCCGCCCTACGTGTCGGGATCGACGCTGCCCCGTAACGCCTTCACTTCGCCGCGTTGCTTTTTCCCGGCCAGTCGGCGCTTGACCGAACCGTAGGTCGGTTTTGTGCCGACCCGGCGTTTGGGCCGCGCGCAGGCGCGCAGGATCAGGTCGGCCAGCCGGTCCCGCGCGATTTCGCGGTTGCGCGCCTGGCTCCGCGTCTCTTGCACAAAGATCACGATCGCGCCGTCCTTGGTCCAGCGTTGCCCGGCCAGCACCCGCAGCCGGGATTTCACCGGGTCGGGCAAGTTGGGCGACCGCGCTGCCTCGAACCGCAGTTCGACCGCCGTGGACACTTTGTTCACGTTCTGCCCGCCGGGGCCGGACGCGCGGGTAAAGCTTTCCGTCAGCTCCCAGTCGGCGATTTCGATCTGATCATTGATCTTCATGGTCTGTCCAAAGTGTAACTACGGCGTCTGTACGGGGTCCGTACGGCAAGCATACAGGGTAAACCCATAAGAAAAAGGGCCACCCCCGGCTGTGGGATGGCCCTTTCCTGAATTACGGAGGTGGGTCGGTTAGGATCTCCACCTTGTGGCATTCTCAGCCAAGGGCTGCCCTAGCTGTGTCCCCCACAAGTTGTCCCGACACACTTCTCCAATACCTCATGATGCACTGGATCACCTCCTTTCAAATGTTTCGCCTGATCATAGGTTCGCACATATCTGGTATATTTCAAGTAAAAATATACCATCTATCGCGTTTATGTGACCGGCTGCGCCCGGCGCCCCACAATCATGCGGAAAGGCACCAAAGCGATCAAAGCCACCGCGATTTTCACGCCCCAATCCGCCACAGCCAGCGACACCCAAAGCGGCACAAGCGGGCCAAAGGTCAGGAATGGCACGGCATCTTGGGCCCAGATCACCTGATCTGCGGCCAATGCACTGAAACCATTGAACAAAGCGCCAAAGGCGATAGTGAAAAAGATGGCGGTATCGACGATGGAACTGACGCAGGTGCTGACCAAGGGGGCCTTCCACCAGACACCGCCGCGCATCCGGTTAAACAACGCGATATCAAGGAGTTGTGCGGCCCCAAAGGCGGTCGCTGACGCGATGGCGACGCGGATCGGCACGGCGGGTCCGAACTCCAGCATGATCTGGCTGCCGATCAGCGAACAGGTGATCCCCACGATCAGACCCACGAACACGACACGGCGCGCGGCAGGGGCGCCGTAGATCCGGTTCATCACATCTGTGACCAGAAACGCCAGCGGATACGTGAAGGCCCCCCAGGTCAAGAATCCGTCAAGGATCAGGAATTGCACAAGAATATTAGAGGCCACAACGATGATGGCCATGGCGATAACGCCGGGAAGGATACGTGTCATGTCTGGTTTTCCGTTTTGACAAGGGTGCGGCACTTGGCCCTCCGGATCATCCGGGGGACGGCGCGGCATAGCGCCCGCAGCATGTTGCGTCAATCGGTGATCCGATATTCCACCACCTCGGTTCGCTGAAAGAACCGAAAGTTATCGTCGGAAATCATGGTCAGAACAATGCCATCGGGATCGCGCCAAACGCTGATCCCTTCAAGATTGTCATGTGTTCTGGTGCCGGTTTCCAGCACGGTTCGTTCGTGCCCCCCGGTCAGGTCAAACCGCCGCACGCGGGTCCGAAAGCCGATGCCGGTGAAATCCCTTTCGAGCAGGTAAAGCAGCCCGTCCGGCCCGATATCTGCCCCTGACATCAAGAATGCGCCGCGGCGGGGAATGGTGAATGGCTGGTCCCAGACGCCGTTGTGAAATCGGTAAACCGGAAATGGGTGATCGGCCCGGCCAGAGCGTTCGGGCAAGGTGTAAAGCGCCCCGTCAGGGCCGATGGCCAATGCCTCGAGCGACGCATTTGCCTGCATCCGGACAAATGCGGGGGCGTCGGGCAGCACGGATGATGTGCCGCCGATGCTGTCAAAGACGCGCACGCCATGGACGCCCTCGAACGAGATATAGACCTGTCCATCGGGGCCGATGGCCAGCCCTTCGCTGTCGTTCTGGCCCGGCGGAATAGGGGTGTCGTCGGCGTTTTTCAGGAGTGCGACCGGGGTTGCCATGATATCGGTTATCACCTGATTGACGCGGATAAATGTGCCTGTCACAAACGCGCCCCGGTCACTGATCGCGACAAAGTGGGTGCCGTCGCTGTTCACTGTGATCGCGGAAAAGCCGCCGAAATGCGGGGCGCCGTCTGACCAGACGTATTCCCCGATCAGCGTTGCATCCGCATGGACGGGCACGGCCCGCAGCAGGGCGATCAGACATAAGATATGCCGCACTTAGTCTGCGTTCAGCACGTCAAAACACTGGCCGGGTAGATTTGCCATGGTCAGCTCGGCACGCGGTGTGGGTGGTGGGGCGTTGGGGTCCGGTGGCGGCGGGTTCAGGATGTTATCGACCCAGCGCTGCGCATCGTCGCAGCCATCACCGGGCGGCGGCGGGGCCTGATTGGTGCAGTCAGTCGCACCTTCGGGGCATGTCAGGCGCACATGGAAATGATAGTGGTGCCCCCACCATGGCCGTATCTTGCTCAGCCAACTGCGGTCACCGGTCGCGCTGTTGCACATGGCGACCTTTGCACCGGGAAACAGGAATATGCGCGCGACGCGGGGGTCTGATGCGGCCGCGCGAATGATGGCTTCGTGCTGTGGGGTCCAATTGTCGTTGGTATAGGCGCCCGCGTTGCGACGCATCGAGATCGACGACAGATCTTCGCGCTCGGCGGTGCTGAGGTTCAGGCGTTCGGGTGGCAACATCCAGATATCGGCATCAAGGCCCATCTGGTGGCTTGCGTGACCGGTCAGCATCGGGCCGCCGCGGGGCTGGCTGATATCGCCGACATACAGCCCAGACCAGCCGGGCTGCCCGGCGGCAAAACGGCTGAGGTCCTTGATGAAGTCGATCATCGCGGGCTGCGCCCAGTTGCGATTGCGTGACAGGCGCATTGCTTGCCATGTCGGGCCGGTTTCGGGCAGTTGGTCCGCCCCTGCCTGACACCCTTTGGCGTAGCTGCCCAAGGCCTGTGGGGATTGGCGTGATCCCTGTGCCACGGCCCCGAACAATGTCTTGGCTATGCGTGTGTCGTTGGCATTTTGCGTGGACAGCGTGACCACAGGCGGTTCGTCAGCCTGACAGGCCGCCAATCCAAGGGCGATGAAAACTACTGCTATGAAGCGGACCATTCTGCGCGATCTCCGTCTTTATTGACCCATCTTAGCAAGAAAAGTCCAATCAGGAAAAGAAAGATTACGGGCAAGAAGCCTAATTGCACGTTGCCGGTCATAAATGTGAACACGCTGATCGCGGCCGGGGCCAGAAACGCGGTGGCTTTGCCGGTCAGGGCAAACAGGCCGAACGCTTCGGCGGGGCGGTCGGGGTGCGTGTGACGGACCATCATCGACCGCGAGGAGGCATAGACGGCGCCACCCGCGCCGCCAATCGCCGCGCCGCAGACATAAAAGATGATATCGGGGATAAGCGAGCCATCGGACAGGGCAATGCCGAACAGGCTGGTCCGGGACATGCCGACAATAAAGCAACTGACCACCACCAGCAGCATGATCGTGCCGGTGATCACAGGTTTCGGGCCAACCCGCTGATCGGCCAGACCGCCAAGCCACGTCGCAATCGCGGCGGTGATCGCGCTGACAATCCCGAAGACGCCGATCTGGATGATGCTCCAGTCCAGCACCAGACGGGCGTAGACGCCACCGTAGGCGTAAAGAGCGTTCAGCGCGTCGCGGTAAAACATCGACGACAGCAGGAAATAGCCAAGGCTCTTGCGCACGAACAGCGATTTGAACGTCACTTTCAGATCGCTGAGGACCGTGCCGCCGCGCATGACGGCGCCTTTGACGCGCGGGGCGTCCCGAACGAACAAAAAGAACGGCACCATGAAGATGGCAAACCAGACGGCAATGAACGGACCGACGGCGCGCGTTCCTTCGCGCATGTCGGGGTCAAGGCCGAACAACGGCGCGGTTCCCAACAGGGTGACGCCCGCGTCGTTTTCGGCCAGAAACAGCAGCATGGCAAACAACGACAGCACGCCGCCCCAATACCCAAACGCCGCACCCGACCCGGAGACACGCCCGATTTCATTATCATTGCCCAGCGACGGCAGGATCGCGTTCACAAAGTTCAGCGCCGATTCAGCGGCGATAAAGCCGATGTAGAAGATGATCAGCGTTTGAATCAGGCGGGTCCCGTCGGGTGTCAGCCCCCACAGCATCCAGGTCGCGATGACGTAGATCACTGAAAACAACGCAATCCAAGGGATCTTACGCCCCGACCGATCGGCCCAGGCCCCCAGAAACGGCGCGGTGATGGCGATGATCAGCCCGGCAATTGTCTGCCCCGACGACCACAGGCTTTGGGCCTGCGCACCGGCAAGGTCGCTGCCGGCACCCTGCGTCATATAGTAGTCCGCTGCAACAGAGGCGAAGTATGGCCCGAAGATAAAGGTGAGGCCCAGCGTATAGAAAGGCTGCGATGCCCAGTCGAAAGCCATCCATCCCCAGATGCGTTTCTTGCTGACTGCCATGTGCCTGCCCCTGCTTTTCTTTACGGTGATAAGACACTGTTCCGCATAGAGGTTGCAAGCAAAGGTTTAGCGCGCAGAGGTGCCATCATCGACGGGGGGCCAGGGCCGGGTTGCCTCGGCGTCGATCCAATGCGTGATCCAGTCGGGCAAGGTGGGGGTTTCGCCAACATACCCCGACGCGGCGAGCACCCGATCGGGCCGGACGATGCCGTTTTTGTCGGTCACGGCGGACCGATAAAGCGCCTGTGCGGCGCATGTCTCGCCTATCCAGATCGACTGATCGAGGTAGAAAAACCGCTGATCCCAGCCGACGGTCTTGCTGACGGTGCGAAATTTGACGAACGGGCGGATGCGTTTGCGATACCGGACCGATACGCCCGCCATCGTCAGCCCCCATTTGTTCTGCCGCAATGTGCGCAGCAAGCCGACGCGGCGGGCCAGCGTCGTGCGGCCCAGATCAAGGATCGTCAGGATACGCCCGTTATTCATTTCCATGAACAGATCAATGTCCTGCGGCCAGCAGCGGTGATGTGACACATGGGTGCCAAGTGCGGGCAAGTCATCGGCGTTGCGGTGGATCACGTATTCTTTGGCCAGACGGACAAGAGGGTACATTGCGGTGCCTTGTGTTTTGGCCGGGGGATGATCCAGATTGACGCGCGGGTCAACTTTAACCTAGGGGCAACAGCGGACTTGTGGGCTGGCGCGCGAATGATTAGGTCATCGCGAGCATAACAAAGGACCGCGTGACCATGGCATCAATTATCCAAATCCTGCTTCTGATCCTCGGCGTCGTCCGTTTCTTTATTTTCGCGCATTTTATCATGAGCTGGCTGATCAGGTTCGAGGTGCTCAATATCCGTCAGGAATTTGTCGGGCAGGTCTGGTATACGCTGCAACGCATTCTTGAGCCGCTTTATGCGCGCATTCGACGGTTTATGCCTGAACTCGGCGGCATTGACCTGTCGCCGATTGTGGCGCTGATCGGGATTGAGATCCTGCGGATATTGATCATCAACAATGCGCATACGTTCCTGTGATCAGAACATCTTGACCGGAATTCGCTCATCCCAAAGGTGATGGTTGTCAAACGGTTGCGTCAGGTCTGAAATTCCCCGACACTGCGGACGTATCTGGGGCGTACCGCCGAACAAGAGGGATTTCATCCATGGGTTATCTGAATCTGACCAAAAAAGGCGTGGCGATCGTGCTGTCGGCGCAGTTGCTGCTGGCGACGCAGGCCGTGACGATGGCGCAGGCCGAAATGCTGGGCACGGACGCTGCCATTTCCAAATACGCCGCACATGCCGACCGCGGTTTTCTGTTGAACGAATTGCAGCGCGACGACGTGCAGGCCGCGATTGTCGCCCAAGGCGTTGATCCTGCCGAGGCCGCGCAACGGCTGGCCGCGCTGTCGGATGCAGAGGTCGCGTCGATCGTCATGCAAATCGAAGATGGATCGGCTGGCGCTGACATCATCGGTACGTTGTTTACCGTATTCATCATTCTGCTGGTGACGGATATCTTGTGCTTTACGCGTATCTTCAACTTTACCCGTTGCGTTCGCTAAACGGGCCGATCCGCCGGGTTGCTGGCCTGCTGGTTCTTGGCTGGCTGGCGGCCTGTGCGCCACCGTTCGATCCGGACACACGGCTTGGGGTCGATGTGCCGACCCGTGCCGCTGTCGCGGGCGTTCCGCTGATCAAGCAAGACGCATTTTATTGTGGCCCGACGTCAATCGCGATGGTGATGCAATGGGCAGGCCGTGCGGTGACCCAACAGGATGTCGCCGCGCTGGCGTTCAGTCCGGGGGCCGAGGGGACCTATCTGGCGGATATGATCGGCAGTTCCCGCAGGCTGGGGCATCTGGCCGTTCAGGTGTCTACATTTGATCAGCTTTTGTCGGAAATTGCGGCGGGCCATCCGGTGATCGTGTTTCAGAACCTTGGGCTGGGCATTGCGCCTGTGTGGCACTACGGCGTGGTGACCGGCTATGATTTTGGCAGGGACGAGGTTTATCTGAATTCGGGCCAGATGGATCAGATGGTGATGCCGTTCGCCCTGTTCGAACGCACGTGGCGGCGTGGGGATTTCTGGGGGCTGCTGGTGTTGCCGCCCGATGAGTTGCCGGTGCGCGTCGCGCAAACCGATGTGCTGTCTGCGGCCGCCGCGCTGGAGAGGGTGGGGCAGGTTCGCGCGGCTGAGATGCTTTATGAAACGGGCGCGGCGCGGTGGCCGGATAACTGGCTGTGGCCATTCGGTCTGGGCAATGCACGCTATGCACAGGGTGATTTGCGCGGTGCGCGCCGTGCCCTGCGCCGTGCCCGCGCGATTGATCCGACGATTCCAGAAGTGCGTGCGAACCTAGCGCACGTGGAACGTGAATTGGCCGGGTAGGGTGGGTTAAAACCCACCTTACGATAGCGCTACTGTCAGTTTCCGGCACATTGCGTCGCGCATCGGAAATCTGGCGTGGCGCAAATGCGTCCCTTGCGGTCGCCCTTGGCCTTTCACGCGGCGCGTCTGCATGGTCTAGTCTGCCCATAAACGGCGGAGAATCCTGATGTCAGAACCCATTTCATTCATTCTTGATGGTCAGTCGGTGACCGCCCAATCAGGTGAGACCATTTGGGAAGTGGCCAATGGTCGTGGCCTTGTGATCCCGCATCTTTGCCACAAACCTGCGCCTGGCTATCGGTCCGATGGCAATTGCCGCGCCTGTATGGTTGCGATTGAAGGCGAGCGGACGCTGGCAGCGTCGTGCATTCGCGCGCCATCCGAGGGGATGGTCGTGACGACGGATCAACCGCGCGAAGTGCAGGCGCGTCGCATGGTGATGGAGCTGCTGGTCGCCGATCAGCCAGAGCAGGCTGTCGCGCATGACAGGTCATCGCATCTGTGGGATATGGCAGCCAAACAGGATATGCACCAAAGCCGTTTCCCGACGCGGGACCCCGACCACATTCCGCTGCTGGATGACAGCCATGTCGCGATGAGTGTGAATTTGGACGCCTGCATACAATGTGGTCTGTGCGTCCGGGCGTGCCGTGAAGTGCAGGTGAACGACGTGATCGGCATGGCGGGGCGTGGGCAGAATGCCTATCCGGTGTTTGATATGGACGATCTGATGGGCGCGTCGTCATGTGTGGCCTGTGGCGAATGCGTGCAGGCCTGCCCAACGGGCGCGTTGCTGCCTGCCACAGTCACCGACGAAAACCAAATGGGCGATACAAAGGATTGCGACCGCGAGGTCAAAAGCGTCTGCCCGTTCTGCGGGGTCGGCTGTCAGGTGTCGTTGAAGGTCAAAGACGACAAGGTGAAGTTTGTCGAAGGCATCAACGGCCCCGCCAACGAGGGGCGTCTGTGCGTCAAAGGGCGGTTCGGGTTCGATTACATCCACCACGAACACCGCCTGACAAGACCGCTGATCCGGCGCGAAGATGCGCCCGCCAAGGGCCTGAACGTGGACCCCGGCAACTGGCAGACCCATTTCCGCGAGGCATCGTGGGAAGAGGCATTGGATTTCGCCGCCAAGGGCCTGAAAGATATCGGTGGCACCGGGGTTGCGGGCTTTGGTTCGGCCAAATGCACCAACGAAGAAGCCTATTTGTTCCAAAAACTGATCCGGCAAGGGTTTGGCCACAACAACGTGGACCACTGCACGCGGCTGTGCCACGCATCATCGGTCGCGGCCTTGATGGAAAACGTGGGTTCGGGCGCTGTCACGGCGACGTTCAATCAGATTGAAAACGCTGATGTGGCGATTGTCATCGGCGCGAACCCGATTGAAAACCACCCGGTTGCGGCGACCTATTTCAAGCAGTTCACCAAACGTGGTGGCAAGCTGATTGTGATGGACCCGCGGGGTCAGGCGCTGAAACGGTTCGCCAGTCATATGCTGCAATTCCGGCCCGGCGCGGATGTGTCCATGTTGAACGCGATCATGCATGTGATTGTCGAAGAAGAGCTGTACGACGCGCAATATATCGCCGCCTATACCGAAAACTGGGAGGCGGAAAAGCAGCATCTGGCGGACTTTACTCCCGAGGCGATGGCCGGCATCTGCGGTATTCCCGCCGAAACGCTGCGCGATGTGGCCCGCGTGTTTGCGGGGGCGAAATCGGCGATGATTTTCTGGGGTATGGGCGTCAGTCAGCACATCCATGGCACCGACAATGCGCGCTGTCTGATCAGTCTGGCGCTGATGACTGGTCAGGTCGGGCGTCCCGGCGCGGGACTTCACCCGTTGCGTGGCCAGAACAATGTGCAGGGCGCGTCTGACGCAGGCATGATTCCGATGTTCCTGCCGGATTATCAGCCGGTGGGTGATCCGGGCGTGCGCGATACGTTTCAAGAGATTTGGCAGGATGGTCAGATCAACCCGGACAAGGGGCTGACGGTGACTGAAATCCTTGATGCGGTGCATACGGGCGACATTCACGGGATGTATATTCTGGGGGAAAACCCGGCCATGTCTGACCCGGATGTTGAACATGCGCGGGATGCATTGGCAAAGCTGAAACATCTGGTTGTGCAGGATATCTTCATCACCGAGACGGCGAATTTTGCCGATGTCATCCTGCCTGCGTCTGCATTTGCGGAAAAAACCGGGACCGTGACCAATACCAACCGGCAAGTCCAAATGGGGCGTCCCGCCGTCCCGCCGCCGGGTCAGGCAAAAGAGGATTGGTGGATCGAGGTTGAACTGGCGAAACGGCTTGGCCTGTCGTGGACCTATACCCATCCGTCCGAGGTCTTTGCCGAAATGACCCGATCAATGCGGTCGCTGAACAATATCACCTGGGACCGGCTGGAGGCGCAAAACGTCGTCACCTATCCGTCATTGTCCCCCGAAGATCCCGGCCAGCCGATTGTATTTGCGGATGGGTTCCCGCGTGCCAATGGCCGCGCGCGGTTCACGCCCGCCAACGTGATTGCCCCGGATGAAACGCCGGATGCTGAATATCCGATGATCCTGACAACGGGGCGGCAGTTGGAGCATTGGCATACGGGGTCGATGACACGCCGGTCCAAGGTATTGGATACGGTCGAGCCTGAGGCGAATTGCTCGCTTCATCCGGCCACGCTGCGTGATTTGGGGGTCGAACCCGGCGGGATGCTGCGCCTGTCCACGCGCCGCGGCAGTATTGAAATCATGGCGCGCGCTGATCGCGCGGTTGCGTTGGATATGGTGTTCCTGCCGTTTGCCTATGTCGAAGCCGCCGCGAATATCTTGACCAATTCGGCTGTTGATCCGTTTGGCAAGATACCAGAGTTCAAATTCTCTGCCGTGCGGGTGGAAAAGGCGCAGGCGCACGTCGCCGCTGAGTAGCCTGTCGTCAATTAACTGAACGCTTGTTCAAAAAATGATTTGACGGATCGGGGGCTTGCCCACAGTATATCCCAAAGGGGAAAGTCGCGGGGAGGCGACTCGACCCTGACGCAGGCGCACTGTCAGCGAGGGAGGAACACTGGCATGAATGTATCCGCTTCTGGCGGCATAACGTCTATTCCAGATCTGCTGGCCCGCAATGTGGCGCAATACGGCGCCAAGCCAGCATATCGGGAAAAGGAATTCGGGATCTGGCAAAGTTGGACCTGGGCGCAAGCTGCGGATGAGATTGACGCGCTGGCGATGGGTCTTTTGACGCTGGGGGCTGATGTCGGCGATCATATCGCCATTGTCGGGCGCAACCGGCCTGCGCTGTATTGGGCGATGGTGGCGGCGCAACGAATCGGGTGTGTTCCGGTGCCGCTGTATCAGGATGCAGCCGCCGAAGAGATGGCCTATGCGCTGGATCATTGCGGTGCGCGGTTTGCCGTCGCGGGCGATCAGGAACAGGTCGATAAGATTGCCGACGTGCGCGAAGGGCTGCATGGTCTTGAACACGTGATCTATCTGGATGGGCGCGGTCTGCGCAAATATGATCACGCCGCGATGACCAGCTATGCCAATGTGCAAGAGGCGGGGCGCGCGTCTGGGCGGATTGCAGAGGTGAATGCGCGCAGCGCTGCGCGCACCTACGATGATACATGCGTCATGCTTTATACCAGCGGCACGACGGGGCGGCCCAAGGGCGTGGTCCTGTCGAATCGCAATGTGATTGAAACCTCTAAGAATTCGGCGGAATTTGATCATCTGAAGGCCGGGGACGAGGTGCTTGCCTATCTGCCGATGGCATGGGTTGGTGACTTTATTTTCTCGATCGGGCAGGCAATGTGGGCGGGGTTCTGTGTGAACTGCCCCGAAAGCCCCGATACGATGATGACGGACCTGCGTGAAATCGGCCCGACGTATTTCTTTGCCCCGCCGCGCGTGTTCGAAAGCCAGTTGACCACAGTGATGATCCGGATGGAGGACGCGAGCCGGTTCAAGAAATGGATGTTTGATCATTTCATGGCAATTGCCCGCCGCGTTGGTCCCGATATTCTGGATGGCAAACCTGTCAGCGCAATGGATAAATTCCGCTACTGGGTGGGAAATATATTGGTTTTCGGGCCGCTGAAAAATACGCTTGGCCTGAGCCGGGTGCGTGTCGGCTATACGGCGGGCGAGGCGATCGGCCCGGAGATTTTCGATTTTTACCGGGCGCTGGGCATCAATCTGAAACAGCTTTACGGCCAGACCGAAGCGACGGTTTTCATCACGCAGCAGCCCGATGGGCAGGTGCGGTCAGACACGGTTGGGGTGCCCAGCCCGGGTGTCGAGCTAAAAATTGCCGACAATGGCGAGGTGTTCTACCGCTCTCCGGGGGTTTTTGTCGAGTATTACAAGAACGCCGAAAGCACCGTGGAAACCAAGGACGCCGAAGGTTGGGTTGCAACGGGGGATGCGGGGTTTATCGAAGAAGGCACCGGCCATCTGCGGATTATCGACCGCGCCAAGGATGTGGGAAAAATGGCGGACGGCGCGCTTTTTGCGCCGAAATACGTTGAGAACAAGCTGAAGTTCTATCCCAATATCCTGGAGGCTGTCGTGTTTGGTGCGGGCCGGGATTATTGCACCGCTTTCATCAATATTGACCTGACGGCAGTGGGAAATTGGGCAGAGCGCAACAATATTGCCTATTCCAGCTATCAGGAATTATCACAGCATCCTCAGGTACTTGCGCAGATTGCGGATCATGTGGCGGAGGTGAATAAGTCGGTCGCCGCCGATCCGATGTTGGCAGGTTGTCAGATCCATCGCTTTCTTGTGCTGCACAAGGAACTGGACCCCGATGACGGCGAGATTACCCGGACCCGTAAGGTGCGCCGCCGAACGGTGGAAGAGAAATACGCCGATTTGATTTCGGCGCTTTATAGCGATGCGGACGAAATTTATACGGAGACGGAAGTGACCTATGAAGATGGGCGCAAGGGCCGGATCAAGGCGACCTTGGATTTGCGTGACGCGGTTGTCGCCCCGACACAGAAGGTTGCGGCCCAATGACGGTGCGTCGCTCAGCTGCGCTGTCGCCCCGCCCGCCATCCCACAAGGAGGAGTGCGCGTGAAAGATACCGTTGAACCCTATGTCACCGCTGATGGGCGAACCATTGGTAACATATTGATGGATATGCGTAATATCACGCTGCGGTTTGGTGGTGTCGAGGCGATCAAGAACATATCGTTTGATATCCGCGAAGGTGAAATCCGTGCGATTATCGGGCCGAACGGTGCCGGTAAATCATCAATGCTGAATGTCATTTCGGGGTTCTATAATCCGCAGGAAGGCGAGGTCTGGTTTCGGGGCGAAAAACGCCCGCCGATGAAGCCGTTTCAGGTAGCCCGGCAGGGGATTGCACGGACATTTCAGAACATCGCGCTGTTTGAGGGCATGTCGGTGTTGGACAACGTCATGACTGGCCGTTTGACCCATATGAAAACCGGCCTTCTGGCGCAGGCGGTGTGGTATGGGCGGGCGGCCAAGGAAGAGACGCAAAACCGCGAAGTCGTTGAACGCATTATTGATTTTCTTGAAATTCAGGCGATCCGCAAGACGCCGGTGGGGCGTTTGCCTTATGGGTTGAAAAAACGGGTGGAGTTGGCGCGGGCGCTGGCGGCTGAGCCGAAACTGCTGCTGTTGGATGAGCCGATGGCGGGTATGAACGTGGAGGAGAAAGAGGACATGAGCCGCTTTATTCTGGACGTGAATGATGAATTTGGCACCACAATTGCCCTGATCGAGCATGATATGGGCGTTGTCATGGATATTTCGGACCGGGTTGTCGTCATGGATTATGGCCGCAAGATCGGTGACGGGACGCCCGATGAGGTGCGCAATAATCAGGAGGTGATTGATGCCTATCTGGGGGTGGCGCATGACTGACTTTGCCATGAAATATTGCGTACAGAACCTGTACGTGCAGCGTACATACGATGTACGGGAGGTGCGCGATGTCTGCTGATTTCCTGTATGGTATCGAAGTTATCATCAACGGGCTGATGGCCGGGGTGCTTTATGCGCTTGTCGCGCTGGGCTTTGTTCTGATCTTTAAGGCGAGCGGAATTTTCAACTATGCGCAGGGCGTGATGGCGTTGTTTGCCGCGCTGACGCTTGTCGGGATCATGGAAGGGCAGGTGCCGTTCAGCCATTTGATCAACGCGATCCTTGGCACGGAGATTCATGATTTCGGCTGGGAGGTTCCGGCGCTGCTGGCGATATTGCTGACGCTGATCGTGATGGTCGGGTTTGCATGGGCAGTGCAGCAGTTCGTGTTCCGCCATCTGGTCGGGCAGGAGCCGATCATCTTGTTCATGGCGACCATCGGGCTGGCCTATTTTCTGGAAGGCGTCGGCGATCTGATGTGGGGATCGGATATCAAGACGCTGGCCATTGGGCTGCCGCAGGGTGGGTCGATATGGGTCGAGGAGTTCACCAGCGGTCTGGGTGGCGACGGGTTTTACGGGTTCTTTATCGACAAGTTGGATATGGTCGCGACGATTGTCGCGGCTGTGCTGGTGATCGGTCTGATCGTATTTGCCCAATACACCAAGCAGGGCCGCGCGATGCGCGCGGTGGCCGACGATCATCAGGCGGCGTTGTCTGTCGGCATTTCGCTGAACTTTATCTGGGTGTTGGTGTGGTCGCTTGCCGGGCTGGTGGCGCTGGTGGCCGGAGTGATGTGGGGCGCGAAATCGGGCGTGCAGTTTTCGCTGTCGCTGATCGCGCTGAAGGCGCTGCCGGTGCTGATGCTGGGGGGCTTTACGTCGATCCCGGGTGCCATCGTGGGTGGGCTGGTCATTGGCGTTGGTGAGAAACTGTTTGAATATACCATCGGCGCGCCGTTCCTGGGTGGCGCGACCGAAAACTGGTTTGCCTATATGCTGGCGCTGATTTTTCTCGTGTTTCGGCCGCAGGGCCTGTTTGGGGAGAAGATGATTGAGCGTGTTTGATATGATGATCAGCGTTGGCCTCCGGCGGGGATATTTAGGCTCGGAAGAAGCCGGGGGGATGGCATATGTTTTATCGTGAAGCCGGTGATTTCAAGACCTCTTATGAGGCCGATAGCCAGACGTTTCCGATTGCGTTTGACCGCTGGCGGTATTGGGCGATTTTGGCTGTGGCGTATTTGGTTATTCCGTTTGTGATCAATGATTATTGGGCCAGTGCGCTTTTGGTGCCGTTTTTGATCTATGCGATTGCGTCGATCGGGCTGAATATTCTGGTGGGGTATTGTGGACAGGTCAGTCTGGGCACCGGCGGGTTCATGGCTGTGGGGGCTTATGCCTGCTACAAGTTGATGACGTCGTTTCCGGATGTGTCGATTGTGGTCCATGTGCTGTTGGCGGGTGGGATCACCGCGATGGTGGGGACGGCGTTTGGTTTGCCGAGCTTGCGGATCAAGGGGTTTTATCTGGCGGTGGCGACGCTGGCCGCGCAGTTTTTTCTGGTTTGGCTGTTCAATAAGGTGGCGTGGTTTTACAACTATTCGGCCTCGGGGCAGATCAACGCGCCTGAGCGGTTCGTGTTCGGTGTGCCGGTGACGGGAGCCAATACATCGGCCCCTGCGCAGTATCTGGTCTGTCTGGTGTTTTTGACGTTCTGCGCCTTGCTGGCGCGCAATCTGACGCGTGGCACGGTGGGGCGGTCCTGGATGGCGATCCGGGATATGGATATCGCGGCCGAGATCATCGGAGTGAACCCGTTGAAGGCCAAGTTGACTGCATTTGCGGTGTCGTCTTTCTTTATCGGGATCGCGGGGGCGCTGTTTTTCAGCGTCTATCTGGGCGCTGTTGAAGTGGGCGAGGCGTTCGGCATTCAGAAGTCGTTTCTGGTGCTGTTCATGGTGATCATCGGCGGACTTGGGTCGATTTTCGGCAGTTTCGCGGGGGCGGCGTTTTTGGTGATCTTGCCCGTCGCGCTGAAGGTGGTTGGCGTCGATCTGCTGGGGTGGCCCACGGATCTGGTCGCGCATTTGCAGCTGGTTATCGTGGGGGGGTTGATCATGTTTTTCCTGATCAAGGAACCACATGGGTTGGCGCAGTTGTGGCGGCTGGCAAAAGAGAAATTACGGCTTTGGCCGTTCCCTTACTAACAATGGAGCCGGGGTGAACCCCGACCTACGATCAGATCAATCAATGGGAGGAAAGAACCGATGAAGATGAAGACACTGGCTGCAATGGCCCTTGCGGGGGCGATGGCGGCAGGGCCTGCAATGGCAGAGCTTGTCATTCCGGACCTGAGTTATCGCACTGGTCCCTATGCGGCGGGGGGCACGCCGTTTTCGGATGGGTATCAGGATTACTTCAATTTGCTGAATGCGCGTGATGGCGGAATTGGCGGCGAGTCGGTGCGTATTATCGAATGCGAGACCGGATATAACACCGAAAAGGGTGTCGAATGTTATGAGGCGACCAAGGGCGAAGGCGCGCTGATTTATCAACCGCTGTCCACCGGTATTACCTATCAGCTGATCCCCAAAGCGACGGCTGACGGCATTCCGATGCACACGATGGGGTATGGCCGGACGTCGGCTGCCAATGGTGAGGTGTTCAACTGGGTGTTCAACTATCCGGCGAACTATTGGGATGCGGCATCGGTTGCCGTGAACTATCTGCTGGATGAAAACGGTGGTGATCTGAGCGGCAAGACGATCGCGCTTGTCTATCACAACTCGGCCTATGGCAAAGAGCCGATCCGTACGTTGGAAGAGCTGTCGGCCAAGCATGGGTTCACGTTGACCCAGCTGGCGGTTGATCATCCGGGCCAAGAGCAGAAGTCGCAGTGGTTGCAGATCCGCCGCGAACGTCCTGACTATGTCCTGATGTGGGGCTGGGGCGTAATGAACCAAGTGGCGGTGCAGGAAGCCGCGAACATTGGCTTCCCGATGGAGAACTTTATCGGGAACTGGTGGGCCGGGGCAGAGCATGATGTGACGCCTGCGGGGATGGCCGCGAATGGCTATAAATCGCTGAACATGAACCGTGTGGTTGATTACCCTGTTCTGGGTGAGATCAAGGCGCTGGTCCATGATGCAGGGAATGCCGCCGGTGATGGCAGCAATCTGGGGTCGGTTCTGTATGTGCGCGGTATGTATGCCGCGATGCTGGCCGCCGAGGCGATTGCCAACGCGCAGGAGATTCACGGCGTGACCGCTGTGACCCCCGCGATGGTCCGCGATGGTATGGAGGCGCTGGATATCACTGCGGCGCGGATGGCTGAACTGGGCATGGATGGCATTGGGCCGGAGTTTGCGGTCAGCTGTGAAAACCATGGTGGGTCCGGTCAGGGTCTTGTTCAGCAGTGGAATGCGGCGGATGGCATTTGGGTGCCTTTGACGGACTTCATCGCACCTGATGACGGCGTGATTGATCCGCTGATCGCAGAGGATTCTGCGGCCTTTGCGGCAGAGAGCAACATCACGCCGGGTTGTCTTTGATCTGAAAACTGCGGGCGGCCCTTGGGCCGTCCGTTTCCCCAAGGAGACCTGCCAATGCTGGACGCCCCCAAGACCGAGACCCTGCTGGAGGTCAATAATATCGAGGTGATCTATAATCACGTGATCCTTGTGCTGAAGGGCGTGTCGTTGAAGGTGCCCAAGGGCGGGATCACCGCGCTGTTGGGTGGCAATGGTGCGGGCAAGACGACGACGCTCAAGGCGATTTCGAACCTGCTGCAATCGGAACGCGGAGAGGTGACCAAAGGCACGATTACCTATCGCGGCGAGGCGGTCGCGAATTCATCGCCGTCGGAATTGGTCAAAAAGGGCGTTATTCAGGTGATGGAAGGCCGTCACTGTTTTGAGCATTTGACGATTGAGGAAAACCTGATGACCGGCGCCTATACCCGCCGTGATGGCAGTGGTGCAGTCAGTGCCGATCTTGAATTGGTGTATAATTATTTTCCCCGTTTGCGCGAGCGACGCAAAAGTCAGGCGGGCTACACGTCGGGTGGGGAACAGCAGATGTGTGCGATTGGTCGCGCCCTGATGTCGCGCCCCGAGACGATTTTGCTGGACGAGCCTTCGATGGGTTTGGCACCGCAGTTGGTCGAAGAGATTTTCACGATTGTGAAGGACCTGAACGAACGCGAGGGTGTGTCGTTTCTGCTGGCAGAGCAAAATACCAATGTCGCGCTGCGTTTTGCCCATCAGGGGTATATTCTGGAAAGCGGCCGTGTCGTGATGGAAGGCCCGGCGGCGGAATTGCGCGAGAACCCGGATGTAAAGGAATTCTATCTGGGGATGTCGGATGAGGGCCGCAAATCGTTTCGCGATGTGCGCAGCTATCGGCGGCGCAAGCGGTGGCTGGCATAGGGGCGCATACCGGAGGTAGGTCACAAGTTTAGGCGACGTTATTGAATAGCACGGCGTGCCGGGCCTATCGTTCCTTGTCCGTATCGTCATGATGAAGATACAGGACAGGAGACCGCGATGAAAATCAACTTTGACGATCTTGAAACACGCACGCCCGACATGCGCGAAGCGACCCAGCTGGGACTGTTGCAAAAGCAGTTGTTGCGGGTGCGGTCGACCGTTGCGTCCGCGTTGCCGGACGTTGAGATCATATCGCTGGCTGATCTGGCCAAGCTGCCAGTGCTGCGCAAGTCAGAGCTGAGCGCGCGACAGAAGGCGCATCCGCCGTTGGCTGGCATGTCGGTGGCGCATCCTGCGCATTTCTTTCAATCCCCCGGCCCGATCTACGAGCCGGGTGGCACCAGCCACGACTGGTGGCGCTTTGGCCGGTTTTTGCATGCTTGCGGGATTGGCAAGGGCGATATCGTGCAGAACTGTTTTGGCTATCATTTGACGCCCGCCGGCATGATGTTTGAGAATGGTGCGCGCGCAGTCGGGGCATCGGTTCTGCCCGCGGGCACGGGCCAGACCGAACTGCAAGTGCATGCGGCGGCAGATATAGGCACCACCGCCTATGCGGGCACGCCGGATTACCTGAAGGTTATTCTGGAAAAGGCCGATGAGATGGGCGTGACGTTACAGATCGCCAAGGCGGCCGTGTCAGGCGGCGCGCTGTTCGGGCAGTTGCGCCAGTATTATGCGGACCGCGGGATCAATTGTCTGCAATGCTATGCCACGGCTGATCTGGGGCATATTGCGTATGAAACTATCCCCGGTGAGGGCATGATCGTTGACGAAGGGGTGATCCTTGAGATCGTCACCCCCGGCACTGGCGATCCCGTGGAACCCGGCGAGGTCGGCGAGGTGGTGGTTACATCGCTGAACCCCGATTATCCGCTGATCCGCTTTGCCACGGGTGATTTAAGCGCGGTGATGCCGGGGCAAAGCCCGTGCGGGCGCACCAATTTGCGCATCAAGGGCTGGATGGGCCGCGCCGATCAGACGACCAAGATCAAGGGCATGTTTGTCCGCCCCGAGCAGGTGGCCGCGTTGGTTGCCAAGCTGGACGGTGTGACGCGCGCCCGGGTGGTTGCCGATCGCATCGGTGACGCCGATACGATGACGGTGCAGGTGGAGGGCACGGGGCTGGACCCTGCCGTGATCGGGACTGCGGTGCAGGATGTGCTGAAACTGAAGGGTGATGTGCAATGTTGCGCCCCCGGAACGCTGCCGCGCGATGGCCTCGTGATTGAGGATCGCCGGAGCTATGAGACGTAAGAATTAAAGGAGATACGCAATGCGTAAACTGATATTAACGGCGGCTTTGGCGGCCATGGCGCTGCCTGCGGTTGCCGATGATGCGGCCCTTTTGATAGGTGTAGAGCGGTATCGGGACCTGAGCCGGGTGTCGGGCGGCACGGATGTGACGCGGGCCGATGATGACCTGCGGGATGCGGGGTATACGGTGCTGGCGCTGACCAACGGATCTGCCCGCGACATGGCGCGGTCACTGGCTGACTTCACGACCGAGGCGGAAAATGCTGATCGGTTGGTGGTGGGTCTTTCGGGGCGATTTGTGACCGATGGAGGCCGCGCGTGGTTCCTGTCTGCCGACGCGGACAGTCCGACGCTGTTTGGCATGGGCGGCACTGCCGTGTCGTTGGACAGCATCATGGCGGTGCTGGCCAAGACGCCGGGGCAATCGGTTTTGATTCTGGGCCTTGATACAGGTGCCGATGATACGCTTGATACGTACCTGCGCGAGGGGCTGGGTGATCTTGATGTCCCGCAAGGGGTGACCGTTTTGATCGGGGCGCCCAATGTCGCCGATGATGTGCTGTCGGACGCGGTGACGCGGGCCGGTGGCGATGTGATGGCATTTGTACGTGATAACAGGCGGTTGACGGCTGTGGGCTATGCGCCGCAGCGGCTGGTGATGCAGCCGCAGGCGGGTGACGCTGCGCCGGCACCGCGCCCGATCAGCGACCCGACATTGTCATTCTGGACCGCCGCGCAGGCCGCGAACACGGCAGACAGCTATCGCAACTTCTTGTTTCAGTATCCCAACAGCCCGTATGCCGCAGAAGCCCGCAGGCGTCTGGATGAGATCGAAAATGATCCGGTGCGCATGGACCAACTGGCCGAAGACGCGCTGAACCTTAGCCGGAGCGAACGGCGGGCGATCCAAGAGAACCTGACGCTGCTGGATTACAATACCCGCGGCGTGGACGGGATATTCGGCCCCGGCAGCCGCAGCGCGATCCGCAATTGGCAGCAAACCAACGGGTTCAACCAGACATCGTTCCTGACAGCCGAGCAGATCAGCCGGATTGATGGGCAGGCCAGCCGCCGCGCCGCCGAGATCGCGGCAGAAGAAGAGCGCGCACGTGCAGAAGCCGAACGTTTGGACCGCGCGTTTTGGGAGGAAACCGGGGCGCGTGGCGATGAGGCCGGCTATCGCGCCTACCTTGATCGCTATCCGACGGGTATTTTCGCCGAGGAGGCCAGCAACCAATTGGGGCAATCGCGGGGCAGCAACCTTGCCCGTGCGGAGGAAGAGGCGCTAAATATCAATCCGGTGCTGGCGCGGCTGATTGAAAGCCGTCTGGATCAGCTTGGCTTTAATCCGGGGCGGGTCGATGGCCGGTTCGACAGTGACACCCGCCGTGCCATTGCCGACTATCAGGTCCGCAGCAGCCTGCCGGGGACCGGATACCTGAACCAGCCGACGCTGGCCCGCCTGCTGGCCGATACGTTTGGCCGATAAGGGCGCGTGATACCCCGGACGGCGGGCCCAATCCCCATGGGCCTGCCGGGCCGTTGTGCGGGCTGTGGGCCGTTCCTGCAACAATGTCCCCCATGATGCCAGCCCGAGCTTTGATGCGGGCATGCAAGGAAAGAGCCCCCGGCGTTTCAGTCTTTCTGATCGAAACCCAAGTGTGGTTGGCGCCAAAAGCGCGCAAAAGCGAGATCGTCGTCGTAGTTTGAAAATGCCACCAACCCGCTGCCATCATACATCGTCAGTTCGCCAATGTAGAAACGGTCATGGGTCAGCAGAAAATCGACACGTATCATGTCAAATCGGGCCGCAAGGTGATCCGCGATTTCAATGATCGCGTCGAGGTGATCGGGCCGGGCGCACTCTGCGGTATCGAAGTTGCGAAATTCATACGGCAAGCGCTGCCAGTTTGGCGTGTATATGGAAATCGCCGGGATTTTGCCAAGATTGTTCTCGGGCATGATGAAGCGCAATTCGCCATCATAGAAAAAGAGTTTGAGGTCGCGTATCGCCGGGATGAGCGGCTCGACGATCAGGCCCGGCGTCAGGTCAAAGTAACACCATTCCGATTTGCGTGCTCCGTGGATCTTGGTGAGCCAGCGATTGATCTTGCGCCGTGCCTGTTTTCGCGCGCGCAGGTCGCCGGCAGGAACGACACAATTCATACCGCTGCCATGGGTACATTTTACGATTACATCCTTCTGCCAGATATCAGCCGGAAGGTCGTCGAAGGAGGTTGTATAGGCGAGGATCGGCACCATCAGTCTGTCCGAAGTTCCCGCACCCAGTATCCTGTCTATATAGGCGCGGGCCCGGTATTTGTCGGTCATTTCGCTAAAAATCGGGTTGTGATCGAATAGCTTGCGTGCGTTGGTGCGTTCGCTATGTGTCCGGGGGCATTGCAGGTTCAGATCATAGGTGTGGCGCGTTCTGAACAGCCTGCGCGCAAGTGGATAGCCGCGATCGGCGTCCCTGTGGTAGCGGCGCCAAGCGGCCTTGCGGGCCACATCAGACCGGAACCTTGCCGGGAGAAAAAGCAATCTGTCTAACATGTTAGGCCAATATCGTCATCGCCTGGGAAGTCAATATGATGTCTGCCCAAGGGACAGTCCGAGACGCGCTGTTCCTTTGGCAGAGCATGGCCTGCGGTTTGGTGCCATCCGGAGAGGATCGACGCCCAGAGCCGGAACCAGACATGCGTGTCATCGCGGGGGGGGTGCGGTTTGATTGCGTATTCAATCAGCAAAAGAAAAGTGTAAGCCCGCACGTTGCCATGCGGGCTTTCACTTTTGGTTTGCTGCTTTGGTCGGGTTTAGCCCTGACGGGCTTTGAACCGACGCTGCGTCTTGTTGATTACATAGACGCGGCCCTTACGGCGCACGACGCGGCAATCGCGATGACGCTGCTTGAGCGAGCGGAGGGAGTTACGTACCTTCATTGGGTCGTTTCCTTCTTGTCGCGGCGCGCGGATTGCGCCTTGGGTTAAAGTTAGGACCCCAAAAGGTCCGTGAATTCATGGTGGACGATACTGGGATCGAACCAGTGACCCCTTCGATGTCAACGAAGTGCTCTACCGCTGAGCTAATCATCCATATTCCGTTGCGCCTGCCTTGCGTCCTATAACGAAATAGGACGCGGGGCCAACCGCGTCAGGTGTGCGGTCTATAAAAGGAGTCGGAAGGAGGATCAAGGGCTTTTGGAAAAATCAAATTTCAGGCTATCTTATGCAACAGAGGAGTGCTGTTTGTCACAGTCTGCATATCATCTTGTCCGTCCGGCCAGCCGCAGCACAAGTGTTGTGTTTGCATCGCCGCATAGTGGTCGGGACTATTCTGCCGCCTTTCTGGCGCGCAGTGTTCTGGATGCGCGGGAAATCCGGTCGTCCGAGGATGCTTTTGTCGATGTGCTGTTTGCGGCGGCGCCGGACCATGGCGCCCCGTTTTTGACAGCGACGGCACCGCGCGCCTATCTGGATCTGAACCGGGGGCCGGATGAGCTTGACCCGGCGTTGATCGAAGGGGTTCGGCGCAATCCGCATAATCCGCGCGTGACAAGCGGGCTGGGGGTGATTCCCCGCGTGGTTGCCAATGGGCGCCAGATCTATCGCGGCAAGTTGACCCTAGCCGAGGCGCATCAGCGGATTGCGGGATGGTGGCGGCCCTATCACGATCAGTTGCAGACCTTGCTGGATGAGAGCAACAACGCATTTGGCGAGGCGATCCTGATGGATTGTCATTCGATGCCCCATGAAGCGTTGGAGCACGCCGGTTCGCCCGGTGCCTTGCGGCCCGATGTGGTGTTGGGGGACCGGTTTGGCGCGGCGGCGGCTGGCGCGGTTGTAGAGCAAGTCGAGGCGGCGTTTGCCAATGCGGGGCTGCGGGTCGCGCGTAACATGCCGTTTGCCGGGGCCTATATCACGCAGCACTATGGCCGCCCGTCGCGTGGGCAGCATGCGATACAGATCGAGATTGATCGCGCGGTTTACATGGACGAGCGGACGTTGGAGCCGAATGACGATTTTGCGGGGTTCAAGGCGGTGTTGGATGGTGTGATTGCGGCGCTGGCTGATATTGGGCGCGTGAGGGATCAGCGTGTGGCCGCAGAGTAGGGTGGATCTTGATCCACCTTACGGGTCAACGCAGGGCGCGCCCTTTGATGATTGCATCGGCGCCGAACTTCTGTCGGATTTGGTCGGCGGCCTTTTCGGCCTTGGCCCGCTGGTCCGCGCCGGGGTCGAGCAGGTCGGCTTCGCGATCTGCGCCCTGCGCGGATGTGATATCGGACAGGCCAACGCCGAGCAGCCGGTAGGGGCCCTGATCGCCAGCCTGATCGAACAGTCCCCGCGCGGTGCGGTAGATCGTATCGGCCAATTGCGTCGGGTGCCGCAGGGACTGCCGTTTGGAGATCTGTTTGAATGCCGATGATTTGAGTTTCAGAGTCACGACCCGCCCTGCCTTGTCATTGGCTTTGGCCCGTGCGCTGACCTTTTCGGCCATGCGCCAGATGTGGCCGTCGAGGATGTCGGTATCGTTGGTATCTTCGTTGAACGTCGTTTCATTGGACAGCGTCTTGACCGGGGCATTGACCTGAATGCGGCGCCCGTCTTCGCCCCTGGCCAAGCTGTAGAGCCGTTCGCCCATGCTGCCGAACCGGTCCTGCAGGTCGCGCCGGTCCCAGCGCAGCAGGTCATCGAACGTGCGTATGCCAGCGTCGTTCAGGCTGGTCTGGGCGGCGGGGCCAATGCCCCAGATCAGGCGCACGGAGCGGGGGCGGAGGAACGCTGTTGTTTCGGCCTTGCCGATGATCGAAAAACCACGGGGTTTGTCGAGATCGGACGCCACCTTTGCGAGGAATTTATTGTGTGACAGGCCGATGGAGCCAGACAGGCCCAATTCATCTTTCATCCGTTTGATCAGCCGCGCCAGCATCACTGCGGGTGGCGCATGGTGAAGGCGGGCGGTGCCGGACAAATCCATGAACGCCTCGTCCAGAGACAGGGGTTCGACGACGGGGGTCAGTTCGTCCATCATGGCCCGGATCGCCCGGGAGGCCGCGACGTAGGCATCGAAGCGGGGCCGCACGACGACCGCTTCGGGGCAGAGTTTCAGGGCCTGAAACATCGGCATCGCGGATTTGACGCCTTTGATTCGCGCCACGTAGCAGGCAGTTGACACCACGCCGCGTCTGCCGCCGCCGATGATGACGGGTTTATCGGCAAGCGCCGGATTGTCGCGCTTTTCCACGGACGCGTAGAAGGCATCGCAGTCCATATGGGCAATGGAGAGGGCGAATAGTTCCGGGTGCCGTGTCACCCGTGGACTGCGGCAGTGCGGGCAGCGGGTTTCGCTGTCAGAGGTCATGAGGCAGTCGCGGCACAGGGCTTGCATGGGGGTATCGTATCTGAATGATCGGCGTTGTGCTATTTGCTTGCAGCGGGTTTCCGAGATGCGGGTTTCCGGTGGTTGATATCGGACTGTTGGATTTTTTTTCGAAAAATCCATGCCTCCGGCGGGGATATTTGACCTCGGAAGAAACAGGAGAACGCGGCGATGAATTGGATTGCGTGCTGCGACAATCTGGCATAAGTTTCGCATCGGAAACACGCCGACCGGGAGAGAACGGTCAGGCCCGTCGCCGAAGGAGCAACCGCCCCGGTCACTCTCAGGCAAACGGACCGGTTGGGGTGCAATACGCCGAAGAGTGGTCAATTGGCCCGCCGAAGGAGCAAGCCGTGTTTGCGGTGAATCTCTCAGGTACAACAGACGGTGGGGGCAGCGGTGCAACAGCACCTTTGGCGGAGCAGGAAATTTGACCACTATTGCCGTACTTGGCGCCGGGATTACCGGCGTGACCACTGCGTATTCCCTGATGGAGCGCGGATTTGAGGTGACGGTTTTTGACCGTCAGCGCTATGCCGGGATGGAAACCAGTTTTGCCAATGGGGGGCAACTGAGCGCCTCGAATGCGGAAGTGTGGAACCAATGGTCCACTGTCATAAAAGGCATCAAGTGGATGCTGCAGGGCGATGCGCCGTTGTTCGTGAACCCGCGTCCCGGTTGGCACAAGGTCAGCTGGATGACCGAATTCCTGGCGAATATTCCCCGGTACAAATCCAATACCATCAAGACAGCCGGGATGGCCGTTGCCGCCCGTGCCGGTCTGGCCGAGATGGCCGAGAAATCGGGCGTCGATTTTGATTTCAGCCCTGCGGGTATCCTGCATTTCTATAAGGCTGAAAAAGATCTCAAGCATGCCCGCATGGTCAACGGTTTGCTGGCCGAGGGCGGGCTGGAGCGACACGAGTTGACTGTCGATGAGGTGATGGCCCGCGAACCCACGCTGCGTGGTGATATTATTGGTGGTTTCTGGACGGAAAGCGACAGCACCGGTGATATTCATAAGTTCACCATGGGTCTGGCTGATTGGCTGAAGGCGCAGGGGGTCGTGTTCAAGCTGGGCGCGCCTGTGACGGACCTGCATGTCAAGCCGGATGGGGTTTATGTGGAATGTGGCCATGAAGAGCGCTTTGACGGGGTGGTTGTTTCTGCGGGTGTTGCCAGCCGAAAATTCGCGCAGATGCTTGGGGATCGGGTCAATGTCTATCCGGTGAAGGGGTATTCGATCACGGTCAATCTGGATGACGCGGCCAGTCAAGCGGCTGCGCCGACGACATCGTTGTTGGATGACAAGGCCAAGATCGTGTCGTCGCGTCTGGGCAAGAACCGCCTGCGCATTGCCGGCACTGCCGAGTTCAACGGCGAGAACCGCGACATTCTGGAGCGCCGGGTTCGCCCGCTGGTCAAATGGTGTGAAACCCATTTTCCTGAGGTGTCCACGGAGAACTGTATTCCCTGGGCCGGTCTGCGTCCGATGATGCCAAATATGATGCCCCGCGTCGGCCCCGGCAAAAAAGATAGGGTCTTCTATAATACCGGTCACGGGCATCTGGGCTGGACACTGAGCCCGGCCACCGCAGAGACGATCGGTGCGACTGTTGCCGCGCGGTTCCAAAGCAATAGTATGCGATAGTATACATTGAAAACCATCTGACGCCCGGCTATCTGTTCTTCATAGCAATGAAGGACAGATTAATGCGTATCGAAGACCTGTTGGCTGAATTTTTGGGCCAAAATATACTGTATATGCTGCTGGCGCTGTTTATCGTCATCTGCATCATGGCAGGTGTGCGGATTGTGCCGCAATCCGAGAAATATGTGGTTGAGCGATTGGGCCGGCTGCACGCCGTGCTTGGGCCTGGCATCAACTTTATCGTGCCGTTTCTGGATCGGGTGCGGCACAAGGTTTCGGTGTTGGAACGCCAGTTGCCTGCGATGACGCAGGATGCGATTACGTCGGATAACGTGCTGGTGCAGGTCGAAACGAGCGTGTTTTACCGTATCATTGAGCCCGAAAAGACAGTTTACAGGATCCGCGACGTCGATGCGGCGATTTCAACCACGGTGGCGGGCATTGTCCGGTCGGAAATTGGCCGGATGGAGCTGGATCAGGTGCAAGCGAACCGCGCCACGTTGATTGATGCCGTTCGCGAACAGGTTGCCCAGCAGGTCGATGACTGGGGTATCGAAGTGACCCGCGCCGAGATTTTGGATGTAAATCTGGATCAGGCGACGCGGGCCGCGATGTTGCAGCAGTTGAATGCAGAGCGCGCGCGCCGTGCATCGGTCACAGAAGCGGAAGGCCGCAAACGGGCCGTCGAATTGCAGGCCGATGCTGATCTTTATGCCGCAAAGCAAGAATCAGAGGCGCGCCGTGTGCTGGCCGATGCCGAAGCGTATGCGACGCAGGTTGTCGCGGTCGCGATTGCTGAAAACGGGCTTGAGGCTGCGCAGTATCAGGTGGCGCTGAAGCAGGTTGAAGCACTGCAGAAACTGGGTGCCGGGTCGGGGAACCAGACCATCGTATTGCCTGCGAACGCATTGGATGCGTTTGGGGACGCCTTCAAAATGCTGAAAGGACGCTGATATGCCTCTTTGGACAGAATGGTGGGTGTGGATGTCCGGGGCGCTGATCCTGGCCACATTGGAGGTCCTGCTGCCGGGGTACATTTTCCTTGGATTTGCCATGGGTGCGGCGGTGATGGGGGTGCTGCTGCTGTTTGGCTTGTCGGCCGCCGGTTTTGCAGTGACGTTGGTGATTTTTGCGGTGTTATCGCTGATTTCATATATCCTTATGCGCAAATACTTTGGCCTGCGCAGCGGGCAGGTCAAGATTTGGGATACCGACATTAATGAATAAGGTGGGGTTATCCCCATCCTTTCGCTTAGTCGGGGCGCCGGGCCTGCGGTGAGGCCATTTCGGCGATAATGCTTTGGGCGGCTGCGCGTGGGTTTTCGGCCTGCCAGATGGGGCGCCCGACCACCACATGATCGGCCCCGTTCGCAATCGCCTGGGCCGGGGTCATCACCCGCTTTTGGTCGCCAAGTGCGGCACCGGCGGGCCGCACGCCGGGGGTGACGATCAACTTGCCTGCCGCTTCGGGCAGGGCGCGGATCAATGCCGCCTCTTGGGGGGATGCGATCACACCGTCGGCACCGTTCATGAGCGCGATACCCGCCCGTTCCTGTACCAGATCCGCGATATTGCCGGGCTTGATACAAGAGGCATCCAGATCGGCGCGGTCCAGCGAGGTCAGGATTGTAACCGCAAGGATTTTCATGTCAGAACCCCCGGCCCCTTCGCGGGCGGCGCGCACGACATGTGGGTCGCCGTGCACGGTCAGGAAATCCAGATCGAATTGGGCGATGCCGCGCACCGCAGCTTCGACCGTGGCACCGATGTCAAAGAACTTCATGTCCAGAAAAATACGTTTGCCATGTTCCTGCTTGAGTTCATTCGCGAGCGCGAGGCCACCGCCGGTGAGCATGCCAAGCCCGATCTTGTAAAAGCTGACGCTGTCGCCCAGCACGCGGGCCAGTTCAAGGCCAGCCACCACATTGGGCACGTCCATCGCAACGATCAGGCGGTCATCAGATGCAATCATGGGCGTTCCTTTCAGGGGTTTTATGCGGATTGGCCCAGCCGTTCGCGGTGGTCAAGGAAGAATCAGGAATTCGACCATGGGATTGACGTAAATCAAAGGAAAGTGACGCGATAACTTGTCAACTGTGGCGACGCTTCCCATTTAGGGACCGAGGCCCGGTCAAGGGATGTGCTGCCAAGTCAGGCATTCTAAATTCTGTGGGCGCTTAACAAAGGAGATATTCATGAACCTTGAAAAGTTCACAGAGCGGTCGCGCGGCTTTATTCAGGCCGCCCAGACGATTGCCATGCGCGAAGACCACCAGAAGCTCGCGCCAGAGCATTTGCTGAAGGCGTTGATGGATGATGAAGAGGGGCTTGCGTCCAATCTGATCAGCCATGCGGGCGGGAACCCAAAGGCCGTTGTGATGGCTGTGGATGCGGCGCTTGCCAAGATCCCGCAGGTTAGCGGTGATACGGGGCAAGTGTATCTCGACAATACAACGGCCAAGGTCATGGATGAGGCTGAAAAGATCGCAAAGAAAGCCGGTGATAGTTTTGTCCCGGTCGAGCGGTTGCTGACGGCGCTTGCCGTCGTGAAATCCAAGGCCAAGGACGCGCTGGATGCCGGCGGCGTCACGGCGATGAACCTGAACGCGGCGATTAATGATGTGCGCAAGGGCCGGACCGCTGACAGTGCGTCGGCCGAGGGCAGCTATGACGCGCTGAAAAAATATGCCCGTGATCTGACGGAGGCCGCAGAGCAAGGCAAAATCGACCCGATCATTGGCCGGGACGAGGAAATCCGCCGCGCGATGCAGGTATTGTCACGCCGGACCAAGAACAACCCGGTTCTGATCGGTGAACCCGGTGTGGGTAAGACGGCGATTGCCGAAGGTTTGGCGCTGCGGATCGTGAATGGCGATGTGCCTGAATCATTGCGCAACAAGAAGCTGATGTCGCTGGACATGGGGGCATTGATTGCCGGCGCGAAATACCGCGGTGAGTTCGAGGAGCGTCTGAAGGCGGTTTTGAAAGAGATCGAAACCGCTGCCGGTGAAATCATTCTGTTCATTGACGAATTGCACACGCTTGTCGGTGCGGGCGCGTCTGAAGGCGCGATGGATGCCGCCAATCTGATCAAACCTGCGCTGGCGCGCGGTGAACTGCACTGTATCGGCGCCACCACGCTGGTAGAATATCGCAAGTATGTCGAAAAGGACGCAGCCCTTGCCCGCCGGTTCCAGCCGTTGCTGGTCGAGGAGCCGACCGTCGAGGATACGATCAGCATCCTGCGCGGGATCAAGGAAAAGTACGAACTGCACCATGGGGTGCGGATCAGTGATGCCGCACTTGTGGCTGCGGCAACGCTGTCGCATCGCTATATCACGGATCGGTTCCTGCCCGACAAGGCCATCGACCTGATGGACGAGGCGGCCAGCCGTTTGCGGATGGAAGTGGATAGCAAGCCAGAGGCGCTTGACGCGCTGGACCGCGACATTCTGCAAAAGCAGATCGAGGCCGAGGCGTTGAAGAAAGAGGACGACAAGGCGTCGAAAGACCGGCTTGAGAAGTTGGAGCGCGAGTTGGGCGATCTGCAGGAGCGTGCGTCAGAAATGACGGCGAAATGGCAGGCCGAGCGCGACAAGATGGAAGGTGCACGCGATCTGAAGGAAAAGCTGGACCGTGCCCGCGCCGATCTGGATATCGCCAAGCGCGAAGGCAATCTGGCGAAGGCCGGAGAGCTGTCTTACGGCGTGATCCCGCAATTGGAGCGCAAATTAGCCGAGGCCGAAAACAACGAAGACCTGATGGTCGAAGAGGCTGTGCGCCCCGAGCAGATTGCCGAGGTTGTCGAGCGTTGGACGGGGATTCCGACCAGCAAGATGCTGGAAGGCGAGCGTGACAAGTTGCTGCGCATGGAAGACGAGTTGGGCAAGCGCGTGATCGGTCAGAAATCCGCCGTGCGTGCCGTGGCCAATGCCGTGCGCCGTGCGCGTGCGGGTCTGAACGACGAAAACCGTCCGCTGGGGTCGTTCCTGTTCCTTGGCCCAACGGGTGTGGGCAAGACCGAGTTGACCAAGGCCGTGGCCGAATATCTGTTCGACGATGAACACGCGATGGTGCGGGTCGACATGTCCGAGTTCATGGAAAAGCACGCGGTGTCGCGTCTGATCGGCGCGCCTCCGGGGTATGTTGGGTATGACGAAGGCGGTGTGCTGACCGAGGCCATTCGCAGGCGCCCCTATCAGGTGATCCTGTTCGACGAGGTCGAAAAGGCGCATCCCGATGTGTTCAACGTGCTGCTGCAGGTGCTGGATGACGGTGTGCTGACGGATGGTCAGGGGCGGACCGTGGACTTTAAGCAGACGCTGATCATCCTGACGTCGAACCTTGGGGCGCAAGCGCTGAGTCAGTTGCCCGATGGCGCGGACCCGGCACAGGCCAAGCGCGATGTGATGGATGCGGTCCGGGCGCATTTCCGGCCCGAGTTCCTGAACCGTCTGGACGAGACGATCATCTTTGATCGTCTGGCCCGCGAGGATATGGCGGCGATTGTCACGATCCAGTTGCGGTTGCTGGCCAAGCGGCTGGCCGGGCGCAACATCACCATTGATCTGGATGAGCCTGCGCTGAAATGGCTGGCTGACGAAGGGTATGATCCGGTGTTTGGCGCGCGTCCGCTAAAGCGTGTTATCCAGCGGTCCTTGCAAGACCAGTTGGCCGAGATGATCTTAGCGGGGGATGTGGCTGACGGTGACGTGATCCACGTCAGCGCCGGGGCGGATGGGCTGTTGGTGGGTGACCGCGTGTCATCGAGTAACCGACAACCGCCGTTTGACGCGGTGGTGCACTGATCACAAGGGGCGCCTTCGGGCGCCCCTTGTTTCATTGCGGATAGTCTGCTTAAAAGCGTGATCTGCCGGGTCCATACAAGGAATGAATGACCTATGTCTGACAGTGAACTTAACAAGCCGCGCAGCACGCGCCGGCGCTTGGTCATTTGGGGTGCTGTGATTGCTGTGGCACTGGCCGGGACGGTTTACGCCTTGGGTGGGGGGCGCGCGTTTGCGCAGATTGCGGGCCACACAACGCATATGCACGGCGCGCATGACATGGCGAATATGCCCGGTCTGCGCGGTGTCGATGCGACGCAGCAGGAGACTGACGAGCTTGCCATCATGTTCAACAACTTTTCCAACATCACCCGCGAAGTGACCAATCTGCCCAACGGTATCCGCACGGTTACGGCATCGTACAACGAAGAGGTGATGGCGGCGCTGGTCAGTCACGTGGCGGGTATGATTGGCCGGGTCGAAGACGGTCGCGACCCGCAGATATTTATCCAAAGCCCGACGCTTGATATTCTGTTCGAGCGCGGTGCGGCGATCGTGACTGATATTGAGGTGACGGACGCCGGGATCGTGGTGACACAAACGTCCGATGATCCGCAGGTCGTGGCCGCATTGCACACCCACGCGGCAGAGGTGACAGATCTGGCGAACCGCGGCATGGAAGCGGTGCATGAAAGCATGGCGCAGCGGGTCGTTAACTGACTTCCCGATTGACCCGACCAAACAAACAAAAAGCCCCGGTCGATTGACCGGGGCTTTGTTCGTTTTGGCTTGTCGGATTTAGCTTGGTGGCAGGATCACTTTGTCGATGACGTGGATCACGCCGTTCGATGCTTCGATGTCTGCTGCGACCACGTTGGCGTCGTTCACCATCACGCCGCCTTCGGTCATGATTGTGACGTCTGCACCGTTCACGGTCGTCGCCATCATGTCGTTGGTCAGATCAGTGGACATCACTTTGCCCGCGATGACGTGGTAGGTCAGGATCGCGGCAAGGGCTTCTGGATCAGCCAGCAGGCTTTCGACTGTGCCTTCGGGCAGCGCGGCAAAGGCTTCGTCTGTGGGGGCGAACACGGTAAACGGTCCTTCGCCTTTCAGGGTGTCGACCAGACCGGCGGCCTGTACGGCAGCGACGAGCGTTGTGAAGGTGCCCGCGTCAATGGCTGTGTCAACGATGTCTTTGGTGTGGCCCGCGGCAAAGGCGCTTGAGGCCAGAGCGGTTGTTGTTGCGAGTGCGATAAATGTTCTGCGTAGCATTGGTAGTCTCCCAGTTTGTGTGGGATGCCGTTTGTTGGCATCTAGAGTTTATACGGCCGCTGTCAGAACCGGATCACCGGGGATTTCCGCCAATGCAACTTGACGAATTGCACGCCGCGCCTAAGCCACAGCGTTTTGGGATTTCCATTCACAGTTGTGTGACAAACCGTGATTGAACCGGGATGATCTTGGATCATTTCACTGATCTGGCGGCATCGTGAGACATCTTTCAATACTTATCCTCTATATGATGTCTGGCAACGAATTGAATGGAGAGGCCAATGGCATATCGCTGGAGCAATGACCTGACACGCGCGGACATCACACCGAAATCCGCATTCCTGAACCGCCGCCAGATATTGGTCGGGACGGTAGGGCTGGGGGCCATCGGCCTTGTGGGGTCTGCGGCGCAGGCACAGACGTTGGAGCCCAATACGCTGGAAGAGATCACCAGCTACAACAACTTCTATGAATTTGGCACTGGCAAGACAGATCCCGCCCAGAACGCGGGCGCGCTGGTCACATCGCCATGGTCGATCAAGGTGGACGGCATGGTTGATAACCCCGGCGATTACGGGCTGGCCGATTTGCTGGATGGTTTGACGGTCGAGGACCGCATCTATCGGTTCCGCTGTGTCGAGGCGTGGTCGATGGTGGTGCCGTGGAACGGAATCGAGCTTGCCGATATCCTTAATAAGGTGGGCGTGCAGTCGGGCGCAAAATACGTGGCCTTTGAAACGGTCGTGCAGCCCGAAAACATGGTCGGCGTGCAGCGCCGCGTTCTGGATTTTCCATATGTCGAGGGGCTGCGTCTGGACGAGGCGATGCATCCGCTGACATTGATGGCGACGGGCATCTATGACGAACCGCTTGCCAACCAGTCCGGCGCGCCGATCCGTCTGGTGGTGCCGTGGAAGTATGGGTTCAAGTCGATCAAATCGATTGTGCGCATCACCTTGACGGACGAAGAGCCGCCGACCAGCTGGAACAAGGTCAGTGCCCGCGAGTATGGTTTTTACAGCAATGTGAACCCGCAGGTGGATCACCCGCGCTGGTCACAGGCGACAGAACGCAAGATCGGTGGCGGGTTGTTTGCCAGCCGTCAGGATACGCTGATGTTCAATGGCTACGCCGAAGTGGCGGGGCTTTATGAGGGCATGGATCTGTCGGAATTTTTCTAGACACCATGGCGGAGGCTTGGGCGCGGGCCGCACGATATACACTACTTTTTCGGAGACAAGGCATGACCCCTTCCCAAGCGATCAACGGCGCCCTGCGCAAGGTCCCGGCATGGACTATATACATAGGGATCGCCGCATGGGTGGTTTGGCTGTTCTATCTGGGCCTAACGGGTGGTCTGGGGGTAGAGCCGATCAATGCGCTGGAACGTGAATACGGGGCGCTGGGCCTGAAGCTGCTGATCCTGGGTCTTTTGGTGACGCCGTTGCGCAAATGGACGGGGGTGAACCTGATCAAATTTCGGCGTGCCATCGGCGTAACAAGCTTTTTCATGATCCTTGCGCATTTCCTTGTCTGGGCGGTTCTGGATGTGCAGACGTTCGCGCGGGTCTGGATGGAGATCGTAAAGCGGCCCTATGTGACGGTAGGCATGGTGGCCTTTGTGCTGCTGATCCCGCTGGCGGCCACATCGAACAATCTGTCAGTGCGGCGACTGGGCGCGGCCCGGTGGCGTAAATTGCACAAACTGACCTATCCGGCGGCGATCCTGGGGGGCGTACACTATCTGTGGCTGGTCAAAGGCTTTCAGATTGAACCGATCATCTATTTGATCGTCATTCTTGGGCTGGTCGCGACCCGTTATACCAGCATTGGATGGCGACGGCAGGCTGTGTGAATCGCCGCAACGGTCGGAAGTTCAGAAACCCGGCGCAGAACTGCGGCGGGTTTTTTTTGCGGCTGGTGCGGAAAATGCGACCGAACCATCGCCCCGATTCCCCTGTATGGGGTGGTCGCGTTACCGATTCATGGCGTAGTTTGGCGGTGGTTCACCGTGAGTCTTGCCGGGACTTGTGGATGAAGCTGTGGATAACCCAAAATCTGGTATGTTCCGTTTCCATTCTGCCCAGAGAAATTGCGGCAAGGCGTGATGTTGACGGGACAAAATGGCTTTAAGTCATTCAAAATGTTCAATTATTTAACGATGTCATAAAAAATGCATGTTTCGCTAAGAAAAGGGTTGCGGCCCCCAGCCACTAACCTTAGAACCCCCCTTACCGGACGAGCAGAGACGCTCTAGGGTGCGCCGGACGGGCCAGACGGAAGCGGAGACGCGGAGGGATGGTTGTGCTGGCGACGAGATAACATTGAGGTATTACAGGCGGGGCGCGCCAAGAAGTCAGGGCGCATCTTGTGAGTTTTTGTCTCTACGCTTTTTGAAATTGATATATCTGAAGAGATATGTGGGCGGTTTGGTTCAGTTCGATGGATCAGACGTCTGTATATCAACGCTCTTAGGACTTCGGTTCGATGATAGAGTGTCAGCTTCACTGTTTGAGTGGCTCTTGGTTAACTTTGTTAACTGAAAGCACAACAAACAGAGAAAACGCCATTTGGTTTCAGTAAGGCCAAGTGGTGATGTGCAGAGGTTCGAACGTCAAGGACAGCGTCGCAAGATGCTTTCAACTTGAGAGTTTGATCCTGGCTCAGAACGAACGCTGGCGGCAGGCCTAAC
>NZ_JAFMHJ010000080.1 GCF_017854565.1 Yoonia sp.
GAACGCGCGCAGAAGCCGATGCTGCGTTGGCCGTTTTCTCCGAAAAGTATGGCGTCAAATACCCAAAAGGTGTTGCCTGCCTGACCAAGGACAAAGAGGCGATGCTTGCATTCTTCGACTTCCCAGCTGAGCATTGGGGCCATCTGCGCACCTCGAACCCGATTGAAAGCGTGTTTGCCACAGTTCGGCACCGAACGGTGAGGACCAAAGGGGCGCTGTCACAAAAGACCGCAAAACTGATGGTCTTCACCCTCATTCAGGCCGCATCAAAGAAATGGCTGCGCCTCAAGGGCAGAAATCAGTTGCCAAAGGTTATCGAAGGAATCAAGTTCACAGACGGTATCGAACACACAAACGATACCGAAAACCGCGCCGCCTGATGATGCGCGTCACCCAAATTCAAGCATAGCTCAATCGAAGTCGATCGCACCGTCTCGTTGATCGTCGGAGTGGGATTCGAAAATCACCCGTTCGATCTCGGCGATGAGACCGTCTGAGAAGCCGCCGGAAGAGCAGAGCTCTTCTACGAATTGCTGCGACAGATATCGGGCGCGCGGAAAGGACAGATGATTGTTTGCGTCCCGACCATCGAGCGCGCGTGTGTTGGTGGCACCACCACCCCAGGTCAACGTGGCCGTTGCATTGCCGACCAGCTTGCGGGCGCGAACAAGGAAGGAGGGACTCGCATTCTCGCTCGCGCTCCACCCCGATGGCGTGATGGCATCGCAACCAGCAGCAATCATATTGGCGAGTGCTGTTTTGCCGGACCCGCGAGCTCCGATGATAGCCACCAGGCCGGGGTTGAGGGGGATTTCGGGAGTCGCGGCCCAATCTGCATCGGCGATAGAGATGTGCGAGATGATCTGTGAGGGCATAGCGGTTCGCGGCGGTTCCGTTCCGACATAGGCACGACCTTCATACATCTTGCCGAGAAAATTCTACTTCCGCAGCCCCTTACTTTCTGGGGGGATTACCATGCACCATGGTCGTGAGGGGTGAATTAAGCAAGGGCCGCCAACATAGGTCAGCGGCCCGGTTTGCAATGCGCGCACGCTGCCCTGTGATCAACGCGGCGATCTGCGCGCCGTTGCCCGCCCTTTTACAGGGCGGACCCGAACCAAGATAACCGTGCGTTCATGGATCAGATCGGGCCGTTTGAACCGCGTTTCCGTCTTTGTTTTCAGCCGATAATTTGCCCGCTCGCCAACGTAAAGTTTGCTTGGAAACGCAAGCGCGCTGCGGCCCCCCAACGCAATGCTACTGGAACAAAGTTCGGGCTGAACGCAACAAGTCCTGCGCCCCAGGCAGATACCGAACCATCCGTAGTGACCTCATCACGCAGTTCTGCAGCTATCATATCCGCAGCGGCCGCGCCTAAGGTAGCACCTGCGTGAATAAATGTACCGCCCCATTTGGCAAGGAGCGGTGACGCGGTCCCTTCAGCCCCCGCGTCGACCGCAGCCTCTGCTAGCGCCACTATAGCGCCACCTGCTGCCGCACCAACTATTTCGCTCACAAAGGGGATCCAGGCCGAACCCCCCATTTGTGTTAGATTGTAAGTGGTTGACAGCCCAGCGACGACCCCGAGTTCAAGACTTAGGCCCACTGTGGCAAGCGCCGCTAGGTCGGCGGCTGCGGTTTCGGCTAGGGTGGCTGCTTCGGTTGCGGCAGCGGCGGCGGCGGCTGCCTCTGCGGTGGCTGCGGCGGCTTCCGCGGCAGTGGTTCCTACCAATAGGCCCGCCTCTGCGGCAGCCTCTGCGGCAGCTTCGGCTGCGGCGGTTGCTTCCGCGGTGGTTGTTGCAGCTGCCTCGGCTTCGATGCCTGCGGCGTTGAAAGCTTCTAAGGCTGCTGGTTCGGCTTCGGTGCCTTCTGCTAAGGTCAAAGTAGCAAAGGCATCCGCGACCGCACCGTCAGCTGCCGCTTGGGCGGCAGTCGCGGCTAAAAGTTCTGTATTGGCAGCTGCAGCTGCTTCGGTCGCGGTGTTGGCGGCTGTTACCGCATCACGGGCTGCGGCTGTTACGGTTGCTGCGGTTTCTGCGGTTTCTGCGGCCGCTGTGGCTGCTGTGGCTGCTGCGTCAGCCACCACCTTGGCGTCGGCCGCGGCAGTCGCGGCTGCAGCCGCAGTTGAACCAGCCTGTTGCACCGGAGCGTCCGGACCAACGACGGCAGGGTTTTCAGCTAATGCATCGACTGCGCCGCCAGCCATTTCGATCCCTTCCTCCGCACCAGCGGTTCCCAATGAGGCAGCTTGGCTCGACACTCCTAGAAGTGTACCAAATTCGCCCACAGTGTTTATCGCTCCCTGGATGTCCTTCATTGTCCATGGCCGTTTGGCACCGGGTGTGAACTCAGCGAGTACACCTGTCGTCGCGACGTACTTCACGTCACCTTGTTCGCCGGCCTTCGGACCGGAGGTATAGAACGTCAGGATGATGTCACGGGCTGCCAGTAATCCGCCATCGCCAGCAATGAGACCACTGCCACCCTTAACGCCCGCCAGATCCAGTTCGCGGAAACGGACCTCCACGAATTCGTTCCCCTCTGCATCCAATCGTGGCACAGTGCCGAAAATGCGGCCCTGAATTGAATCAAGCGCGTTAGGATTACCTGGATTAGGACGCGAGATTTTTGCCTCGACCGCGTAGTCGAGACGCATATTTTTCTCCAGCCAGGTCCGCTTGTCTGTCTCGTTGGCGACCTCGCCGGTTGCCAGCAACACACGACCACGGCTGTCGACCGACATACCGTCGTCCTCTAGCATGCGCCTGAAATTCGCCCGGCCCGGCAATTGAAGGTTCGCGAACGCCTCTTCGACAGATACAGCCCTGGGCGTACCGGAATCCGAATTGCTTGTCACATCCAAGCCCAACATGTCGCGTTGTATGTCGATGGCTTCCTGCTGCATCGTATCAAAATCAGGGATCATCGCCTTTGCATCATCGAACGTCATGTTCGAAAGCTGGTCCATATTTGCCATCTTTGCGCCAATCGATTCGATCTCTTCTTTCGCCTGCTCTGGCGTCATGCCTGACAGCAAAGCCAAGGTTTGAATGGCAATTTCTTCGCCAGCCGCTTTTGCGTCGGCGACGAGCGTATCAAGGAAAGCATGGCCCTCTTCACCCAGTTCCTCAATCCCGGCCTTGATCGCATTGCCAAGGTCATCCATCAAACCGATCGCAGCCTCTTCGCCCGCGACAATAGCGTCAGAAATACCTGTGAAAACATCACCAACACCTGCTTCAAGTGCCTCTACGATCGTTGTTTTACCGTTAAGGAAATCTGCCACATCGGATTCTACTTTTTCAACATCGTGTTCCACGACTTTGGCGACGTCCACGATGGCGCCCACGATATCACCGGCTGCCCGACCGAGAGCGCCTATAACCGAGTTCCACCAGCCGCCGCTTTTATGAGGGGGTTCGCCTACTGTGTAATTCTTCTCGGCTCGGAATGACGCGCTCGCATCCTCGGCGCGCACCATGTCGCCGCTCTCGAACATGTCAAGAATATCGGCGTGGGACAAAGCTACATTGCCGTCGGCGTCCGCATGGCCGTGGACGCTGACCAGCCAATCGGCCTCTTCGGGTGAAATTTCTTCATCGTAGTCAATAAGCGCATTCGCCGCGATTTGAAATTCAGACGCCGTCAGCGCATCGGTCGCTGGATCTTTGCCATTGTATTTAAAAAACCCATCGACATGACGTTCTGTCGGGACATTCCCCAAATGAACGTCAATCCTAAAATCACTGTTGTGGTCCCCGGTTTTCAAGGTGCCATCGACCAGCATCTGGTTCATATCTTCGACTGAAAATTGGTAGTTTCCGGCAGCGTCGTTGTCAGCGCTACCGTAAAGCGCGTGAAGATCACGCATCATAACGGTTGGGTCACCCACAAAACTAAAATCAAACGCCCTATGCAGTTCATCGCCAGTGAAGAGACTATTGCCATCCCGGTCATAGAATTCGACCAGATGATTGATGGTTTGCATCAAAAAATCATCATTATTGCCAGCGTCGGATGACCCAAGAGTTCCGGTCACAACACGCAGACCAACGTAATCAGCACTCGCGTCGCTGGTCAGGGCAATGTGATCACCGTCAAACACAGCGCTGAGCTGTGCCAGAGTGAAGCCGCGATCAGTACCAAAGCGATTTTGAAGGTAGGTCAGTGGAGCCTGCTCGAGCGCCGGTAAAAAATCGATAAGCTGTAGATTCCCGAAACCGTTTGGATCGGGAATCGGCGTTGATATGGGGGTAACCTCGCGAGGATTGCCAAAGAGGAACCCAAGCGCCGAATCCAACTCAGAGGTCGTTACGACTGGGGCATCAGGCGCACTTTCCAAGACTGTGGGAACAGGCAGGAGTCCATGGGCCGCGGCAAAGATCGCAGTGGCGATGGCAGTACCGTCAATCTTGTTCCAATCCCACGTCGCCGTGCCCGCCGCAGTAACTGGCAGTGTCAAAAAGCCGTCGTCTTGCATTTTGCCGAGGATGACATCGCCGCCAACTTTTCTGCCGTCACCATAGATTTTGACCAGCGCGTGCATGTGGTGGATATTTTGGCCACCCATATTCATCTGGGTAAATAACGCGCCAAGGGCTGCCGCGTCATACGACCCATTGCCAACCAGCCGCGCAACTGGAACGTTGTCGAACGCGAATATGAAACCGCCGCTATTGTCTGCATTCAAGGTTTGTGACAGCACGCCTTCGTCCAACATCGCGATCACACCAGCAATGTCCAAGGACTGATTGACGCCGTAATACTGGATCAGCTGCGCGACGATTGTTTCTGTTGGCTGCTCATCATCGGCAGAGTAGGACGTCAATGCTGCCATCAAACTGGCGCTATCAAGTGCACCGCTGGTGTCAGCGAACGACATGATGTGGTCTTTCGCCTCAGCCATTGTATCAAAAAGAACGGGCGCAACTGCAGGTGGTGCCACAACCGGCGTGCTGCCACGCAGCGTCACCACCGCATCGTTGAAATCATTGTCGTTCCAGTCCTCGAACGCGACGGTGATGCTGCCGTCGGCGTTGGACGTTGACCGTGCACGATCCGTGTTGCGATAGAAGTATTCGTTCGTATCCGCACGATGAACGCGCAATTGCAACGTGTTCAGATCGCCGTTCACCATAGTCGCCGAAGGCGCGCCCCGGTTGTTCGCCACAGTAACCCATGCGCCCGTCACTTCGTCAAAGGCTTGCACATAAAGTGGCGCACCTGCGTCAAACGTCGCCGAGATATCCGTATGCGTGCCCGTGGATGGCGGTGGCGTCACAACTGGCGGTGGCGTCACAACTGGCGGTGGTGCCACAACCGGCGTGCTGCCACGCAGCGTCACCACCGCATCGTTGAAATCATTGTCGTTCCAGTCCTCGAACGCGACGGTGATGCTGCCGTCGGCGTTGGACGTTGACCGTGCACGATCCGTGTTGCGATAGAAGTATTCGTTCGTATCCGCACGATGAACGCGCAATTGCAACGTGTTCAGATCGCCGTTCACCATTGCAGCCGAAGGCGCGCCCCGATTGTTCGCCACAGTAACCCATGCGCCCGTTACTTCGTCAAAGGCTTGCACATAAAGGGGCGCAGCTGCGTCAAACGTCGCCGAGATATCCGTATGCGTGCCCGTGGATGGTGCCCAAGGGTATATCGGTTGAAAAATACTAGTACGGAGTATCCAACAGGGACAGGTGGCATTCTTTGTTCAATGAATGGCCCCTTAAACGGAGCCGGAAAGAAATCGACTGGTGCGCGATTGATCGGCATTATGGATGGTCGTCCGGCCGTCAGCATCTGATCGATAGTAGCAAAGTCAAACTGTGTCGTCTTGATGTCGTTGTTGATCATAGAACCTGTATCCCCGATGCGGCAAAAAAAGCGACGCAGCACTCAACGCCTCGTGGTCAGGGTGTCGCCATAAGGCCAAACGCTCAATCGGTAACAACTACGTGATAGACCACATGGCCCCGCGCAGTTTTATACGTAGTCATGCGGATCACCGGCGGGCGTTGCGCAGGCCAGTCCCGTCCGGCCTGAACCGGCGGCGATATGCCACCGTGTATCTGACATCAGCCCGCCCAAGGGACAGGTTTGAGGGGTTGAATAGTTGTTTCAGGCTCTGAAGTTGTGCGGTGGCAGCTGGTCGATTTCCTTCTGCTGTAAGGGCGCCGGTCAGATGGTTGTGTCGCAAATTTTGCAAGACTGTGAAAAGGCTCACCTTCGGGCATGACTACCCCGCGAGCACCGCGAACTGCTGAAATGCGGGAAGATCATTTGCTGTAAGTTGGCGCTTTCGGATCATGTGGGCAACCTCGATGCCAGCGATGGTCGCGGCAGCAGAGTGGAAGGCCTTGAAGCCCATCATTGGCGCAGTGATCCGCTTGATGAATCGGTGATCCTGTTCAAGAATATTGTTGAGATATTTGACCTGCCGGATCGTGACTATCTGCCCCGTCCCAGTGAATTTCAAGATCACATTCGCGGCCATCAGGCCAACCAGATTTGCGCCGCTCTTGTCGATGACCACCCGGTCCGGCACTCCGTTTGTGCCGATAGCCTATTTGAAAAACCTGCGAGCCGCTGCCAGATCGCGGCGCTCTGACAGCATGAAATCAAGGGTTTGGCCGTCCCGATCAACCGCGCGGTAGAGGTAAGTCCATTTGCCCCGGACCCGTATGTATGTCACGTCTATCCGCCAAGAATTCGCCGTCGCGCGTTTCCCAGATTGGGCATTTGCGGTAATTAGTGGCGAGAATTTCACCACCCAGCGGTTAAGCGTGGCATGGTCGACGACGACACCACGTTCCGCCATAATCTCTTCAAGGTCGCGATATGACACCGCATAGCGAACATAGAAAAATACCGCGTACAGGGCCACGGCCTTCGGGTAGTGCACGCCTTTGAAATCTATCGCTATTTTGCCCAATCCGCGTAATCGTTTCTTCCGATCGTGCTCTGTAATAGCGCCCGTCCGGCTCGGAGCAATATAGTTTGCGACAAAGCCCCTGCGCCCCTAGAACTCCTCCAGATTTGTTTAGAGTCCGCCCAACTAAGGGACGGACAAATGAAGGCACGATTCATGAACGAACAGATCATCGCAATGAAGGAACACGAAGCTGGCGAGAAGACGGCTGACGTATGTCGGCGGCATGGGATCAGCCCGGCAACGTTCTCCAAATACAAATCGAAGTATGGGCCGTTCATCGGTGACGATATATCTCGGTAATTGCTCCTTCACGAAGCACCAGGGTCGACGGTGGCGTAGTCACGATTGTGGAATAACATATGCCACACATCGTCCACGTCAGCCTGCCATCTTTATGATGGCATTCACGAGCGGGGCCTCATCGAGCTATGCTTGAATTTGGGTGACGCGCATCATCAGGCGGCGCGGTTTTTGGTGTCGTATGTGACTTCGACGCCGTCGTTGAATTTGA
>NZ_JAFMHJ010000081.1 GCF_017854565.1 Yoonia sp.
TTCTGAATTATCAGAGCAGACCTTGGCGCGGCTGCAGCGAATTGGCGCTCTGTCCGCACACCGACGCTTCAGCCTACCAAAATGCTGCGCGATGCACGAGTGGCCGCTTTGGAGGGCCGCACCGCAGCATCTTGAGGTGGTCTTGAACGGCAGCAAAGGGCCGTTCGCGTCATCCCTCACGAACGGCGGGAAGTGGACATTCGCCGCTTCGCAGCGAGGATTTTCAGATACCGCCATAGCGGAATTTTGCCTCACACAGACCTTGCACACGTGCAAAGACAGCAGCGTCGTGGCTGACCGCCACCAGCGCTTCGCCGCGCGCAACCGCATCCAAGTCGGACAGGGTGAGGCTGGAGCCGTCAAGGGTGATCGTCATCCACTTTCTTTCCGTTCTGACAGAAACTCGCGAGAGACTTGCTGTATGGAATTTAATCGGCCATTCTCCAACGGCAAACCGGCCGGTTCGAGCCGGGCATGAAGTCTGGGAGGAAAATTATGAAATTCAGAACGTTGTTTTCGGGTGCCGCAATCGCCGCGCTCACCGCTGGGGCCGCCGTGGCACAGGATGTCACGCTCCGGCTGTCGCACTGGGTGCCGCCGACGCATCCGATCCAGACCCTGGGGATCGAGCCTTGGGTGCAATCGTTGTCCGAGGCTTCGGATGGCCGTATCGCCGTGACGATCTTTCCGGCACAGCAGTTGGGTGCCGCACCGGACCACTACGATATGGCGCGAGACGGCATTGCCGATATCACATACACCAACCCCGGCTATCAGGCGGGGCGCTTCCCGATCTACAGCCTGATCGAGATCCCGTTCCACGCCAACAACGCCACCGGCGGCGCGCAGGCGCTACACGAATGGTACGCCCCAATCGCCGAGACCGAGATGAAGGACGTCAAATTCTGCGTTGCCAACCCGCATGATCCAGGCACCTTCCACTCGAAAGCACCGATCAAGGTGCCGGGTGACGTGGACGGTCTGAACGTCCGCCCCGCCCACGCGACGATGGCGCGTTTCGTCAGCTCGCTTGGCGGTGGCCCGGTCCAGGTGCCCGCACCGGAAGCCCGCGAGGCCATGGCAAACGGTACCGCCGATGCGATCACCTTTCCCTGGAACTCGATCTACATCTTTGGGATCGACAGCGAGACAAAGTATCACCTCGACATGCCGTTCTACATCTCGGCGCAGCTTCTGCTGATCAACATGGACACATATAACGGGATGCCCGACGATCTGAGGGCCATCCTTGATGACCATTGCACGCCGGAATGGTCTCGCCGGTTCTCTGAAGGCTGGGCAGCGAACGAAGCCTCGGGTCGGCAGAAGATGATCGAGTCCGGTGAGCACACGCTTTATGTGCCGACCGAGGACGAGGTCCAGATGTGGCGCGATGCAGCCACGCCGCTCATCGACCAATGGAAGGAAGAGGTCGGCGCGGACGCCCAGGCAATCTACGACAGCTATGTCGAGGCGCTTGAGCGCCTCGACGCTCGCTTCTGAGTTCAAGAGGCGAGCGGCCATCCGGCTGCCCGCCGCTTAGACGCATGCAGCGACTTCAAGCGATACTCGAACGGATCTCGCACGGGATCGAGATCGTGGCAGGCATCATCATGGGCCTCGTCACGGTTCTTGTCGTGGCGTCCGCAACCGGGCGCTATCTCTTTGCGTATCCTTTGCCGGACGCCTTCGACATGTCGCGCCTCCTGCTGGGGGCGGCAATTATGTGGGGCTTTGCCAGCGTCGGTTACCGTGGGTCGCATATCAAGGTCGATATCTTCGCTGAGCGTTTGCCAGCCGGTCTCCGCAGGTGGGTGGACGCCTTCGCCTGGACCGTTTTGTTGATCTTCACCATTCTTTTGGCATGGAAGATGTTCGGGCGCGTCTCCAGTGCCGCTGCCAGCAACGAATCCACGATGGACCTGCGCCTGCGCGCCTGGCCGATGATGGGCCTGATCTGGCTGGGTGTCGTGTTCAGCCTGCCCGCCATTCTGGCACGCCTGATCCTGATCGTAACCGGGCAAGGTACGCTCGACCATTACGAAAGTATTGATGTGAAAGACGAAGCATGAGCGGCGACCTTATCGCAATCTCGGGGTTTGCTGCACTCTTTGCAATGATGATCCTTCGCGTCCCGATCGGCATCGCCATGGGTCTTGTCGGCGTTGGCGGGTTTGCCGCCGTCGTTGGCTGGAAACCCGCGCTCAACCTTCTTGCCCAATCTCCGATCCGCACCGTAACCGACTTCAACCTCACGCTCATTCCGTTCTTCGTCCTGATGGGCGTTTTGGCCACCAATTCCGGGATGTCCCGCGAACTCTTCCGTACGGGCCGACACTGGTTCGGGTTCATGCGCGGCGGCATGGCCATGTCGACCGTCGGGGCCTGCGCGGGCTTTGCCGCAATCTGTGGCTCTTCGGTTGCGACCGCTGCGACCATGACCAAGATCGCGCTGCCCGAGATGAAGCAGGCGGGCTACCCCGACGAGGTCTCGACCGGCGTTATCGCCGCCGGCGGCACTCTCGGCATCCTGATTCCTCCCTCTGTGGTGTTGGCGGTCTATGGCTACATCACCGAACAGGACGTGGGCGTCCTCTTCATCGCGGGAATCGTGCCGGGCCTCCTCGCGATCCTGATGTATATGCTCGCGGTGCGCTTTGCCTATGGTCGCCGCCTGCCGGCAGGCGAGCCTTTCCGGCTGGGCGAGGCGATCCGCTCGCTCTCGGGCGTCTGGGCTGTCATGCTGCTCTTCTTTCTGATCATTGGATCGATCTATTTCGGCTTCACCACCGCGACCGAGGCCGCTGCGGTCGGCTCCTTCCTGACTGCGCTGATCGGCATACTGCGCGGAAAGCTATCGGCGCGTTTGTTGCTCGACAGCCTTGTCGAGGCTCTCCGCACGTCGGTCGCAATCTATACGATCCTGATCGGCGCGATCATTTTTGGCTATTTCCTTGCCATCACGCAAAGCCCGCAAAAGATCACTGCCTGGCTCGTGGCGCTCGACCTTGGCGCTTACGGCACACTTGCGCTGATCCTGCTGTTCTTCGTGCTGATGGGCTGCATTCTGGATGCGATGGCGATGATCATCTTGCTGGTGCCCATCGTCTTTCCCATCGTCACGCAATTGGGTTTCGATCCGATCTGGTTCGGCGTCATCATCGTGATGACCGTGGAGCTTGGTCTCATCACGCCGCCTGTGGGTATGAATGTCTTTGTCATCAATTCAATTGCGCGGGACATCTCACTGACGAAGATATTCAAGGGCGTGCTGCCCTTTGTTGGTGCTGACATCCTGCGTCTGGTTCTGCTGGTGGCCTTCCCGGCGCTGGTCCTGTGGCTACCGCAGACGATGCAATGAGGCGATTTCCGACCATCTATTCCACGTTGATGCGTGAGAACGCCAAAGCGTTTCTCTACGGCATGGGAATGAGTGATGACGACATCGCGAAACCCCAGATCGCCATCGCCCATACCGGCGGTGGAATGAGCCCCTGCAACATGAACCTTGGCGCACAGGCCGGCGACGCGGCCGAGGGCGTGCGGGCAGCGGGCGGTTACCCGCACGAAACGCCCGTGGTCTCGGTCTCCGACGGGCTGACCATGGCCCATCCGGGGATGCGCTTCTCGCTGATCTCACGAGAGCTCATTGCCGACAGTGTCGAGGCGACGATGCGCGCGCATTGCTGGGACGGGCTGATCTCGATCGGCGGCTGCGACAAGAACCTGCCGGGTCTGATGATGGGCCTGGTCCGCGTGAATGCTCCGGGCGCGTTCCTGCACGGCGGCGCGACGCGGCCAGGCCAAGTCCGCGGACGCGAAGTCTCTGCGCTTGACGCATTTGAGACCGTCGGTCGGATGATCGCGGGCGAAGCGGACCGGGCAGAGCTGGAGGAGTATCAACGCCACGCGATCCCCGGTCCAGGGGCCTGCGCAGGCCAGTTTACCGCGAACACAATGGGTATGGTCTCCGAGGCACTGGGCCTTTCGCCGGTCGGCGTGTCAATGGTGCCAGCGACAGATCCCGCCCGGGTGCAGATCATGCACGATGCCGCGCGCCATGTGGTGGCGGCCATCGAGGGCAACGGGCCTCTGCCCCGCGACATCGTCACCCGCACCGCGATCGAAAACGCCTGCGCCATCGTTGCGGCGACAGGCGGATCGACCAATGCCGCGCTTCATATTCCAGCCATCGCCCACGAGGCCGGGATCGATTTCGGGATCGAAGACGCAGCCCGCGTCTTCCAGCGCACCCCGCTGATTGGCAACCTCAGCCCCGGCGGCGCGTATCTTGCCACCCATGTCAACGCCATAGGTGGCACGCCTGTGATCCTCAAGGAACTGATCGCAGGCGGATATGTCGATGGCACCACCCTCACCATGACCGGCCAGACGCTGGCCGAGGCTGTCGCCGACGCCGCACCACCGGACGGCGAGGTGATCCGGCCCCTTTCCAACCCCATCGCACCAACCGGCGGCGTCGTTGTTCTGACCGGCAATCTCTGCCCCAAAGGTGCCCTTTTGAAAGTCGCGGGCCTCCCGTCTCTCACCTTCCGCGGCCGGGCCCGCGTCTTCGACGGCGAGGCAGCGGCACAACATGCCGTGGAAACCCGCACCTACGCAGAAGGCGACGTGTTGGTCGTCCGCGGCGAAGGCCCGAAAGGCGCGCCCGGAATGAAGGAGATGCTGGGCATCACCGCGCTGCTTTACGGCCAGGGGATGGGGGCCAAAACCGCGCTTCTGACCGATGGCCGGTTCTCAGGGGCTTCGCGCGGCATGTGCATCGGATATGCCTCGCCCGAGGCTGCAATCGGCGGGCCGATCTCGCTGGTCGAGGATGGCGACATCATCGCCATCGACGCCCATCCCGAAGTGGCCAGCATCACGCTCGAGGTCGATGACGCCACGCTTGCACGCCGCCGCGCGGCGCATGGCACACCCACCATGCCCCGCCACGGCGGGCTTTTGGAAAAATACGCGGCTTCGGTACAGGGGGCCGAGCGCGGGGCGGTCACACATTCCGGGGCCGTGGACACAAGTGGAGATTTAGACTGATGGAACCCAACCCCTACGATCCGTGGACGCGCGATGATCTGACCGAGAACGAAAAGACCGTGCTGAGGTTCATGGACGAGATCATGCACGGCGATAACCTCGCGCTTCTCGATGAACTGGTGGCAGAGGACTACATCCAGCACACACCTGGCATCGGTCAGGGCCGTGAAGGCGTGCGCAAGTACATCCAGGAGGTCGGCCACCGCCGTCCGGGCCGGCATGACTGGCGCCCAGTCCAGATCTTTTCGCAGGGCGATATGGTGATCCTGCACAAGATAAGTGGAACGCATGTTTTCGCCGACTTCGTTCGGTTCAATGAGAACGGCCAGATGGCCGAACACTGGGATGTGGTTCAGCCGCATCCCGAGCAGGGCTATGACCCGATGCGGCCCTCGACTGAGAACCTCGACCGGTTCAAAAAACTCTTCGACCTCGACTAGTCCAGCACAAAGAACGAAACGACGATCCATCCGCCAAGTCGCACACGGGTACCCGCGAACGGGTTCCTGTTGACCCATTCATGGCGCAAAGCCCCCGTCGCGAGCAGAGCCTGCCTGCGCAGCGAAGTCACGGTTTGTCCCGCGATCTGTGGATTCGAGCGTTCCGAGATTTGGCACCCGCATCGAATGGCGGTATTGCGGGCTGCACCCGCAGCATTCGGCGACCGTCCTCAAGGTCGGCTCCGGGCCGTCCTCGTCGGTCAGAATGGTGTGGGACATTAAGATTACGCTGCAGTGCGGAAGGCAGGTCAGAGCCCGAAGGGCCTAATGCTGCGCTTTGCGTGAATGTCCGGTTCTAGCCGGTTGAGGGACGCAAGGCGACATGTTCAGTTTGACATTCTTGCGGCCGCGATGGCACACTTCGCACTGATCCTTTCAGCGAAAAGACTTTGTAAAATGACAGCATTCGTAATCGGACAGATGCAGATCCACAGTCGTGACTGGATGGACGAATACTTTTCGAAGATCCCGGAAGTTGTCGCGCGACATCGCGGGCAGTTTCTGGTCAGGGGCGGCGATCCCGAGAGCCTGGAGGGCGACAGTGCGCTTCCAGACGCTGCCTTCATCATCAAATTTCCAGACCGCAGTTTCGCGAAGGACTTCTGGGGGTCGAAAGAGTTTCAGGCGCTTGCGGTCTTGCGCCAAACGGGATCGACGCTGAACGCGATCCTAGTCGACAAGCTGGCATAGAGGATCCCGGAATGGCGGCTTCTTTCAATCCATATTACGGCGAGCCAAAGATCCAGGCTCTTCAACAAGCCAGAGATGAGCAGGTGGCCGAACTCCTGGACTTGCCGGGCGCAGTGGTTCACGCCCGCACCTTTTCAAGCGACGATCCTGCTGCGTTGGGCTGGGATTACTTGCGAAGGATCATGTCTGAAGAAGGACTGGTGACATTGCGAGGGGCCGACGCGGCGACCATCGAAACCGCGAAAACGGAACTGGGCAGCTTTGATCCCAAATTGCATGTTTGGGACCTGTTCTTGGCAGACGCCGAGACCATTCGGGACGTCTGCGGAAAAATCGTGGACGTCGCACTCCCCGAAGGATTGGTACGCGCGGGTGACGAAGTATTGACCCCACAAAAGGCCCGCGAAATCCAAGCTTTCCTAGCGGATCAGGGCGTCTCCCCGTTCTCGACGGATGCCCTGCTCGGCAAGCTTTTTCCGGCACGGTTGATTGCCTTGCAAAACGCAAATGACAACATCGTCGCCGCCGGTTTTGCTGCCATGACCCACAACCGCCATAGCCGATTTTACAATTCAGCGTGGGTCGGCCTTATCGCGGTCGATCCGGCGCTGCGCGGTCTGGGACTTGGCAAATACATGGACGCGCTTTGCAACCTTGCCGCAGTCACCGAACTTGGAGCGGGGTCGACGATGGAGTTTGTCGCACAAGACAATGCCCCGTCACGCGCTATGCTGGAAAGCTGCGGCTTGAGGCAGGTGGACGGGGTTTCGGTTGTTATGTTTTCGACGTCCGCCGACCGCACCACGAAATAATAGCCACTTTGATCGGGCAGTGCTAGCCAATCGCATTCTCGCAAAGCAGACCTTCGCGCAGCTGCAGCGAACTGGCGCTTTGTCTAAGGTTTGTGGCTGCTGTCAGCGCGAGCTGCAGCGGCGACAAATCCGACAA
>NZ_JAFMHJ010000082.1 GCF_017854565.1 Yoonia sp.
CGCCACGATACGCCGCCCTTCAAATCACGCCATCACCCAAATTCCCGCATAGCTCTGGAACTTTAAAGGTCCGCCTCGCGCGTCGGGGCGGTATGAGCGAACGGGCGGCAGCGGGCCATTTCGGGATATCGCGTGCGAGCGTGAAGACGATGATGATGTTTTCGGTCCCGCCCGGCTATCAGCGAACGGCGGATATCAAGCGGCCAAAGCTGGACGGGTTCACCGGCTTCATCGACCAATGGTTGCAGGACGATCTGAACCGTCCCCGCAAACAGCGCCACACCGCCAAGCGCATTTTTTGAACGGCTGCGGCCCTCTGCGCACGCTCCGTTACCCCCCCCTTATCCCCACCAAAAGTCCGACGCGATGCCGCCGCATTGCCGAACGTGGATTCCCCAATAAAATAACTCGCTAACCCGCGATTCGGGCCAAACGGCGCAAACCACCGTACGGTGAGGGCGGGCAAACCCTTCCGGCGGCAAAGTGAGTCCCAAAAGTCACCCTTTGGCCGTGCGCGAAAATAGTTGCAGAAACACCGCCGCCGTTCTGCTAGCCTGTCAAAAAACGAGGCAGAGCAGCACATGAATAAAACAGTGATGGAAAATCACCTTCGCGAAAAAATCATCGCGAACCCCGATGTCCTTTTGGAAGATCACGACGTGATGCGCGCCCTCGTGGGTGCCAACGACGACAAGTTGGGCGAAAATATCGTCGATCTGCGCGCGATCGCGATGGCGCGACTCGAGGCGCGGTTTGATCGCCTTGAGGACACCCACCGCAACGTGATTGCCGCAGCCTATGATAATCTGGCAGGCACCAATCAGGTGCACCGCGCGATCCTGCGGATGATGGATGCGACGGCCTTTGACACGTTCCTGCACGACCTTACCGGTGATGTTGCCAATACGTTGCGAGTTGATGCGATCCGGCTGGTACTGGAAAGCCCGACACCGCAGACGGACACCACCATGGGGCCGGTCGTGGCCGTCGTGCCGCAAGGTTTTGTTGATGATTACATCACATTGGGCCGCAACATGCCCGCCCGGCAGATCACGCTACGCCCGTTCCAGAATGCCGGGGCGAGCCTTTATGGCGACCGTGCCGGTTTCATCCATTCCGAGGCCTGCCTCAAGCTGGATCTGGGCGCAGGTCACCTGCCCGGCATGCTGGTGATGGGCTCCGAAGATCCACAGCAGTTCAGCCCGCAACAGGGCACGGATTTGCTGACATTCTTTACCGGCGTGTTTGAACGCGTGATGCGCCGCTGGCTGCCCTAAGGCCGATGATATCCCCTGCCCTGACAGATGCTTTGGCGCGGTGGCTGGATCACTGCCGCGCCTTGGCGGGGGCGGCAGAAAATACGATCAAGGCTTATCAGACTGACGTTCTGGGGTTTTTGGCCTTTATGACCCGGCACAACGGCGAGATGCAGGGCCTTGGCCCGATTTCGCAAATCGCCGTGCGCGACATGCGATCATGGATGGCGCACGAACGCGGGCGCGGCGTGGGCGCGCGATCATTGGCGCGGGAACTTTCGGCGGTCAAATCATTCTACCGCTGGCTATCGGAGCGCGAAGGATTTGAACCCACTGCGGTTCTATCCACGCGCTCGCCCAAGTTTCAACGCAAGCTGCCGCGTCCCTTGGCCGAAGATGCCGCCGTGGCCATGATTGACACGGTGGAACTGCAGGCGCGTGCGCCTTGGGTGGCGGCACGTGACGCCGCCGTTGTCACATTGCTGTATGGCTGCGGGCTGCGCATTTCCGAAGCTCTGGGCCTGACGGGGGCCGACGCCCCCCTGCCCGCCGCGCTGCGGATCACTGGCAAGGGCGGCAAAGAACGCATCGTCCCGGTCATCGACCCCGCCCGCGACGCAGTGCAGGCCTATGTGGCGGTGTGCCCCTATCCACAACAGCCCGCAGCCCCCCTGTTTCGGGCGATACGCGGCGGCCCGCTTGCCCCGCGCGCTGTGCAAAAAGTGATGGAACAAGCCCGCCTGCAACTGGGCCTGCCCGCCACTGCCACGCCACACGCGATGCGCCATTCGTTTGCCACGCATCTGCTGTCGGCGGGCGGCGATTTGCGCACCATTCAAGAACTGCTGGGGCATGCGTCGCTGTCCACCACACAAGCCTATACCGCCGTGGATACCGCGCGCCTGATGGAGGTTTACGACAAGGCGCACCCGAAGGCATGACAATCGGATTGCCCCTTTTCGCGATTTCGATCATGAAGACTTAATGACCTTACACGCCAAAGCCCTTTTTGTGCATCTGTTAACCGCCTCGGGCGCGGTATTTGCCATGCTGGCGATGCTGGCCGCAGTCGAGGAAAAATGGGACATGATGTTTCTTTGGCTTGTCGTGGCCTTTGCCGTCGACGGAATCGATGGCCCGCTGGCACGCCGCTATGACGTAAAGACCAACGCGCCGGTCTTTGACGGTGTGCTGTTGGATCTGATCATTGATTACCTGACCTACGTTTTTGTTCCCGCCTACGCCCTGTTTAAATCAGGGCTGCTGCCGGGCTGGACGGGGTGGTGCGCGATCATCATCATCACCTTCACATCGGCCATGTATTTCGCCGACACGCGGATGAAGACAAAGGACAATTCATTTTCCGGCTTTCCGGGGTGCTGGAACATGCTGGTGTTGGTGATCTTTGCGCTCGAGCCGAATTTCTGGGTGTCACTGGTTCTGGTTTCAACGCTTGCCGTCGCGATGTTTCTGCCGTTGAAGTTCGTCCATCCGGTCCGCACGGAACGCTGGCGCACGGTCACTTTGCCCATGGCGCTGGCGTGGACATTTTTTGCAGGCTGGGCGGCATGGGTCGGCTTTCATCCGGAAAGCTGGGCACATTGGGGTCTTGTCGTCACGTCGGTCTATCTGGTCTTTGCGGGCGTGGCGCAACAGGTCATGCCGACAGAAACTAATAAGTAGTTCAGCGCGCTTCCCGGATTACGGTTTCCGTGTTACTGCTGGGCAGTCAATGTAATTTCCGGTCCGTATTCAGGAACCCATTAATGAAAACGTCTCAGCAAGTCGCACGCACGACACTGCCCGTCAGCAAACCCCACGCAGGGCAGTCCGCCATGCAGCGCGCCGCTGATAATAGCCAAGCGAACCAATCGCTCGCGTTACTGCAACGCATGGCCGATGCCCGCGCCCCGCTTCAGCGGATGGAAGAGGACGAGATGCAGGGCAAATTCATCCAGCGCATGGAAGAGGACGAGATGCAGGCCAAAGCGATTTAGCGCATGCACCAGTGCATACCCACAAAGATACCCCCCGACAGGTATCTTGGACCGGGACAAAAAGACATGCGCGCTAAGGGTTTGAAATTAAAATTGAATTCTTTTTGCATTTTGGAACTTGCAATATGAGAGCACTTCAACCCGCCACGGCCACCGGCGCGTCGCAGCCCCTCAGAAAAATGCAGGCAGGCCAATCGGCATTGCAGCGTGCGGCCGACCAAAGCCCGGTGTCCCATGCGCTTGGTGCGCTACAACGGATGGCCGATGCACGACCGGCGATCCAGCGGACGGACGACGAAGAGCCGATGCAGGGCAAAGCGCTCCAACTGGTCGAGGCGAAGGCGGCCCGCGCGAATGACACGGGGCTACCAGACGGCCTGAAATCCGGGATCGAGAGCCTGTCCGGGATGTCGATGGACGGTGTCAAAGTACACCGCAACTCTGACAAACCTGCGCAAGTTGGCGCGCATGCCTATGCGCAAGGCACCAACATTCACCTAGCCCCCGGTCAGGAACAGCACCTGCCACACGAGGCATGGCACGTCGTGCAACAGGCGCAAGGCCGGGTCAAGCCGACGGTCCAGATGAAGGGTGTCGCGATCAATGACGATGCCGGGTTGGAAAACGAAGCGGACGTGATGGGTGCCAAGGCGCTGCTGACGATCGCGGAACCCGTCCAACGCCACGCCATATCCGGCACAGGCGCGCACTTGCGCGGTACGACGGTATTGCAGAAATCTGCGGCCCCCACAGGTCAGGTACAATCCCCCGCGTTGATCGGTGCGCAGAACACGCCGCTCCAGTCAGACATGCTTGATCAAATGGGGGTTGCTGCAACTCAGATGTCGCGCGCCGATTATGATCAATGGCGCGGCACGATGCAGTGCAAGTCCAGCATGCATGGCGCCTACCACAATGGTGACCAGACAACCGTCACCCGCTGGCGCAATGCCCGTGACGTCGCCCAACTGTTTGAGTTCCCGCTTTCGCAAAAGATGAAGGCCGGTCTTGTCATGGGCGAAGCCGCCCTGACGATTATTGCAGGCATTGGCGGTCTGGTGGCGGGCACAGGTTTTGGTGCCATACCCCTGATTGTGCCGTCCATTCTGGCGCTTATCGTTGGCGTGGTAAAGTTCGGCCGTGGCGCGTTGATGTATTCCGACGACAAGCCCGAGGGCAAGAAACTGGCGCTCATCGACGTCCTGCGCACGATCGAAGCCCTGGTGGCTGGTGTCGGCGCGCTGATGCTTGACCCCACATCGTTCTACAAAATTCCCTCAATGATCTTTGCGATTGCCAAGTTGGTGCGTTCGCTGGCGACAGCCTTGGCCGATCTTCTGGACGGCAAAGGCGGCGCAACAACCAAGGTCTTCGTCAAGGGGCTCAAGGCGCTGGCCGCACTGGCACATGTCGTCGAAGCCGTCACGGTTGGATTCTCGGCGGGCGCAGGTCTGGCAGAAGGTGCGGAAATGCTTTCCAGCGGCGGCGATGCTGCAACGGGTGTATCCAAGGTGGCCAGCGGTCTGGCTGGTGCCGGTATTGGCGGCGCCAAAGCGGTGCGCGCCGCAGATCAATCCGACAAGGTTTTGTCATAAACAACCGTCACGACCTGCACCGCACCGCAGGTCAGCTAAAGGCAAATACAAGGTTTCTTGTAAGTCGAAATTCGTGCTACGGATGTATTACGGGTCGCATAGATACCCATATCTTCGGGACAATACATGCAGAAATTTCAGCAAGCGCCGCATCAACTGACACCAAACACCCGGAAAATCCGCCCCCGCGACAGCGCGCTGCAACAAGCCGCAGATCACAGCACGCGCAGTGAAACACTGCAGGCTCTGCAGCGAATGGCGAACACCAGCCCAACGGTGCGCATGCTGCACAGCGTCCCCACCATTCAACTGGTCGAGGCGAAGGCGGCCCGCGCGAATGACACGGGGCTACCAGACGGCCTGAAATCCGGGATCGAGAGCCTGTCCGGGATGTCGATGGACGGTGTCAAAGTACACCGCAACTCTGACAAACCTGCGCAAGTTGGCGCGCATGCCTATGCGCAAGGCACCAACATTCACCTAGCCCCCGGTCAGGAACAGCACCTGCCACACGAGGCATGGCACGTCGTGCAACAGGCGCAAGGCCGGGTCAAGCCGACGGTCCAGATGAAGGGTGTCGCGATCAATGACGATGCCGGGTTGGAAAACGAAGCGGACGTGATGGGTGCCAAGGCGCTGCAGTTATCGAGCAGCATCAACATCCAGAGCCTTGGGCAAAAACCGATCTCCTGGACCAAATCGGCTTTGGTCCAGCGGCTGACCGGGGCAGCGGGGGAGGGGGGAGGTGACCACGTGTTACCCGGTACGACCGATAGTCGTCGCTCCGCAGCGCTGGAGATAGCAAAATTTTTGAACCAGCGTGCGCGCGCGTTGCCAGGCGGCGGCCATGCCGACACCTCTGTGCTTGCTGCAAACAACCCCGGAAACATCTATGTCCGATCCAACTATACGTTAGCAGGTGTGGCAGCGCATCTTGAAACCTGGTCCGAGATGACCGGTGTTGGCGGCGGTTATGTCAAACGTGTACGCATCAATGAGGGCGGCGCAGTAGTGATGGACAGGGTCATGAATGATCCTGCGCCGACAGCGCTGAATACCGCGCTAGCAGCGAATGCGGGTGGCGGAGGCGGTCACCAATACGCCCCGATGCACGGGGTGGACGGCGGTGATGGGGGAAGTCTGGATATCTCGAATACAAATGACAGGACAGCTGACAACGTCACCAAAGTCGTCGGGGAAGGCGCGCGCTTTGGATGGCTTGCCAAAGGGTTATCAAATGGAAGCATCGGCAATGCCTCGATTGCAATCTTTAACGTTTCCATCAATATTCCACAGGCAGGTAAACTTTCCATGAACCCTACTTTTCAACAGCTTTGGGGGGCTTGGCGGTCTGGCTTTGGTCGCTCCTACCTCAAGGATAAGAGCGCCGCAAAAACACTACTGCAGGCACGGGTTCGCGAACGCTTTCGTCCAGCACAGGATGGCGATGCGGTGGGCCCTGGTAGTATCGCGGATGGCGGGGTCGCGGGCGGTCTGGTCACATCACTTCAAACGAAATCGGGCGATGTCATACTGGTGCCTATCAATGTCGGTGGAATCAGCGGTGCAGGCATCCTGTCCGATTTTGCAATGACGTGGACCGCAGACCATTAGGGTCAAATCAACAACCCCGCCTCCCCCTCCAACCGCAACAATGCCACTTTTGCTTCAACGCGACCTTCGCCGGAATATCCCTCCCAACCCATTTGCTCCCAACACCCGATGGCAGGGGATCAGGATTGCAATCGGATTTGCACCGCAGGCTTGTCCGATGGCTTGGGCAGAGACATTGAGCGATTTGGCCAAGTCTCCGTAGTTGCGTGTTTCACCATAGGGAATGGCGCAGAGCGCGGCGTAGAACAGGTGTTGAAACGCAAACCCACGCGGCGCGAGCGGTACGGTGAACTGCGCCCGTGTCCCCGCGAAATATCCCACCAACTCTTCGCGCGGTAATCCCCCCCCTGTGTCAGGGAAGTTGTCCGCTGCTCTATTTTTGTCTAATTTTCAGGTGGGCGGGATAGGACGATGATTTGGGATATTCACTGGAACGAAAATCGGCAGTGCTGAAGCGGATGTTACCGCCGAACAACATGGCCATTCGGCAGTTGTCGCAAGAGGAAGGGATTTCCGAGGCGACACTGCACAAGTGGCGGGCTGAGGCACGCGGTAAGGGGCAGCTTTTGCCCGACGCTGATGCTGGCCCCGAGGGCTGGTCGTCACGCG
>NZ_JAFMHJ010000034.1 GCF_017854565.1 Yoonia sp.
TCATTGGATCAGTGACAGGTCTGCTGCTGCTCTCGGGCGTTCTCATCATCGTCGCGACTGCAATCGCGATCACAATGGGGCGCCCGGTCTTGTTTCGGCAGACCCGTTCTGGAAAGGCGGGGCGACCGTTTGACATGATCAAGTTCCGGTCGATGCAGAACACCCTGGATGCAGCAGGCCAGCCTTTGCCGGATGCTGCGCGCATCACGCGGCTGGGCCGTTTTCTGCGCGCCAGCAGTCTGGATGAATTGCCAGAGCTTTGGAACGTCGTTAAGGGCGACATGAGCCTCGTCGGGCCACGCCCGCTGTTGATGGAATACCTACCACTCTATTCCACGACGCAGGCGCGCCGCAGTGAAGTACGGCCGGGGATCACAGGATGGGCCCAAGTGAACGGGCGCAACGCGCTTGGCTGGGAGCAAAAGTTTGCATTAGACGTCTGGTACGTTGATCATTGGACGCTGATGCTTGACCTGAAAATCATCGTCATGACTATTGGCAAAGTGCTGATGAGTGATGGAATCACTGCCAAAGGCGAGGCCACAATGCAAAAGTTTACGGGCGACAACAAATGACCCGCAGCGGCGCCTAGGGCATTCCTTTTGGATTGCGCAACGCAACATTAATTAAAATAGCGCAAGTTTGCCAAGGTCGTGTCACAGGATTCGGTTGATGCAAGCAATGAACAAACTCGCCGATTGGGCCGTTGGGCGTATGAAGCGCAATAATCCAGAGCACCTATGGGTGCACTATTCCGTTGCCCTTGCGCTGATACTTGGCCTGCTGGTCGCGACACATAGGGTTAATCGCATGATCATTGACGAAAGCGCGATCGCATCGACGGCGATCTTGGCAAGTCACGCCCAGATAACGCAAGCTCAGGAAATCTTGCTTTTGGCAGAACAACTTGTCGAACAGGAAATTGTCGACACGTCCAACCTTGGCGCCGCGATAACACGGTTTGAAAACACATACGCCGCGCTGCCCTCACTTGGCGTGTGGTCGCCATCGCTTCAGGCATACGTCTTTGAAAACGACAGCGCCCTGCACTCAAAAGTCGAAAAATATGTGGATTTGGCAAGGCGTCTGGAAACCGCGCCACGTGATATGCAAGCAGCATTGGTTCACAGTCTACGGACACTTTATGGCAATGATACGCTGTTTGAAGGGTTGCAGCAGACCGCGCGCTTATTCGAAGCCGAAGCCCAAATCGGCGCCGAAAGCTTGACCCGCCTGCAGCGCACGATTCTCGCGATTTCGGCATTCGCCCTGCTGTCTGAGGCTGTGTTTATCTTCCTGCCCGCACAGTTGACCGTCCAATCTGCGATCAGACAACTCCATGACAAGTCCGCAGTCATGGAAAATTCCAAAGGCCAGCTAGAACAGATGAACCTGAAGCTGGAACATCTGGTCAGCCATGACAGTCTTACGGGCCTCCCAAACCGAAGCCATCTGCTCAAGCGCCTTACGAATATGCTCTCGGTGGGTCCAAATTCACGGCCAAGCATATTATTTGTGGGCCTTGATAATTTCAAATCATTGAATGACACGGCAGGACATGACTATGGGGACGGTGTACTGTGCGCTGTGGCGGACGCATTTCGAAACTGCGTCGATGATGAGGATATCATCGCCCGCGTCGGTGGTGACGAATTCGTTTTCGTGACCGTAGAACCATCCGATGTGCTTGCAAAACGCGTCATGGACTCGCTTGTAGAGCCATTTTTGATCATGGGTCGAAATTTGCCCATTAATGCCAGCATTGGTCATTTGGTCGCTGATCGCGCCAAGACTGATCCACTTGCAATGATTGCTGACGCAGGCATCGCGTTGCAGGCGGCCAAGAACGCAGGTGGCAATCGCACACAGGCATTCACGCAAGACCTCCGCGATGCGATCGAGAACATGCAGAAACTGCAGCTCGAACTGCCCAACGCCATCGCTGCAGGCCAGATTGAACCTTGGTTTCAACCACAGATACGTCTTGCCGATGGCACCCTGCATGGCGCAGAGGTGCTGGCTCGGTGGCGCCACCCAACACGGGGCTTGATGTCACCCGACAAGTTTCTGCCCGCCGCTGAGCGTGCCGGCCTTATGATCGAGTTGGATCATGCTATCTGGCGATCTGCGATGAAACATGCGGAAGGCTGGCAGAAAACCGGCATTTGGCATCCGCGCATTTCCTTGAACGCAGCGCCCGACACAATTGCAGACCCTTATTTGATAGAGCGCTTCCTACCGCAACTGCAGCAATGCTGCCTTGGAACCGATCAGGTCATCGTCGAGGTTTTGGAGACAACGCTTATCGACAGCGCGGATGATATGGCCGCGATCAATATTGACAGTTTGGCGGAATGCGGGATTGCTTTGGAACTGGATGATTTCGGCACCGGATACGCATCACTGTCAAAGCTGACACAGCTCGCGTTGGCCGGGATCAAACTAGACCGATCACTTGTTGCGCCCCTCCCGGATCCGGGTGCCGACAGCGTGATCCGCGCCATTCTGGCTCTGGCGGCGGAACTTGGCTTGCATGTAATCGCCGAAGGGATCGAAAAACCGGAACAGGCGCAGCGTCTGAACGAAAGAGGCTGCGCAGTCGGCCAAGGCTACGGGTTTGCCCGCCCAATGTCTGCAGGTGATTTCGCCGAATGGCTGGTAAAACACGCCACTATCGCGATCAGCGCACGCGGCGATGTTGTTCAGTTTCCCAACCGGGCTTGAGGAATTGCACCATAAGCCGTATCTGACACGCATCCTGCTTTGGAAAGGGGTGACCTTTGGCTAATCATTTGTACAAAAACGACTTACCCGACGGACTTGATCTTGGGCAAATTGTTGCGATTGACTGTGAAACGATGGGCCTGAACCCACATCGCGATCGGTTGTGTTTGATTCAAATGTCCGGCGGTGATGGCGATTGCCATTTGGTGCAGGTCGAGATCGGCCAGACACAGGCCCCCAATCTTTGCACGATGCTTGAAGATCCCAAGGTGCTGAAGCTGTTTCATTTTGGCAGATTCGATATTGCCGCGCTGTATCACGCCTTTGGTGCGGTCACAGCGCCTGTCTATTGCACCAAAATCGCATCAAAACTGGTGCGTACATTCACCGACCGTCATGGTCTCAAGGTACTGCTGCAGGACATGATCGGCGTGGACATATCAAAGCATCAGCAGCAAAGCGATTGGGGCGCAGAAACATTGACCGGTGCCCAGCTTGACTATGCAGCATCGGATGTCCTTTATTTACATCAACTCATGCGGGCCTTCGATGTGCTGCTTGATCGCGAAGGCCGAACTGAAATGGCACAAGCCTGCTTTGACTTTCTACCGGCCCGCGCGAAGTTGGATTTGGCCGGGTGGCCAGAAATTGACATCTTTTCCCACTGATGGTCGATCAAATCAAAATCATGGAAACAGCGCGGCGCGTCATCGCGCAAGAGGCTGACGCTCTGCTGCAGCTTTCGTCAGGCTTGGGCGACAGTTTCGGCGCCGCAATCCAGCTTTTGCTAGACGCAAAAGGCCGCGTCATCGTGTCTGGTATGGGCAAGTCAGGCCATATCGCACGCAAGATTGCCGCGACGTTTGCAAGCACTGGTACACCGGCACACTTTGTTCACCCAGCCGAGGCAAGTCATGGCGATCTTGGCATGATGACCCGTGGTGACGTGGTTCTCGTACTTTCCAATTCTGGCGAAACGCCAGAATTGGCCGATATTGTTGCTTACACGCGCCGTTTCGGGATTCCGATGATTGGCGTGGCAAGCCGCCCGGACAGCACATTGCTCCAACAAGCGGACGTCAGCATTGTCCTGCCTCAACTGGGCGAGGCTTGCGGGACCGGGGTTGTACCAACGACCTCGACAACGATGACGCTTGCGCTGGGCGATGCGTTGGCCATCGCACTTATGGAACATCGCGCCTTCACCCCGGAAAATTTCCGTGACTTCCACCCCGGCGGCAAGCTGGGTGCGCAGTTGTCCAAAGTCAGTGACCTGATGCACACCGGGGACGCACTGCCGCTGGTCAGAACCACTACGGCGATGGGCGATGCCCTGCTGATCATCAGTCAAAAGGGGTTCGGCGTTGTCGGCGTAACCGATGACGATGGCAGACTTGTCGGCATCATCACCGACGGCGACCTGCGTCGACACATGGCTGGCCTGCTTGATCGCACCGCACAAGAAGTCATGACGGCAAACCCGACGACCGTATCCTCCGATGCCTTGGCTGAGCAGGCGGTCGCACTCATGAATGCGCGCACTATCACTTGTCTTTTTGTTTTGGACGGTGACTTGCCCCACGAAGTGCGGGGAATTCTTCATATTCATGACTGTCTGCGTGCGGGTGTTGTCTAGATATGCCCGGTGTCGATAATTTTCACTCTCGACTTGTCGCCTGGGCCAAAATGATCTTACCGCTGGGCGCGCTCGCCCTTCTATCGACCCTTTTTTTGCTGGCGCGACGTCCCGCTGAACAGCCGAATATCCCCTTTGCGGAGATTGAGGCGATGGCCCGTGATCAGCGTATCACCGCACCAAAATTTTCAGGTCTGACAGAAGACGGCGCAATCATCGTGATTTCGGCCCGAAGCGCGCAGCCAGACATGACGCGGCCTGACACGGTTAGCGTCGATACCATGGCCTTTCGCATGGACAATCCCGATGGCAGCTATGTGACGGTCACCGCAACACGAGGTGAAGTTGATGGGCGCAGTCGGATTGCACGGTTTCTGGGCTTGGCCCGCGTCGAGACTTCAACTGGCTACGAGATGGAAACAAATGGCCTGATCGCCGAACTTGACACTGGGCTTGTTACGTCAGACGGGCTTCTTGAGATCCGTGCGCCTTTTGGCGAATTGACAGCGGGAAAGGTGACGTTTCAACTATCGCAAGACAATACCGGGCAGCAGATACTGTTCACCGATGGGGTCAGACTGATATACAGACCGCAGGACTAATTACTGCTCGCAACAAGGGAACCACCTACCGTGTTCAAAAGTATTGCCTTTTCCGCCGCCTTCCTGATGTCGGTCGCGACATCGCTTGTTGCGCAAACCAACATTAACCTTGGTGGTGTCAGCGTAGATACCTCGGCTGCCATCGAAGTCGCTGCCGACAGTTTGTCGGTTGATCAAGACACCGGCACGGCTGTGTTTGTCGGTAACGTCGTCATTGGCCAGGGTGAATTGCGTCTGTCGGCTGGTCGCGTCGAAGTGATTTATGCAGAGGAAACCAGCGATATTGCGCGGCTGATCGCGTCGGACAACGTGATGTTTGTAACAGCAACCGAAGCAGCAGAAGCACAGAATGCGGACTACGATATCACATCGGGCATGTTAACTCTGACGGGCAATGTTCTTTTGACGCAAGGCGCAAGCGCCATTTCTGCCGAGCGGATGATCGTGAATGTGACTGACGGAACCGCCACCATGCAAGGCCGTGTTCGCACCGTCTTTCAGCAGGGCACCAGCCAGTGACCGATAGCCCGAACCTGTCGCTCCAAGACGGGGACGTGGGCCTGCGCATCGTCAATCTGCGGAAAAGCTATCGCAAGCGCCCGGTCATTAGGGACGTCAGCATCACCCTTGGTCGCGGGGAGGTTGTCGCGCTTTTAGGTCCAAACGGATCGGGCAAGACCACTTGTTTTTATGCAATTGCTGGCCTCATTACACCCGAAGGCGGGCATGTGATTATTGATGGCCGCGATGTGACCGCGCTGCCGATGTACCGGCGCGCGCGTCTTGGCATCGGCTATCTGCCGCAGGAAATGTCGATCTTTCGTGGCATGTCGGTCGAGGACAACATCATGTCCATTCTCGAAATTGCCGAAGCGGACCGCCATCGCCGCCGGGAACGGCTGGAAGAGCTTTTGTCAGAGTTTTCCATCGAACACCTGCGCCGCGCATCCGCTCTCGCCCTGTCCGGCGGCGAACGCAGACGCGTCGAAATTGCGCGCTGCCTGGCCGCCGGGCCGAAGTATGTTTTGCTCGACGAACCCTTTGCCGGTGTGGATCCGATTGCTGTGGGCGAGATCAGGCACCTTGTTTCTGACCTCAAGAACCGCGGGATCGGCGTGTTGATCACGGACCACAACGTGCAGGAAACACTGCAGATTGTTGACCGTGCCTATATCCTACACGACGGCAAGGTCTTAATGAGCGGCACAACAGACGAGGTCGTTCAGGACGAAAACGTGCGCCGCGTTTATCTTGGAAACAGCTTCCGGGTAAACTCACTTTCTTCGTGATGTTAACCACTGTCCCATTGACAAACACAGGCATTTTATCGCCCAATGATGAGGATGACAGAACCGTTTTCATTCCCTGAGGTTATGCTGGCTTGTATGGCCGCGTATGGGATTAAATTAAACAAAATCGGGGCGTTATCGTTTTCCATACTGATGTTTAGATTCGATTTAACCCGTTAACATGACCGGGGTCCGAGCATCATAATACTTAGCACAGGAGAAACGATGCGGTATCAAATTAGCGGCAAACAGATCGACATTGGCGAGGCCCTGCAAACCCATGTAAAGACAGAAATGGACGAGATATTAGGCAAATATGCCGGACGCCCGACCGAGGCATATATCGTCTTTTCCAAGTCCGGTCATGAGTTTGTCTGCGAATCTGTCGTGCATCTTTCGACCGGCCTCACCGCACAGGCGACGGGCCGCGCAAACGAAATCTACGCGGCGTTCGACAGCTGCGGCGAAAAGATGGACAAGCAGTTGAGACGCTACAAGCGGCGGCTCAAGGACCACCATGCTGGCCGATCACAGCCTGTTGAACTTTCGGCTGCGGGGTCCTATATCCTCGAACCAAGAGATGAGACCGATGAGGCCGAGCAAGACACGGTAAATGCGATGATCGTCGCCGAGATGGAGACGAAAATACCATCGCTGTCGGTTGGCGAGGCGGTGATGCAAATGGAAATCGCAAGTGCGCCAGTGCTTGTGTTTCGCAACGAAAAACATAGCGGAATAAATGTCGTCTATCGACGGGACGACGGTAATATCGGATGGATTGATCCCGTCGCAGCGGGCTGAAACCAATAACGCGATGAAAGAAACGGCGCATGCAAGTTGTTGATATACTCAAGCCTGATGCAGTGAAGACGATTTTGTCCTGCACCAGCAAGAAGCGTCTGTTTCACGACCTCGGGGAGTTGGCCGAGAACTGCTATGGGCTACCGGCATCAGACGTGATTGATGCGCTTATTGAACGCGAAGGGCTCGGCCCGACAGGTGTGGGGCAAGGCATCGCATTGCCCCATGCACGCCTCTCCGGGATCGACGGTGTCCGGGGCATTTTTCTGCGCCTTGAAAAGCCGCTGAACTTTGACGCCATAGATCGCCAGCCTGTCGATCTAGTGTTTGCGCTGCTTGCCCCCGAAAATGCGGGAGTTGATCACCTCAAGGCGCTCGCCCTTGTGTCACGCACGCTTCGCAGCCCATCTGTCTGTGCCAAACTTCGCGCCAACAGTGATACTGCGACACTGCACACGATCCTGACCGAGACGCAGGCCGCCTAGGCCCAATTCCCAAACCCAAAACTAACATAGTCGCGCGGATACGCATCACGTACTGCTGTTTCCACCTCATCATCATAAACCGCGACAAGGCTGTCATCATGCGGATGCTTGCTGTCGATCACATCGGGGGCTGCGCTTATTCCCACCTGCCGTGCAAGCACCGCAAGGTCGCTTTGCAGTTGCTCTTCGCGGACAATCATGTCCGGCAGCGCAAACTGCGCCATACCCTCCAACAGGGTCAATTGACTGGCCCATGACGGATCAATTCGAACGCTGGTTTGGCCCGACAGGTTGCTGCGCAAAAACCGCAGGAACGCTAAGAAAGCAACGCGATGGGCCGCTTCGTCATAGTCCGGATCGGGGACGCGGGGCGGGATCGGTAACTTGTGTACCTTCCGCAGGGTTGCACGTATTTCGGGAAAACTGCCCGGACCGTCGAATAGAACACGATCACAAAATGCGGCATGCGCCCGCGCCACGGGGTGCCGCAAAACTGTAAAACTGCGGTGCCCTTCGTTGCTGCGCATCCAATGGCGCAGCGTCTTTTGCGAAAACCTGTCCAGCACGTCGCCAACAGGTGCACCATCGACCGCAGCCAGCCAATCGACCACAGCCGCGTGCGGGCCCGACCGCAAAGGCATATAGAGCAGCCCACTTTTTGGTGCCGCAACATATGTCGGGATCGCTGGCCCTCGCCGCGGCTCGAAATTTGGCGTGCGTCCAAGGTTGAACCGATCTAGCCGGGCAAGCCCCGCTTCCAAGTCAGAAAAATTGGCCACCTTGTCCGACACAGCCTGCGGGTTTTGCTTTTTGAGCTTTTTATTCAGGCTTGCCAAACGCGCATCCGTCCCCAGAAACGCGGCAAGCCCGTTCATGACGTCGATATCCTGTAAATCCTCATAGGCCAAATAGAACGCGGTCTGTCCGACTTTTTGCAGCGCATTAAGAACGCGCACCTGAAAGGCCTGTACCGTTTCAAGATATGCTTCAAATTCCTCCGCTTCGAAAATGATCTGCTCTGACTTGAAATGTGTTGCGTTCGTCAGCTTCCACTGCCCCGTCGCCTTGGCAATTTTCCAACTGACAAAACTATCGAGAGGGTTCCGCGTCAGGATCACCTTGGCGCATTTGGGATCTGGCAGGCAGGCATTCAGAATCCGGCCATCATGGTCATTGAAAAATCGAAACCCGCCCAGATCCGGGCCGGACACGATGGCCTCCAGCAGCCTGTGCGGATTTTGCTCGCGGTCTTCTAACGTCATGCCAAGCAGCTGATCCAACTTCGGGTAGCCAATAAACGACGGGTTGAACGCCTCGCCATGGCAGGTAACGCCGTCAAGCTCATTCAGATTCGCTTCAAGAAAATTCGAGCCGGTGCGCATTTCCGCAAGTATCATAAAGTAGTCAAATTTGCTCATTTGCCATGCGCCACATAAGGTTTCCTGGCCTTAACGGCCGGTGATGTTGGCAGTTTCACAATCGGAAAATCCCCCGTCAGGAAGGGATGCATCCCTTGATTTTTAAGGTCTTGCAGAAACTCGCCAAACCCCGTCAAATCAGCCATTGCTGGTAACTCTGTGATCGCCACGCCACGGTATCGCGCGATTTGATCGACGATTAACTGCAAAGCATCGACAGGCGCAGCGACAAACTCTGAAAGGCTACAGATATGTATTCGCGCGCGCGCATAAGGTGATCGCAGAATTTTCAGCTGTTTGTACTCGATCTGCTGCAATCTTGCCGCCTCCTTTCGCACGTGGCGCATCGCCCGTCCCGATCGAAAAAGCGGAATCGCCCATGCACCCGTCACAACAGAAATCAGCGCATTTGTGTCCTTGGCTATCATCCAACTGATGTCTTGCGTATCCTTGGGGCCAAACTGAAAACACTGGTAATGCGTACGACCGTTCCAGATCAGGTCGGTTAGAAACATCTTGCCATTATAGTCGCGTAATTTTGCACTGTCAGATTGACCGCCCCGAAACACGCCCTCTCCACCCGCGAAATGCGCCCTGTCGCTGGCATAAAGATGGCCATGTACCTCTGCGCTTGCCTGTCTTGACAGCCACGCCGTGAAATCCGGCATGATGTCATCAAAACCCTGCAACACCGAATAAGGGGTCGCCGTGAAACCGTTCTCGCGATCCATATGCGGGTAGCAGCTTTGCATATAAAGACCGGGGCGGCCACGCGTCCGCCGGATCACAGCATGCGTAAAAATCCGGTCAATCGTTGCCGTATTCGGAGTCGACGTCGCCCGCTCTGTACGTGGAAATGCCCGATAGAGAAGGTCCGCTTGCGGCCAGATCTTGCGCGCGACAAAACAGTCAGACCGGCGCAGCAGTTCTAGATGATCATCGTAAAAAACATGCGGCTTACCTTGGAAGTCGAATTTTGACAGCGTCAGCGAACGGCTTTCAATCCAGTTCGAATGCAGCCGCACCAGCGTTTGGTAATAGCTTTCATCAGGAATCCACACCTTGCGGAAATAACGGTCATAGACCGGGCGGTTGGGGTCATTCAGGATAGCGCCAAGCGTGCGCCGAGTCAGACACCACCACTGTGACCCCATATGCGGCTCAAGACCTGCCGGTATCTTTCGCTTGAATCCCACTGCCATCTGAATTTTCACGTAGCGGTCAAACAATCTACGGCGATTTTTCCATGAAAACGGAAACCGCAGGACAAAGCGTTCCTCGTCTAAACCCCCAACGGTCCAAGGCACGTCAGCCGTGGTCGCGCTTTCGATGAAATCGCTGTCGGGCCGTGCATCAAGATAGTCGCGTAGCTCCGCGATCGGGCGCAGCGGCAGGCATGCCCCAGACGCAAGATAGACATGCCGGACATCGGGAAATTCCGCGAGCATGACGGTCGATGCGGCCTGCGAAGCCACAACAATTCCCCATGTGCCCCACTCGCAACGGAACCGCTTGGAAAACCTGATGTGCTTCACATCAGCAAGTGCCGCAACAAATGCGCTGTATCTGGCATCATCAACTTTGTGATCAACGTGGACGACAACCGGGCATCCCCCAGCCCCCCAATGACGGATCGCCTGCGCTGCGCGGTCAAGCGCGGTATGCACCAGCATGACAACACCCAAGGTCATGCCCAGTTCCCTTTCGACATCAGACCCAGCACCTCAAGCTGACGCCAGTTGATATACTTTTCGCTCCAGTTGCACCAAAGATCCGGGTCCGCCCCATTTTGTTCGGCATAGGTCTGGTATTCGCGCCCATCGCCGTAATGCTGCCCGCGCACCGCCTCTTGTGCTGCCCGCGCGCCAAACGTGTTTAAAAACTTTGCATGAAGCAGCAGGCCCGACGTTTTTTCACCGCCCTGTTGATCATAGACAAGGTTCAGCCCACGCGGCAGAATCATATGCGTCGAACTGACGTAAGCATACTGCCTGCTCCACTTTACGAACGGTATTTTGTTCAACGCTGGGGCAGTTTTGGGTTTGTCTGCAAAAAACGCCCGCGCCCGCGGCCCCCCCTGAATCCAAAGGTTTCGCATCAGCTCATTTCTGGAGATAACGTAATTTCCAGCGTCAAACCAACTGGCCAGATCAAATGGGTTTTGGCCCTTTTCGTAGACGGCCTGACTGACCGGGCCTTTGGGGTACATATCCAGTAGCATGGCGCCAAACGACCGGACTTCTGATGCATCGAGCCAATCCGCCAATGCGCGCATCGGACGCGTATCGCAGAAGGGGTAGACGAAAAATTCGTCCACATCGACAGTCAACGCCCAGTGGCCATCGGCATATTTTCCCTGGAGAAACGTCAGCCAATCCATACCAGACCGCGCGTCGCCATAGCCTGATTTCGTTGACCAAAGTGAGATATCAGGCTGCGCGGCAACATAATCCTGTCCACCATCGTTGCTGTCGTTGTCCACCATGATAAAATGATCAACGCCCAGATCCCGGTAGTATTTGATGAAATATGGAAGGCGAACATCTTCGTTTCGAAAGGTGCAGAACAGCAGGATGTCCGATGCCCCAATCTGCTTGGTCCGGTCCACAACGCCAGACAGTTCGCGCCCTTTCCGGCGCGCCCGTAGCTTCCAGCGCTGGCGTTGCAGCCGCAGACTGTATGATGTCAAAACGTTCAATTTTGTACCTTAGCGATCATGGCCATACGCATATCAAACCCAGTCACCCTTTGACATCAACCCTAGTGCAGTTAGCTGATCCCGACCTTCATACCGACAGGACCCTTGGAACCAAAAATCAGGATTTTCAGTCAGTCTGCGATGATAACCAGCGTATAGATCACTGTTTTCGAAATGTTGACGACGGCTGATTTCTTCGGTCGATTTTTCTCCAATGATCGGCAAGAATTTCGTGTGCAGCAAGATGCCGGTTGTCCGGCCATCTGCGTTGAAATCAAAAACATCGTTCAGCGATCGTGGCAATAGTTGATGCGTCGCGCTGACATAGACATAGCGCCAGTGCCACCGCACCAGCGGCGTCTTGTTCAACGTCGGCGCACGCTGCGGCGCGTCGCCAAAAAAAACACGCTCCCGGACGCCGCCCTGTATCCATTGATTGCGGTAAGTCGGATGCAGCTGGTGACGGTAATTGTCATGATCAAACCACTGCAACGTCGTCATCGGGTCAGCGCCCGGAAGGTACGCAGCATCCTGAACGGGTCCTTGCGGATACATGTCCAGCATCATCGCGCCAAATGCCGGGCATTCCTGCTGATCCAGCCATCCCGTCAAATCGCGCAAGTCGCGTGTGTCGCTGAAGGGGTAAACCAACAGCTCGTCGGCATCGACAGTCAGGCACCAGTGGCCATGTCCGTGCCGCCATTGCAACCACCCCAGCCAGTCCATGCCAAACCGTGCCAGCTTGTAACTATGCGGCGTCGTCCAGACGGACACACCGGGTTGTGTGGCCAGATAAACGGCTGTGCCATCATCACTGGCATTATCGACGAACAGAAAGTGATCGACCCCCAGCTTGCGATAGTGATCCAGCAGATGCGGCAGCCGCACCATTTCATTTCGCACAGTGGCAAACAGCAAAATGTCATCTGGACCGATCTGAGCTGTCCGATCCGTTCGGGCTGTCATCTGCCTGCGTTTTCGCCAAATGCGGAACAAAAGACGCCGCCGCTTCCAGCGCAAGCGATATGCCAACAACTGATCCGCCCATGCGCCGCCGAATAGTGTGCCCAACTTACGCCCCTGCCGCTACTGCGCGGCCTGCCCATGCCCGTGCATTTGCGCAAGGTAGCGCGCAAATTCGTCGCCGAGATCTTCGCGGGCAAGGGCAAACGCAACGGTCGCCTGTAAAAATCCGGCTTTTGAACCGCAATCAAACCGTTGTCCTTCAAACCGATATCCAAACACATCACGACCTTGCGTAATCTCATGGGCAATTGCATCGGTCAGCTGGAACTCTCCACCAGTACCTTTTCCTATCTGGTTCGCGTTTTGCAGCACCCTTGGTGTCAGAATATACCGCCCGATCACCGCAAGGTTGGACGGTGCAGTTCCAAGGGTCGGCTTTTCTACCATTCCTTTGACCGAAACAATCCGTCCATCCCATCGCGCCACATCCAAAACACCATAAGAAGCCGTCTGTTCCGGCGCGACCTCCATTGTGGCAACCATCGCGCCGCCGGTCTCTTGGTAGGCTTCGATCATCTGCTGCAAGCACGGTTTTTCCGCCGCGATCACATCATCGGGCAGGATAACGGCAAAAGGCTCATCACCAATCAATTTACGTGCGCAGGATACCGCGTGCCCCAGGCCCAGCGCCTTATGCTGACGGATGTAGGCAATCGCTCCGCTATCCATATTCGTATCGCGCAGAATCTCAAGAAGGTCCGTTTTGTCAGCTTTGCGCAACGCCGCCTCTAGATCGGGCGCGTGGTCAAAATAGTCCTCAAGCGCGGATTTTCCGCGCGACGTGACAAAAATAAAGTCCTTGATACCAGCCGCCCGCGCCTCGTCGATAGCGTATTGGATCAGCGGGCGATCAACCAAGGTCATGATCTCTTTGGGTATTGATTTGGTCGCCGGAAGGAACCGCGTCCCCAGCCCCGCCACCGGAAAAATCGCCTTGGTGACTTTTCTTTTCATGCCCATACCCTTGTTGTGCGCGTCTCATTTTGTGGACAGCATCGTAACACGTCCGCCGTCCATACAACATACTGCGACGAAGAAATGAAGATCGTCCCCACAAACCATGGCAATCGTCTCTGGGTCTGTATCAGGCTATGCCCATCTCCTGCAGCATCGCTTCGATCCGCGGCACATCTTCGGGGTTGTTCAGCTCCCAGAATTGCCTGCCTTTCGCGGCGACCTCGACACACAGCATATGCGCCCCACGTTCAAGAAATCGCAACTGCTCTAGGCCTTCCAGCCGTTCCAACGGACCAGCCGACCAGGTTGGATAGGCCGCAAGCGCCGCAGGCCGATAGGCATAGACCCCAACATGATGAAATACCGGCGTGTCGGCGTCATCACTGTAGACATTGCCGGTGAACGGGATCACTTCTTTCGAAAAATACAGGGCGTTATGGTCGGCGCCAAACACAGCCGTCGTGCCGCCAACACGACCCGCGCGTCGGTCTTCCAGCAACCCGTTCAAGGCACGGCCATCCGTACGCAGAACCGGTGTCGCGACCTGCGCGTCGGGCTGCGCCCGCAGGCCTGCCACCAGATCCTCAATGAACCACGCGGGGGTCAGTGGCGCATCACCCTGCAAATTAACAACAATATCATAACCATCGCCAAGGTTTCTGACCGCCTCGGCACAACGCTCGGTCCCATTTTCGCATGCAGTCGATGTCATGACCACCTCTGCATCAAATGTGCGTGCGGCGTCGGCAATACGGTAGTCGTCCGTTGCTACGACGACACGGTCAACACCAGCCACCGACATAGCCGCATCCCAGGATCTGCGGATCAAGCTTTTGGCATCACCAGCCGCACCGCGCAGTGCCACCAGCGGCTTGCCTGGATAGCGGGTCGATGCATAGCGGGCAGGGATAACGACCAGAACAGACACTACGGCTTTTCCAGTACAACTTCGGGCGCATAGGCAATGAAGAATGGATTGGCAAAACCCACCTTACCATACCGCAGCGTCGTGTGATCGTCGAACCGCACGACGGTCCCACCAGCGCCATTCAGCACGGCATGCCCGGCAGCCGTATCCCATTCCATCGTGCGACCAAGCCGCGGGTAAAGATCGGCCTCGCCGGTTGCGATCAGACAGAATTTCAGCGATGAGCCTGCGCTTTTCATATCTCTGACGCTATACTTGTTGATGTAGTCATCAGTCGCCTTATCCCTGTGCGACTTGGACGCCACCACAAGCAAGGCGTTATTGTCAGGGTGTGAAACGCTTATTGGCTCGGTTGTACCAACGGCGTCCTTGTCGAATGGTGCTGCCTCTTCGACTGACTGCCCAGCGGCATCTGTATAGAAAAGCCGCCCCTTAGCCGGGGCATACACCACACCCCGAACCGGCACGCCGTCCGCGACATAGGCAATGTTGACCGTGAAATCCCCGCGCCTTTTGATAAACTCTTTCGTGCCGTCCAGCGGATCAACGATCAGGAACGTGCTGACCACTTGCGCATGGGTTGCCGCCTGCTCCTCGGTCACCAGCGGCACATCAGGAAAGGCGGCACGCAACCCCGCACTGATAATCGCATCGGCGGCTTCATCGGCTATCGTAACCGGGCTTTCGTCACTCTTGACGCACACCTCAAAGTCATCAGCGGTATAGACTTCCATGATTTTATCACCGGCCACCAAGGCCAGTTTACGCATTACAGTCGTCAGTCTTTCAAAGTCCATGTCACTCACTTGGATGGCCCGGTTGTTGTTGAAAATTAGCGGCAGCATCCTTATGCTGCGGCATCAAGCGAACGGCAAGGAATTCGTGCGAAGTTCGCGGGGCAGGGCGGCGCATTGCCCGGTCTTATCAGGAAAGTCATAATGTTTCAGATCAAAACCAATCCATCAATGACCCGCGGCGTCATCGGTATGGCCGAATTGATCTACCATGCCACCGTACGGGACATTCGCAAGTCACATCGCAACGCATTGATGGGCCTGTTTCTGAACATAATGCAGACCGTAGTTTTTGTCTTGGCCTTCTACATTATGTTTGAAGTGCTCGGGATGCGCGGCTCTGCACTGCGTGGTGACTTTTTGCTTTATATCATGTCGGGCATCTTCCTGTTTTTGACCCATACAAAAGCGATGTCAGCCGTCATAAACTCCGAAGGACCCGCATCGCCGATGATGCAACACGCGCCGATGAACACGATCATAGCGATATGCGCCGGCGCGCTTTCATCCCTTTATCTTCAGTTATTATCGCTATTTTTGGTGCTGTGTGTATATCATATCGCCGTTGTCCCAATCACGATTGATAACCCCGCCGGTGCCATGGGAATGCTTTTGCTATCTTGGTTCTCAGGCGTTGCCATTGGCGTGGTGTTCCTGGCAATCAAACCGTGGGCACCTGATTTTGTCGACGTTGCATCCGGTGTTTATGCCCGGGCAAATATGATCGCATCGGGCAAGATGTTTGTAGCAAATACCTTGCCTGCGTCCATGATCGCATTTTTCGACTGGAACCCACTTTTCCACACGATTGATCAGGCGCGCGGCTTTATCTTTCTGCACTACTCCCCACACTTCAGTTCGGTAAGCTACCCTCTCTACCTGTCGATTGGTCTGCTTATGCTGGGACTTATGGGGGAATTCTACACCCGCAAAAGCGCCTCGCTCAGCTGGGATGCTGGCCGCTAGGGCGGCTCTTTCACATGCAAACATATTTTGGTCATGCCGGTCGAAACACGACGGTCCGATATGTTAACGCTATAGCCTGCAAAAATGCGGTTTTTGACGGTATGATATGGAAGCGGCGGTTGCAGCCATCATGTCCCATCCCTATATACGCCAAGATCAATGTTCAGGGCCGATGCCTTGTTCAGATTCATGTAACTGGCGCGGGTGCCGAAACGGGTTCGCGCTACTCAAACCGCCTAAAGTAGAGGGATTTGAAAAATGGCCAAAGTTATTGGTATCGACCTAGGAACCACCAACTCCTGTATCGCCATCATGGATGGCTCTAAACCGCGCGTTATCGAAAATGCCGAAGGCGCGCGTACAACACCGTCTATCGTCGCTTTCACCGATGACGAACGGCTTGTCGGTCAGCCAGCCAAGCGGCAGGCCGTAACCAACCCCGAAAACACAATCTTTGCGGTGAAACGTCTGATCGGTCGTCGGTTCGACGACAAGGATCTTGCCAAAGAGAAAAAGAACATGCCGTTCGAAATCGTCAATGGCGGCAACGGCGATGCATGGGTTCAGGCCAAAGGTGAGAAATACTCCCCCAGCCAGATTTCTGCCTTCATCCTCGGCAAGATGAAAGAAACCGCCGAAAGCTACCTTGGCGAAGAAGTGACGCAAGCCGTCATCACCGTGCCTGCCTATTTCAACGACGCCCAGCGTCAGGCAACCAAGGACGCGGGCAAAATTGCAGGCCTCGAAGTGCTGCGTATCATCAACGAGCCGACAGCTGCGGCGCTGGCCTACGGTCTTGACAAGAAAGACAACAAGACCATCGCTGTTTATGACCTTGGCGGCGGTACTTTCGACGTGACCATCCTCGAAATAGACGATGGCCTGTTCGAGGTGAAATCTACCAATGGTGACACGTTCCTTGGTGGCGAAGACTTTGACATGCGCGTCGTCAACTACCTTGCTGACGAGTTCAAAAAAGAACACTCGGTTGACCTGACAAAAGACAAAATGGCGCTCCAGCGTCTGAAAGAAGCTGCTGAAAAGGCCAAGATCGAACTTTCGTCTTCGTCTTCGACCGAAATCAACCAGCCATTCATTTCGATGGGCTCGAACGGTCAGCCGCTGCACATGGTCATGAAACTGACCCGTGCCAAACTGGAAAGCCTTGTCGCTGACCTGATCAAGAATTCGATCAAGCCCTGCCAAGCCGCCCTCAAAGATGCGGGTCTTTCGATCAAGGACATCGACGAGGTGGTTTTGGTCGGCGGTATGACCCGGATGCCGCGTGTGAAAGAAGAAGTCGGTAAATTCTTCGGCAAAGAACCGCATCAGGGCGTGAACCCTGACGAAGTCGTCGCATTGGGTGCCGCCATTCAGGCCGGTGTTCTGCAAGGTGACGTCAAAGACGTGGTTCTGCTGGACGTCACGCCACTGTCGCTGGGTATCGAAACCCTTGGCGGCGTGTTCACCCGTCTGATCGACCGCAACACGACGATCCCCACCAAGAAGTCCCAAGTGTTCTCGACTGCCGAAGACAACCAGAATGCCGTGACACTGCGCGTGTTCCAAGGCGAACGTGAAATGGCAGCCGACAACAAGATGCTTGGCCAGTTCAACTTGGAAAGCATCCCGCCAGCGCCACGCGGTATGCCCCAGATCGAAGTGACCTTTGATATCGACGCCAACGGGATCGTTGAAGTCGGCGCCAAGGACAAAGGCACCGGCAAAGAGCAGAAGATCACGATCCAGGCCTCTGGCGGCTTGTCCGATGACGACATTGAAGCGATGGTCAAAGACGCCGAAGAAAACGCCGAGGCCGACAAGGCGCGTCGCGAGCTGATCGAAGCCAAGAATCAGGCCGAAAGCCTGATCCACTCGACCGAAAAGTCGATGGAAGAGCACGCAGCCAAGGTCGACCCGACGACAATCGAAGCGATCGAACTGGCCATTGCCGCACTCAAGGATGATCTGGAGGGCGAAAATGCAGACAAGATCAAATCGGGCGTCCAGAACGTAACCGAAGCAGCCATGAAACTGGGCGAAGCCATCTATAAGGCTAGCCAGGAAGAATCCGGCGAGGCGGAACCCGATCCACGTGGTGCAGACGAAGACGACATCCTTGATGCCGACTTCGAAGATCTGGACGACGAAAAGCGTGACAACTAAGGCAACGCACTGCTAAGGGAACGGACCGGCCCAGATCCGGGTCGGTCTTTTCCATTCCCAAGGGAAAAAGTATCATGGCAAAACGTGACTATTATGATGTGCTTGGGATCGCCAAAGGTGCTGATGCCGCTGCGATCAAAAAAGCCTACCGCCAAAAGGCAAAAGAGCTGCACCCCGACCGCAACGCCGACAATCCCAAGGCCGAATCGCAGTTCAAAGAGGCGAACGAAGCCTACGAAATTCTGAAAGACGACAACAAGAAAGCCGCCTATGATCGCTATGGTCATGCTGCGTTTGAAAACGGCATGGGCGCCGCTGGTGGTCAACGTGGCGGCGGGCAGGGCGATTTTGCGAGCGCGTTCTCGGATGTTTTTGACGATCTGTTCGGCGACTTTATGGGCGGACGCGGCAGTGGCACCCGTCGGGGCGGGGCACAGCGCGGTAATGACCTGCGTTATAACCTGCGGATCAACCTCGAAGACGTTTTTTCCGGTCTACAAAAGACGATCACCGTACCAACGGCGGTCGGTTGCGCGTCATGCAATGGCACCGGCGCTGAGGGTGGATCAGAACCGCAGACCTGCCCGACCTGTTCGGGCATGGGCAAAGTCCGTGCGCAACAGGGCTTCTTTACGGTCGAGCGGACCTGCCCGACCTGCTCGGGCATGGGTCAAACGATCAAGGACCCCTGCAAAAACTGTCATGGCGCTGGCCGTGTTGAAAAAGAAAAATCGCTTTCGGTTAATATTCCTGCCGGTGTTGAAACTGGTACCCGCATTCGCCTGGCCGGCGAAGGCGAAGCTGGCATGCGCGGTGGCCCGTCCGGTGATCTTTATATCTTTATCGAGGTGAGCAAACACGCCCTGTTTGAGCGCGAAAACACGAACCTGTTCTGTCGTGTGCCGGTGTCGATGGCCACTGCGGCACTCGGTGGTGAGATAGAAGTGCCAACGATTGATGGTGGCCGTAGCCGGGTAAAAGTCCCCGAAGGATCGCAATCAGGCCGGCAAATGCGGTTGCGCAACAAGGGCATGCCAGCCCTGCGCGGCGGACCAAGCGGTGACATGTTCATCGAATTGGCTGTCGAAACGCCCGTCAAATTGACCAGCCGACAACGCGAACTGCTCAAGGAATTCGATCAGTTGAGTGAAGACAATAATCCCAACGGCAGCAGCTTTTTCAAATCGGTGAAAAACTTTTGGGATAGTATGAAAAGCTAGCGTTAACTCTAGTTTAACAAAGTTTTCGGCAAAGTAAGTTCATGACCTATTTTGCCGAGACCCGCTCTTTATTTCCTGACGTGGACGACGTCACAGTGCCCGCACGGGGCCCCACCGGACGCACGCCATCATACCTGCACGATCACCGAAAACGTCTGCGCGAACGGTTTTTGACGGGTGGGGCTGCTGCGGTTCCTGACTACGAATTGCTGGAACTCGTGTTGTTCCGCGCCATCCCCCGACAAGATGTGAAACCGCTGGCGCGCGCACTGATCGAGGCCTTTGGCGACTTCAATCGCGTTGTATCCGCGCCAATTAGCCAGTTGATGCAGGTCACCGGCGTTGGTGAATCGGTCGCAATAGAACTCAAGGTGGTTGAAGCCGCAGCACATCGGCTTGCCCGAGCCAAGGTTATGCAGCGCCTTGTGGTGTCAAGCTGGGACGCGTTGCTTGACTATTGCCACACGGTGATGGCCCACCGCGACACAGAACAGTTTCGCATTCTTTATCTTGATACCAAAAACGTGTTGATCGCGGACGAGGAGCAGGCGAAAGGCACCTTGGATCACGTCCCTGTCTATCCACGCGAGGTCGTGAAACGCGCGCTTGAGCTGAACGCAGCATCACTTATCTTGGTGCATAATCATCCGTCAGGCGACCCGACCCCATCGGAAATGGATATCAATATGACCAACCAGATCATTCTGGCCGCGAACGCGCTTAGCATTGCCGTCCACGATCACCTCATCATTGGGAAGTCGTGCGAGATTAGTTTCAGGTCCGAAGGTTTGATCAAATAAAGCGAGGTTACCGCGCCGCCAACGTGACGTCCTGAAAGATATTTGGCAGAATAATTAGCTGCCCCGCCATGTCGCAGGCAGGAATAGCAATCGTCAGTTGCTTTAAAACCAACATCTGGCCCGCGTTCGTGCGAATGCTCGTTGCATCGACCTCCCGACCGCAGTTCCGATCGCTGACAGCCACGCCAAGCTGCAAGGCGATAACGCCGTCGCGGTTCAGCAGCCCCGAAGGAAAGGTGTAAACCTCAGCTAAGTACGGGATATCAGCAACGCTGGTGCCCAGTCGCACCGTAAAGCCGCTTTCACCCATCTGCGCCATTCCCGGGCTATTCGTCGATGCAGACCAAACGTGGCCTAGTTCACCAAGACTGGCACCAAATTCCAGCGCATGAAGCTGCAGATTGTCCTTGCTGCGCCACTGCAGAACTGTTCGATCATAGTTACCCGCTTCGGGCACGGTCAGCGTCGCGGTCGCCACTTCGACATTGTCGAATGAAACGGCAAAAGCCGCGTCCGCAGAAAGCGCTGGAATCTGCAAATTTGCGGCCCCTGCCGCATCTGTCCGTGCAGAAAATACCATGCCTTTGTGCAGCACGACAAAATAGGCGTTGCGGTAGCACGGCGCATTTACGGTTAAGTTTACCATGGCCGCCACATCGGCGACTGCGGACAATTCCGTCTGACACGCACCAAATGGCGTGGCCAATATGGTGCCCATCATCGGGGTTTCAGTCTCTGGATATGTTGCATCAATGGCTGACGCGGCCTGCGTGTTGTAAATGTGCGCGAGCGGCGTGGTGACCACATCTGGAACACCAAACACTGAATCGCCAACAGAATTCTTCGAAGCCATGACGCTCTGCACAGCTGTGCGATTGGACACACGTGCGGCGCGCACTTCATCAGACGGCCCAGCTTCATCGTACTGCATCAGAAAACCAATGCCGACAGCAATAGCGCAGGTCGACACAATCGTCGTCATTGTACTCGCGCCAGCCATCAATCACGCCCCCGTCTACCCATTGCAAACAGAACTGTCCCAATAGACAGTGTCGTCACAACGACAACCTTATGGTCTTGCGATGTCTTGATTGTGGCCCATTTCAGGCAAAGCGCCCATGACAATGTTTGAACTTGTTACCTGAACCACAGGGGCAAACGTCGTTGCGGCCCGGGTTCCCCCATGTCTGCGGATCAGTTTCATCGAAACCCTCACGCGCTGTGCCAGCGGTCGTACCGCTTGGTGCTGGCGCAGCTTGGGCCATGCGCTGCTGTTCGCGCAATTGTGCCATGATCCGCTCTTGCTCTTCTTGTGACATGGGTCGGATTTGCGCCAGTTTTTTCGTCACATCTGTACGCAAGCTGTCCAACAGACGTTCGAACAGTTGGAAACCCTCTGTTTTATATTCATTCAGCGGGTCCCGCTGCGCATAACCGCGAAAGCCTACAACAGCCCGCAAATGTTCCAGCGTCAGCAAATGTTCGCGCCATTTGCCGTCAATTGTCTGAAGCAAGAGCTGCTTTTCAACGCTCCGCATCGTATCCGGACCAAGCGCCTTGGCCTTGTCATTCATAAATTTATCGGACGCTTCTTCAAGCCGCTCGCGGATGTCGTTTTCGTCGACACCCTCCTCATCGGCCCAAGCCATAACAGGCACGTCGATACCGAGGTTTTCAATCACTGCCGCATAAAGGCCCTGGGCATCCCATTGATCCGCATAGCTTTTGCGTGGAATATGTTCCGAAACCAAATCTTCGATTACTTGGTGACGCATGTCTTGCGCAATGTCTGACAGGTCTTTGGCTTCCATGATTTCACGGCGCTGCGAAAAGATCACTTTGCGCTGATCGTTCATCACGTCATCGAATTTCAAAAGCTGCTTGCGGATATCAAAGTTGCGGCCTTCAACCTTCGCCTGCGCACGTTCCAGCGACTTATTGACCCAAGGGTGCACAATTGCCTCCCCGTCCTTCATGCCAAGACCCGACAGTACTTTTTCAAGCCGCTCAGACCCGAAAATCCGCATCAGGTCGTCTTCCAACGATAGGAAAAAGGACGAACGCCCCGGATCCCCCTGACGACCAGACCGGCCACGCAGCTGGTTATCAATCCGGCGGCTTTCGTGCCGTTCTGTTGCCAGAACAAACAAACCACCAACAGCCTTCACTTTTTCCTTCTCATCCGCCACTTCCGCGCTGATCCGGGCACGAACGGCCTCTGGATCGGCATCCGGGTTCTCTGTCAGTGCCTGCAAAACGCGCATGTCAACGTTACCGCCCAGCTGGATATCCGTCCCGCGACCAGCCATATTCGTGGCAATCGTAACGGCGTTCAGCTTACCGGCATCTGCAATGATCTGCGCTTCCTGCTCGTGTTGGCGTGCATTCAGGACATTGAAGGTGATTCCTTCTTTGTTCAGCAAACCGGCCAGAAACTCTGACTTCTCAATCGAGGTGGTGCCAACAAGGATAGGTTGCCCCGTTGCATGGGATTCTTTGATCGCGGCCACGACGCCCTCGAACTTTTCGCGGGCTGTACGATAAACCTGATCATGCTCATCAAGGCGCGCGATTGGCCGGTTGGTCGGCACTTCGACAACGCCCAGGCCGTAGATTTCCATGAATTCTTCGGCCTCGGTTACCGCCGTGCCGGTCATGCCGGACAGCCTGTCATAAAGGCGGAAATAGTTTTGGAATGTTACCGACGCCAGTGTGACGTTCTCGGGTTTGATCGAGACACCCTCTTTGGCCTCAATCGCCTGATGCAGGCCATCGGACAGACGGCGACCCGCCATCATCCGGCCAGTAAATTCGTCGATCAACACAACTTCGCCATCGCGGACGATATAATCCTTGTCCTTGGTGAACAGCTTGTGCGCACGTAACGCCTGGTTAACGTGATGCACCAGCGTGGCGCTTTCGGGATCATAGAGCGTCTGACCTTCGGGCAGCAAACCTGCAGCGGTCAGCCTGTCTTCCAGAAAATCATTGCCTTCATCGTTGAACGTCACCTGACGGGTTTTTTCGTCCAGGGTAAATAAATCGTCAGACACATCAGGGATAAACTTGTCGATCGCGGCATACATCTCGCTGCGATCCTGCGCCGGGCCAGAAATGATCAGTGGCGTGCGAGCCTCATCAATCAGGATACTGTCAACTTCGTCCACAACAGCAAAGTTATGGCTGCGCTGATACATCTGATCCAGCTCTGACTTCATGTTGTCGCGCAGATAATCAAAGCCCAGCTCATTGTTCGTCGCATATGTGACGTCGCAGGCATAAGCCGCTTTTTTCTCATCCTCGGGCTGCTGCGGAACCACAACACCTGTGGTCAAACCAAGGGCGCTATAAACCTTGCTCATCCATTCGGCGTCGCGGCGGGCAAGGTAATCGTTTACCGTGACAATATGCACGCCCTTGCCGGTCAGCGCGTTCAGATAGGCAGGCAGCGTGGCCACAAGAGTCTTGCCCTCGCCGGTCTTCATCTCCGATATGTTGCCCTGATGCAGGAATATGCCGCCCATCAACTGTGTGTCAAAGGCGCGCAAACCCAGCGCGCGTCTTGCAGCCTCGCGGCAATTGGCAAACGCCTCGGGCAGCAGATCATCAAGACTTTCGCCCTTCATGGCCCGTTCGGCGAATTCCTGCGTCTTGTCCTTGATACCCTCATCGGACAGCGCCGCAAACGTAGGCTCCAGCGCGTTGATTTTTTCGATCAACGGACGGACAGCTTTGACTTTGCGGTCGTTCGGTGTGCCAAACACCTTTTTGGCAATCGTTCCGATACCCAGCATATTATCTCCGACGGCGCGTATGGCGCCTGTATGACATCTATTTGAGAGGAGGCTGCTTGTAGGCACTTCGTTGGCCCCCTACAAAGGTGCCGAGCCAGCCCCCTCGAAGGCCTGTAAGGGATGTAAGGGGCGGGATATGCAGTGTCAACGCCGCGCACCCGTGCGGCCAATCAAGGGATCGTTTAATGCTCAAACATGTTACATTTTTGGGGTCTGCAGCACTGGCTATTGCGCTTTCGACTGGTGTAGTGGCCCAAGACGTAACCGCAGCCACCGTTGTTGCCAAAGTTGGCGCCACCGAAATCACCATGGGCGAGATCATCATCGCCCGCGCCCAGCTGCCGCCGCAATACGCCCAATTCCCAAACGCTGTTCTGCTCGAAGGCATCATTGACCAACTGATCCAGCAGCAACTGCTCGCCGACACACTTGATGCGGTGCCCGCCCGGATCGACTACACCTTGCAAAACGAACGCCGTTCGCTGCTTGCTGCAGAGGTGATCAGTGCAATTACCCAGCAGGCCGTGACCGAAGATGCGCTGCAGGCCGCATTTGATGCACGGTTCGCGGATGCCGCAGGCGTCAATGAATTCAATGCGTCGCACCTTCTTGTCGAAACCGAGGAAGAAGCCCGCGCCGCCAAGACCCGTATTGACGACGGCGCGGCCTTTGCCGATGTTGCCCGCGATGTGTCAACCGGGCCGACAGGACCGAACGGCGGAAACCTTGGCTGGTTCGAAGCCGGCGCCATGGTGCCAGAGTTTGAGACCGCGATCATGGCGCTCGGGGTTGGCGACGTGTCAGAGCCGTTTGAAACACAATTCGGCTGGCATGTGGCGACGCTGAACGAAATCCGCGTGCAACCACTGCCAACACTGGACGAAATGCGCCGCGAGCTAACCGATGTCCTGCAAGAAGCTGCGGTAACCGCCCGGCTGGATGAACTGACCACCGAGCAAGAGGTCGTCAAACCGGCCGCAGGCGATTTTGACCCCGACCTGATCGACAATCTTGATTTGCTGGATCAATAGATCATGGCAATGTCCCCCCTCGCCCCAGTGACGTTTCCAGACATGCCGGTCATCCAAGGCGTGACCTTTGCAGCAACGGCAGCCGGTGTGCGCTACAAAGGGCGCACCGACGTCATGCTGGCCCTGCTAGCCCCCGGCAGTGCAATTGCCGGTGTCTTTACCCGCTCCGCGACGCGCTCTGCCTCGGTTCTGGATTGCCAGGCGAAAATCGGCGGCAAGCCTGACGGTCCTGCCGCCATTTTGGTAAACTCCGGGAACTCCAACGCCTTTACCGGCAAAAACGGAATGAAGGCCGTCAACGCGCTAACAGCGGCCGTCGCTGCGGCAACCGGCGTTTCGACCGACCGTGTTTTCACAGCGTCGACAGGCGTGATTGGGGAACCGTTGCCCTACGAACGGATCACTGCGAAACTGGCCGAGCTGCAGTCCAACCAAAGCGCGGCCGCCATCGCCGACGCCGCCCGCGCGATCATGACCACCGATACGTTCCCCAAAGGGGCCTGCGCGGCCATCCACATTGGCGGAAAACCCGTCAAAATTGCAGGGATTGCCAAGGGGTCCGGCATGATCGCACCTGATATGGCGACAATGCTGGTCTATATCTTCACTGATGCAGTCATCGGACAGGCGGATCTGCAAACACTCGTGTCCGACCTCAACGACAAAACCTTCAACTGTATCACGGTGGACAGCGATACCTCGACGTCAGACAGTCTGGTAATGGGTGCGACGGGCGCGTCAGCGGTGGATGTGACCGGCAATGCGGCTTTCGCCGATGCGCTGCATGAGATCATGCTGGAGCTCGCGCATCAGGTCGTCCGCGACGGAGAAGGGGCCACAAAGTTCGTGACCGTCAGCGTAACCGGCGCAGTATCAAACGAGGACGCGCGCAAGGTCGCCTTGTCCATCGCCAATTCACCGTTGGTCAAGACCGCCATCGCTGGACAAGATGCCAACTGGGGCCGGGTCGTGATGGCCGTGGGTAAATCCGGGGCACAGGCGGACAGGGATCGGTTGTCGATCAGGTTCGGAGATATCACCGTGGCCGAAAACGGCTGGCGTGCACCGGATTATTCAGAAGACGCCACAAGCGCTTATATGAAAAACCCAGAGCTGACGATTGGCGTGGATATGGGCATCGGGGACGGGCAATGCACTGTCTGGACCTGCGACCTTACCCACGGATACATCGACATCAACGCCGACTACCGGTCGTGAAGACAGTTCTGGTCTCGGCCGTTGCGTTGATTGACCCTGACGGTCGCGTCCTACTGGGACAGCGACCAGTGGGTAAATCGATGGCGGGCCTGTGGGAATTCCCTGGCGGCAAGGTAGAGCAAGGTGAAACACCTGAAATCGCCCTGATCCGTGAACTGCAAGAGGAGCTTGGTATCGACACATGGGCGTCCTGCTTGGCGCCTTTGACCTTTGCCAGCCATTCCTATGATCATTTCCACCTGCTGATGCCGCTGTTTGCCTGCCGGAAATGGGCAGGCACACCCCAATCGCGGGAGGGTCAGGCCCTGAAATGGGTGAGACCGCGTGACCTGCGGAACTATCCAATGCCAGCGGCGGATATCCCGCTGATCCCGATCCTGCGCGACTGGCTGTAGGGTGGATTAAAATCCACCCTACGCACCCAAAAAGGGTGGCCTTTTCGGGCCGCCCTTTTTGCATAGAATAACTGCCGCTTACAGGTTTCGTTCGATCTCTTCGCGTTCAAAGATTTCGATCACATCGTCCGGACGGATGTCTTCGTAATTCTCGAACGCCATACCACATTCCTGACCTGACTGGACCTCTGGCACCTCGTCCTTGAAGCGCTTAAGCGTCTTAAGCGTGCCTTCGTGGATTACAACGTTGTCACGCAGCAAACGCACGCCAGCAGACCGTCGCGCCACACCTTCGGTAACAAGACAACCAGCAATCTTACCGACATTGGATACCTTGAAGACCTCTTTGATCTTGGCATAACCAATGAACTTCTCGCGAATTTCGGCAGAAAGCAGACCCGAGGCCGCCGCCTTCACGTCATCCACAAGGTCGTAGATCACCGAATAGTACCGGATTTCAACACCCTTTTGGTTCGCGCTGGCCCGCGCCGTCGCATTGGCACGCACGTTAAAGCCAAAGACCGGCGCACCAGACGCCTCTGCCAGACCGATATCGGATTCTGTAATGGCACCAACACCAGAATGAAGCACCCGCACGCGGACCTCATCGTTGCCGATTTTCTCCATTGCCTGAACGATAGCTTCGGCAGAACCTTGCACATCAGCCTTTACCACAATCGGCAATTCACTGACGTTCTCGTTCTGCTTGGCATTCGCCATTAACTGCTCAAGCGTCGTCGCCGCACCGGCGGCTGCGCGTTTCTCTTTGGCTGCCTTCTCGCGGTATTCGGCGATTTCACGCGCCTGCGATTCGGTGTCAACCACGTTAAGAACGTCGCCCGCTTCGGGTGTCCCGTTCAGGCCAAGCACCTCGACCGGCACAGCAGGTCCAGCCTCAGGAACGCGTTCGCCCTTATCGTTGATCAGCGCACGAACCTTGCCGTACTGCTCGCCGACAACAAAGATATCGCCCTGACGCAACGTCCCGTTCTGAATAAGCACGGTCGCAACAGGACCGCGGCCTATGTCAAGCTGCGCCTCAATCACAGCACCTTGGGCGGCGCGATTTGGATTTGCCTTCAGCTCAAGAATTTCGGACTGCAGGGCAATCGCTTCCAGCAGGCTATCAAGACCCTGACCCGTCATGGCCGAAACCTCGACATCCTGCACATCGCCGGACATTTTCTCGACAACAACCTCGTGCTGCAACAAATCCGTTCGTACCTTGTCAGGGTTGGCTGACGGCTTGTCGATCTTGTTGATTGCCACGATCATAGGCACCTTAGCGGCTTTCGCGTGGTTAATTGCTTCGATCGTTTGCGGCATAACCGCATCGTCTGCGGCCACAACAAGCACAACGATATCTGTCACCTGTGCGCCACGTGAACGCATCGACGTGAATGCAGCGTGGCCTGGCGTATCAAGGAACGTCAAAACCGCACCGCTGTCAGTGGTCACCTGATAGGCGCCAATATGCTGCGTAATGCCACCCGCTTCGCCCGCAACCACTTTGGCATTACGGATCGCATCAAGAAGCGATGTTTTGCCGTGGTCAACGTGGCCCATGATCGTGATGATCGGCGGTCGTGACACGAGGTTTTTGGGATCATCGGCAACCTGATGAATAACATCTTCGACGTCTGCATCCGAAACACGTACAACTTTGTGACCAAATTCTTCAATGATCAACTCGGCCGTATCTGCGTCAATTGTCTGATTCTGAGTCGCCATAATACCGTTGTTCATCAGCGCCTTGACCACATCAGACACGCGTTCAGCCATGCGGTTTGCCAGCTCGGACACGGTGATCGCCGGCGGCAATGCCACATCGCGGAACACCTTTTCACGCTCAACTGAACCACCCATCGCCTTGGCACGGGCACGATCCTGCTTGCGCTTCATCGCCGCCATTGACCGCTGGCGGCCACCTTCGCGACCGGTCAATGCCTCGTTCAAAGTCAGCTTGCCGGAACGGCGGCCATCATCGCTGCGGCCGGGCTTGGCTTTTGTTGCCTTGTCATTTGCATCGCGCTCGCGGTCAGGCTTGCGTGCTGCCGCCGTGGGACGCGTAACAGAAGTTTCGCCAGGTACAGCATTATCAACAGGCGGCGCTTCAGTGGCCGCCTTTGCACGCGCGGCCTTCTCGCGCTTACGTTCTTCGTCATCGGCCTTTGCTTTGGCGCGATCTTCGCGCTCACGATCCTCGGCCTCTTTGGCTTCGATCTCGGCCCGGCGCGCTTCGCGGTCTGCGGCACGCGCTTTTTCTTCAGCGTCACGCTTGGCTGATTCCTCTGCCTCACGGGCTTTCGACATAGCGAGCGCCTTCATCCGGCGCTCTAGCTCAACATCTGAAATCCCCGCAGGGCGCTTGGATGGGTCACCACCAATCGGCCCTAGGCTGCCGGTTGGTTTTGGCGCGCCCGGCTTGGGCACGACAACGCGCTTGCGCTTGGTTTCCACCACGACGTTCTTGGTCCGCCCATGGCTAAAGCTTTGCTTCACGTTGCTTGGACGCGAACCACCGAGGCCGAGTGTCTTTTTACCGTCGTTATCGCTCATTTAGCTTCTTTATCCTTCCCGGAGGCCCCATCGCCACCGTCCACTTCGCGCAATCCACGTAGCTTTGTTGCTTCCTCTACAACACGGTTGCTGAGTCCACCAGTCGCAAGCGCGCCATGTATCACACTTTGCCGTCCAAATGCCAAACCCAATTCCGCTGCAGTCAAACAGCCGAAATAGCGGGCACCTTCGGGCGTCCATAATTTCGTTTTGCCACGTTCAGAACCATCGCTGGCCTGAACCAAGACACGGACACGCTCACCACCGGCAAGCCATCCTTTTACTTTCTCAAACCCGCAAACCGCCCGACCCGCCTTGCGCGCCATCGCGATCAGGTCAACGGTACGCCGTGCCAACTGACGTTCGACCTCGTCAACCAGACCGTCGGGGACAGTCACCGCCTGCTTGGCCGAGCGTGAAAACTGCCCCTTGCGGGCCTCTTCCAGTGTCGCTCGATCCGCTGTGACATACATGCCGCGTCCGGGTAATTTTCCCAGAATATCAGGCACAACCTGATTTTCCGGCCCCACAACAAAGCGGATCAACCCAGCCTTTGGCTGTACGTCGCCAGTAACAATGCATTTACGTTCCGCATCATCCTGATCTTTGCTGTGGCCACCGCGCGCCATCTATTTCCCCTGCGAAGACCTGAAATCAGGCCTCCGCTTCCTCCGTCGTTTCATTGTCTTCCGCATTGCTCTCAAGGTCAGCAGGATCAACCCAGCCCAGCATGACGCGGGCTGTCATGACCATTGTCTGCGCTTCCTCCAGCGATACATCAAAAGGCTCTAAGACACCGTCGTCTTTGCTCCGTTCGCCATTGACGGTCGTCCAGCCACCGGCCAACTCCCAGTCTGCGCAAGTCGCAAAGTCTTCCAGCGTCTTCACGCCATCCTTGCCCAGCGCTTCCAGCATCTGGGGCGTCAGCCCTTCAAAGTTTACCAGACTGTCTTCGACACCCAGCGCCCGGGCGGCATCCAAGGCCTTCTTGTTCTGGGCTTCCAGATAATCGCGAGCACGGGCTTGCAGCTCAGATGCAGTATCCGAATCGATGCCTTCTATCACCAGCAGTTCATCAAGCTCGACATAGGCGACTTCTTCTAGGTTCGTGAACCCTTCTGAAACCAGTAGTTGGGCAAAGAACTCGTCCAGATCAAGTGTGTCCATGAACAATTTTGTCCGTAGCTCGAATTCGGCCTGCCGACGCTTGCTCTCTTCTTCCTCTGTCATGATGTCGATATCTAGACCGGTCAGCTGCGATGCCAAACGGACGTTCTGACCGCGGCGACCAATCGCAAGCGACAACTGATCTTCTGGAACAACAACTTCGATTTTGCCGGCCTCTTCGTCCAGCACCACCTTGGAAACCTCGGCGGGCTGCAACGCGTTCACAAGGAACGTCGGCATATCTTCATTCCAAGGAATGATGTCGATTTTCTCGCCCTGCAGCTCGTTGACGACAGCCTGCACGCGCGAACCGCGCATACCGACACAAGCGCCCACCGGGTCAATCGAGCTATCATACGAAATCACGGCGATCTTCGCGCGCGAACCGGGGTCACGGGCCACCGCCTTGATCTCGATGATGCCTTCGTAAATTTCGGGCACTTCCATCTTGAACAACTCAGCCATGAATTCCGGCGCGGTACGGCTCAGGAAAATCTGCGGACCACGCTGTTCGCGGCGCACTTCCTTGATGTAGCAACGGATGCGGTCATTCGGGCGATAGGCCTCGCGACCAATCTTTTCATTCCGGCGCAGGATTGCTTCGCCAGAACCCACGTCAACAATGACGTTGCCATATTCTTCGCGCTTAACCAGCGCATTGATGATCGTACCAGCGCGATCCTTGAATTCTTCGTATTGCTTGTCGCGCTCAGCTTCGCGGACTTTTTGCAAAATAACCTGCTTGGCGGATTGGGCAGCGATGCGGCCCAACTCAACAGGCGGGACTTCTTCAACAAAAGTCTGCCCAACCTGCGGATCATCCATGTATTCTTTGGCCTGCTCCACGGTGAACTCGGCTTGGTAATTCTCAAGCTCATCATCCGCGACCACGGTGCGAACCCGTGTAAACGTCGCCTTGCCGGTCTTGCGGTCGATGGACACGCGAATGTCCATTTCCGCACCGTAACGCGACTTTGCCGCACGGGCGAGCGATTCTTCCATCGCCTCGACCACCAAACGGGGTTCGATGTTCTTTTCGCGGGCAACAGCCTCGGCTGTTTGCAGCAATTCCAGCTGGTTCGCGGAAGTATATGCCATCAGTCGTTCTCCTCGCCATCAATGATGGTTTCAATTTCGTCAAATTGGGCCTCGTCGATCTGGCCCGCATCTTTACGCCCGCGCAATACATCGCGGATCAACTCATCTGTCAGTACCAGTTTGGCATCTGACAGCCATTCGAACTTCAGGCCAATCGTGCCTTCTTCAATCGTGATCAAAACTTCGTCGCCCTCGGTCCCGGCCAGTTGACCCTTAAACCTGCGACGCCCGTCAATCAGCGCGTCTGTTTCGATCTTGGCCTCGAAACCTTCCCACTGATCGAAATCTTTCAGCCGGGTCAGGGGCCGGTCGATGCCGGGGCTGGACACCTCAAGCGTGTAGACATCAAGGATCGGATCTTCGACATCCAGAACCGCGCTGATCGCCGTGGAAATCTGCCCGCATTCATCCACCTCGATCGACCCGTCCGGGCGTTGGACCATTATCTGCAAGATGCTTTCCTTGCCGGTCATCAGGCGCACGCGCACGACCTCGAACCCCATGTCCTCAATGACAGGCGTTATTATCTCAGCGATGCGGCGGTCAATGGCCGCCTTGGCAATCAGATCGTTCATATATTCTTCTCAAGCACAAAAAAACGGGCGCGCGGCCCGTTGATATTTCCCGGTGGGACCGTTGGTTTGGAAACCAAGGTACCGCTGTTGCAACTCATATACGCAGAGTCATCCACATCCGCAAGGGGCAAGCTGCACCATGCAGCCTGCCCACCGAAGTATCACGTCATCAAAGACCCAAAAGGCGGCTCAACTCGGCCAATGCGCCGCCTGATAGTTCCGCGCCGCCGGTCAGGACGGTAAGGCTTTCCTGCGCGATGGATTGTGCCACCACCGCATCAGCCCGTGCATCCTCATAGACGATGGCGGCATTGGTCACCGCATCTTCATAGCCACCATCGGGGAATTCGGCTGTGATTTCCTCTTCGGTCAACCCTGTAAGGCGCAAATACTCAGCGTAGGCATCATCCTGCACCTCAACCACCGCCACAAACGATCCTTGCGCCTGCTGATAGGCATAGAGCTTGCCAGGCATGCTGTTTGGAGAAGCGTTTGCCAAAGCATTCGGATTTGCATGTGCTGCGTTCAGGCCCCGCAACTCGCGGGACAGATGACCGCGGCCGTTGCCATTTCCGCTGTTTTCGGCGTCGCTTTTGCCAGGATTACCGCGATCACCACTGTTTCGGTTACCGCTTCCGTTTTCAGCAGTCGCATGCGTTGCTGAAAACGAAACCAAGGCAAAAGCGAGTGCCAGCGACAAGGTGCCTGCTCTTGCTATTTTGTGTGCTGTTGATCTCATTTCGAATCCTACTCCAAATTCTTATCTCCCACAGCCTAACGACAACGGGATGAACCGGGGCTGAACGGCTTGTTATCGTAAAAAGG
>NZ_JAFMHJ010000002.1 GCF_017854565.1 Yoonia sp.
ACAGATTTCTACAAACATGTCTCAAATCTGCGCTGCAACGCTGCATTAACGGTTTCACCCCTTCACTGGCCGTCGGGAACCACACAATCGTGTGGTGGGTAAAGTGAGAGATGCCGATGTCACGTTTCGCGTGGGGTGGCCTGCTGCGGCGGGCGGGCCTTCAACAAATTAGCTGCCTCGTCGCGATCGGCGTTTGGGGTGCCATGGCGGCCAGCCAAAGCGTCGCTGTGAAAATCGTCGAAAATGATCGGGGTGGCCTGATCGGCGCGCGCGCTGTTGAAATCGCAGCGATCAATGCAGACAGCAGCCGGGTCGAACTGCGCGGCAAGTTTTGTTATTCGTCCTGCACCATGTATCTGGGCGTCAGCGACCTGTGTATCAGCCCGACAACGGCGTTTGGGTTCCATGGCCCCAGCAGATACGGCGCGGTTCTCTCTGTGCCGCAATTCGAACATTGGTCACGGGTTATGGCCATGCATTACAACGCGCCGCTGCGGGATTGGTTCATGCGCGAAGCCCGCCACCGGATCACCGGCTATCACCGGGTCAGTGGCGCACAGCTGATCGCGTTGGGATATCCATCGTGCTAGGCTATTGCGTGTCTGGCGTCGCGTTTCCACCCGATACCGCAGATGCCACAGCAACCGCAGCCCCAGCACCCAAGACCGGCCCCAGCCCGCCCAGCAGCGGTACAAACGCCGTGGCGTCATCATTGCAGACCGCGCGGATCGTGCCATCCGGAGCGGCCGTGGCAGATGCCACGCCAAACGGCGCACAGACACCACTGGCCTGCACGATAGCAATAGGGTCAACTATTTCCTGCGCCTGCAAAACATTCACGAAAACACTCAGCAAAAAAATGCTTCCCAGCATGATAGACCGCATCACTCATTCCTTTTGACGTGAAAATTACTTTCACATGGACCAACTTAACGCGACCACTAGAGCCAATTTAGGGTTAAGGATGTATGAATTTCTTGCCCAGTATAATAATTAAAAATACCAAATTTAGCGGGAACCTGATACCGGGCGCAATTCACCGCGGATCAATCACCAATCCGTCTGTCGTTAAAAACTGGCCGGCAGATTGCCTAGTTGCGAATAATGCCCCGGACGGCATGAGGTTCAAGTGAATTTGCGCCAACCTGGGCAAGTGAGATACTTGTTTCCTGACGCAAAACATCCCAAAGCGCCTGTAGCCCCTCTTCGCCAGCCGCCGCTATGGCAAATTGAAGAATACGACCAAGGAATGTGAAGCTGGCGCCTTGGGCATAGGCTTTCAATACGTCTTCACCACTGCGTAAACCAGAATCGTAGAACAACGGGAATGCACCGCCCAAAGCCGCCTTGATTTCGGCAAGCGCCATTATTGGTGACGGCGCGCTTTCAAGTTGGCGTGCGCCATGGCTTGAAACCTGAATCGCATCGACGCCCGCAGCCTGCAGTGCCAGCGCATCTTCGACGTCAAGAACGCCTTTTACGACAAGCCGACCGGGCCAAATATCGCGCAGATGGGCGAGCGTGTCCCAATTCGCTTTCGCCCGACTTTCCACGCGGTCGAATGTATACCCAGGCATGTCAAAGTTCGCCATTTGCGGACGGCCATCGAAAAGCGCGGCAAGGGACCAGCGCGGATGCAGGGCAAAGTCCAGAAATTGTTTGGGTCCAATGCGAAATGGCATGGTGAATCCGTGTCGCAATTCACGTGGACGGCGCCCCACCTCCGGGACATCAACGGTCAGGATTATCGTATCGTAACCCGCCGCCTTGGCCCGTTCCACCAGCTTGAATGTGCCTGCGCCGTCGCCGCTAAAATAAAGCTGAAACCATGCATGCCCTTCTGCGGCCTCGATCAATGGCTCCATCGCGGTAGAGGCAACAGTGGACACCCCCAACGGCACCTGTTCCCGCGCGGCCAACCGGGCGAGCATCAAGTCAGCGCCGGGGCCAGACAGATTGCACATGCCCATCGGACTGATGCCAAACGGGGCTTTGGCGGTTTTGCCAAACAACGAAACCGCCAAAGATCTTTCGCTGACATCACGTAGAATGCGGGGCCGCAAAACAAGGGCGTCAAAGCTGGCGCGGTTACGCGCCGCCCCCGTTTCCCGCCCTGCGGCACCGTCGATGTAGTCAAAGACCATCCACGGCAAGCGTTGACGCGCGATACGCCGTGCATCAACGCTGGAGTGTATGCCCGTAGCCAAAGCGCTAGGCCTTGACCGCGCCCATGAAACGATCACGGATGGTCACGGGGTCCATGGTGATCACCGGCACCTTGATATTGCCGCTTTCACATTTGGCCACGATGATCGTCATTTTCTTGCTATCAATGGCGGCTTGCAGCACCTTGCCGGTTTCCTCGGCCTGACACTCGACGACGGTTTCGCAACCGCAGGCTTTGGCCACCGCCGTCAGCGAGGTTTTCTTGCCAGCGTAGGTCGGTTGATCGCCCGTAGAGCCATAGGACCCGTTATCGACGATCAGCAGGATAAAGTTGTCCGCCACGTTGTTTGCAATCGTCGGCAGCGTGCCGAAGTTCGTCAGAACCGATCCGTCGCCATCAATTGAAATGACCGTCTTGGGCTGCGACAGCGCAAGGCCAAGACCAATGGACGATGACAGGCCCATGGTGCCCAGCATGTAGAAGTTCGCGGCATTGTCGTCGATCAAATGCATCTCTTGGCTGGGAAGACCGATGTTGCAGACGACCAGTTGGTCCCGCAGAATTGGCGCAATCTCGCGGATAATGTCAGAGCGGATCATCAGTAGCCTCCCCAGAATGTCGCGTCGGTCAGGATCGCGACAGGCTTGTTGCACATGAATGTGTATTTCAGGATCGCATCCAGTTCCTGTGCGTCCTCTCTGTGGTGGAAATGGTAGGTGGGGATGTTGAGCTGGTTCAGCAGCGCCTTGGTATGCACGGCCATTTCCGCCTGACACGCGACCGGCTCTTTCAGCTCTCCGCGATATGAGATCAGCATCGGCAGCGGCATCCGGTAAAATTGGGTCAGCGTCACCAGCGTGTTGATGGTCACGCCGATCGCAGTGTTCTGCATGATGATCGCAGGCCGCTTGCCGCCCATGAACGCCCCGGCGCACAGGCCCATTCCCTCGTCCTCTTTGTTGGATGGGATGTGATATATTTCAGGTCGGGAATCGACCTCCTCGATCACGCCGGCCAGCTGTTTGCAGGGCACCGTGGTCACGAATGAAATGTCATTTGCGACAAAGTCATCCACGATCTGTTTGCTGATATCCAAGTTCTTCGCTCTCCTGTATGCGCGCTCATCCCGGTGAGTGCTGCGGTGTCATTGATAAGGGTCAGTTGGGCTCTCGCAAGACATGCACAGCACAGGGTGCATGTCGTACCACGCGGGACGCGGTTGATCCAAGAAGGTAGTCAATCAGGCCCGGCTTGTGCGAGCCGATCACGATGCAATCGGCCTGCATGGCAATGGCGACATCAATGATGCTGCGCCCGCTGTGCCCTTTGACAATTTTCGCGGAAAGCGCTGGCTCATCTTTGGCCCGCGCCTCGAGCTGGGATTGGGCACGGTCAAAAGCATCCTGCACAACACCTTCGTCAAGATAGGCGCTGACAGATCCCTGTGGCGCCTCGTAGACGTGCAGCGCGGTGATCGCGCCACCTTCGGACAGAAGCGCGCGCGCAACGGCAAGCGCGGATTGCCCGATCCCATGATCAAGGGCCATTGGGACAAGAATGTTCTTATACATATCGTACCTCGCAGGGTTTTGATCCTGATGCCGGCGTCATGATTGCGGTTCTAGGATGATCTTGGGGGCCGCAACCCGACCTGCCCTGATGTCCGCAAAGGCCTGTTGGCCAGCGGCAAGCGGGCGCTGTTCTGTCCAATCCAAGGCACCCAACCTGCCATCAAAAATGGCCTGAGCCGTGTCGCGAAAATCCTGTGCGGTATAGGTATAGGTGCCGATAAAGGTAATTTCCTGCAACGTCATGCGGCGAATATCCAACCCGTCCAACGCCTCGCCCAGACCGATGTGCATGATGATGCCACCGGGGCGCGCGATAGCAGTCGCGGTAGCGCGGGTCGCCGCATAGCCGACGCCGTCGATGATCAAATCCGCGTCCTGAACGGTGCCGGGGGCAACGGCGTGGAAACCGTCGATCTTATCCAATGCCGCGCGGCGGATTTCATTGGGTTCAACGACATGAATGTCAGTGGCCCCGAATGCACGTAGCGACAGCGCCGCGCCCACACCGATTGCGCCGCCGCCGATGACAAGACAGCGCGCGTCACACAGCGGCAGATCAAGCGCCGCAGCACCAAGACGCACGGCGTGCCACCCGCAGGCCAGCGGCTCGGCCAACGCGGCGATGCGCAGCGGCACATCATCAGGCACCGTGACAAGGTTCGCCGCGCGCATGACGACCTGTTCGGCAAACGCCCCATCGCGCGGCGGCATCGAGATGATCATACGTTCAGGGCAGAGGTTGTCGCGGCCAGCGACACAGGCACGACAGCGACCGCAAGAGACAAGCGGATTGATCGTCACACGTTCGCCATCACGCGCACCGCCCACGACAACACCCGCAGCCTCGTGCCCAAGGATCAGCGGGGCCGGTCTGCGTTCGTCATGGCCAAGATAGGCATGCATGTCAGACCCGCATATCCCAGAGGCTTGCACCTGGATCAGACACTGGCCCGGTCCCGGCTGCGGGTCCGGCATGTCACGATACGCAAGCCTTTCAACGGCATCGTAAACAAGCGCTTTCATTTGGCAGTATACCCCCCGTCGACCATCAGAACCTGCCCGGTGACATAGGCAGATGCGTTCGAGCACAGAAAAAGCAGCGGCCCGTCGATATCGTCCAAAGCACCATTTCGCCCGATACATGTCTGTGCCGCATTGCGCGCGGCACGGTCCGGGTCGGCAAAGACGGGACCGGTCAGTTCGGTCGGAAAGAAACCCGGGCCGATCGCGTTTGCCGTGATGCCGTTGCGTGACCACGCCTCGGCCATGGCGCGGGTCAGCTGGGCGATACCAGCCTTGGATGCGCCATAACTCACGCCACCCGGAAAGGCGCGCGTTGTTTGCAGCGATGCGAAATTGACGATGCGGCCCCAGCCTTTGGCTTTCATCGCAGGCGCAAAGGCCTGACTTAGGAAAAATGGCGCGGCGAGGTTGAGGTTCATGGTAACGTCCCAACCTGCGCCCGACACCTCATCGGCGGCTTCTCTTGTATTGATGCCAGCTGCGTGCACCACGATATCGGGTGGGCCAAACGGTGCCGCGACCCGGGCCGCAATATCGCCAATCTGATCACGCTGCGACAGGTCTGCGGCGACCGTCGCGGCATTTGCCCCGGTCTGCGACGCCCATTGTGCCAGCGCATCAGCCCGGCGTGCGACACCGACCACCCGCGCCCCTGCTGCTGCCAACACGATTGCAGCCCTGTGCCCAAGCCCTGCACTTGCGCCGGTCACACAGGCCACCCGCCCGGTCAGGTCAAACAGCGCGCGCGGGTCAGACATCGGCGTTCAGATCAAAGCTCTCGTCGGGGAAGTATTTGGCAAGACGTACATCGGCAGCGCGCGCGTGACCCTCCATTCCCTCCAGACGCGAAATCCGGGCCGTCGCTTCTGCGACCTGCTTGGACCCCTCGCGCGTTGCTTGCTGCCAGGTGACGATTTTCATATATTTATGGACCGAAAGACCGCCAGTATATGACGCGGCGCCGGAGGTCGGCAACACATGGTTCGTGCCAGATGCCTTGTCACCGTAGGATACCGTCGTCTCTTCTCCCAGAAACAGCGAACCGTAACAGCTAAGCCGCCCGCGCCACCAATCCAGATCAGCGGCCTGCACGGTCAGATGTTCGGGCGCGTAATCATCAGATGTGGCGGCCATCTCCTCGCGGTCGGCGCAGACGATGACTTCCGCATAGTCGCGCCAGGCGGCTGCGGCATTTTCGCGGTTAACCTCTGGCAGGTCGGCGATCAGGTCGGGCACGCGGTTCATCACGTCTTGGGCCAGCGCCTGATCATCCGTGACCAGCCAAACCGGAGAATTGTAACCATGCTCGGCCTGACTGACGAGGTCGGTCGCGACAATGTGCGGGTCTGCGGAACTGTCGGCCAAGACAAGGCTATCGGTGGGGCCGGCGATCATGTCGATGCCCACGCGACCAAACAGAATCCGTTTCGCCTCGGCGACAAACTGGTTGCCCGGACCGACAAGGATGTTGGCTTTGGGTAGCCCGAACAGACCAAAGGTCATTGCCGCCACACCCTGCACGCCGCCCAAGGCCATGATCTTGTCCGCACCACAAATATGCGCGGCATAAACGATGGCGGGATGAACACCGACACCGGGGCGCGGCGGGGAGGTTGCCGTGATGTGTTTGCATCCCGCGACCTTGGCCGTGGTCACAGTCATGATCGCGCTGGCGATGTGGCTATAGCGCCCGCCGGGCACGTAACACCCGGCCGCATCAACCGGAATCGCCTTTTGACCCGCGATCAAGCCCGGCACAATTTCCACTTCGATGTCACTGAGCGTGGATTTCTGAGCTTCGGCAAACCGACGCACGTTGTCATGTGAAAATTGGATATCCGCTTTGAGCTTGGCAGGGACCAACGCGCTTGCCGCCTCGATTTCCGCAGCGGTCAGAATGATATTACCGTCATACTTGTCGAACTTTGCGGCGTATTCCCTGGCCGCGGCATCGCCGCCCGCTTCGATGTCGGACAATATTTTGCGCACGATATCATGAACATCAGACGCGCCAGACTGAGACGTGAGCGTCGCTTTTTTGAGATAGTGTCGTGCCATTTTGGGTCTGCCTTATTTGTAGATATCGGGAAGCATCGTTGTTGAGACCGCTGGAACGAAGGCGATCAGTAGAACAACGAGAAGCATGAAGAAAACAAAGGGAACCGCGCGCCATGCAATCTTGAGAATGGATTCGCCCGTGATGCCTGACACCACAAACAGGTTCAGGCCAAGCGGCGGCGTGATAAACCCGACACCAAGGGCCGTAATCATCATGATGCAGAACTGGATTTCGTTCATGCCGATATTATCGGCCAGCGGCTTGAGGATAGGTGCGAGAATGACGATGTTGGGCGTCGTTTCCATGACACAGCCCGCAGCGATCAGGATGCCGATCATCATCAGAATAAGAAGGGTAGGATCATCCGTCAGCGCAGTGATCGAATAGACGAACCCCTGCGGGACCCCCATGATTGCAAGCGCCTGCGCCAATGGCAGCGAAAAGGCGATGATGGGCAAGATGATGCCGTTCACCTTGGCCGAGCTGATCAGCATGGCAGGAAAATCGGCCAGCTTCAGCGTCCCAAGGATAAATCCGATGGTGATGGTCACGATGACCGCGGTCGCACCCGCTTCTGTCGGCGTCAGGCGGCCAGAAAATATCCCGTAAAAGATGACGCCGGGAACGATGAATGCATACCAGCCAGAGACCAGAGCCCGACCCAGATTGCGGAAATACTCGCCGGCAGAAAGGTTGCCACCGCCTTCGTAACCGTAGATTCGGTTCACAACGATATTGGTCGTCAGGATCGCCAAAAGGATCAGGATGCCGGGGATCAAAGCCGCCAGGAACAGCGTCGAGGCGGAAATACCAAGCACAAGGCCAATGATGATATAGGCAATCGAGGGTGGGATCAGGATACCGGTACATGCGCCAGCCGCGACCAATGCGCAGGCATAGGGGCGTGGATAACCACTTTCGACAAGCCGGTCGATCGTCATCCGCCCGACCGCCGCTGCACCCGCCGCGTCAGACCCCGAGATAGCCGCGAACATGCCGCAGACCAAGACGGTCGCGGAACCAAAGCCGCCTTTGGCAAATTGGGTCAGCGCCTCGGCCACATCAAGAAACTTTCGCGACAGCCCGGTCCGGACCAGCACATCGCCCGTCAGGATAAACAGCGGCACTGCCGTCAAGGCAAAGGCGTCGATACCATCGAACAGGCTCTCGCCGACCAGCGCCAATGGCAGGTCGCCGGACATCAGCAACATGGCAATCGCCGCCACACCGATTGATGCCCAGACCGGCACGGCCAGCGCACAAAGAACGACAAAGATGATGACAGGCAGATAAAAATCCCAGCCCAGTTCGACCGCTTGATTGAGCGTATTAAAAAGCATCGGTTATCCCTTCAATCGAACAGCTTGTCGCCTTCGTAGACGGGGGTGCCGTCGCGAAAGCTGCGGAGGTCATGCAGGAATGACTGGGTCAATCGCAAAATCATCAACGCAAATCCGATGGGTACAGCCATCAAAAACCAGACCATCGAAACCCGCAGGCCGTGGCTGACCGATCCGAACTTCCACGAGACGTAAACCGTTTCCCACGACCAATAAAGTGCGATGACCGCGACGCCGAACATCACCAGATCGCCAAAAATATACAGCAGTGCCTTGGGTCGTGGCCCTAGGTAATGCATGATCACGTCAATGCGGATATGGGCACGGTCCTTGACGGCTGCTGCGGCGCCGATCCATGCCAGATAGATAAATGAATAGCGCACGATTTCTTCGCCCCAGATCGACGAATAAGAAAAGATTTCGCGGCGCAAGACTTCGACCGCCATTGTCAGCACCAGCATCACGTAAAACAGCAAAAGCGCCCAGCGTTCAGCGTCGCGATTCAATCTGTGCAGTAAATTCATGGTGAATCCCTTTTGCGGCTTTGCCGAATGGATCGGCTGGGCGTGACCGACACGTGATGAATGGTGTGAAAAGCGCGGCGGGCACCGTAAACGGCACCCGCCTGTTTCTCTCAGGCATCATTGACGTAATAGCGGCCCATTGTGCCAGCTGCCTCTTCAAGCTTGGCAAAGGTATCCATCGACCCTGCCAATTCCATTTTGAAGCTGTCCCATTCGGGCAACTGATAGCCGCCTGCGGCCTGCCACTCGGCCAGTTGATCATCGGAAAGCGAGTGGAACTCCACACCAGCCTTGCGCAATTCAGCCATGGCGTAGTTGCGTGATGACGGCACCTTTGCAAGGTTCTGGTGGCGCGTGATTTCGGACGCTTCCATGATACCATCCTGCACGTCAGACGGCATCGCATTGAACCACTCAAGGTTACATGAGTAGACTTGGCTGTCAGGCACCGCCTGTGTGAATGTGACGTGGCTCAGAATGTCCTTGAAGCCAAAGACGTACAGCGCGCCAACCGATGGATCCAGCGCATCTGCGACGCCTTGCTTGATCGCCGAAGGCGTTTCGCCCCAGGCAACCGGCGTCGGGTTTGCACCGACCATGCGGTAGTACTGCTGCAACATCGCAGAGCCGGGCACGCGGAATTTGATACCCGACAGATCGCCGGGCGCCAGAACCGGGCCAGCGCCGCCAGCCCGAATAGCCACGACCCGTGGGTCGATATTCACATAGAACAGCGACTTGAAGCCTGCGGCCTCAATCTTTGGGTTCACTTCCTGTGCCCAGACGTCAGAGTGTACAAGGTTCGTAAAACGCTGGTTTGACCCACACAGGTACGGCATGTTGATCAGGTCGACCACAGATGCGAACGGCGCGAAGTTCGACAGCGAATGCTGCGCGGCCTGGATGGTGCCCGTCTGCACCTTCTGAACCAGCGCACCGCCAGCCCCGAGTTGACCGCCGGGCGCAAGCTTGACGTAAATCTTGCCGTTGGTTGCGTTTTGAATGTTTTCCTTGAGGTCCAGCTGCATGATCGGATAGCTGCGTGTCGCGCCCAAGACGTAGGCTGTCGCAATGGTCATGACATGTTCGGCGGCTTGTTCACGATCGCGCTCTTCATTCGCGGTCTGGGCCGTGGCCTCGGTCGACCAAAGCGTTCCTGCGGCACCCGCCACGACAGCCGCCGTAAAGCTGCCCGCGCCCGCCAGCTTGAGAAAATTCCGGCGTTCTGCCGACTTCAGTTCTGCGTTCTCTTTTTCCAATAGTCGTCCTCCCTGGACAGGTTCACGCTGCGCTACTTTTTGGCTGCAGCTTCTTTTTCCAAAATTGCAATCACGAACAAAACGGCCACGCCACCAAGGACCAGCATTTCGCCTACGTCATTCAAAAACGCAGCGTTGGACGCGGACCCCAGTCCGACGTTCGCCGCGAATATTAAAAGCAAGATGATAGCCCCGATAAGCGACATGATGCGTTTCCTCCCAGTCACACAGCCGATTCCATCCCTATGCAAGCCTTTACATCGACATAATGCAAGCCTTGACATTTAATTTTTTATGCTTGATCCAGTTAGGCCGGACCGGACCGAAATCTATGCAGCACGAAATTCACGCCAAGGAGCGAAATGAAAGCCCATAGACCGACACCAACGCTTCACGATGTCGCCAAGGCAGCGGGCGTTTCAACCGCAACAGTATCGCGGTGTTTGAACTTTCCCGATCAGGTCGCAGTGCGCACGCGCGAAAGAGTCATGAACACGGTGCGCGATATGGGCTATTCCCCGAACTTTGGCGCCAGAGCCATGGCCGCGCGGCGCACCAACACCATCGGGGCGATCATTCCAACAATGGAAAACGCGATCTTTGCGCGCGGCTTGCAGGCGTTCCAGGAAGAATTGCGGCTGCATGGGTTCACCATGCTGGTCGCAAGCACGTCATACCGCCCCGACATCGAAGCAGAACAAATACGGACGCTGGTGGCACGGGGCGCGGACGCCTTGTTGTTGATTGGCCACGAACGCGACCCGGAAATCTATCGTTTCCTAGAGGCGCAAGGCGTTCCTTGGCTGGTCACGTGGGCATTTGACCTTGACGCGGGGTGCCCGTCGGTTGGTTTTGACAATCGTGCGGCGATGTATGCGATGGCCCAGAAAGTCATTGCGTTGGGGCATCGCCGACTTGCGCTCATCTCGGCAGAGACGGCGATGAATGATCGCGCAAGAGCACGTAAAATCGGGATACTCGAGGCGATGGACGAAGCCGGCATCGACCGGGATGAACTGCACGTCATCGAGACCCCGTACGGCATCGAAAACGGGGCCGCTGCCTTTACTGATTTAATGCGGCAAGCGCCGCGTCCGACCGCCGTGTTCTGCGGTAATGACGTGTTGGCCGTCGGTGCGCTGCGGCAGGCGCAGGCGTTGCACATTGCTGTCCCGGCCGACCTGTCAATTATGGGCTTTGACGATATTGAACTGGCCCGGGTCGCCTTCCCTGCCCTCACCACGGTGCACGTGCCCCATCGAGAGATGGGCAGGCGTGCGGCCCAAGCACTTGTTCGGATGGTGCAGGGCGGAATCACCGAAGCGCCCGTCGAACTGGCCGCGACACTGGTTTTCCGGGACACTCTTGCGCAGGCACCTGCCTAAGGGAGCATCGGCCACCATACGGCCGATGGTTCTGCCCAACGTACCCCTCCCCCGATCATCGGTCCGGGGGAGGGGTACAGCCTGATCCGATCAGTCCGCGATAGAGCCTTCTTCGTCCCGGCGTTTGTGCATGCCCTTGCGGACCTTGCGGCCGATAATCAGTGGCAGAACAAAGCCGATGAGGGCGACGATCCAAAGTCCCACCGCAAGCGGGCTGTCGATCAGGGTAAACCAGTTGCCATCGTCAATCGTGATCGCGCGGCGCAGGTTGTTTTCCATCGTGTTGCCCAACAACGTGCCCAGGATAATCGGCACCAGCGGCACATCGAACTTGCGCAGCCCCCACCCCATAATGCCGAAACCGATCATGACCAAAAGATCGAACGACGACCCGGAGATGCCATAGATACCGACAAACGATACCATCGCGACGATTGGCATGAGAACGCGCGGCGGGATCAGAAGCAGCCGCGTGAACAGACCGACCATTGGGATATTCAATGCCAGCAGCATGAAGTTGGCGATGAAAAGCGCCGCAATCAGACCCCAGACAACGTCGGGGTTATTGGCAAAAAGTAGCGGACCCGGTGTGATATTAAGCGACAAAAGCACTGCCAGCAGCACCGCTGTCGTCCCTGATCCCGGCACCCCCAGCGCCAGCATGGGCACAAGCGCGCCACCGGCTGCCGCGTTGTTACCAGCTTCGGGCGCCGCGACGCCACGCGGATCGCCGGTGCCGAATGTGCCTTTCTTATCGACCAGCCGCTTTTCCATCGAGTAGGAAATGAACGACCCCAATGACGCCCCCGCACCCGGCAGAACACCCGCAAGAAAACCAAGCGCAGAACTGCGCAGCATCGTCGGCGTGCATTCCTTGAGCATCGACAAGGGAGGGGTCAGTCGGCCAATAACCAATTTGCTCTTGGTCGCATCAGCGGCCCCATGGCGGTTTTCCAGAAAGATAAACACTTCGGACAGTGCAAAAAGACCGACGATCGCCACGAGGAAATCCAGACCATCATAAAGGTGGACTTCGCCAAATGTGAACCGCGGCACGCCTGTTTGCGTATCCACGCCGATCGTTGCAAGACCAAGGCCAAGCGCTGCGGCAAATGCGGATTTGGCCTGATTGGTCGAAGACACGCCGCCCAACGTCATGAAGGCCAGTGCGAAAAGCGCGAAATATTCGGCGGGGCCAAACAGCAACGCGATTTTGACCAGCTGCGGGGCCAGAAAAATCAACCCCCATGTCGCAAAGAACGCGCCGACGAAAGATGCGATGCCGGACAGCGACAACGCCTGACCCGCCATCCCTTTTTGCGCCATTGGATACCCGTCGAGACAGGTCATCATCGCAGGCTCATCCCCCGGTATGTTCAGCAAGATTGATGAAATACGTCCGCCGTACATCGCACCATAATACACCGATGTCAGAAGGATCATCGACGGCGTCGGTCCCAACCCTAGCGTAAATGCCAGAGGAATCAGAATTGCCACACCGTTCGATGGACCAAGCCCGGGCAGCGCGCCCATCACCGTACCCAAAAAGCAGCCCAGCAGGGCAAGCAGCAGGTTTTGCCATGTCAACGCGATGGCAAAACCATCCGCGAGGTTTGAAAGTGTTTCCATAACAGCGCCCTTCAGAAGCCAAGCGGGCCGCGGGCCAGCGAAAGCCCCAGCACCAGATGAAAGATAACGTAGATGCCGATTGAGGTCCCTACGCCCGTGGCAATCGCCGCGATGACCGACGATCCCAGACGCCACGACAGATAAGCCGCAGCAATGGCGGTCGCCAAGACGAAGCCGATAACCGGCAACATCAGTGCATAAAGCACCATGACCACCACTGCGGCTCCGATTTCAACAAGCCGCCCCAGCGCGGGCCACGCGGGCTCTGCGTCGGGGCGCATGGCGATAACCAGACTCGACACGCCCAGAACGGCGGCCACGATCAGCGGAAAGGCCTTGGGGCCGACGGCATCGGATAGAAAACTTTCCTCGATCGCAAAGGCCGCAAAGGCAAAGCCGATGGCAAGAAGCAGGCCGAATACGCCGAAAATGCGATCACTCATGGGGATCTCCTTTGGCTAAAACTGTGGTGGGCGGATGCGGAAAGGGGCGCCGCGCAGATCGGCGGCACCCCTGTTGTGCGCAATCCGCAGCGCTTACTTGATGATGCCGATTTCCTTGGAAATCTTCTCAATTTGGCTGACTGAATTCACAACGAACTCTTCGAATGCGGCGCCTTGCAGATCAAGCGGCGCAAGGCCGTTGGCCTCCATCACGTCTTTCCACGCATCGGACGCATACAGATCGGCGATCTTGCTGACCCATGCATCATAGGCCGCATCCGACATCCCGCCGGGTGCATAAAAGCCACGCCAGTTTGCGCCGATGGCGTCAACGCCCTGTTCCCGCGCGGTCGGCATGTCGGCAAAATCGCCAGACAGACGCTCGGGCGCCAGAACCGCGATGACGCGAATGTCGCCACTCTCGACAAAGCCCCGTGCCTCGGACAGGTCGCCCGTAAAGGCCTGGACCGATCCGGCCAAAAGTTGTGTGACCGCCTCGCCGCCGCCATCGAAGGCGATGTACTTGATCGAGCGGACGTCATCTATGCCATAGGCGTTTGCTGCGATCAGAACCTTCAGGTGATCCCACCCACCGACGGCAGAGCCGCCAGCAACGGAAATCGCCGTTGGATCGTTCTTCATCGTCTCCAACATCTGGGCAAGATCGCCGATCTCGCTGTCAGCGGCCACGGCAATCACGCCATAGTCCGCGCCCACAGCCCCGATCCAACGCACCTGATCCATTGTGTTGCCAGGGTAAGCACCCTGTGCAAGGCGCGTCGCAGTCGCCGACGATGCTGCAACGATCAGGTCGTTATCGTTGCTACGCTTGTTGACGACCTCTGCGTAGGCAACGCCACCGCCGCCACCGGCAAGGTTGACGACCTGCATGGTCGAACCAAGCAGCCCCTGATCCTGTAGCGACTTTCCGACCTGCCGGCAGGTAAAGTCCCAGCCGCCGCCGGGATTGGCAGGTGCGATGCACTCTGGATTTTCAGGGGTATATTCCTGTGCTGTCGCGGTGAGCGCGGACGCACCCAGAATGGCCGCCGCCATGGCGAACCGAGTTACGTTAAATATCATTTTTGTCTCCTCCCAAGAGCAAAATAAGCGCGACCTGCGCGCCCCGTTGTGCGCCGCCTGCATCGCTGGGGTTTGCAGCGTCGTTGCGGCGGGCTACGATGACCGTACCTGTCAATCCTGTCACGAAGCTGTCACAGACCTATTGCCGGGCAAGATTGTCGAAATCGGGAGGAGTCCGAGCGCGCATGCGAATCCTGATTGTAGAGGATGCCGCTGATCTGGCCGAGGCCATTGCAGCACAGTTGAGCCGCGTCGGAATGGCGTGCGACCGCGCTGGAAGCATTGCGGCCGCCGAGGATTTTCTGGCGGTTCAGCGCTATGATGCGGTGGTGCTGGACATCAATCTTCCGGACGGCACCGGGACCGACCTGTTGCGTAGGTTGCGCATGCGCGGCAATCGGACACCCGTGCTGATGCTGACCGCTTTGTTTTCGGTGGATGATCGGGTTAGCGCACTTGATCTGGGGGCCGACGATTATCTGGTCAAGCCTTTCGATCAACGCGAATTGGAAGCACGGTTGCGTGCGCTGACACGTCGCGACACCGAACAGAAAAGCGATGTCGTGTCGCTGGGCGCGCTGACCTATTGGCCAGCGTCGATGACCGCAGAGATCGCGGGTAACCGGCTTGATCTGGCCCGCAGAGAGGCCGCGCTGTTGGGTTTGCTCTTGCGCCATGCCGGGCAGGTATTGAGCAAAGAACGGCTTTATGATGGGTTGTTCGCGTTTGACGAAATCAATGTCGGGCTGAACGCCATCGAGCTTTATATCGCACGCTTGCGTAAAAAGATCGCAGGTTCGGGCGTCGCCATCCAGACCCAACGCGGGCTGGGCTATAGGATTCACGAGGATGGCTGATACATCCACCGCCCAATGGTCCCTGCTGTCGCGGGTCATGACAGCCGTCCTGGCGGTTCTGGCGGTTGGCGGGGTCATCGTCGCGGTTGCGTCATGGACATACGGGCGGTCTGCCGCGCGGCAGGCCTATGACCGGCTTCTTGTTGGTGCCGCGCAGGACATCGCAGAATCAATAGACGTGATCGACGGTGCCCCGTTGACGGATCTTCCGGTGTCCGCCTTCGGCCTGTTGGGGTTGGCTGCCGATGACCGGATCACCTATGCTGTGCGCGGGCCAAACGGGGGGTTGCTGACCGGACACGAAACAGCGCGTTTGCCAGAAGGCCTGCGCCGTCGGACCGGGGATACCGAATTTTTTGATGCCGAGATGCAGGGCGAACCGGCGCGTTTCGTCACCGTCGTGCGGCGTTTCGCAGAGCGGGATTTTTCGGGCAATGTCACGGTCACAGTGGGCCAGACCCTGCTGGCGCGCAATGCCATGGCGATGACGCTTGCGCGCGGCGCGCTGACCGCTGCGGCCTTTGCCGGTGCTGTTTTGATCGTGATCGCGTTTCTTGTCGTGCGCTCTGCGATGCGGCCACTTGGCAGGATTGCCGACAATCTTTTGGCGCGCGATCCCTATGATCTGACCCCGATGGAAACCAACGTGCCGTCGGAGGTGGGCGTGATGCTTGTCGCGCTCAACCGCTTTATGTTGCGTCTGGATCGTCAGGTGGATGCGCTGCGGCACCTGATCTCGGACACGGCGCATCAGTTGCGCACCCCGGTCGCGGCGATTCGTGCCCAGGCCGAACTGGCCGTAGAACAGGACACGCCCGCGCGACAGGCACAAAGGCTTGAACGCTTGTTGCGACGGACCCGGTCGCTGGGCGAATTGCTGGACCAGATTTTGTCGCGCGCATTGGTCATCCACCGCACCGACAATGCGCCCCCCGTCCCGGTCGATCTGCGCGACATCGCGTTGGCCGTGATCGAAGAACGCGATCATGAACTGATTGCGCCCGGGGTTCCGGTCGCGTTGGTGATCGGACCTGATCCAATCATTGTCATGGCAGATGAGATTTCACTGCGCGAAGCGGCAAAAAACCTGTTGGTCAACGCGATGCGGCATGGCAAGCCGTCGATACGGATCGGTGTTTCCGCACAGGGCGCGGTTGCATCGCTTTGGGTCGAAGATTCAGGTTCAGGGCCTTCACCGGATGTGTTGTCACGTTTGGGTGGACGGTTCGAATCCTCTGCCTTGGCAGGGGGCACTGGCTCCGGGCTTGGCCTGTCCATCGTGCGGTCGGTGGCCGAAGCGTTTGGCGGACGGCTTTGTTTTGCAACGACCGACAGCGGCTTTCGCGCTGCACTTGAACTGCCTGCACGCGAGGAGCGCGCCCCATGATCCGCCTTTGCATCGCCGCATTCACCATGACTTTCGCCATACCCATCCCCGTCGCAGCACAAGAGGCGGTCGCACACATCACGGCAAACGGCAGCACGCCTGCAACCGAACTTGTTGTCCACTCGACCACGGATTACGTGATCTTCCGGCCCGCCCTAGAGGCCTTCGTGGCCAAGAACCCAACCGTCTCGATCACCTATGAACAATGGGGGTCCAACGCGCTTTATGCACAAAGCCTTGCCGCCTGCGAAGGCGATCTGCCCAAGGCAGACGCGGTGTTTTCTTCGGCAATTCACCAGATGGTGGCATTGGTCAATCACGCATGCGCCAGCCCTTACAGGTCGGCGGCGACCGCAGCGCTTGCGCCCACCCGGCGGTGGCGTGACGAGCTTTGGGGTGTGACGCATGAAGCTGCGGTTATCATCTACAACACAAAACTGGTCCCCGCGACTGACGCACCCCGCACACGGTTTGCGCTGCTTGATCTGATGCGCCAGCCCGGCACCACCTATGACGGTAAAATCGCGACATACGACATTGAAGCTTCGGGGCTTGGCTATCTGCTGGCCTTTGCAGACAGTCTTGAGGCGACGACCTTTGGTGCGCTTTTGGAGGGTTTCGCGCGAAGCAATGCGGTCGCAACCTGTTGTTCTGCGGAAATCATCAAAGGTGTGGCCGATGGCCGTTATCTGATCGCCTACAACGTGTTGGGGTCGTACATAGACCCGGTCGCGTCAGAAAACATTGGCGTTATCAAACCAGAGGACTACACGCTTTTCCTGTCGCGCGCGTACATGATTCCGCGTGGCGCCAGAAACCCGGTCATGTCAGCGGCACTGCTCGACTTTCTTCTGTCGCCGGAAGGTCAATCCGTTCTTGCCGACAGAAATCTGGTTGATCGTGGCGACAGCGAGGACACCAACCTGCCAATCAGCGCCCAACGCGACATCGCAATCGAGCCAGCCTTGCTGGTGGCCATCGACCAACACCGCCGCGTGCGTTTCATTGATCAGTGGCGATCGTCGTTCAGGCCAAAATGATGTCGCGCAGACTGCCCGATCTGTGCATTAGCGATCAAGTGCCGCGCGCCGATCAATCGCATGCCGCACGGCCAGATCAATGGTCTGCTGACCATGATGTTCAAATACAAAGCGCCGACCGGCATCAATCAATCGGCCCGCCAATTGCGGATCAGCCGTCAGTCGCTGCAGCGCTGTGACAAAGTCGGCATCTGTCTCGGCCAACAAAAACGTACCATCGGGTACGACGTCCAACCCCTCGACGGCCTTGGCGGTCGCGACGACAGGCACGCCCATGGCCATCGCCTCCAACACTTTCAAACGGGTGCCGCCGCCTTGGGCCAACGGGATCAGGGCCACTGTCGCACGCGCATAGAAAGGCGCCAGATCCGCAGGGTCGCCAATCAATGTGACACCGGGCACGCCAGCGGCATGGCGGCGCAAAAGCCGGCCCGGCGATCTGCCGCAAATGTCCAGCGTGGCATCGGGGAACACCGCGCGGATTGCCGGCTGGATACAGTGCAACAGTCGTTTGCCGGCTTCGATATTGGGCCGATACCCAAGATGGCCGACAAACAGCGCCCGCGCGATCCAGGGATCAGGCGGTGAATGTGGTTCAGCGTGCCGGCACCACGCAGGGGCGGGGTTGGGGATAACGTCCATCAATATATGGTCCCCGACAATGCGTTGCATCAATGCCACATCGCGTGCCGAACACATCCAGATCCGATCAGCAATTTCGGCCAATTGCCTTTCAGCGGCTTGGGCGTATCGCCAGCGCTTGCGAAACCGCAGAGCGGCCAGCCAGCCATATTTTGCCCGGTCAACTTCTTGTTGCAGTGCGCTTTCGACATTGTGCATGTCGATAATCACGCGACGCCCATCTGCGATCAGCCGCTTGGCGATGTCGCCCAGAAATACGCCGTCAACCACCACCATATCCGGGTCTATCCGCGCAACTTGCCCGGCAACGTCCGCAATGACCACAGGCTGCAGGTCCGCTTCGATGAACGATACCTTGCGCGTCGGGTAGCGCTTTTGCGTGCCATAGCAGTCCTGTACTGCTATGGTGTTGGTCCGCGCAACGCCGGACAGGCCAAGGCCCACGGCAAGGTTTCGCAAATCAGCACCAGATCCATGCGCCAGCGGAGGTTCATATACGATATGTACGATGTTCATGGGCACAGCCTGACAATTTCACATTGCATCCATCAAACATGGAAAACCGAGGACATTCCAGACCCCAAGGAATGGCCAGACAGTTGGAAGCGCCTGAATCCCGGCTGGGATTATCGGCTCTGGACGGACAGTGATTTGCGCGGCCTTGTCCACGACCACTATCCCGAGTTGGAGGACCTTTATTTGTCCTATCCCAACCCGGTGCAGCGGGCAGACATGGGGCGTTATCTGATCCTGCATCATTGCGGCGGGGTCTATGCCGACCTTGATACCGAATGCGTCTCCCCGCTTGATGTCATCGCGCAGGACACGCGGGTGATCTTGGCCGAAGAGCCGATCGAGCATCACCATCACGCCACCCGGCTTGGCCTTAGCCGTGTGATTTTCAACGGCGTCATGGCCAGCCCCAAAGGGCATCCATTCTGGGAACATCTTATCGCGCTGCTGGTTCGGTCGCGGCATGCCAGCGGCTATGTACTTGAATCTACCGGTCCTGTCGTTTTGACAAGCGCGGTGGCGACATTCGACGAACCTGACACCCTTGCCATCCAGTCCTGTCATCTGTTCAATCCGCTGACCGACCAAGGGTGGCGCAGCACGGCTGTGCCATTTGGCGATTATGCGGGTCACCATATCTGCAACCACTATTGGCGTGGGTCGTGGTATCGCCTGCCGACGTCCAATCGCACGACGCGCATGAAACGCAAGCTCCGCAAGGCACAATACAACCTGACACGCGGCCCGTTTCTGGGCCAGATGCAGCTGAAAAAGCAAATCAACATGTCGGTTTTGCATCGCCCCGTGGCACCGACCGACACCAATGTCAGTATCTTGATCCCGGTGCGCGATGCAGAACCGTTTCTGGATCGGTGCTTTGCACTGCTGCTGGCGCTGGATTACCCAAAGGATCAGTTGAAAATCGTCTTCTGCGAAGGCGACAGCACGGATCACACGACTGAGAAACTGGCGGAGTTGGCAGATAAGCACCGCAGTGAATTCCGCGATATTATCGTGACACGCTGCGTCACGGGCGCCCCGCTGGACCGATCCAAGCGGTGGCTTCGTGCGCTGCAACTGGCCCGCCGCTCCAATCTGGCAAAGGTGCGCAATCACTTGATTGATCGGGGCATCGCGGATGACGATCACTGGGCGCTTTGGATTGACGTAGATGTCTGCGACTATGATTCCAGCGTTCTGAAACGACTTCTGGCCGAACGGACCAAGGTCGTCACACCCGATTGCGTTCTTGAGTGGGGCGGGAAAAGCTATGATTTGAACGCATTTCATGACGACGGCAGCGCGCGCGACCATACCTATTACAAATACGTAAAACGCGGCCTGTTCATGCCGCCGGTCACCTACCGTCAGCGCCGTCCGCTGCATGCGTTACGTTGCCTTGAACGGGTGCCCTTGTCATCGGTCGGGGGCACCATGTTGCTGGTGCACGCGGCGGTGCATCGGGCCGGCGTGCGGTTCCCCGAAATTCCATATGATGATTTGCTGGAAACCGAAGGTTTTGGACGCAGTTGCCGGGATTTTGGCGTGACGCCCATCGGGCTTCCGAATGTGCAGATCAAACATGTAAAGTCGTGACCGCAGGCTGCAGCGGGGCATGCAGAATGGGTACACAAGCCGTACGCACAGCGTACATACGATGCAGGGCGCGTCAGGCCCCTTCGAGACCTTTCAGGATCGGGCAATCGGGGCGATTGTCACCGGCACATTCCTGCACCAATTCCGCCAGCGTATCGCGCATGGCGGCCAGACCGGCGATCTTGGTCTCGATCTCGGTCAGGTGGTGTTTGGCGATGGCACGGACATCGGCGCTGGCGCGGCTGCGGTCACCCCATAGCGCCAGCAGGTTGCGACAGTCTTCGATGGAAAACCCAAGCGCGCGGGCACGGGCCAGAAACGCCAGTTTATGTGCATCGCTTTGACCAAAGATGCGGTAACCGTTCGCGCCCCGCTCCGGCGTGACCAGCCCGATGTCTTCGTAGTAGCGGATCGTCTTGGCAGGTAGTCCGGTCTGGGTGGCGACGTCACCGATATTCATGATGCTATCCCTTTGACCCAGCGCAGACGCAGGGCATTTGTGACGACCAGAACGCTGGACAGCGCCATCGCCCCAGCAGCAAGCGCCGGTGACAGCAGCACGCCCCAGACCGGATAGAGAACCCCTGCCGCGACCGGCACCAGCAACACGTTATAGCCGAACGCCCAGCTAAGGTTTTGCCGGATATTTGCCATCGTGGCCCGGCTGACCGCGATGCCATTCAGCACGCCGACGGGGTCGCCCGACATCAGCACGACATCCGCGCTTTCCACGGCGACATCGGTGCCGGTGCCGATGGCAATGCCGACATCAGCGGCAGCCAGAGCGGGCGCATCGTTGATCCCATCCCCGACAAAGGCCACCTTGGCCCCATCCGCCTGCAAGGCCCGGATCGCGTCAACCTTGCCAGCGGGCAGCACATCTGAAATCACATCCGCCACGCCCAGCTCTGCGCCAATCGCCGCGCCCGTGCGTGCGGCGTCGCCGGTGATCATCACCACCCGCACGCCTCGCGCCTGCAAACCCGCGATGGTCGCCTTGGCGCTGGGGCGCAGCGTATCGGCCACGCCGATGACACCGGCCGCGGCCCCGTCGATGGCGACCATGATCGCAGTCTTGCCTGCTGAGGACAATGCGGCGGCCTGTGCAACCAGCGGTTCGGGGTCGATGCCTTCCTTTTCCAGCAATCGCGCCGCGCCGATCAGCACCCGGCGCCCGTCCACCAGCGCAGACAGGCCGTGGCCGGTGATCGCGGCAAAGTCCGTCACTGCCGGGAACGGTTTTTGGGCCGCTGCCACAATCGCGTGACCCAGCGGATGTTCTGACAGCGCCTCGACTGCGGCGACATCGCGCAACAGGGTGTCCGCGTCGCCGTTCAGCGGGATCACGTCGGTCAGGGCGGGTTTGCCCATGGTCAGCGTGCCGGTCTTGTCAAAGGCCACCACATCGACGCCTTGCAACGCCTGCAGCGCATCCCCCTGACGAAACAGCACACCCAGTTCCGCCGCGCGCCCGGTGCCCACCATGATCGACGTCGGCGTCGCCAGCCCCATTGCGCAGGGGCAGGCAATGATCAGGACGGACACGCCCGCGACCAAAGCATACGACAGCACCGGCGCCGGGCCCAGCACCAGCCAGATCAGCACCGTCAGCGTCGCGATCACCATAACCCCCGGCACGAACCACGCCGTGACCCGGTTGACCAGATCCTGCACCGGCAGGCGCGCGCCCTGGGCCGCTTCGACCATCGCGATGATGCGCGCCAGCATCGTGTCGCCGCCGACTGCCGTCGCACGCATTTTCAGCGCACCATTGCCGTTGACGGTGCCACCGACCAGCGTGCCGCCTTTGGTTTTCTCTACGGGCACGGGTTCGCCGGTAATCATGCTTTCATCCACGAATGACGCGCCATCGCGCACCACCCCATCGGTTGCGATGCGTTCGCCCGGCCGGATGATCAGGACATCGCCGCGCACCACATCGGCAATCGGCACCTCTATCTCGGCACCGTCGCGCAACAGGCGCGCGGTGGCGGGGCGCAGGCCGATCAGGCGTTTGATCGCCGCCCCGGTCTGGCCCTTGGCCCGCGCCTCGAGCCAGCGGCCCAGCAAGATGAGGGTGACGATGACGGCTGCCGCCTCGAAGTACACAGCGCGGGTGTCGGCGGGCAGCAGGCCGGGCGCGAAAAGCGCGATGGTGGAAAACGCCCACGCCGCCGAGGTGCCCAGCACCACAAGCGAATTCATGTCAGGGGACAGACGGATCAACGCAGGCACGCCTTTGGTGAAAAAACCCCGGCCCGGCCCGGCCAGCACGAGCGTCGTCAGGATAAACTGGATCATCCAGCTGGTCGGCGTGCCGATCGTGCGTGCGATCAGGTGGTGCAGGTCGGGAAAGATGTGGCCGCCCATTTCCATCACAAAGACCGGCAGGGTCAGGGCCGCCGTAATCAAGAAGTGACGCAGATACACCTTGGCCTCTTGGGCCTGGCGGTTGTCGGTGGGCTGTGTGGTGTCAAGCGGGGCGGCGGCATAGCCGACAGCGGCCACCGCGTCCTGCAATGGGACCGGGTCGGTCAGGGTGATCACGGTGGCAGTGGCGTCGGCCAGATTGACCGTGGCCGACAGCACGCCGGGCACGTCTTGCAGGGCGGTTTCGACCCGATTGACGCAGGACGCACAGGTCATGCCAGTGATGGCGAGACGCATTTTTTGCGGCAACGCGGGATATCCCGCTGCTTTGAGCGCGCCCGCGACGGCCCGCCCGGTGCCCGCACCATCAAGCTGCACCGTCGCGGAGGCATTGGCGAGGTTCACATGCGCCTGACGAACGCCCGAGACGGCTGTAATCGCTTTTTCCGCGCGCCCCACGCAGGATGCGCAGGTCATCCCGTCGATGCCGAATTTGATCTCTGTGGCCTGTGCCATGATACCGTTCCCCTATGGTTCTGCCACTACATAGGGGTTCCAGTCACAGGAAGGTCAAGGGCGTAATCCTATCAGATCAGCCTTTGCCTTTCCACGGCACCAATATCCGTTCGGCCCAGCGCATCAGCATGTCGATGCTGAACCCGATGATCCCGATCAGGATGATGCCCATCAACACGATATCCGTGCTTTGGAATTTGGACGCGACCATGATCATCATGCCGGCCCCCTTTTCTGCCGCGACCAATTCGGCGGCGACCACGGTGCCCCAGCAGACGCCCATCGCCACGCGCGCCCCGGTGAAGATTTCGGGCAGCGAGTTGGGGATGATCACATGGCGCATGATCTGCCATTTCGATGCGCCAAGGCTGTAGGCCGCATGCACCTTGGAAATCCGCACGCCGGACACGCCGGATCGCGCGGCAATGGCCATGATCCACAGCGCGGCAAGGAACAGCAGGATGATCTTGCCCACTTCGCCGATGCCCGCCCAGATGATCACCAACGGGATCAGGGCCAGCGGCGGCACCGGGCGCATGAATTCGACGATCGGATCAAACCAGCCGCGAAACCAGTTGGACAGCCCCATCGCATAGCCTAGCGGGATGCCGATCAGCGCCCCGAGCGTAAAGCCGACGATGACCCGGAACAGCGAATAGCCAAGGTGTTCGGCAAGGGTAGAGTTGCGGTAGCCCTCGGTGGCGATTTCGGTCATGCGTTTCCACACCGCTTCGGGGGCGGGCAGCCAGATTGGTTCCATCTGCACGCCAGACGCCGGGATGATGTTCAACGTCCCTTTGCCGGACATCGTGACGCTGCCGAAAGCCACTTTGACGGACCCGTCAGGCGCGATGGGCTGGCCGTTGACGGCGGTGACGAACGTGCCGTCGTCGCGACCCATTTCGTCGTTGTTGTCGACCCGCAGCAGCGCGCTGCGATAGCTGGCGATAGCGATGGCATCATTCTTGGCGATCCCATCACCGGGACTGATTTCGGGGGCTGCGGTTTCGACCGTGGCGGGATGCACCACGACCGAAACCGTCGCATCGTCGGTTTGCCCGTCCGGTGTCATGATCGTATAAGTAAACGACCCGTCACCCACGAATGGCCCCGGCGCATGCATGAAACCGGGCAGCAATCGGGACCCGGTGAACGCCGCCCAAAGGACAAAGATCAGCACGATGGACACCACCGATGCGACCGAATTCGAGGTTACCGCGCTTTCGTCACCAAAGGTCACGGTCTTGAGAGAGCTATAGTCATGTTTGGGGGTCAACAGCCGTTTGATCCCGGTCCAGATCATCATCGTCAGCAGGATCAGCAGGATGTAGCCAATCACATAGGGGGCTGCTGCGAAAAGCGTTTTGAGGACGGCCCAGAGTTCGCCCCAGAGGTTGCCAAGCAATTCCATTATGCAGTCTCCGTCCGGCCCATGATTTCTTCTTCCATATCCCAGATCATCCCCAGAATTTCTTCGCGGGTTTCGGCGAATTTAGGGTGCTTCTTGACCTCGCGCAGGTCTTGACCGACGCCCATTTCTGCAAAGGGCAGGCGATATTCGGTGTGAATGCGACCGGGGCGCGGGGCCATCACGATCAGGCGCTCGCCCAATAGCAGCGCCTCTTCCACAGAGTGGGTGATCAGGATGATCGTCTTGCCGGTTTCCTTCCACAGCTTCAGAACAAGGCCCTGCATCTTTTCACGCGTCAGCGCATCAAGCGCGCCAAGCGGTTCATCCATCAAGATCACGTCGGGTTCATTGGCAAGGCAGCGGGCCAATGCGACGCGCTGCTGCATGCCGCCCGAAAGTTCATAAACCGCCTTGTCTTTGAAATCCTGCAGGCCGACCACATCAAGCAGGTGATCGACGATCTGCGCCTTGGGCGCTTTGGCCATGCCTTTCATCGACGGGCCGAAACCGACGTTTTCACGCACGCTCATCCATTCGAACAGGGCGCCCTGCTGAAACACCATGCCGCGTTCCGGGCCGGGGCCGCTGACGGTTTTGCCATTCAGGATTATGGTGCCTGCGGTTGGGGCCAAAAACCCCGCAACGATATTCAGAAGAGTCGTTTTTCCGCAGCCCGATGGCCCCAGAACCGATAGTAGCTCGCCTGCTTTCAGGTCGACGGACACGTCTTGCAGCGCCTGCACCGATGATCCGTTCGGCAGGTCGAACCGCATGGATAGCTTGTCTATTTGAAGTCCCGACATATGCCGCCCCATTGTTGTTCCTGAAAATCCTTGCGCGGCGCAGGCAAGGATCATCACGACAACCAAGGGGCGGCTGGCGCAGCGAACCCGCGCCAGCCGCCGATCGTTATTACATCGCTTCGGCGGCAGCCAATGGGCCGATGTTGATGGTCCCGGCGTAGCTGCCCAAGGCGGATGGGATCGAACCGGAATCGACAAACACGTCGGCCACGCCCTTCATGAAGGCAGGGGCCGCGCCGCCCAGCCATGTAGGAGACAGCTGATCTGCAACGCTGGGGAATACGAATGTCGCCATGGTTTCGGCGGTTGCGGCTTCGTCCATGCCCGCGTCCTGGGCGATGACGGGCAGCATTTCCGCCACGCCTGAACCGTCATTCCATGCGGCATTTGCCGCCGCTGTGACGGCGAGGAATTTCGCCACGACATCGGGGTTTTCGGCGACAAAGGACGCGGGGGCCGATGTGACGTCAAACACCAAAATACCCAGCGCTTCTTTTTCGGCACCGGTCAGCAGGACATTGCCGTGCTCTTTCATGCGGCGCAGCGCACCGCCCCAACCGCAGGCCATATCGACCTGACCCTGGGCAATCGCCGCAGCACCATCGGCGGGGGCCATGTCCACGACATCAAGCGAGGCAAGATCGACGCCAAAGTGGTCCATCTGGCGCAGGAAGCCATAGTGCGCAGCGGTGCCCAGCGGCACGGCGACCTTTTTACCGGCCAGTTCAGCGGCGCTGTCCTTGTCGATCTCAAGCCCGGACGACACGACGCAGTTGTCGTTTTCCGCGTAGGATACGGCGACATCAAGGATTTGCAGATCCTGCCCCGCAGAGACCGCGACGACAAAAGGTGGCACGCCTTGGCTGACTGCGATTTGCACATCACCCGATGCCATGGCAGCCGACATTGCGGTGCCGCTGTCGAAACTGACCCAGTTCACCGTCATGCCCAGCGCCTCATCGTAGGTGCCGTTCACCTTGGCGAATTGAAATGGCATCGGCCATTCCAGAAAATAAGCGACGGTAAGTTCGCTGTGACCTGCGGCCATCACCTGTGTCGTGCCGGTCATGATCGCCACGCCGGCCACAGCACTCATTAGTGTCTTCTTGAGGTTCATTTGATCGTCTCCCATGTTGTGACCCGTGATATGGGCCATGAATTGGGCAGGGTTCGCCCCGCCTCTGTAGCGTCTAACTGACCATGATTCTCGTCAGGTGCCTAGCCCCGTCCGGTGCAGCAAAATGTCGGCGCGCGCCTGCCGGACAAAACGATGTTTGCAGTGCGTTGCATGTGAGCCAAGGGAATTGACGCGCCTGCGTCAATGAAAAGAACACAGTCAGATATTTGAAAAATGAGGCGGCACGGGGTCTGGAAAAATACAATTTATATATTTTTCAATGTGTTAAAAAGACGCGGGCACCGCTGGGCATCCGGTTCCCGCCTTGAACTGGCATTATCTTTGCGTACCATCTGGCCCTATCGACAGTGCCCAGCTTATAGGCACAGTGCATATGTCAGCAGCACCACGCGAAGTGGATTCGGCTGCCCATTCCCTTTTGATACACGGAGCACCGGACATGGACCTGCACTCTTTCTCGAACGACCCCGGTCATGTGGTCGAAGCCGACCGCGCCCATGTCTGGCATCACCTGTCCCAGCACAAACCCTACGAGACGATGGACCCGCGCATTATTGTCGAAGGCAAAGGCATGCGCGTCTGGGACATCAAGGGCAAAGAGCATCTGGATGGCGTGTCGGGCGGCGTTTGGACCGTCAATGTCGGCTATGGCCGTGAACGCATCAGCAAGGCGGTTGCCGATCAGTTGACCAAGATGTGCTTTTTCGGCGGCATGGCGGGCAACATCCCCGCCGCCGCGTTTTCCGAAATGCTCACTGATAAGATGCCCGGACTGGACCGCGTTTACTATGCCAACTCTGGTTCCGAGGCCAATGAGAAGGCGTTCAAGATGGTCCGCCAGATCAGCCACAAACATCATGGCGGCAAAAAGAACAAGATCCTATACCGCGAGCGTGACTACCACGGCACAACGATCAGCGCCCTGTCAGCGAGCGGACAGGAAGAGCGTAGCGGGCAGTATGGCCCCTTTACCCCCGGATTTATCCAAGTGCCGCATTGCCTTGAATATCGGTCGCAGGATGGATCGGTCGGGGAAGAATACGGCGCAAAAGCCGCGCAGGCGATCGAGGACGTGATCCTGCGCGAAGGCGCCGATACGATTGGCGCGCTGTGTCTGGAGCCGATTACCGCCGGTGGCGGCATTATCGTCCCGCCAACAGGCTATTGGCAGCGGGTGCAGGAGATTTGCCGCAAATACGAGATTTTGCTGCATATCGACGAAGTGGTTTGCGGGTTGGGCCGGACCGGCACCTGGTTTGGCTATCAGCAGTTCGGCGTGCAGCCTGACTTTGTCACCATGGCCAAGGGGGTCGCGTCAGGCTATGCGGCGATTTCGTGCTGTGTGACGACCAATGCGGTGTTCGAGATGTTCAAGGACGACACCGATCATCTAAGCTATTTCCGCGATATTTCGACGTTTGGCGGCTGCACGGCAGGCCCGGCGGCGGCGATTGAAAACATGAAAATCATCATGGAAGAAGACCTGCTTGGGAATTCAGTGGATATGGGCGCGCACCTGAAGGGCAACCTGTATGGGCTGATGGAAAAGCATAAATGGATCGGCGATGTCCGCGGCATGGGCCTGTTTGCCGGTGCCGAACTGGTGCTGGACCGCGACACAAAAGAGCCGGTCGGCGAAAAGCAGGTGGCCGCGATTGTGGCCGATTGCATGGCGCAGGGTGTGATCATCGGGGCGACCAATCGGTCGCTACCCGGTTTCAACAACACCTTGCTGTTCGCCCCGCCACTGATCGCCACAAAGGACGATCTGGATCAGATCACCGATGCCGTGGATCACGCGATCAGCCGCGTTCTGGGCTAGGTGACCATCGCAGGCGTGGCAGATGCCCCCCGCCTGCAATTTACCCCCCCCGCTGGCCGGGGTCGTTTACGCGGCGCGGACCTGCGACGGCTTGCACAACCTTGTCTTTCGGGTCAGGCTGACGCTTCATTCCGGGCGCGTTCATGTCGATATCCGTCGAAACCTTTCTTCTTGATCCTGCCGCCGAAGGCACGTTGCAGGCGCGCATCCAGCAAATGGTTGCGCAGGGTATTCTTGCGGGCCGTTTTCGCCCCGGCGAACGCCTGCCGTCATCGCGCAGGATGGCCCTGCATCTGGGTGTCAGCCGGATCACCGTGACGCTGGCCTATACCGAGTTGGTGGCAGATGATTACCTGACATCGCGGGGGCGGTCAGGGTATTTCGTCTCGGAAAATGCGCCCGAACCGCCCGCCTTTCCCGCCCTGCGTGCGGGGGCCGGTGCGGGCACGGTGGACTGGACCCGCGCGATTGGCCAACGCTTTACCCCCGGTCTGAGCATGGACAAGCCCGCCGATTGGGCCAGTTATCGCTATCCGTTTATTTATGGACAGGCCGACAGAACGCTGTTCGATACCGCCAACTGGCGCCTTTGTGCGGTGCAGGCGCTGGGGATGCGGGATTTTGCGGCGCTGACATCGGACTATTTCGATGGCGACGATCCGCAGTTGATTGATTTCATTGCCCGCCAAAGCCTGCCCCGGCGCGGCATCTTGGCCAATCCCGATGAAATACTGGTCACGATGGGCGCGCAAAACGCGCTGTGGCTGGCCGCGCAGGTCTTGCTGAACAGCCGCAGGCGCGCCGCCATCGAGGACCCGTGTTACCCCGCGCTGCGCACCATTTTGACGCAATCGCGATGTCAGTTCAGTACGGTGCCGGTAGACGCCGATGGCCTGCCCCCCGATGCCTTGCCTGCGGGCACCGACGTGGTTTTCACCACACCGAGCCACCACTGCCCGACCACGGCCACCATGCCGGTCAGCCGCCGCAAGGCCCTGCTGCAAAAGGCGGAGGAAGAGGATTTTGTGATTGTCGAAGACGACTATGAGTTCGAGATGTCGTTTTTGAAATCGCCCTCGCCCTCGCTCAAATCGCTGGATCAGAACGGGCGGGTGATTTACGTCGGCTCTTTCTCGAAATCGCTGTTTCCGGGGTTGCGGCTTGGCTATCTGGTCGGGCCAGAGCCGTTTATCCGCGAGGCCCGCGCGCTGCGGGCAACCGTGCTGCGCCATCCGCCGGGGCATATCCAGCGGACGGTGGCCTATTATCTGTCGCTGGGGCATTACGACGCGCTGGTGCGACGGATGAGCAAAGCCTACCATCAGCGCAGGCAGGTGATCGGGGCGGCGTTGCACGATCACGGGCTGACCATCGCGGGGCAAGGCACCTATGGCGGGTCATCGGTCTGGCTGCGCGCGCCCGATGGCACGGACACCACGGCACTTGCCCAGACGCTGCGCCGCGATAGCGTGCTGATCGAGCCGGGCGCGCCGTTCTTTGCCAGCCCGACACCACCGACGGAATATTTCCGTCTTGCGTATTCGTCGATCGCGGCAGAGCGGATCACTGCGGGCGTCGGGCTGATCGCAGCCGCGCTGAAATCGCAGTGAGTGGCGGGGCCAACTGGCCTTAATGTCCCAATGCAACTGGCCCTAACGAAATCCATCAGCTAAACCTAGGGTCGCTGTAGCAAACCGGGGCATATGGCCACGCGATTGACCATTCCAACGGGAGAGACCCAGCCATGAAGATGACCACCGAAGAAGCTTTCGTCAAAACCCTGCAAATGCACGGCATTCGGCATGCCTTTGGCATTATCGGATCGGCCATGATGCCGATTTCAGATATTTTCCCCAAGGCCGGTATCACATTCTGGGACTGCGCCCACGAAGGTAGCGCGGGCATGATGGCCGACGGCTATACCCGTGTGACCGGCGAGATGTCGATGATGATCGCGCAGAACGGCCCCGGCATCACCAACTTTGTCACGGCTGTCAAGACCGCCTATTGGAACCATACGCCGCTTTTGCTGGTCACGCCGCAGGCTGCCAACAAGACCATCGGTCAGGGCGGTTTTCAGGAGGTCGAGCAGATGAAACTGTTCGAAGATATGGTCGCCTATCAAGAAGAAGTCCGTGACCCGACCCGGATCGCCGAGACGCTGAACCGGGTGATCATGCAGGCCAAGCGCGCCAGCGCCCCCGCCCAGATCAACGTGCCGCGCGATTTCTGGACGCAGGTGATCGACATTGAACTGCCGATGATCGTCGAGTTTGAGCGCCCGGCGGGTGGCGAAGCCGCTATCGCCAAGGCCGCCCAGCTATTGTCAGAGGCCAAGTTCCCCGTGATCCTCAACGGTGCCGGTGTCGTGCTGGCCGAAGGCGGGATCGCGGCATCCAAGGCGCTGGCCGAACGGCTGGATGCGCCGGTTTGCGTCGGCTACCAGCACAATGATGCCTTTCCCGGATCGCACCCGCTGTTTGCCGGGCCTTTGGGCTATAACGGATCCAAGGCCGGGATGGAGCTGATCAGCAAGGCCGATGTCGTGCTGGCGCTGGGAACGCGGCTGAACCCGTTTTCGACCCTGCCGGGCTATGGCATTGATTACTGGCCGAAGGATGCAAAGATTATTCAGGTTGATATCAACCCTGACCGCATCGGCCTGACCAAAACGGTGACGGTAGGCATCATTGCAGACGCCGCAAAGGCCGCAAAAGGCATTCTGGCCAACCTGACCGACAGCGCGGGTGATGCAGGCCGCGCCGACCGCAAGGCATTGATCGGCCAGACGAAATCGGCTTGGGCACAGGAGTTGACGGGGCTTGACCACGAACAGGATGATCCCGGCACGTCATGGAACGAACGCGCCCGTGCGGCGCGCCCTGACTGGATGTCGCCGCGCATGGCGTGGCGCGCGATACAGGCTGCAATGCCGGAAAACGCGATTATTTCGTCCGACATCGGCAACAACTGCGCCATCGGCAACGCCTATCCATCGTTCCCGCAGGGCCGCAAATATCTGGCGCCCGGTCTGTTCGGCCCCTGTGGCTATGGCCTGCCATCCATCGTGGGGGCCAAAATCGGCCAGCCCGACGTGCCGGTCATCGGGTTTGCCGGTGATGGCGCTTTTGGGATTTCCGTCAACGAATTGACCGCGATTGGCCGCGACGAATGGCCTGCGATCACGCAGATCGTGTTCCGCAACTATCAGTGGGGCGCGGAAAAGCGCAATTCGACCCTGTGGTTCGACGACAACTTTGTCGGGACCGAACTGGACATGAAAGTGTCCTATGCCGGGATCGCGCAGGCGTGCGGGCTGAAGGGCGTGCAGGCGCGCACCATGGAAGAACTGACCACGATGCTGAATCAGGCGATCAAGGATCAGATGGAAAACAACGAAATCACCTTGATCGAGGTGATCCTGAACCAAGAGCTGGGCGAGCCGTTCCGCCGGGATGCGATGAAGAAACCTGTGCAGGTGGCCGGTATTTCTGCCGCGGATATGGCGGCTGAGTAAGCGTGCCATTCGACCTTGGCCCCGGCACGGCGGCGGTCCTTGCAATGACATTGCTGGGGGCCGCGTTTGTGCGGGGCTATTCGGGGTTTGGGTTTTCGGCGATTTTCATTGCCTGCGCGGCCTTGCTGACCAATCCGCTGCCACTGATCCCGGTGGTCTTTTCATGCGAAATGCTGATGACGCTGTTTCAGGCGCGCGGCATCCGGGGCCATGTCGATTGGCGGCGGGTTTTGGTATTGCTGGGCGGGGCGGCGGTGGTGCTGCCCTTTGCGGTGACTGTCATTTTATCGCTGGGGGACCAGAACGTGCGGCTGGTGGTGTCACTGTTCGTCGGCACAATGGCCCTGGTGTTGCTGTCGGGTTGGCAGGTTCGCAAGGTGATCGGGCCGTTTGGGACCGCAGGGGTCGGCATGGTGTCAGGCATGATCAACAGCGCGGGTGTGGGCGGTTTGCCGGTGGCGGCGTTCATGTCGGCGCAGCCAATCCCCGCGGCGCGGTTCCGCGCCACGATGATTGCATATCTGACCGGGCTGGACCTGATCACGCTGCCGCTGATGTGGCACGGTGGGCTGGTCGGCCCCGATACCGCCGTTGGCGCAGCGCTTGCGTTTCCACTGCTGGCAATCGGCGTCTGGCTGGGAGGGCGGCGATTTTTGGCGGCGAACCCGGAGACATTTCGGCGGTTTGCGGTTTTGCTCTTGCTGATTTTGTCAGGGCTTGGCCTACTTCGGGCGATGATCACATGAAAGGTGCCGCCCAATGAGCGATGATTTCCCCTTCCTTGCGACACAGACAGCCGCCTGCCCGGCCACGTTGCTGGCACGCGCCCAGGATCTGCCCACCCCACGGGTGGCCCTGGTGAATGCCGGCAGCATCAACGCCTTGCAAGGTATCCGCGAGGCGGCCGCGTTGGGGTTGGCCACGCCGGTTTTGATTGGCGACCGCGACAAGATCACCGCGACCGCCGCGCAGATAGGCTGGGATATCACGCCCTACCGGTTGGAACATGCCCCGCATGAACAGGCAGCGGCCCGTGCCGCCGCCCTTGCCCGCAACGGCGAGGTGGACAGCATCATGAAGGGGCAAATCCATACATCGACGTTCCTGATGGGCCTGTTGCCGTCAGCCGCGGGGCTGCGTGAAAAGGACGTGCGTTGCGGGCATGTGTTTCACATCACCAAACCCGGCTCCGACCGGCCCTTGTTGCTGACCGATGCGGCGCTGAACGTGGACCCTGATGTGGCGACCCGCAAGGCCTGTCTGGCCCATGCCGTCCGGCTTGCCACGATCCTGGGTGATACGAACGTCAAAGCGGGCCTGCTGGCCCCGACCGAAGACCCGATCCCGTCGATCCCCAACACCATGGAAGCCGCCGAGATCGCAGCATGGGCCAAAGACGCGCTGCCCAACGCGATTGTACAGGGCCCGATGGCGCTTGACCTGATTTTCAGCAAGGCGGCGGCAGAGGCCAAGAATTACGCATCCGAGGTCGCGGGCGACGCTGATATCATGCTGGTGCCCAATATCACGTCCGGCAATGCGCTGTTCAAGCTGATGGTTCTGGGCATGGGGTGCTGTGCCGGTGGTTTGGTGATGGGGCTGAAAGTGCCGGTGCTGCTGACCTCGCGCAGCCAGCAGGCGCCGGACCGGATTTGCGCGGCGGCACTTGGCGCGATTGTGGCGGCTGCGTCATGATCCTTGTCATCAATGCAGGATCATCGTCGCTGAAGGTCAGCCTGTTTCAGACCGACCTGCACTGCGTCGCGGATGGCATGATCACCGAAATTGGCGGGGCGGGGACGCTGGCGGTGAACGGCGCAAAGACGCCTGTTACATCAATCGACCATGCCGATGCGCTGACGCAGATACAGGCCGCGTTCCAACATATCGGCCATGACAGCACGCAGATTGCGGCTGCCGCGCACCGCGTGGTGCATGGCGGGACGCAATGTACCACGCCGGCCCGGATCACGCTGCAGGTGTTGCGGGCGATTGCCGATTGCGTGCCACTGGCCCCGCTGCACAACCCGGTCAACCTGTCGGGCATTCACGCCGTTGCGGCCAGCGCACCGGACTTGCCGCAATACGCCAGCTTTGACACCGCGTTCCATGCGACCAACCCCGATGTCGCCACCCGCTATGCCATTCCCGCAGCGCAAGCGGCGCAGGGTATCCGACGCTATGGGTTTCACGGCCTGTCCTATGCCAATATGGTCGCTGATTTTGGCACCGCCCTGCCGGCCCGTTTGCTGGCGTTTCATCTGGGCAACGGGGCCAGCCTCTGTGCCATCAAAGAGGGGCAATCTGTTGCGACATCAATGGGTTACTCGCCCTTGTCAGGACTGACCATGGGCACGCGCAGCGGTGACATCGACGGTGCCGCCGTACTGCGGATTGCGCGGGCGCTGGGGATTGATGGCACCGATCATTTACTCAACAAGCAAAGCGGGCTGATGGCGCTCGCAGGCGACAACAACATGAAGGCCCTGCTGGAGCGCGATGATGCCGATGCCCGATTTGCCGTGGCGCATTTTTGCTATTGGGCCGCGCGCCATGCCGGATCGGCCATTGTGGCCATGGGCGGGCTGGATGCGGTCGCGTTCACCGGCGGCATCGGTGAAAACGCAGCCCCGGTGCGGGACCGGATCATGGCGCATCTGGCCTGTTTTGGGGATACCCCCGTGCATGTGATTGCCGCCGACGAAGAAAAACAAATCGCCCGCGACGCGCTGGGCCTGATCGCAAAGGGGCGATAGATGCACCACAGCCCACGCGCGGCCTGTTCACCCCCTGTCCGGCACCGTACTGTCCCCACGATGGCCCACACGCCATCGCTTGAAAGGTCCGCCTATGTCACTTGATCAGCCCCCTCTCGATACATCGCCATTTGTGTCTGACGAGGTCCGCAAGACGACGTGCTACATGTGTGCCTGCCGCTGCGGGATCAATGTGCATATGAAGGGCGGCAAGGTCGCGTATATCGAAGGCAACAAGGATCACCCGGTCAACAAGGGCGTGCTTTGCGCGAAGGGGTCGGCGGGGATCATGCAGCACAACGCGCCCTCGCGGCTGCGCGCGCCGTTAAAGCGGGTTGGCCCGCGCGGGTCCGGCAAATTCGAGGAAATCAGCTGGGAAGAAGCGCTGAGCCTGGCCGTCGACTGGCTCAAGCCGATCCGGGACACGGCCCCTGAAAAGCTGGCGTTCTTTACCGGGCGGGACCAGTCGCAGTCGTTCACCAGCTTTTGGGCGCAGGGGTTCGGCACCCCCAACTATGCCGCCCACGGGGGGTTTTGTTCGGTCAATATGGCCGCAGCGGGCATTTACACCATGGGCGGCGCCTTTTGGGAATTCGGGCAGCCCGATTGGGACCATACCAAGCTGTTCATGCTGTTCGGTGTCGCCGAAGACCACGACAGCAACCCCATCAAGATGGGCATCGGCAAGATCAAGGCGCGCGGCGCGCGGATGATTGGGGTCAACCCGATCCGCACCGGATATAACGCCGTGGCGGACGATTGGGTGGGCATCACGCCCGGCACCGATGGTTTATTCATCCTCGCTCTGGTGCATTGCCTGATGAAGGCCGGCAAGGTCGATCTGGATTATCTCGCCCGGTTTACCAATGCGTCCGTGCTGGTCAACGACGACCCCAAGTCAGAGCAATACGGCCTGTTCCTGCGCGATGCGGCCGGCCAGCCGCAGGTGATCGACCGACGCACCGGCATGCTGGCGGCATGGAATGGCATGGGTGTCGAACCGGATCTATCGGGCACCCACCATGCCAAGGGGATCACCCATCGCCCGGTGTTCCATCGGATGGCGGACCGGTATCTTGATCCGGCCTATGCACCCGAAGCCGTCGCAGACCGCTGCGGCATCTCGGCACTGCGTATCCGCGCGATTGCCGCCGACCTTGCCCGCGTGGCCTTTGATGAAGCGATTGAACTGGATCGCACGTGGACAGATTTTCGCGGTGTGACACATACCAGAATGGTCGGCCGCCCGGTGTCATTCCACGCCATGCGCGGGATTTCGGCACATTCCAACGGGTTTCAGACCTGCCGCGCGCTGCACATGCTGCAAATCATCCTTGGCGCGGTCGAAACCCCCGGCGGCATGCGGTTCAAACCGCCCTACCCCAAACCTGCGACAGCCCACCCCAAACCGCATTGCAAGGTCACACCCGGTCAGGCGCTGGACGGTCCGCATCTGGGCTATGTGCAGGGCCCCGAAGACCTTTGCCTTGATGACGATGGCCGTCCGATCCGCATCGACAAGGCTTATAGCTGGGAAAACCCGATGTCGGCGCATGGGCTGATGCATATGGTGATTTCCAACGCGCATGCAGGCGACCCCTACAAGATCGACACGCTGTTTATGTATATGGCGAATATGGCGTGGAATTCGTCGATGAATGTTGGCGGCGTCGCAAAGATGCTGACCGATCAGAATGCGGATGGGTCCTATGTCATCCCCCACATCATCTATTCCGATGCCTATTCATCCGAAATGGTGGCCTATGCCGACCTGATCCTGCCCGACACGACCTATCTGGAGCGGCACGACTGCATTTCGCTGCTGGACCGCCCGATCTGCGAGGCCGACGCGGTCGCCGACGCGATCCGCTGGCCCGTGGTGGAACCCGACCGCGATGTGCGCGGGTTTCAATCGGTGCTGTGCGAATTGGGCGCGCGGCTGGACCTGCCGGGATTTGTGAACGCGGACGGCAGCCAGAAATACCAAGACTATGCAGATTATATCACCAATCACATCAGACGCCCCGGAATCGGACCGCTGGCGGGCTTTCGCAAAGGCGCAGACGGCGTTCAGGGCGGGCGCGGTGACGTTAACCCCGACCAATTGCAGACCTATATCGACAACGGCGGTTTCTGGATCGAACACGTTCCCGAAAGCGCGGCCTATTACAAACCCTTCTCGATGGACTATCAGAACTGGGCCGTGAAGATGGGTTTCTACGATGTGGTCCAGCCGTATATCTTTCAGCTTTACGTCGAACCACTGCGCAAGTTTCAGGCGGCCGCCCAAGGCATCGGCACCCGGCAGCCGCCCGACCATCTGCGCGGCCAAATTGCCGTGACGATGGACGCGCTGCCAATCTGGTATCCACCGTTCGAGGACGGACACGTGGACCCGGTGGAATATCCCATCCACGCGCTGACGCAGCGGCCAATGGCGATGTATCACAGTTGGGGGTCGCAAAACGCATGGCTGCGCCAAATTCACGGGCACAACCCGCTTTATGTGCCAACCAAAATCTGGGAAGCCAACGGATTTCAAGAAGGCGACTGGGCGCGGGTCAGCTCGGCCCATGGCGCCATCACCGTGCCGGTGGCCCATCAGGCGTCGCTGAACGAAAACACGGTCTGGACATGGAACGCCATCGGCAAACGCAAAGGCGCATGGGCGCTGGACAGCGATGCACCCGAAGCGACCAAAGGGTTCTTGCTGAACCATCTGATCCACGAATTGCTGCCACCCAAGGGCGACGGGCTGCGCTGGGCAAACTCTGATCCGATCACCGGCCAGGCGGCCTGGTTCGACCTGCGGGTGAAAATCGAAAAATCCGGCATCCCGAACGAAGCCCAGCCAGTGTTGCCGGCCATCACGTCACCGGTGCCAAAAGCCCCGCGCGTACTGGCATGGAAGGTGGGCAAGTGATCTACCTTCTTCCGAGCCGAAATATCCCCGCCGGAGGCCACGAAATTTCTGGAAATTTCGTTTTCCGCCCAGACGAAAGCGCCACCTGATGACCCAGCTTCCCGGACCGACCGCCAAGAAACTCGGCCTTGTGATTGACCTTGATACCTGCGTGGGCTGCCACGCGTGCGTGATTTCATGCAAGGCTTGGAATACGGAAAACTACGGCGTGCCGTTGTCGGATCAGGAACCTTACGGCGCTGACCCGTCCGGCACATTCCTCAACCGGGTCCATTCCTACGAAGTCCAACCCGCACAGGGCACGGCACAGCTCGTCCATTTCCCAAAATCCTGCCTGCATTGCGAGGACGCACCTTGCGTCACCGTCTGCCCCACAGGGGCCAGCTACAAACGGGTCGAGGACGGTATCGTGCTGGTCAACGAAAGCGACTGCATCGGCTGCGGGTTATGTGCCTGGGCCTGCCCCTACGGCGCGCGGGAATTGGACGCCAAAGAAGGCGTGATGAAAAAGTGCACGCTTTGCGTCGATCGGATTTACAATGAAAACCTGCCCGAAGAAGACCGCGAGCCGGCCTGTGTGCGCACATGTCCGTCCGGTGCGCGCCACTTTGGTGATCTGGGAGACGCCGATAGCGATGTGTCGAAACTGGTGGCTGAACGCGGCGGGTTTGATCTGATGCCCGAACAGGGCACCAAACCGGTCAACAAATACCTCCCCCCCCGCCCCAAGGACGCAGAGCCGCAGATAGATATCCTTGCGCCGTTTCTTGAACCCATTGCCCAAGACGGCAAAGGCTTTGTCGGCTGGCTCGACAAGGCGCTATCGGCCCTGCCGGGAGGTGCCAAATAATGCATCCTGCACCATCCGTTATCATCTTTACCACATTTTCAGGCCTGGGTTTTGGGCTGTTGTTCTGGCTTGGGGTCGGCGCATTGGTACCGGGGGGGCTGTCTGCGTTCATTTGGTTTACGATCGCCTATGTCGCGGCGGTCGGTGGGCTGCTGGCATCGACCTTTCATCTGGGTCACCCCGAACGCGCGATCAAGGCGTTCAGCCAGTGGCAGACAAGCTGGCTTAGCCGCGAAGGCATTGCCGCCGTCGCGACATTGCTGATCATGGCGTTCTATGGCGCGGGATTGGTCTTTGGCGGCACGCGGTTTGCGGCCTTGGGGTGGCTTGGCGCGGTCGGGGCGCTGACGACGATTTTCACGACGGCGATGATCTATGCACAGCTCAGGACCGTGCCACGCTGGCACCACTGGACCACACCTGCGCTGTTTTTGACCCTATCGCTGGGTGGCGGCGCATTGCTGGGCGGGCAAGTGTCGGAAACCATTGGACTTTTGGCGCTGGCGGGTGGCTTGCAACTCTATGCCTGGGCCATGGGCGACAAGCGGTTTCAGCGGTCCGGCACCGATATGGACACCGCCACGGGCCTTGGGCACATCGGCAAGGTCCGCGCGTTCGAGCCGCCCCATACGGGCACCAATTATCTGATGCGTGAATTCATCCATGTAGTCGGGCGCAGACACGCCGTGCAATTGCGGGCCATTGCGCTGGGGCTCGGCTTTGTCCTGCCGGTCGTGCTGCTGCTTTTGCCGTTCAGCCACATTTTCGCAGTGTTTGCCGTGTTCAGCCACATCGCAGGTGTGCTGGTGGTGCGCTGGCTGTTTTTTGCACAGGCCGAGCATGTGGTCGGCCTTTATTACGGCAAACGCTGACCCCGGGGCGCAAACGTCAGGTGCGGATACGCTGTTCGGTGTCGCCATCGAACAGATAGACCCGTGATTTGTCGATCGTCACGCCAACGCGCGCGCCTTCGACCGACCGGTCATCGCCGCGTTCTTCGATGACGATCCGCTCGCCGGTTTCGCATGTCAGATAGACAAACGACACCCCTCCAAGGCTTTCGGTCAGGTCAACGGTATGGGTATCGCCCGCCGGATCGACCATCAGGTGTTCGGCGCGCATGCCCACGGTCACGGTCTTGCCGGTATAGGCGGGGGCAATGATACCGTCGAACGACGCTTTCATGCCCGGCACATCGACGCGGCCATCAGTGGCCGTAGCGCGCAAGAAGTTCATCGCAGGCGAGCCGATGAAACCGGCCACGAATTTGTTGTCGGGGTCACGGTACAGCGCCATCGGCGCCCCCACCTGTTCGATCCGTCCCGCCCGCAGCACGACGATCTTATCGGCCAGCGTCATCGCCTCGACCTGATCATGGGTCACATAGATCATCGTAGCGCCAATCTCGCGGTGGAGGCGTGCGATTTCGACACGCATCTCGACCCGCAGTTCCGCATCGAGGTTGGACAGCGGTTCGTCGAACAAAAACACCTCTGGCCCACGCACAATCGCCCGCCCGATCGAGACGCGCTGGCGTTGCCCCCCCGACAGGGCCGCAGGTTTGCGTGACAGGTAGTCTTCAAGCTTGAGGATGCGCGTCGCCTCGGCCACCTTTGCCGCGATCTCGGCCTTGGGGTAGCCATTCATCTTGAGACCAAAGCCCATGTTCTCCTTGACCGTCATATGCGGATAAAGCGCGTAGGTCTGGAACACCATCGCCACGCCACGCAGCGATGGGTCCAGGCGGGTCACATCGCGGGTGCCGATTTGCATCGACCCTTCGGTCGTTTCTTCCAGACCCGCGACCATGCGCAGCAAGGTGGATTTGCCACAGCCCGACGGGCCGACAAAGACGCAGAATTCGCCGTCGTCGATTTCCAGATCAATCCCGTGAATGACCTGCACCTCGCCGTAGCGCTTGATCACTTTGTTCAGTGTCACACCTGACATGGCCTATATCCCCGTTGTTTCTTTGGTATCGTGGTCTGGAAAGCTCCAGTTTTGGGCGTCGATTGCGATATTTCGGGCGGTATCTTGCAAGATCGGCACATAGGCTTCGAGCCCGGCAAGATTGGTGCGTCCCGTCGTGCTGGTCACGGACAAGGCGCCCAGCACGCGCCCGGCTTCCGACAAGATCGGCATCGCCACGCAGATGATCCCCGGTTCGTGTTCTTCGCGATCAAAGCCATAGCCTTGGGCGCGGATGTCGGCCAGTTCTTCGCGCAGCGCAGCCGCACTGGTCAGCGTGTGCGGCGTGAAAGCATGAAACGACTGCTGTTCAATCACCAGATCGACAATCGCCGGATCGGAAAACGCCAACATCACCTTGCCGACCCCGGTGCAATACGCCGGCCCGACCTTGCCGGCCTGGCTGTACATCTGAACAGGCTTTCCGGCGTTGCGTTTGTCGACATATAGAACCTGCGCATGATCCAGCTGCGCCAGATGCACCGTTTCCCCCACCGCCTTGCTGAGCGCGTCGATATGCGGACGCGCGACCGGCGCCAGCGTTGATTGTTCCCACGCGGCATGGGCCAGCCGGACAAGGCGGATACCCGGCGCATAGGTTTGCCGATCGGGATCATAGGACAACATCTGTTGATTGGTCAGCGTTTGCACAAAACGGTAAAGCGTCGGCTTGGGAAATGGCGACTGAGCAAGAAGCTCGGTGAAGCGCACAGGCCGCCCAAAGGCTGCCACCTGATCAAGCACGCTAAGTGCTTTGCCGACTGTGCCGTCGCGGGTCGCCGCTACCATGTTCCCCCCTGTCCAAACTGGGCGTTTTTGCACCGACTTGCGCGCCGGTGCCGCCCTGCACTGTTGACAAGGCTAGATGAGTCGCGGTTTAGTATCAATATCCAAAACCAAGTTTCATATAATGAGACGCGGTTTACACTATGGAAGCACCAGGGAGGACACCATGCATTCCATTCTTAAGACGTCGCTTGCGGCGTTTATTGCTGCTGGCATCAGCGCATCTGCCGCATCTGCCGCGGGTCATACGCTGTCAGGCGATCTTGTCATCTTTTCGGACATGTCAAACCCCGCGCCCCGCGCGGTGATGGAAGGCATGGTCGAACGGTTCGGCGACTTGCACCCCGATCTGAACATCGAACTGACGGTCATTGACCGCGAAGCCTACAAGACGCAGATCCGCAACTTCCTGACAGCCAATTCGCCTGACGTGGCCAACTGGTATGCCGCCAACCGCATGCTGCCCTATGTCGAGGCGGGCCTTTTCGAGGACGTGTCCGACATCTGGGACGGTCAGATGTCAGAAGAACTGGCATCGACCAAAGGCGCACTGACCATCGACGGCAAGCAGTACGGCGTGCCGTACACCTACTACCAGTGGGGCGTTTATTATCGCAAAGATATCTTTGACCAATATGGCCTGACAGAGCCGGCAACATGGGCCGAAGAGCTGGCGAACTGCCAGACGCTACTGGATAATGGCGTGAAATGCTACACCATCGGGACCAAATTCCTTTGGACCGCCGGTGGTTGGTTCGACTATCTGAACATGCGCACCAACGGCTATGACTTCCACGCGCGGCTGACCAACGGCCAAGAAAGCTGGACCTCGGACGAGGTGCGCGCGACCTTTGCCAACTGGCAGCAACTGATCGACATGGGCGCGTTCATCGACGACCATCAGACCTATAGCTGGCAAGAAGCGCTGCCGTTCATGGCCAATGGCGAAGCTGCGGCCTATCTGATGGGTAACTTTGCAGTGGCCCCGCTGCGCGAAGCAGGTCTGGATGACAGCAAACTGGACTTCTATCAGTTCGTCGAAATCACCCCCGGCATTCCGCGCGGCGAAGATGCGCCGACGGATACCTTTCACATCCCCGCGAACGCATCCAACAAAGACAACGCGCGCGAATTCCTGAAATTCGTGGTCTCAGCGGAGAACCAGACGCTGATCAACAACGGTGAAAATCTGGGCCAGTTGCCGGTGAACGCGAATTCATCGGTGGATGACGACAAGTTCCTGCAACAGGGTTTCGACATGCTGTCGAACAAGGCACCGGGCGGCATCGCGCAGTTCTTTGACCGTGACGCCCCTGCGGAAATGGCCGCCGTGGCCATGGAAGGGTTTCAGGAGTTCATGGTGTTCCCGGACGCGCTCGATGATATTCTCGAGCGTTTGGAAAATGCCCGCGAAGACATTTACTAAGCAACCAAAGGGGTGCGCGAACGCCGCGCACCCCACCCTCCGCCGCCTATCTGCAAGCGCGTTTCCCATGCGCTTTCACATGCGCAAACCGGGAAAGTGGGACGATTATGACAGCATCCTCTGACAGCCATTCCCCGGCGCAGCGCGGCTGGTACAAGCGCAACGAGATCGCCATCACCCCCTGGCTGTTTCTGGCCCCCGGCGTCATCTTCTTTTTCATCTATGTCGTTGCCCCGATCTGGCAAAGTTTCGGTCTGTCGCTTTATGATTGGAATGGTCTGGGCGATGTTCAAACCAACGGCGAATATGTCGGGCTTGAGAACTATAACAAGCTGTTTGGTCTGAACGGCGAACGCGCCGACCGGAATTTCGGGATCTCGCTGAGCAATAACTTCAAATGGTTGGCGCTGTATCTGCTGGCCATCCCCGGCGGGCTGTTCATCGCGCTGTTTCTCAACCAGACGGTGCCCGGTATTCGGCTGTACAAGTCGCTGTTCTTTTTTCCGTTCGTCATCAGTCAGGTGGTCGTGGGGCTGGTGTTTTCGTGGTTCTACCTGCCCAACGTCGGTCTGCTGAATGTGATCATCGGCTGGTTCGGCATGGAATCAACCAATATTCTGGGCGACAGGACATGGGCAACCTATGGGATCATCGCGGCGGGTCTTTGGCCGCAGACGGCCTATTGCATGATCTTGTATCTGACCGGTCTGAACGCGGTTGACCCCGAACAGGTGGAGGCCGCGCGGCTGGACGGGGCGAAGGGCTGGAAGATGCTGTGGTATGTGATCATTCCCCAACTGAAACCTGCGACATTCATCGCCTTTGTGGTGACTGTGATCGGTGCACTGCGCAGCTTTGATCTGGTGTCGATCATGACGGGGGGCGGGCCGTTCGGTTCGACCCGCGTGCTGTCCTATTACGTCTTTGAAAAATCGCTGAGCGAGCGCGGCCTGCAGTACGGCTATGCGGCGGCCATCGCGGTGGTCCTGTTCCTGATCATGCTGGTCTTCATCTCGTATTTCCTGTGGGCGATGTACCAAGACGAAAAAGGGGCACGCTGATGACATCCTTGCGCCTGCCCGTCCCGGGCCTGACCCGGGACCTCCACGTCACCTTTTACAAGAGGTCCCGGGTCAAGCCCGGGACGGGAGGGCAACATGTTCCCGACACCGATTGAGAAATCATCCCGCGCCGTGCAAATCAGCTATCAGGCGTTCCTGCCGTTCGCGCTGATCGTTTGGCTGCTGCCGCTGATCGCCGTCATGATCTTTTCGATCCGCCCTGCCGTGGATTTCACCAATGGCAACTATTGGGGCTGGCCGTCGTCGTTTGAGGGGTTCACGAACTACGGCAAAGTGTTCTTTGAAAGCGCGATGCCGCGCTATTTGATGAACTCGGTCCTGATCACCGTGCCCACCGTGATCGGCACCGTGGCGCTGGCGTGCATGACCGGGTTTGCGCTGGGGGTCTATAAATTCAAAGGCAACCTGCTGATCTTTTTCATGTTCATTGCGGGCAATTTTGTGCCCTTCCAAATTCTGATGGTGCCCGTGCGCGACCTGACTGTCGAAATGGGCCTGTATAACACCAAAACCGGCCTCGTGCTGTTTCACATCGCGTTTCAGACCGGGTTTGCGACGCTGTTCATGCGTAACTTCATCCGCGCCCTGCCGTTTCCATTGATCGAGGCCGCCCGTGTCGAAGGTGTCGCGGAATGGCGCATTTTCTGGTACGTCGTCTTGCCGTTGATGAAGCCCGCGATTGCCGCCATGGCGGTGCTGATCTTTACCTTTATCTGGAACGATTATTTCTGGGCGGTCGTGCTGACCCAAGGCCCCGAAAGCCAACCTGTCACCGCTGGCATCACCAGCTTTAACGCCCAGTACCGCGCGGCGTATCATCTGATGAGCGCGGGATCAATTGTCGCAGCCCTGCCCCCTGTCGCAATGTTCTTTTTGATGCAAAAGCATTTCATCGCGGGTTTGACCCTTGGCGCCGTAAAGTAAGAAATCATGAACCGAACCTACCGTATCGACGACGGCCGTCAGACACTTGTTCTGGCGGCCCGCAACGACCGCCTGCCGCAGGTTGTCTATTGGGGCGGCGTGCTGCCTGCCGCCGAAAACCTTGAGACATTGCACGCCGCGCATGTGATTGATGTGACCGGCGGGATGCTGGATGAAAATCCCGACCTGTCTATCTGCCCGGAGGCGACGCGCAGCTTTCCCGGCCAGCCCGGCCTGATCGTGCGTGATACGGATGGCACGCCGCTGTTGCCGAAATTCTGCTTTGAGGGGGTCACGCAAGACGGCGCGCTGGTGCTGACCTATGCCGATAAGGCCAACGGGCTGACCCTGACGATCAGCTTTGCCAGCGACCCCGAAACGCATGTCATCACCTGCGACACGACGCTGGACGCGACCCGCCGCGTGCATCTGCACTGGCTGGCCGCACCTGTGCTGCCCGGCCCGCAACACAGCGACGAGATGATTGACGTTTCAGGCCGTTGGTGTGGTGAATTCCAGCTGTCGCGCACGCCATGGTCGCCCGGAATGCGCTACCGCGAAAACCGGACGGGCCGCACCGGGCACGAACATTTTCCCGGTCTTTATGTGCCCTGTCGTGGCGCGACCAATACCGCTGGCGAAGCCTACGCATTCCACTATGGCTGGTCCGGCGGTCACAAGATGATCGCCGAGGAACTGCCCGACGGTCGCCGCCAAATCCAATGGGGCCATGCGGCAAGGATGGAGACGGAACCGGCAACCCGGTTCCGGACAGCGCCCCTTTATATCGCCTATTCCGACACTGGCCTGAATGGCTGTGCCGTCGCGTTTCAGCGCCACCTGCGCGACCACATCGTCACCTGGCCCAAGCCAGATGCCCCACGCCCGGTGCATTATAACTGCTGGGAGGCCGTATATTTCGATCATCGGCTGCCCGTCCTGCAAGACATCGCCACCCGCGCCGCCGATCTGGGCGCGGAGCGCTTTGTGCTCGACGACGGATGGTTCGGCCAACGCGATGATGACACCCGCAGCCTGTCGGACTGGACGGTGGACGCGCGCAAATATCCCGATGGGCTGACCCCGCTGATCCAACATGTTCACGGGCTGGGCATGACCTTTGGCATCTGGTTCGAGCCTGAGATGATCAACGAAGACAGCGACATCCACCGCGCCCATCCGCATTGGGCGCTGGGCAGCGCCGATCAGACGTTGGGCCGCCAGCAAAAGGCGCTGAACATGGCGCTGCCAGAGGTGCGTGATTTTCTGTATGGCCGGATGTCCGCGATCCTGCACGACAATGCCATCGACTATATCAAATGGGACCACAACCGCGTGTTGCCGATGCCCGATGCGGCGCAAACCCGTGGATCATATGCGTTAATCGACCAGCTGCGCGCGACGTTCCCCCATATCGAGATTGAAACCTGCGCATCGGGTGGCGGGCGCATCGACTTTGGCATTTTGCAGCGCACCCAGCGGGTTTGGTTATCCGACAGTAACGACGCGCTGGAACGGCTGCGCATCCAGCATGACGCGGCGCTGTTTCTGCCGCTGTCGGTCACCGGCAGCCACGTCGGCCCGCGCCATTGCCATACATCCGGCCGCACGCTGGATATCAGTTTTCGCGCTTGGGTCGCGGCCCAGCGCCACATGGGCTTTGAGATGGACCCCCGCGAACTGAGCGCCCATGAGGCCGCCGTCCTGACCGAGGTCACAAGTTGGTGGAAGCACAACCGCGCATGGATGCAGACCGCCGATATTCTGCGGCTGGACAGTGCCGATCCGGCGGTGCTGGCCGAGCTGCAACTGGCGCGCGATACATCCCGGTTCGTGGTGTTCGCCGGCAAGGCCGCAACCAGCGCGCAGATCGCGCCACGCCCGCTGCGCCTGACGGGATTGCAGGCGGACGCGATGTACCGGATCAACCTGACCAACCGCAACACGCTGCATCACCTGTCACGCGGAACACCGGCATTGAAAACCGACGCGCTGACGCTTTCGGGGGCCTATCTGATGCGCTATGGCGTCACCTTGCCGTGGTCATTCCCGGAACGCATGTGGGTGGTCGAGGGCCGGAAGCTATGACAGATCAAACCATCAAGGCCGATTGGATCGCCGTCGACTGGGGCACGACGCATATGCGGGCCTGGGCGATGTCGGCATCCGGGTCCGTACTGGCCGAGGCGGTATCGGATCAGGGCATGGGTAAGCTGACACGCGACGGGTTCGAACCCGCCTTGCTGGACGCTGTGGCGCCGTGGCTGGATGGCCCCACGCCCATCATCGCCTGCGGCATGGTCGGATCACGCCAGGGCTGGGTCGAGGCGCCATATGCGGCGGTGCCCTGCCCCGCGCTGCCCGGCGGATTTGTGCGCGCACCCACACAGAATCCCGATTTGCAGGTTCACGTCATTGGCGGCATCAAACAGACCGATCCGGCGGATGTGATGCGGGGCGAAGAAACCCAAATCGCGGGCTTTCTTGCGCGCAACAAAAACTGGGACGGCGTCATTTGCCTGCCCGGCACCCACACCAAATGGGTCCACGTCAGCGCCGATGAGGTCGTCAGCTTTCAGACATTCATGACCGGAGAGTTGTTCGATACGATCGCGACCCACACCGTCTTGCGGCATTCGATCCCCGCAGAGGGCTGGGACAGTGCCGCCTTTGCGACCGGCCTGTCGGATGCGATGGCACGGCCCGAGCGGATTGCCGCGCGGCTGTTTTCGCTGCGCGCGGAGGCGCTGTTGCAGGACCTGTCGGGGCCTGCGGCGCGCGCGCGGCTGTCGGGGCTGTTGATCGGTGCCGAACTTGCCGCGGCCAAACCGTATTGGCTGGGTCAGCAAATCGCCGTCATTGGCGCGGGCGCGCTGTCGCGGCTGTATGTTGATGCGCTGGCCACGCAGGCCGCCCCCGCCACACAAGTAAAGGGCGACGCCATCACGCTGGCCGGTCTGACCGCCGCGTTTCGCCTGTTGAAAGGATAACCCATGCACCGTCCCCTGATCGCCATCCTGCGCGGAATCACCCCGACCGAGGCCGCGCCGGTTGCGGCGGCCCTGATTGACGCAGGGATCACCCGGATCGAGGTGCCGCTGAATTCACCGGACCCGTTTGACAGCATCAAGGCGATGGTCGCGGCGCACGGCCATGAAGCCTTGATCGGCGCGGGCACGGTGCTGTCCACCGGCGATGTGGGCCGGGTGGCGCAGGCAGGTGGCAAACTGATCGTGTCGCCCAATTGCGACCAGCGGGTGATTGTCGCGACCAAGGCTGCGGGCATGGCAAGCTGGCCCGGCGTGATGACCCCGACCGAATGTTTCCTCGCGCTCAAATCCGGTGCGGATGGTCTGAAAATCTTTCCGGCCAGCCTGATCGGCCCCGATGGGATCAAGGCGATCCGCGCGGTCCTGCCCATCGGCACATTGGTCTATGCGGTGGGCGGCGCAGGGGCCGATAACTTTGCCATGTGGATGGCGGCCAGCGCGGATGGTTTCGGCATCGGTTCCGCGCTTTACAAACCCGGCCTGTCGGTTGCCGATGTGGCCGCGCGCGCCCGCGACATGGTCGCCGCCTATGATCAGGCGGCGCGATGATTTATGATGATACCCAGTGCCAATTGGGCGAAGGCCCGTTGTGGCATCCGACACGGGGGCAACTGTTCTGGTTCGATATTCTGGGGCAACGGCTGCACACGCGGACGCAGCACTGGCAATTTGACACCTACGTCAGCGCGGCGGGTTGGGTCGATGATACCACACTGATCGTGGCCTCGGCCCGGGCGCTGCACCGGTTTGACATCACGACCGGCGACCACCGGGAAATCTGCGCGCTTGACGCAGACAATGCCGCCACGCGGTCAAACGACGGGCGTGCCGACCCGCAGGGCGGGTTCTGGATCGGGACCATGGGGATCAATGCAGAAGACGGCGCGGGGGCGATCTATCGTTACTACAAAGGTGCGCTGCGGCGGCTTTTTGCACCGATCACCATTTCCAACGCGATCTGCTTTGCACCGGATGGCAAGACGGCGTATTTCACCGATACCCCGACCCAAAAGATCATGCGCGTCGGGCTGGATGCGGATGGCTGGCCCTTGGGTGATCCGGTATTGCATATCGACCTGCGCGGCACCGATCTGCGCCCCGACGGCGCGGTCGTGGATGCCGCAGGCAATCTGTGGAATGCGCAATGGGGGGCTGGGCGCGTTGCGGGCTACGGCCCTGATGGCCGCTTTATCGCAGCGTATCACTTCGCGGCCAGACAAACCTCTTGCCCGGCCTTTGGTGGCCCGGATTTCCAGAGCCTGTTTTGCACATCTGCCGCCGTGGGCTTGCCCCGCGACGACACACAGGGCAAGACGTTCCAGACCCAAACCAACATCACCGGCCAACCAGAGCACCGCGTCACCCTCTGAGCCGCCTTTCGCAAAGAAGCCTGTCATGAAACGCACACTCGGCGTCTGCTACTACCCCGAACACTGGCCTCAGGATCAATGGGCCGATGACGCCGCCCGCATGGCCACAACCGGCCTGACGTGGGTGCGCATCGGTGAATTTGCATGGACCCGGATGGAGGCCGTGCCGGGCACCCTGACATGGGATTGGTTGGACCGGGCGATTGATGTCTTGGGCAACGCGGGCCTCAGGGTCGTGCTGGGCACGCCGACCGCGACGCCGCCGCGCTGGATGCTGGACAAATATCCCGACATGCTGCCGGTAGACGCGCAGGGGCGCCCGCGCAAATTCGGGTCACGGCGGCATTATGATTTCAGCCATCCGGGCTACCGCGATGAATGTCGGCGGATCGCAGGGTTGATGGGCGAACGCTATGGCACGAACCCCCATGTCGCGGCGTGGCAGATCGACAATGAATACGATTGCCACGATACCACGCTGAGTTATTCAGCGGCAGCCCGGCGCGGGTTTCAAGATTGGCTGGCGCAGAAATATCAATCACCCTATGCCCTGAACCGGGCATGGGGCAATGTGTTCTGGTCAATGGACTATGACTCATTCGACCAGATCGACCTGCCCAACCTGACCGTGACAGAACCCAACCATCCCCACCAGCTCGCGTTCCGGCGCTATAGCTCTGATCAAGTCGTCGCCTTCAACAAGGTGCAGGCGGACGAGCTGCGCCGCCACACGCAGGCACCTTTGATCCACAATTATATGGGCCGGATCACAACCTTCGATCATTGGAAGGTCGGCGCGGACCTTGATATTGCCTCCTGGGACAGTTACCCCATCGGCTTTCTATCGGACCGGATCGAAGGCACGCCCAAGGAAAAACTGAAATTCCTGCGTCAGGGCCATGCCGACAACCAAGCGTTTCACCACGATCTTTACCGCGCCGTAGGCCGTGGCCGGATGTGGGTGATGGAACAGCAACCCGGCCCGGTCAATTGGGCACCCTACAACCCCGCCCCGCTGCCCGGCATGGCCCGCCTTTGGGCTTGGGAGGCGTTTGCCCATGGTGCCGAAACCGTGTGCTATTTCCGCTGGCGGCAGACGCCGTTTGCGCAAGAACAGATGCACGCGGGGCTTTTGCGGCCTGATAGCGCAGCGGCACCTGCATTGGCAGAAGCCGCGCAAGTGGCCGCCGAGATTGACCAGATGCCCGATGTCGGCACCGCACCCGCGCAGGCCGCGCTGATCTTTGATTACGAAAGCGCCTGGGCGTGGGATGTGCAGCCGCAGGGCGCCGATTTCGACATGTTCCGCCTTGCCTTTGCTGCGTATCGCGCATTGCGGCGGGCGGGGCTGAACATTGATATTCTGCCACCGGATACGGCGGATCTTGCGGGCTATAAACTGGTTCTTGCACCGGGGATCATGGCGCTGTCTGACCCGCTGCGCGCCGCACTGGCCCGGTTCGACGGTATCGCATTGATCGGCCCCCGGACAGACACCAAGACGATCGAGCTGGCCATTCCCGTACCGCTTGGCCCCGACTTGCCCGACACCGACATCACCGTCGCACTGACCGAAAGCATGCCACCGGATGCCAAGATCAAACTGCAAGGCGGCGGCGCGTTCCGGCATTGGTTTGAACACCTTGAGGGCACGGCGCCGGTGCATATGACCACCACGTCGGGCCAGCCCGCGATCATGGGCGGCGACAGTTTGCGGTATCTGGCCGGTTGGCCCGACGATGCGACGTTTGACATGATCATCGGGGGGCTGTGTGACAGTCTTGATGTGCCGACGTACCGTCTGCCGGACGGGCTGCGCATACGCGAAACGCCAACGCATCGGTTCGTGTTCAACTACGCCCCCAAGGCGCAGAAATGGAATGGCACCAAGATCCCCGCCGCCGGTGTCCATTGGGAGCCGCTGTGATGGTATTGTTCGGCACCACGAAAACCGGCCGGGATGTTCACAAAATCACGCTGCGCGCGGGCGATCTAACGGTGCAGCTGCTGACGTGGGGTGCTGTTATTCAGGACATTCGATTGGACGGGATTGACCGGTCGCTGACGCTTGGCTCGGACAATCTGGCCGATTACGAAGGCGCGATGCGTCATCACGGCGCACTGATCGGGCCGGTCGCCAACCGGATCAGCAACGCGCGCGTCCGGCTGGACGGGATGATGTACGAACTGGAGCGGAATGAAAAAGGCCATATCCACCTGCATTCGGGCGCACAGGCGACACATTTGCAGGTTTGGGACGTGGCAGAGGTGACCCAAGACAGCGCGACCCTGACGCTGCGGCTGCCTGACGGGATGTGCGGGCTGCCCGGCAACCGGCAGATCAGCGCGACATTCACCGTCACGGCACCTGCGACGCTGACGATGACCGTGACCGGCAGGACCGACACCAAGACCCTGATGAATTTGGCCAACCACAGTTATTGGAACCTTGACGGCGCACCGACATGGGCGGGCCACCGCCTGCGCATGGCTGCGGATCACTTTCTGCCCTGCACCCCGGACAATTACCCGACCGGCGATGTCGCAGAGGTGGCCGGCACCGCGATGGATTTCACGACAGAGCGGGAAATGATCGCAGGCGCGCCAGCGCTTGACCACAACTTTTGCCTTTCCTACACGCGGCAGCCGCTGCGCGACGTCTTGTGGTTGACCGGGCAGAGCGGCGTGCAGATGACACTGGCCACGACGGAACCCGGCCTTCAAATCTATGACGGGCGCACGACCTATGCGGGCGTGGCGATCGAGGCACAATGCTGGCCCGATGCGCCCAACAACCGGGACTTTCCGTCGATCATTCTGGCACCCGACGACACATACCGCCAAACGACCAGCTGGTCATTTCCACGCTAACTGCCGCGATAGGTTGAAAAGCTGAATGGCGAAACCAGCAGCGGCACATGATAATGCGACGCAGGGTCATTGATGCCAAAGCGGATCGGGATATCGTCCAGAAAACAAGGTGTATCGTCGCGGCCGAAATACGCGCCCGCCTGAAACAGCAATTCGTAACGCCCGATCGCAAAGTCGGCGGCTGGCAGGATCGGGCTGTCGGTGCGACCATCGTCATTGGTGACCATCGTGACCACATGGACCCGCGCCGCCCCATCCAACCGAAACAGGTCAACGGTCATACCCGCTGCGGGCAGACCGCTGGCCGTATCCAACACATGCGTCGTTAAATATCCACTCATCTTCCATCCTTTTTGTTTGCGCTGAATCATCTGGAAATTACGTCGGAATGTCACGGGGTTTTCAAATATTTCGCCCAGTGTGCGACAGCCGCGATGTGCTGTCGCACCCCCCCTGTTCACCGTGTATTTACGGCTATATGACAACGCGACGGCACCATTCGTCAGAAAAACCGAGGCCACATGGACACGCTCATTCTGTCACGCATGCAATTTGCAGCAAATATTTCGTTCCACATCCTGTTTCCGACGATCACCATCGCACTTGGCTGGGCGCTGTTGTTTTTCAAGCTGCGCTATAGCCGAACCCGCGATGAACGCTGGATGGAGGCCTATCGGTTCTGGGTCAAAATATTTGCGCTGTCTTTTGCGATGGGTGTTGTGTCCGGCATCACGATGTCATTCCAGTTTGGAACCAACTGGCCGGGCTTTATGGAAACGGTCGGCAACATTGCCGGGCCGCTGCTGGCCTATGAGGTGCTGACGGCCTTTTTCCTCGAGGCGGTCTTTCTCGGGATCATGCTGTTTGGTGCGTCGCGCGTGCCCAATTGGCTGCATACGACGGCGACGTTTCTGGTGGCCTTTGGCACGATGATGTCGGCCTTTTGGATCATCGTTCTGAACTCCTGGATGCATACCCCCCAAGGGTTCGAGATGATCGACGGTGTGGCCCATGCGACCGACTGGTCCGCGATTATCTTTAACCCGTCCATGCCCTATCGCTTTTTCCATATGGTATTGGCCAGCTTCCTGACCGTCAGCTTTCTGATTGCCGGGGTCAGCGCGTTTCGTTGGATCATCGGCGGGCGAACCGAAGGGGTTCGGGTTGCGCTGAAAACGGCGGTGTTTGCGGCGGCGGTCCTTATTCCGGTTCAGATCCTTGTCGGGGATATGCACGGGCTGAATACGCTGGAACATCAACCGCAAAAGATTGCCGCGATGGAAGGCAATTGGGAAACGCAATCAAACGTGCCCCTGCTGCTGTTCGCGATCCCCGATGATGCGGCGCGCGAAAATCGTTTTGAAATCGGGATACCCAATCTGGCGTCCATCATCCTGAAACATCGTGCGGATGGCGTGGTGCCCGGCCTGAATGATTTTGTCACTGCGGACGGCGAGGTGCTGCATCCGCGGGTCGCACCGGTGTTCTGGTCGTTCCGGGTCATGGTTGGCACCGGCATGCTGATGTTACTGGTCAGCTGGGGCGCCGCTGCCATGATGTTACGCCGCAGGCGGGGCGTGGACGGGTTGCCAAAGGTGATGCTGTACGCGCTGGTCGGGATGAGCTTTAGCGGCTGGCTGGCCACGCTCGCCGGGTGGTACACAACCGAAATCGGGCGGCAGCCATGGTTGGTGCAGGGCGTCCTGAGCACCAAGCAGGCCGTAGCCGACGTGCCCGCGCCCATGGTCCTTTCGACACTGATTGCCTATCTGGTCGTCTATGTCCTGCTGTTGGGTGTGTATATTTCGGTGATCTTCTTTCTTGCCCGCCGGGCATCACAGGGGCAACCGCTTGGCACCGGAATCGAACCACGCGGCGCCAAATCAACCCATGCATTGCCAGCGGAGTAAGCAATATGAACACGTTTGGTGATCCGACGGTCTGGCTGCCGTTTGTCTTTGCGGCGCTAATGGGTGTGTCCATCCTGATCTATGTCGTTCTGGATGGGTTTGACCTTGGCGTTGGGGTCCTGTTTCCCTTTGCCGAAGATGATGAAAAAGACCGGATGATCGCGTCGATCGGGCCGTTCTGGGATGCCAATGAAACATGGCTTGTGCTGGCGGTCGGCCTTTTGCTGGTCGCCTTTCCGGCGGCGCATGGGGCCATCCTGACCGCGCTGTATCTGCCGGTGGCGATCATGTTGATTGGGTTGATCCTGCGCGGCGTTGCATTCGAATTTCGCGCCAAGGCCCCACCGCCCTACAAACGGCTGTGGAACAATGCGTTCTTCGCCGGGTCATTGATGACATCGCTTAGTCAGGGTTTCATGCTGGGGCTTTATGTCATGGGTCTGGACTGGACGTTGGCTCATGCGGTATTTGGCGTGCTGACGGCGGTTTTTCTGACTGTCGGCTACAGCTTTATCGGGGCGACCTGGGTCATTCACAAGACAGACGAACATTTGCAGCGCAAGGCGGTCGGCTGGGCAAAAGGCGGCATATGGGGTCTGGTGCTGGGCATCGGGGCAATTTCATTGGCCACGCCGTTTGTCAGCGCCCGGATCTTCGACAAATGGTTCTCGTTTCCGGAGGCGTTTTACCTTGCGCCACTGCCGATTGCATCGGGGGTACTGGTGGTCTGGCTATGGGCGATGCTGCGCCGGATGCCGTTTGAAGGTGACCGTCGGTCATGGCAGCCATTTGCCGTCGCCACGGCCCTTTGGGTCATGGCATTTGGCGGGATGGCCTATAGTTTCTATCCCTACGTCGTACCGGAAAAGCTCACGATCTACGAAGCGGCAAGCGCGCCGGAAAGTCTGTTCATCATCCTGATCGGCACCTGTTTCGTGCTGCCGACGATCTTGGGTTACACGGTGCTGGCCTATGCAATCTTTCGCGGCAAAGCGACCGAACTGCGTTATGATTAAGGGAGGGTGGGTTGAAACCCACCTTACGGCCTGGCAACTGCATGAAAACACCAGAAACGGTTTGACACCCCCGCAGCCATTGCGTAATCGGTGCGCTGTGGTCCGGCGCGGTAGCTCAGTTGGTTAGAGCGATCGACTCATAATCGATAGGTCGGGAGTTCAAGTCTCCCCCACGCCACCACCACCAGCATTCCTATGACGCGATCAGGCGAAAGATCTGCGCAGGCAGATGTGCTACGGCCTTTCGCATGTATCATTTTACCGCTAGCGTTCCGCGAAACTACGGGAGGCTGCACCTTGTCCATTCTTGATCGTATCGCCGCAATTATCGGCCAGGACCGCGTGCTGACCGGCGACGCCGCAGCGCCATTCGCCACCGACTGGACCGGCGCCTATACCGGTGTCCCGCTTGCCGTCTTGCGCCCCGGCACCACCCAAGAGGTCGCGGGCATCCTGCGGATCGCCAATGAAACCGGCACGCCTGTGGTTCCCGCGTCTGGCCGGACCGGGCTGACCGGGGGCACCATGGGGCAAGACGCGCTGATCTTATCGGTGGACCGGCTGAACACCATCCACACGATCGACCCCACCGGGCGGACGGCGACGGTCGGCGCGGGTGTGATCCTGTCCAATCTGCATGCTGCCGCCGACGCCCATGATCTGATCTTTCCACTGACCTTTGGGGCGCGTGGATCGGCGATGATCGGCGGGGTTTTGTCCACCAACGCAGGCGGATCGAACGTCGTGCGCTATGGCAACACCCGTGATCTGTGTCTGGGCCTAGAGGTCGTGATCGCCGATGGTCGCATCATGAATTTGATGAGCGCACTGCACAAGGACAATTCGGGTCTGAACCTGCGCCAGTTGATGATCGGCGCCGAAGGGACGCTGGGCGTCATCACCGCCGCCGTCATGAAGCTCAAGCCCAAACCCCGTGCCTATGCCACCGCCATGGTCGCGCTGCCGTCGCTTGACGATGCTTTGGCCCTGCTCAACACGTTGCAGGACCACACTGGCGGCGCGGTCGAGGCGTTTGAATACATGCCGCGCAACTATATCGACCGGCATATTGCCCTGATCGCGGGCGCACAGGCGCCGTTTGATCAGGCCTATGATGTGAACATCATGATCGAAGTGGGCGCCACCGCCCCGCGTGACGCCCTGCCCGGTCCCGATGGGCAGGTTCCCGTGGTCGCCGCGTTGGAACATATCCTTGGCGATATGCTGGAAGACGGGCGTGTCCTGGATGCCGTGATCGCCCAGAATGAGGCGCAGCGCGCCGCCATGTGGAAACGCCGCGAAGAGGCGGGTGAAATATCGTTTCAGGGCGGACCAGCCGTGATGACCGACGTCGCGGTCCCATTGGATAAAGTCGCCACATTCGAACGCGCCATCACACCCCGGATCAAGGCACTGGATGCCAATGCCTCTGAGATGATCGTGGCGCATCTGGGCGATGGCAATATCCACCACGTCACCTACCTTAGCCGCAATGACCCCGATGTGATGAACGCGGCGGTCGAAGCCGTCGAAGACGTGGTGCAAGAGCTGGGCGGCACGTTCAGCGCCGAACACGGTATTGGCCTGTCAAAGCTGGATACGATGCGGCGGCGCAAAGACCCCGTCGCCCTTGATGCGATGCGGGCGATCAAAGCCGCCCTTGATCCCAAGGGCATTATGAACCCCGGCAAGCTAATCCCGCCCGCCTAGTGATCAAAAAACCCCGGTCCGGCCTGCGCCAACAGTTTCGCCGCCATCGCGCGGCCCATCTGGGGTCCATCCGCAATCGCGCCGGTCATGTCATCGGTCAACACTTGCGATCCATCCGTGCGCAGGATTTCCCCACGCAGGCGCAACATACCACCATCAATATCCGCCAACCCACCGATGGGGGTTTCACACGAGCCGTCCAGATGCGCGAGAAATGCGCGCTCTGCGGCCAGACGCTGGCCGGTTGGGCCATCGTGTATCGCCGCGAGCATGGCCGCCGCGCGGCTGTCGTCAGCGCGCCGTTCGATGCCAATCGCGCCCTGCGCCACCGCAGGCAGCATGTCTTCTGGCGCAATCGCGGTGTGCGGCACGTCATCCATATTCAGGCGGTTCAGGCCCGCCATGGCCAGGAACGTCGCCTCGGCCACGCCATCGCCCAACTTTTTCAGGCGGGTCTGCACATTGCCCCGGAATTCCACGATGTGCAGATCAGGCCGACGCGCCAGCAATTGCGACCGGCGGCGAAGCGACGAAGTGCCGACCGTGGCCCCCTGCGCCAAATCGGTCAGGCCGCTGACCGATAGCGAAACAAACGCGTCACGCACATCTTCGCGCGGCAAATACGTGTCCAGCAGCAGCCCCGCAGGCTGTTCGACGGGCATGTCTTTCATCGAATGGACCGCGATGTCGATCGTGCCATCCAGCAGCGCCTCTTCGATCTCGCGGGTGAACAGGCCCTTGCCGCCGATCTCCTTGAGCGGGCGGTCCAAAACCTGATCGCCGGTCACCTTGATCACGACGATGCTAAACGCCTCGAACGGCAAATCAAAGGCCTGTGCAAGCCGCGCGCGTGTCTCGTGGGCCTGCGCAAGGGCAAGCGGCGATCCGCGGGTTCCGATTTTGAAGGCTTGGGCGGGTGTGGGCAAATCAATTATCATGATTGGATTGTTAGACCTGTCAATCTGGCCTGACAACTCCCTTGACAACATCGCAGCCAATTGGGACCACAAGGGGCACGAAAAAGGACATCCCATGGCGCAGCACAAAACCATCCTCCGGGCCCTCGCGGGCGAAACCCTTCCGACACCCCCGATCTGGATGATGCGGCAAGCCGGGCGGTATTTGCCGGAATATAAGGCGACGCGCGCGCAGGCCGGTGATTTCCTGTCGCTGTGCTACAATCCCGAACTGGCCGCCGAGGTCACGCTGCAACCGATCCGGCGTTATGGCTTTGATGCCGCGATTCTTTTTGCCGATATCTTGCTGTTGCCGCAGGCCCTTGGGGCGGATCTTTGGTTTGTCACCGGCGAAGGCCCGCGCCTGTCCACGATTACCAGCGCCGACGATCTGGCAAAGCTGAAGCCCGTGGATGCCATCCACGACACGCTGAACCCGGTCTATGAGACGGTGAAAATCCTGGCGCAAGAACTGCCCAAGGAAACGACCCTGATCGGTTTCGCAGGTGCGCCGTGGACCGTGGCCACCTATATGATCGCTGGCCAAGGCACGCCGGATCAAGGCCCGGCCCATGCGCTGAAGGCCGAAAACCGGCCCGTGTTCGAAGAGATCATCAACCGGATCACCGAAGGTACGATCGCATACCTGTCCAAACAGATCGACGCTGGCGCCGAGGTGGTAAAGCTGTTTGATAGCTGGGCAGGGTCGCTGGAAGGCGATGATTTCACGACATTTTCCGTCAAACCGATGCAGCAAATCATCGCCGCGCTAAAGGAGCGTCACCCCGGCATCCCGGTCATCGCATTTCCGCGCGGGGCTGGCACCAGATACACCGGTATGCACGCCGCCACCGGCGCCGATTGTGTCGCGATTGACGATGGCGTCAGCGCGGAATGGGCCGCCGCGCATGTCCAGATCGACGGCTGCGTCCAAGGCAACCTGAAGTCATCGCATATGGTCACCGGCGGCGATGCACTGGTCAGTGAAACGCGGCGCATCTGCAAGGCCTTCAGCAACGGCCCGCATATATTTAATCTGGGCCATGGGATTACCCCCGACGCGGACCCTGCCAATGTACAGTTGATGATCGACACGGTGCGCGCGGGCTGATCGGCACCGCCGTGCAACTGCCACTGACCCTGCGGATCGCATTTCATGGGCTGCGTAGCCTGTGGTTGGCGGTCTTTATCACGCTGGCAGGCTGGATCGCCTTTGTCCCTGCAACCGCAGATGAACGCAGCGCCCTTGGCGCGCGTATCGGTGATGCGCGACCGCCGGGTCTGGTGCCGCTGCGCACGGCACGTGCGATGGTGCGTCTGGCCCCTGACCGGGCCGCGCGCCTTTTGTCGCGCGCCAGCAATGGCGAATTGTCGCCAGAGCTTGCCGCGATGCTGCTGCGTGACATCGCCAAAGGACAGCACCTGCAACCCCCGCCCGGCCCAAGCGACCCTGTCGGCGGCGCCAAGTTCATTCAGGTCCGATAGGGATGGCCGTGACGGGTGCCCGTCAGACCCACTTGGCCAGCGGAGGCAGGCTCATCAATACGGCGTTGGCGTCATGACCGGTCGCCAGACCAAACTTTGTGCCCCGGTCGTAGACAAGGTTATATTCCGCATAAAGCCCGCGATGAATGAGCTGGGTGTCCTTGTCGGCCTCATTCCACGGCGTGTTGCGCCGGGTTTCAATCAACGGCACGTAGGCGGGCAGAAATGCCCGGCCTATATCCTGCGTCAACGCGAAATCAGCCGCCCAATCACCGGTGCAGTAATCATCCATAAAGATGCCGCCGACACCGCGGGCACGATTGCGGTGCGGGATATAGAAATATTCATCCGCCCATGCCTTGAGCTTGGGGTAATGATCGGCCCCATGCGGGTCCAGATGGGCCTTTTGGGCGGCATGGAAATGCGCGGTATCTTCGTCATATTCGATGCAGGGGTTCAGGTCCGACCCGCCACCAAACCACCATGCGTGCGGGGTCCAGAACATGCGGGTGTTCATATGCACGGCCGGCGCATGGGGGTTTTGCATATGTGCAACCAGCGAAATACCCGACGCCCAGAAACGCGGATCATCGGCCATGCCGGGGATTCCACGCGCAGCCATCGCGTTTTGGGCGGCGTCGCCCAGTTGGCCATAGACAGTGGATATGTTCACGCCCACCTTTTCAAACACGCGCCCTGTGCGCATCACGGACATCAGGCCACCCCCCGCCTCTGATCCATCATCGGATTGGCGGGTGGTTTCGGTCACTTCGAACCGGCCAGCAGGCCGATCGCCTGCGCCACTGTCCTCAAGCCCCTCAAAGGCCGCTACGATCTCATCGCGCAAGACACGGAACCATGCCGCTGCTTTTGCCTTTTCCGCCTCAAACCCGTTTGACATCTTTGTGCCCTGCCTCTGATATTGAATAACATTCTGTGTTAGCTTCTTTGCACCATACCGATCCAATAACGATGATCCAGATCAAACCCCGGAGACGAAGCCATGCGCCGCGCCATTTTTATCCTGCCTCTTCTCGTACTCGTGGCCTGTGCGACCCCGCGCGAGGCGTGCATCAACGACGCCATCCGCGACGTGCGGATACTCGATGCGCTGATTGTGCAGACGCGCGGCAATCTCGCGCGCGGCTATGCTCTTGAGGAACGGCAGGACGTGCGCACCCTGCGCCGGACCTGCCGGGGCCGCAATGAAGACGGCTCTACGTTTATCTATCGCTGTGACGAGGTCGAGACATTTACCACCACCGTGCCCGTGGCCATTGACCTGAACGCAGAGCGTGAAAAGCTGGTGTCACTGGAAGAACGGCAGCGCCAGAACCGGATCAATGCGGATACCGCCGTGGGGCAGTGCATCGCGATCCATCCGGAATGATCAGTGCGCCGAAACGGCTGCCGGATCAATCAAGGTACGGCCACCGTCGACGGTAATGATCTGACCCGTCACAAACCCTGCGGCGTCGGACGCCAGATATTGCACCGCGTCTGACACCTCACCGGGGCTGGCGATCCGGTGCAGCGGGGTATTTTCGACAATCGCATCCCGCACCAGATCGTGATCCTTCAGGGAACCCCGCAGGCTCGCGCTCATCACGCTGCCAAAGGCCACGGCGTTCACGCGGATACCATGCGGCGCAAAGGCCACCGCCATCGACCGTGTCAATTGGTCCAGCGCCGCAGAGCTGACCGAATAGGCCAGCAAATCAGGGTGCGTGCGTCGTGCCGCAATCGAGCTGATGTTCACGATTGATCCAATCGGACCAGTGCCCCCTTCGCCCGCCTGTTTGATCATGCGCCGCGCCACGGCCTGGCTCAACCGCATCGCCGTCAGGGTATTTTGCAGCAACAGTTCCTCGACCGTATTGTCATCAGGGTCCAGAGGGTCCGTTGTCATCACCTGCCGCGAGGCGTTGACCAGAATATCCACCCGCTCGAACGCATCAATCGTGGCAGACAGCAAGTTGGCAATCGTCAACTTCTTGCGCAGGTCACCGGCAAAGATGCGGACGTTTTCCTCTTTCTCGGCCAGCTCGCCCATTTCGTGGAACAGTGCCTTTTCATCCATATCAGCGAACACCACATTGGCGCCCATTTCGACAAACTGCCGTCCGATCGCAAGGCCGACACCATTGGCCGCACCGGTGACGATGGCGGTCTTGCCAGCTATTGAAAATGACATGGGTCTTCTCCTTGATGCCGCAGCACGGCCTCTTTAGCGGATGGGCCGGTTCGCGTGAAAAATCTTGAAGGCACCGTTACCGCCAATCATGTCCACATTACGGAAACATTCGTTCATCACCGCCTCATAGGGCAAATGCCGGTTGGCGACCATCCAAAGCTTGCCATGTGGGGCCAACAGCCGTGCGGCGGCCCGAATGAATGTGTGGCCCAAACCCGGATCAGATGCACGGCCAGCATGAAACGGCGGGTTCATGACAATCCCGTCATAGGCGGTTTTTGATGTGAAACCGGTCGCATCCGCCCAATGGAACGTGACCCGAGGGTCGTTCACATTCAGCTTTGCACAGTCCAGCGATACCGCTTCGGCCTCGATCAGGTCCAGCGATTTGACCCCGTCACGCGCCAGCACCGGCCCGGCAAGATAGCCCCAGCCAGCCCCAAGATCGGCCATGCGGCCCGGCAGCTTGGGTGGCAATGCAGCAGCAAGAAGCGCGGACCCGGCATCAACCGCCCCATCCGAAAACACCCCAGGTGCGGTAAAGAACCCATGCGCGCCCTTTTCAGGCGGCGGTGCGGCCCAATCGGCGAAAACATCAGATGCGGCAAACCAAAATATCCGGCCATGCCCCTTGGTGATGGATGGCAAGTCACCCAACCGCTTGCGGCAATCCTTGAAAAGACTGTCCACACCGTCGGTGCGTTGCCCGTCGATCACGACCAGATCAGCCTTGGCACAGGCATCGGCCAGCATCGCACGGGCCAGCGCCTTGGCGCGGGGAACCACAACGATGGCGACGGCGACACCGGACGCCTCGCGCGCGACACTATACCCCGCGTTCTGCCATGCGCTAAAATCAGGGTAGAACCCATGCACGATCTGAACCGCCGCACGCGGCAGCGATGAGACATCATAGGTGGCAGACGGGCGCAGGACGGCTATGTTGCCTGCGGGCAGGGTCAACAAACCGTCTTGGATTGCGGTGCTTAAGCGTGATTGGGACATTTTTATTGCGAACAACGACGGCGCGTTATTCTTTCTCCATGGTGCATTGCAGCGGGTGCTGGTGACGCTGGGCAAAATCCATCACCTGGGCCACCTTGGTCTCGGCAATCTCGTGACTGAAGACACCGACGACCGCCACACCTTTTTTATGCACGGTCAGCATCAGCTCAAATGCCTGAGCGTGGGACAGGCCAAAGAAGCGTTCCAGTACCAGAACCACGAACTCCATCGGCGTAAAATCATCATTCAGAATCAAAACTTTGTAAAGCGGCGGGCGCTTTGTCTTCGGCTTTGTCTCAAGCACAACGCCGACATCGCTGTCATCATTGTCCTTTTTGTCTGCCATCATGAAAAAGTCTGTCAACATCACTCTGCCTTGGTTCATCGCTGCTATATATAAGGTACAGGCCGGGAGTGAAAAGGCCAGTCTTTCACAAACGCCAAAAGACGCGCAAACCGCCCGAAATCACCCATGTAGCGACGATCATCTTGCGTATCACTACATGTTGTCGTGCCAGCATTGCAACCGCCATCAAAGTCTTTGAATTTAAGGTATTTTATGAAAATCGAAGTTGTGTTAGCGTACAGACATATTAATAGGTCACCGGAAAAATCCGGGATCAGAGGCAGTTAAAAAAAGAGGCATACGACGTGGCAAGTCGTCCGGGACAGTTGGCCCTTAGTGGGCTGTTTTTATTCGCATTGATGATATCCATGCTGTTTGCGCCGTTGCGCGCGGCGGCCGCCCCCTATGCGGCGATGGTGATGGATGCCCGCACCGGCGAGGTTTTGCATTCACGCAACGCCGACACCCGCCTGCATCCGGCATCGCTGACAAAGATGATGACGCTCTATATTGCGTTTCAAGCCATCGAGCGGGGCGAGATCAGCCTTGACACCGAAGTGACAATCACCCGCCTTGCCGCGAATGAACCGCCGTCCAAGCTGGGCCTGCGCGCAGGGCAAAAAATCCGCCTGCGCTATCTGTTGCGGGCCGCTGCAGTGAAATCCGCCAATGACGCCGCGACTGCGATCGGCATCGCGCTGTCCGGCTCGGAAGAGGCGTTTGCGACCCGGATGAACCGGACAGCCGCCGCGATGGGCATGAGCAGCACCACCTTTCGCAATGCCAACGGGCTGACCCAATCGGGCCATATGTCCACCGCCCGCGACATGACCGTCCTGGGGCGGCATGTGATCTATGACTTTCCACAGTACTACAACCTGTTCTCGCGGCGCACCGCCGATGCGGGGATTGCAACGGTCCGTCACACCAACCGGCGTTGGCTGGACAGCTACGAAGGCGGCGACGGGATCAAAACCGGCTATACGCAGGCTGCGGGCTTTAATCTCGTGGCCTCGGCGCAGCGCGGGCAGGAGCGGATTATCGCGACAGTTTTTGGCGGCTCTTCGACCGCGTCACGCAATGCGCAGATCACCGAGTTGATGGATATGGGCTTTAACCGCGCGCCCTCGCGCGCCACCATTCGCCAGCCCAATCCGCCTGCGGCCATGCCGACGGGCACCCCCGCGAACGATAACATAGCATCCGCCAACGTGCGCGGCAGCGCGGGGCGGACCATCCGCGTCAGCGGTCAGGTCGCCAGCAGTCTGCGCCCCATCCCCCGCCCTGATCGCCAGACGCCCGCAGCCGAAATGCTGGTCGCGGCCATCGACCCCGGTTTGATTGACAGCGCCGTCGCAGAGGCCGTGGACATCGCCCTTGCCGAAGCGTTATCGGGCGCCGTCGCCCCCCAACCGGCAAACACAGCCACGCCAGCCATCACCCCACGGCCCAGGCCACAGGACGACACCGTGATGTTGGCCGCCGCAGCGCCGCCTGAAACGCCGCCCGCAATCGCGGCAACGCCCGAGGTGGTGACCCGTATCTCGACATCTGGCGGGCGTCACTGGGGCGTCAACGTGGGCCGCTATGACACGCGCTACGACGCCGAACGTGTCCTGCTGCGCGTCGCCCTGAACGAGATGAGTACGCTGGACGGATCACTCCGCCGCGTCGTGCAGCGGTCCGGTGGCTTTGACGCGAATTTCATGGGACTGACACGCGAAGGTGCCGATTTGGCCTGCCGCCGCCTGCAGGCACGCGGCACCACTTGCTTTATGCTGGGGTCCGAAGGCTAGCGCGACAGTCCCGGACCTGATCCGGGACCTCTTGACTCAGGCCGCTTTACCCGCGAATGCCGCCGCCATCAGCGCTTGGGTATATGCCGTCTGCGGCGCATCGAAAATCGCCGCCGCGTCACCCGCCTCGACCACGTCACCTTGCTTCATCACCATCACCTTGTGGGCCAAGGCCCGCACGACCTTCAGGTCATGACTGATAAACAGATAGGCCAGCGCGTATTTTTGCTGCAAGTCGCGCAGTAGTTGCACGATCTGCACCTGAACCGTCATATCCAGCGCCGATGTCGGCTCGTCCAAAATCAGCAGCTTGGGGCGCAGTATCATTGCACGGGCTATGGCGATCCGCTGGCGCTGGCCGCCGGAAAACTCATGCGGGTAGCGATCCATCAGCACGGCGTCCAACCCGACCTCTGCCATGATCTCGGCCACCATATCGCGGCGGTTGCGGCCCGGCGCGACACCATGCACCCCCAACCCTTCGGCAATAATCTCGGCGACGGTCATGCGCGGGCTCAGCGATCCGTAAGGGTCCTGAAACACGATCTGCATGTCACTGCGCAGCGGGCGCATCTGGCGTTGGTTCAGATGCTGAATATCAGCCCCCTGAAACGCAATCCGCCCTTCGGACCGGATCAACCGCATCACCGCCAGCGCCAGCGTCGTCTTGCCAGACCCGCTTTCGCCAACCACGCCCAGCGTTTCGCCGGCGCGGATCGTCAAGGTGGCGTCATTGACCGCCTTGATGTGCCCCACCGTCCGTTTCAGCAACCCCGCATGGATTGGAAACCATATTTTCGCCGCTGTGGTTTCCAACACAACAGGTGCGCCCGTCGGCACCGGAACAGGCACCCCGGTCGATTCGGCAGCCAGCAGCATCTGCGTATAGGGATGCTGCGGATTGGCAAAAACCGCAGCCGTGGAGCCGGATTCGACGATCTCTCCGTCCTTCATCACACAGACCCGATCCGCAATCTGGCGCACGATCGTCAGGTCATGGGTGATGAACAGCATGGCCATGCCTTCATCCCGCTTGAGATCCGCCAGCAGGTCCAGAATCTGTGCCTGAATGGTCACATCCAATGCCGTCGTCGGTTCATCCGCGATCAGCAGTTCGGGACCATTGGCCAGCGCCATCGCGATCATCACCCGCTGCCGCTGCCCGCCGGACAACTGATGCGGATAGGACCCAAGACGGCTTGCGGCATCGCGGATACCGACCCGCTCCAACAATTCGATCACACGCACGCGCACAGCAGGGCCGCGCAGGCCCTGATGCAGCTCGATGCTTTCGGCCAATTGCGTTTCCAGCGTGTGCAACGGGTTCAGCGATGTCATCGGCTCTTGGAAGATAAAGCTGATGTCATTGCCGCGCACCCGGCGCAGCGCCGCATCATCCGCGCCGACCATCTGGGTGCCGTTATAGGTGATCGACCCGGCCATGACCGCGCTGTCGCCCAACAACTGCACCGTCGACAACGCCGTCACCGACTTGCCTGATCCGCTTTCGCCGACCAACGCGACCGTCTCGCCTTTGTGCACATGAAACGATACGCCGCGCACGGCATGGGTGGTATCGCCATCCTGCCGGAACGCCACCCGCAGGTCTTTGACATCAAGGATTGGCTTGCTCATCGGTTTTCTGCCTCGACGGTGTCAAAGGTGGTCTGCATCTTGTCGACCTTTCCGTCGGCGATGAACGTCTTGCGCGGATCAAAGGCGTCGCGGACGCCTTCGAAGATAAACACCAACAGCGACAGCATGATCGCAAAGGTGAAAAACGCAGTGAACCCAAGCCACGGTGCCTGTAGGTTCTGTTTGGCCTGTAACGTCATTTCGCCCAATGACGGGGCCGATGACGGCAACCCGAACCCCAGAAAATCCAGCGATGCCAGCGTCGCAATCGCGCCGGTCACCAGAAACGGCAGCATCGTCACGGTCGCGACCATCGCATTGGGCAGCATGTGGCGGAACATGATCGTGCGGTCGCGCACGCCCAGCGCCTTGGCCGCGCGGACATATTCCAGATTGCGCGCCCGCAGGAACTCCGCCCGCACCACACCCACCAGCGCGGGCCACCCAAAGAGGACGGTCAGGAAAACCAGCAACCAGAAACTTCGCCCCAAAATCGCAAAGACGATGATGATCACGTAAAGCGACGGCATGCCGGTCCAGATTTCGATGAACCGCTGGAACAAAAGGTCGGTCCAGCCGCCGAAATACCCCTGTACCGCCCCGGCGACGATCCCGACAACAGATGACACAACCGTCACGATCAACGCGAATATCACCGACAGGCGAAAGCCATAGATGACGCGCGCGACCACGTCCCGTTTTGTATCATCGGTGCCCAGCCAGTTATCGGATGATGGCGGCGATGGTGCCACGCCGGGCACATCGACGATCGTGTTGTAGGAATACGGGATCACCGGCCACAAGACCCAGCCCTTGTAGAAATCACCTACCAGCGTCTGGCCTGCGTCCACCGCAGCGATCAGCGCGCCGGGTTCATCGAAACAGTCGACAAGGCCCCCGGTCACGATCAGACATTCGACCTCGATGTCTTTATATCCCGCCTCGGTCGGGAAATCGCCGCCGAAATCCTGTTCGGAATAAAACGACACAATCGGCATCCGCAGTTCTCCGCGGTAGCTGACCATGATCGGTTTGTCGTTGGCGATGACTTCTGCAAACAGCGACATGCCGAACAGAACACCGAAGATGATCAGCGCCCAGACCGCCCGGCGGTTGCGCTTGAAATTGCGCCAGCGGCGTTGGTTCAGGGGGGACAGGCGGATCATCCTCGGGCCTCAAAATCAATACGCGGGTCGATGAAAACATAGGTCAGGTCGGTCAGAATCCCGACAACCAGCCCGATCAGCGAAAACGCGAACAGCGTGCCAAAGACCACCGGATAATCGCGCGCGACCGCCGCCTCGAATCCCAGCCTGCCCAGACCGTCCAGTGAAAACAGCGTCTCGATAATCAGTGATCCGCCAAAGAACACGCCAATAAACAACGCCGGAAAACCCGAAATCACGATCAGCATCGCATTGCGGAACACATGGCCATAAAGCACCGCCTTTTCCGACAGCCCCTTGGCCTTGGCTGTGATCACATATTGCTTTTTGATCTCATCAAGAAAGCTGTTCTTGGTCAGCAAGGTCAGCGTCGCAAAGGCCGATATCGTCGATGCCAGCACCGGCAGCGTGATGTGCCATAAATAATCCAGCACCTTTCCGATAAGGCTGAGGTCTTCAAAATTGGCGGACGTCAGGCCGCGCAACGGGAACAGCCGCCAATACGACCCGCCCGCAAAGACCACGATCAGCAGGATCGCAAACAAAAATCCGGGGATCGCATAGCCCACGATAATCGCGCCCGACGTCCAGGTATCAAACGGGGTGCCATCGCGAACGGCCTTTTTGATGCCCAGCGGGATCGACACCATATAGGCAATCAGCGTGGACCAAAGGCCCAGCGTGATCGACACCGGCATCTTTTCCATCACCAGCCCAAAGACCGAAATCTTGCGGAACCAGCTTTCGCCGAAATCCAGCCGCACATAGTTCCACATCATGTTCAGAAAGCGTTCCAGCGGCGGTTTGTCGAAACCAAACTCGCGTTCCAGCTCTGCAATGAATTCCGGTGGCAGACCCTGCCCGCCGACATAGCCGTTGCCGTCGTTGGCACCGCCGATTTCGCTGCCACCCCCGGAGATACCTTCGAAAACATCGCCCTGCCCTTCGAGCTGGGCAATGATCTGTTCAATCGGCCCGCCGGGGACAAATTGGATCAGCGCAAAGTTGATGATCATGATGCCGATCAGTGTCGGAATCACCAATAGCAATCGTCGTAGAATATAGGCGCCCAAGGGATACGGTCCTTATTGGAAGGCGCCTGCGGCGCGCAGGGCCTCAGCGGCTGCTGCGTCGTACCACCAGAAATCAAGCTCGCCCAGCGCATAGGGGGGCATATTTTCAGGGTGCCGGAACATATCGTAATAGGCCACCGTATGCACATCCTTGAACCATTGCTGCACCCAAAACCCTTCGGCCCGCAGCGCCCGGTCCAGCGCATGCACCGCTGGCGTCAGCTCGTCCAGCGTCTGGGCGTCAATCACGACCGTCAACAGCCGGTCAATCGCGGGGCTTTGCAGACCCATCAGATTGCGGGAACTGTCCGCGGCGGTTTCGGACCCGTACCACTGGCGCAGGCCGATCCCGGGTTCGAAATCCATGCTGAAACCGTGGCCGACGATGTCATAATCCCCCGTGCGGCGACGATCAACATATTGCGACTGGTCCACGCGCTGCAATTCCGCCTGCACGCCAAGGCGGGCCAGATTTTCGATGTAGGGGTTGATGATGCGGTCAAACGCCGGACTGAACGACAAGATCACCATGGACAGCGGCGCACCATCCTTGCGGCGTATCCCGTCATCGCCCGCGATCCAGCCAGCCGCGTCCAACAAACCGGAGGCCCGGCGCAGATTGACACGGTCCAGCGGACGGTCGGTCGTGCTGGATGTCGGCGCCATCACAGCCGGGTCGGTCAATATGCTGGCGTCCAGCAATCCGTCGTCGACCAGCGGCTGCAGGATCGCAATTTCTTCCGGCGCCGGTGTCCCTGTCGCTTCCAGCAAGGAGTTTTCCCAGAACGAATTGACCCGGTCATAAAGCCCGTAAAACAGCGTTTCATTCGACCATTCAAAGTTGAACATCAGGCGCACCGCCTCGCGGACCTGCGGGTCTTGCCATTTGTCGCGGCGCAGGTTGAATACAAACGCCTGTGCATACCCGATCGTGCCGTCATGCAGCGCGGCCTTGACGGCCTGCCCATTCTGGATCGCAGGGAAATCATACCCCGTCGCCCATTCCTTGGATGAATTTTCGTCGCGGAACGTATAGGCGCCCGACTTGAACCCCTCCAGCGCGGCAGAGCCATCGGCAAAATATTCCACGCGGATACTGTCAAAGTTGTAGCGGCCCTGATTGATCGGCAGATCGGCCCCCCACCAATTCGGATTCCGCTTGTAAATGATCTGGCGGTTGATGTCATAACTGTCCAGCATATAGGCGCCGGTGCCCAGGAACGGCTCCAGTGTGCCTTCATCCAGCCGCACGCCGGTTTGCGCAAACCACGCCTTGGAAAACGCATTGGTGCCACCGGCAATCCCGATCACGTCACGGCGCGGGGCTTCATCGGTAAAGGTGAACTTGATCTCATAGGGGCCAAGCAACTCGACATCGGCAATGAAGCCTTCCACGACGGCGCGATATTCCGCGATGCCCTGCTCCATGAACAGCTCGAACGTGAATTTCACGTCCTCGGCGGTAAAGGGGCTGCCATCGGCGAACGTCACATCGTCGCGCAGGTTAAAGATCACCCAATCGCGGCTTTCAGGATATTCCATCGTGGTGCACAGATAACAGTAGGCCCCGTATGGGTCGTCCGCCGTCGATGTCAGAATGCTTTCGTACGGCAATGTGTTCAGGGCCGCCGACACGCCCTTGCGGGAATATTGGTTAAAGCTGTCGAACGTGCCCTGCGCCCATTGCGCGATTTCACCGCCCTTGGGGGCATCGGGGTTTACATAATCCAGATGGGCAAAGTCGGGCCCATATTTCACCGCGCCAAAATTGGAATAGGCATGTGTTTCGATCACGGTCTCATGCGCCTCGGCGAACAGCTGCCCGGCGGTAATCACGGCACCCAGACCGACCATCGACCCAAACACCCACTGTCTGATCAGTTGAACGGCGCTGTCATGCTGCATGGCTGCGACACGGGCTTTGGGGTGTTCTTGCATCAGGCTCTCCGGTTTGGATAAACGGCATTCTTCAAAACCAAGGCTACGGGACAGTCTGGCAAACATTCAAGTTGAGATTGCGTGATCAGGCGGTGATCATCAGGGTTCTGCCACAAAAAAGGCCGCCCAAGCCGGGCGGCCCCATGTCATCGTGCGATCCGGTTGGATCAATCGTCGAGGCTATCGAGATACGCGATCAGATTTGCCCGGTCTTCGACCTTGCGCAGACCGTTAAAGCCCATGATCGTGCCCGGCGCATAGCCTTTCGGATTTTCCAAAAAGCCGTTCAGCGCATCCGGCGTCCATACATCGACCACCTCTTCAAGCGCACCGGAGTATGCAAACCCGGCAACCGCATCAACGGGCCGACCCACCACACCGTAAAGCGTTGGTCCGGTGCCGTTCACGCCCGGCTCAAGCGCGTGGCAAGACCGGCAGTTGCGCCAGACACCTTCACCGTCGGCAGCACTTGCAGATGCCATCACAACGGCGAAATCAACCTCTTCGACAACTTCTGCTTCGCCACCGCCGTCAGCGACCTCAATCACATAGGCTTGCGCCTCGGAGTGGCCACCGCCGCCATGGTAGATTGTTTCAGCGACCCAGCCGCCAAGCAGATAAACAAGAAGGGTGCCGCACAGGCCCCCAACTACTTTGGTCATCGTCATTGTGTCGAACATGTCGCGTTCCATTCAGTTCACAGTTTTGCGGGTATCTATCCGCTTCCAACACCGGGTTGCAAGGTATACTGCCGCGACTAAACGCGCATTTTTGGCTATTACCGGGGGAAAACGCAAATCATGTCCCAGAAAATCGCATTCCAAGGCGAGCTTGGCGCCTATGGCCACGAGGCCTGCGTACAGGCCCGGCCCACATTTGCCCCCCTGCCCTGCGCCACCTTCGAAGACGCGATAGAGGCTGTGCGCAAGGGCGACGCGGACCTTGGCATGATCGCCGTAGAAAACTCGACCTATGGCCGGGTGGCCGATGTGCATTCGCTTTTACCCGAAAGCGGCCTGCATATCGTCGATGAAACCTTTGTGCGGGTGCATATCAATCTGCTGACGGTGCCGGGTGCCAAAACCGCCGACGTCAAGACTGCGATGAGCCATACCGTGCTGCTGGGGCAGTGCCGGGATTTCTTGCGCGAACATGGAATCACTACGCTTGTCGGCGCGGACACGGCCGGGTCGGCGATGCATGTGGCCGAACTGGGCGACCCGGCTCTGGGCGCGCTGGCCTCGGAACTGGCGGCACATATCTATGGGCTGGACGTGGCCGCACGGCACATCGAAGACCACGACCGCAACACGACCCGCTTTTTGGTGATGGCCCGCGAGCCGGATTACAAGATGCGCGGCAATCACGGGATGATGACCAGCTTTGTGTTCCGGGTCCGCAACATCCCTGCCGCGCTTTACAAGGCGATGGGGGGCTTTGCGACCAACAGCGTCAACATGACCAAACTGGAAAGCTACATGGTCGGCGGCGCGTTCACGGCGACACAGTTCTACGCCGAAATCGAAGGCCATCCCGATGACCGCAACGTGCAGCTTGCGTTGGAGGAACTGACCTATTTCACCGATCATCTGCAGATCATGGGCGTCTATCCCGCCGCCGCCCGGCGCCACGAAAAGCCGGCATCGGCCCCGCGCACGGCCCATTAGACCAAAATGAAACGGGGCGGCGGTGTTGAAAATACGGTAGCCCAGACCGGGTAGGGGAACCGTGGCGCATCGGGGACCAGATGCAAGTGACCGGAATCAAGGTATTTCTTGACATGGCGGGCGGGCAGATACGCCGCCGCGCGCCGGTTGACGATATATTCCGCCACCAGCACCATCTCGGCGGCCAATCCGGGCCGCAACTGCGGCATATTAAGGCAGGCCGACCGTCATGATCCCCTCGGTCAGAAACCGGGGTCAGACGATCGGGCATGCCCAGTTCCGCACGGATATTCAAATCCAGCACCGCCGTCTCAAGCGCGTCAATCCCGCGAAACCCCAAACGCGGATGATCGACAGTGCGTACCGCTCGAACGCGCGGCCCGCACTGGTCCGCATCGCCCCGCCTTGGGCCGGGTGAACACCGCTTTGCCCAATGTGCCTTCTACCCGCTTACGCCGGAGCGAACCGCCGATTGCGTCACAAAAAGCCGCTCGGACGCCGAGACGAACGATCCGATTGCGGCCACCTAGAGAAAGGTCTCGAGCAGGGTAATATCCATGGCCCGCCCATGCGTATTCCCCATGACAAGCGCAATGAATGAACCCTGAACCATATCAGTGGCCGCAGATCGGACCCGGCCGATTTTTACCCTTGGGCGCCTTTGCGATACGCGTCCTCGATATCCTCGGCGAATTCCAGCACCCGTGCCTTGAAGCGTTTGGTCAGCTTGCCCTTGGCCAGCTTCATTGATTGCAGCAACAGCCGGGCGGTCAACGTTCTGGCGCGCAGGTCAATCATCAAGATCACGCGCGTCCGCGTCGGCGACAATGCGATCAGCTCCAGCTGCGTTTCCGCCGTCAGCCCATCAGACAACGTATGAACCCGGTATGTCTCGGGCGGTTGCAGCGCGCTCAGCGTGGCCTGTATCCGCCGTTCACGCCCGCGAAACTTGAGCGCAGCCTCCCAGATGCTGCCGATCTGCGCCGGGCCATCGTCCAGCCGCTTGATCTGGGCGCCTTGCCGCAGAGCGCGCCGCTCAAACCCGGCGAAATCACTGACTTTGGCAAAGACATGGTCAATCGGGGCGTCAATATCTTCGCGGGTGCTGAATTTCATCGTTTTCGTCCAAACCTGATTGATGGGCTTGTTATTAGATCATCAGGATTAATCAAGCCTGTCGGCCAGCCAGTTTTGCAGCAGAAAATGGGCAATCGCGCCTTTGCGGGCTGGCAGGATGCGCGGATGCTGCCCGGCAAACGCCTGCGCAAGGTCTTCGCGGCTGACCCACATGGCATCTTCGATCTCGGTTGGGTCAATCGTCAGTTCCGTACCCAGTGCATCGCCCGCACAGCCCAACATCAACGATGCGGGAAACGGCCACGGCTGGCTGGCCAGATAGCGGACCGACCCCACCCGCACGCCTGCCTCTTCGAACACCTCGCGGCGCACGGCGGCCTCTATCGTCTCGCCGGGTTCGACAAAACCGGCCAGCAGGGAATACATTCCATCGGGCCAGCCCGGCGAACGGCCCAGCAAGACGGAATTCCCATGGGTGATCAGCATGATTACAACCGGGTCGGTGCGCGGGAAATGGTGGGCGTCACAGGCCGCACAATCGCGCTGCCAGCCGGCCATCGCCACGTCGCTTTCGGCACCGCATCGGGCGCAAAAACGATGCGACATATGCCATACCATGATAGCTTTGGCAGTGGCGGCCAGTTCGGCATCGCGCGGCGTCAAACGTGTCATCACGCTGCGCAATTCCGCAAAAATCACACCGTCCGGCATCGCCGGATGCTGCTGCTGCGACGGGTCCAGAAAGGTATCTATATGGGTCAGGTCAAGATCGGGCGGCACCCAGCCCGACAAATCGGCCGCAAACACCGGCCCATCTGCGTCACGGCCCAGCAAGATCAGCGCAGCGTCGGCATCGGCCATGACCGGATGATCCAGCGGCACCCGCACCAGCGCGTCGTCCACGATCATCGGCTTGCCGCGCCACAACATGATCGCCCGAGCATCGGGCTGCGCACGCAATTCATCGGCCCGCCCGCGCCATTCCGCCGCGCGGTCAAGGCCGGACCCACCAAAAGTCACTGTTTCTGCAATCTTCATGCGACGCAAATGCCACGTCCCCGATTGGAGTTCAATTTTTTCCGCGCTATGACGGTGGTAAGGATCGCATTTCAGCCTATGGTTGCGCTATGAACGTGAAAGGCCCCGAATTGAACACGGTTGATGTGCGCAGGGCTCTCCCGCGCGCGCGGCTGCGCATATTAGAGACGACGGATCTGCATATGCAGCTTCTGGCCTATGATTATTTCGGCGACCATGCCGATGCACATACCGGGCTGATCCACCTCGCCGACCAGATCGAAACGCTGCGTTCCGGGCCGGACGATACCGCGTTATTGTTCGACAACGGCGACTTTATTCAGGGCAATCCGCTGGCTGACTATATCGCCACCAACGGCACCGGCGGGCAGACGCACCCGATGGTCGCGGCGCTTAATACGTTGGCATATGATGCGGTCGCGCTTGGCAACCACGAATTCAACTATGGCCTGCCCTTTCTTGAAAACGCGCTGAAAGACGCGTGTTTTCCGATCATCTGCGCCAATATCGCGCAACGCCACGGCGCGCCGATTGCCCAGCCCTTCGTGATTCTGGAACGTGATCTGCCCTGTGATGACGGCATGACACGCAGGCTGAAGATTGGCGTGACCGGCTTTGTGCCGCCGCAAATCACGATCTGGGACCAGTCGATCCTGGACGGCGCGCTGGAAACCGACGACATCATCGCGTCGGCCCAAAAGGTTATCCCCCTGATCAAGGCGGCCGGTGCCGATATCATCGTGGCGCTGTGTCATTCGGGCATCGGGGCGACCGACCACATCGTGTACATGGAAAACGCCGCCGTGCCGCTGGCCGCTGTTGCCGGGATCGACGTGATCCTGAGCGGCCACACCCACGAAGTATTCCCCGGTGACAGTCGCAGCCCCTGTCATGCGGTAGACCCCGACCGTGGCACCCTGCACGGCAAACCGGCGGTCATGGCAGGTTTTTACGGCAATTACCTTGGCATCATCGACTTGCAACTGGCCCATGACAGCGACGGTTGGCAGGTCATGGCGCACTCTGTTCGCCTGCAGGAAGGGGCGGCGATGGACACGCGCAGCCCGCTGCAACAGACCCTGACCGATCAGGTGCAGGCGGCACATCTTGCCACGCTCGCGCATATCAGACAGCCGATCGCCAGGACCGAAGTCGCGATCCACAGCTACTTTGCCACGATTGCGCCGGACCTGACCCAGCAGCTTTTGGCACAGGCCCAGCAAAACGGCATCGCCGCGGCCATGGCCGACACCGCGCACCACGACCTGCCGATCCTGTCCGCCACCGCGCCATTCCGCTTTGGTGGCAGGGCCGGTCCGGGGCATTTCATCGACATCCCCCCCGGCACCGTTGCCCTGCGGGACGCGGCCGCCATCTATCCTTTTGCAAACAAACTCTGTGCGATCAGGCGCAGCGGGTCGGATATACGCAATTGGTTGGAACGGGCCGCCTCGCATTTCCGGCAGATCACACCGGGCCGCCACGACCAGCCGCTGATCGACCAGCACCACCCGGCGTATAATTGCGACACCCTGTTTGGGCTGACCTATGAATTTGACCTGACCCAACCCGCGCGCTTCGGGCCCGACGGCAGCATCCACAACCCCGACGCCAGCCGCCTGCGCAACTTGTGCTATCAAGGCAAGCCAGTGGCCTGTGACGATGCGTTTATCGTCGCCACGAACGGCTACCGCACCAACGGCGGCGGCGGCTTTCAGGGCGTTCCGAAAATCGACATTCTGTATACATCCGTGGAAACCACACGTGATGTGCTGGTCGCGTATCTGCGCGCCCTTGATACGGTTGCACAGCCCGCGACCCCGACATGGCAATTTACCCCGATCCCGAACACCGGCGCGGTTTTTCAATCTGCCCCGGCGGCCAAACATCACCTGCCCCATGGCATCACCCACGTCGGGCCGGACACCGATGGCTTTGACTGCTACCTCATCACGTTCTGACCGCTTGCACCCGCGCGCGCGCCGCCCTATATGACGGTCGAGAGGTTGGCGCGGGCGAGCGCCTCGCCAACTTGGTCAGATCCGGAAGGAAGCAGCCATAACGAGCCCCGCTTGGGTCGTTGTCAGCCTCTCACCTCAGTCATTCCGCCCTCCGGGGCAGAATTTCAGCGTCGCCTTGCCAAGACGCATTTCCCCCAGTCCTTGCAGTCCAAAATATGGCGCGCGCCCAATGCCCCTGCCCGGTATGTGCCTACTGGCATTCTTTGCGTTCCATCGTCCGGTTTGTACTGGTAGCTTGCACGCACCAGCCACCTTCACGCATTGGACCCACCTTCATGCACCGGACAAGGACACGCCTTTGACAAATCTCACCCGTGACGCGCTTGGCTGGAAGCCCTTCTATATGTCCCAGCTTGAGATTGAAGAGCTGGAAACCCTGATGCCCGCGCGAATCGCCACGGTGCACCGCGCGCGGGTTGTGGCGTTTTCCGAAATTGGCACGCTTGAACTCACGCTTGATCCGGGCAAATCAGCGGGCGAAATCGCGGTGGGTGACTGGGTCTTGGCCGCCCCGGTCGAACACCGCCTTGTGCGGGTGCTGGACCGGCAAACGACGCTGACGCGCGGCACCGAATACCATAGCGGCGAAAAGCAACTGATCGCGGCCAACATCGACACGCTGTTCATCACCACGTCCTGCAACGCGGATTTCAACGTGGCGCGGCTGGAACGCTATCTGGCGCTGGCCCATGACGCGTTGATCACCCCGGTCATTCTGCTGACCAAAGCGGATCAAACCGACGATCCTGACAGCTATGTCACCAAGGCCCGCGCGCTTGGCCGCGATCTGGAGGTGGTGGCGATCAACGCCAAATCACCCGAGGTGATCACCCATCTGGCCCCGTGGTGCGGCAAGGGGCAGACCGTCGCGCTGGCCGGGTCATCCGGCGTCGGCAAGACGACGATCGCCAACGCGCTGACCGGGGGCAATGCAGCCACCCAAACCATCCGCGAAGATGACGCCCGCGGGCGTCACACCACCACAGGCCGGTCGCTGCATCATTTGCCGACGGGCGGCTGGCTGATTGATACCCCCGGCATGCGTGGTCTTGGCGTGGCCGAAGTCGGTTTCGGCATCGACGCCACGTTCCCCGAGATCTCGGAATTGGCCGATCAGTGCCGGTTCCGGGATTGCGAACACGACAGCGAACCGGGCTGCGCGATACAAGCGGCGATCAAAAGCGGGGCCATCGACCCCGAACGTCTCAAGCGGTTCCAGAAACTGACCCGTGAAAATCGGCAGGCGTCCGAAACCATTGCCCAAGCGCGTGATCGGTCGCGCAAACTGGGCAAGACGATCAAAGGCGCGCTGGCCAAAAAACGGCGTTAGGAGGGTCTTCTGCCCCTACTGGCGGGCCACGGACGCGACGTCATACACCAGGCCCTGGCGCGGAGCAGCGTTGCGCGCGCCAAGTAAGGTGGATCATGATCCACCCCACGCTGAAACATCTGACCGCGCCCAGGCCATCTGCGCGTCGGTTTCAATGGCACAGGGCCGCACCTGACGCAGCCGGAGCAAAGCGATGTCGGCATCTTCGCCTGCGGCAATCATCAGCCGCAGCACCATCAGCCCCGACCGGCCACAGCCGCCCAGGCAATGCACCAACACCCGGCCATCTTGCCCCAGGACACCCAGCGTCTGATCGCGGACGGCGCACCAGTCCACCCCCTGAGGCACACCGAAATCCGGCACCGGCAGATGTACCCATGCGATACCGGCATCGGCCAGATCCGCCCCAAGGCACCCCGCGCCCTTGCCCGCCAACTCTGCCTGCGATGTCATCGTGATCACCAGCGCCGGTGCCCAGCCCAGCAGGAGGCGCCAATCCGCAGCATAATCGCCGCCCCGGCCCGGCATCGGGCTGATTGCCAGGGTCCCGCCGCCCACCGACAGGGGATGGATCGCAAACTCAGGCTGTCCCATGCGCGCCCCGCACATCAGCGGTTGCGTGACCGGGCCCTGATTTCGCGGCTTTCCGACAAATCACGGCCCGCCTGCGCCGATGATCGGCAAGATGTGTCATTGGATCTCTCATGCGTGTTGCGAACCCGGGTTGGTACCGTATTTTGCTAATCCAATGCCGCGCAATCCGCAACGGCGACGGTATAATAGCGCCATGACCGAAAACACCGACCCTGCCACGACACGCACCCAATGGGCCAACGACCGCAGCCCGCTGTTGCAGCATCCTCAGCAGCATGCCTTTTGGCGCGCCGGCCACGGGCGTGGTCCTTTGGTCGCTCTAGAACGGTGGACGCGCGGCGCGCTGGCGCTTAGTCTCGATCAACATCCGAATCCCTGCCAAAGGCCACCATGACCGACAAACCCGCCTATCAAGTCCTCGCCCGGAAATACCGGCCTGAAACCTTTGTCGATCTGGTCGGGCAGGATGCGATGGTGCGCACCTTGAAAAACGCCTTTGCGGCGGACCGGATCGCGCAGGCCTTCATCATGACGGGCATCCGCGGGACCGGCAAAACCACGACCGCGCGGATCATCGCCAAGGGGATGAACTGCATCGGCCCCGATGGCACCGGCGGCCCCACGACCGACCCCTGCGGGCAATGCGAACCGTGCCGCGCCATCATGGAAGGGCGGCATGTCGATGTAATGGAAATGGACGCAGCGTCCAACACCGGCGTCGCCAACATCCGCGAGATCATCGATTCTGTCCACTACCGGGCGGCCAGTGCCCGCTACAAAGTCTACATCATCGACGAAGTACACATGCTGTCCACGGGCGCGTTCAACGCCCTTCTGAAAACGCTCGAAGAACCCCCCGCCCACGTCAAATTCATCTTTGCCACGACCGAAATCCGCAAGGTGCCGGTCACCGTCCTGTCGCGCTGCCAGCGGTTTGACCTGCGCCGCATCGAACCCGAGGTCCAGATCGCCCTGTTGCGCAAAATTGCGACCAGCGAAGGCGCTGAGATCAGCGATGATGCCCTTGCCCTGATCACCCGCGCCGCCGAAGGCTCTGCCCGCGATGCAACGTCGCTGCTGGATCAGGCCATCAGCCACGGCGCGGGCGAAACCACGGCCGATCAGGTCCGCGCAATGCTGGGCCTTGCCGACAGGGGCAGGGTGTTGGACCTGTTCGATATGATCCTGCGCGGCGAAGCTGCCGCCGCCCTGACCGAACTTGGCGGCCAGTATGCCGATGGTGCCGATCCGATGGCGGTGCTGCGCGATCTCGCCGAGGTGTGCCATTGGATCAGCGTCATCAAGATCACCCCCGAAGCCGCCGAGGACCCGACAATCGGCCCCGATGAGCGTACCCGTGGACAGGCGATGGCCGCACAGCTGCCGATGCGGGTGATGTCGCGCATGTGGCAAATGCTGCTCAAGGCGCTGGAAGAGGTGGCGATGGCGCCCAATGCCATGATGGCGGCCGAAATGGCCGTGATCCGGCTGACCCATGTGGCCGATCTGCCCACGCCGGATGAGCTGATCCGCAAATTGCAGGATGCGACACCACCGGCCACCAGCGGCGGCCCTTCTGGCGGACGGCCCGCACCCACCGGCGGCGGCACCACCACCAACGCCATGTCGCAGACCCCCGCGCCAACCCACGCCGGGCCGGGTGGCACCGCGTCATCCGGGGCGCAGACTGCGGTGGCGCTGTCGACAGAGGCCCTGCATCACTATGCAAGGTTCGAAGACGTCGTCGCGCTGATCCGGGCACACCGGGATGTGAAATTGCTGGTCGAAGTCGAAACCGGCCTGCGGCTGGTCACCTATCAACCCGGCCGCATCGAGGTACAGCCGACGCCACAGGCCGCCACAGATCTGGCCGGGCGCCTTGGATCGCGGCTGCAGGCGTGGACCGGCAACCGCTGGACGATCACGGTGGTCAATGCCGGCGGTGAACCGACGATCGCCGAAGTCCGCGACGCTGCCGAAAACGCGGTTCGCCAGCAGGCAGAACAGCACCCCTTGGTTCAGGCCGTGATCAAGGCGTTTCCCAATGCGCGGATCACCGATATCCGCACCCAGGCCGATATGGCACAGGAGGCATTGGCAGACGCCCTGCCCGAAGTGGACGATGAATGGGATCCGTTCGACAGCGACGGGTAGTTTTCCAGACCGACACGGCGTCATCCCCTTGTCCAGCAGCACGCCAGACCATATCTTCAGCCCAACCTCAAAACAGGAGAACCGACATGCTCAAAGGATTAGGCGGGCTTGGCGATATGGCCAAGATGATGAAGCAAGCACAGGAAATGCAGGGCAAAATGGCCCAGATGCAGGACGAGCTTGGGAATGTGTTGGTCGAAGGGGTCAGCGGCGCCGGTCTGGTCAAGGCAACGGCAACCGCCAAAGGCGAGCTGAAAGGCCTTGATATCGACCCATCAATCTTCAATGGCGAAGACAAAGAAGTCGTCGAAGACCTGATCCTGGCCGCTATCAAAGACGCGCAAAGCAAAGCGTCCGAGCGGGCACAAGAAGAAATGGCAAAGATGGCCGAAGGCCTTGGCCTGCCAGCCGGGACGAAACTGCCCTTTTAAGCGTAAACGCATTTTTCGCGGCCCCAGTGATTGGACACCATGTCAAACGGGAACGACGACCTCGACAACCTGATCGCACTGATGGCCAAACTGCCCGGCCTTGGGCCACGCTCGGCCCGTCGTGCGGTGCTGCATCTGATCAAGAAACGGTCACTGGTCCTAATCCCCTTGGCCGAGATAATGCACCGCGTCGGCGCAACCGTGCGCGAATGCATCAACTGCGGCAACGTCTGCACCGCCGATATCTGCGATATCTGCCAGTCTGAAAAACGGGCGATCGGGCAAATCTGCATCGTGGAAGATGTCGCAGACCTCTGGGCCATGGAACGGGCGCAGGTGTTCAAAGGCCGCTACCACGTGCTTGGCGGCACGCTCTCGGCGCTTGATGCCATCGGCCCGGATGAACTGCGCATTCCCAGACTGCTCGACCGGATCACCAGTGAAAATATCCACGAGGTCATTCTGGCGCTTGGCGCCACCATCGACGGCCAGACAACCGCGCACTACATCGCCGACCAGCTGCCCGGCGTCACCGTCACCTCGCTGGCGCAGGGTGTCCCCGTCGGAGGAGAGCTTGATTATCTCGACGACGGCACCATCACGGCCGCACTGAACGCCCGCAAGGCGCTGTGACAAAAGGGGGCCCCTATGCGCAATGACATCTATCAGATGTGGTCCATCCAAGAGGGCCTGCTGCAGCAATACCGCGGCATGGCAATCACATTGATGGGCCTGATATCTGCCGGTATCCTTGTCGCGATCAGCCATATATCTGCCAATTGGGCCACACTTGACGGCATCCTCGCGGACCCTGAAAAATACAGCCTGCGCGCGGCGACCGATGGGGTCATCTACCTGATGTTGGTGACATTACTCGTGCTGGGTTGGCGGGCGCGTCGTTACTTCCGCAACATCACGCGGCAAAGGGGGCAGATCGTCACGTTCTACCAGAACCTTTTGCTGGCCGAGGAAAATGGGGTACTGGAAACAATCGCCGGACGTCACGGCATCCCCTACCCCGTGGAACTGCTTGGCGTCCTGCGCCGCATCTCCAACCCGAACTTTCGGCCACTCACCTTCGAAAAGCACATTGCCCCGGAAAATTTCGCCGCCTTTGAATATGATATCGCGCAGACAGACACCGCGAACGAAGACCCAAATACGCGCCACGACGACGCCCGGAAATTCCTGTCAAGCGCGCTGTTCAACGTCTTTCTTTGCTTTTTCAGCCTGACGGGGCTCTACGCGGCGCTGACGATCATCCACTTTTTCTAGGGATGAACGACCTGCGCCGCGCAGAACATCTTATGCGTCGCTGTCGTCGCCGTCATCGTCATCGTCGGGCAAGTTAAAGAAGCTTTCCGCGTCAGACACATCGCGCTTGTCTTCTTCTTCCTCGTCGTCGCGCGGATCAGACAGGCTGAACGTCTCAAGACCTGCCATTGCGGACGGCATCTTGGGCTCGGGCGCCATGCCCAGCGACTGCTCCGTGCTGACCAGCTTGCGGCGCTCATCGTCGGACATCACAGTCCCATCGCGGGCCTTCTTGGCGTTGGCCTTTTGCACGGCGGCATCCAGTTCGGACTGTTTGCACAGGCCAAGCGCGACCGGGTCAATCGGATCAATGTTGTTGATGTTCCAATGCGTCCGCTCGCGAATCGCCTGAATCGTCGGCTTGGTTGTGCCCACAAGCTTGGAAACCTGACCGTCCGTCAGTTCGGGGTGGAACTTGACCAGCCAATAGATCGACGCAGGCCGGTCCTGACGCTTGGACAGCGGCGTATACCGCGGACCACGGCGCTTTTCCTCACCCACGGCAGCGGCGTTGAACTTGAGCTGCAGCTTGTGCTGCGGATTGGCTTCGGCCTTGTCCAGCTCGTCTTGGGTCAGTTGGTTGTTCGAAATCGGGTCAAACCCTTTGACCCCTACCGCCACATCGCCATCGGCAATGCCCTGCACTTCCAGCTCGTGCAGACCACAGAATTCCGCAATCTGCTTGAAGGTCAGCGTGGTGTTATCACAAAGCCAAACAGCGGTTGCTTTGGCCATAATCGGTTTATCAGACATCTTTGTCTCCTATCGGTCGGACAAGCCTCTCCCGCGCCCTTGAAGGGGCTGACCGCTGTGGGCCGGGTTCGCATTGTCGGGGAACTTGCAGTCTATATAGTGACGCCTGCCCAGTTAGGAAAGATCAAAATGCGCCGCCTTTTTGCCGTTCTCGCCCTGTTGACCCATCCCGCCTGGGCCCAGGACCAGCCGGGGGACTTTGACTACTACGTCCTGTCGCTGTCGTGGTCGGCGAACTGGTGTGCCCTGGAAGGCGATGCGCGACAGTCCCCGCAGTGCGATCCCGCCGAGAATTTCGACTGGGTCATGCATGGCCTCTGGCCACAATATGAACAGGGCTATCCGGCGCATTGTCCAACCGAAAATCGCCCACCCAGCCGGGCTGAAACCGCGCAAATGGCTGATATCATGGGTACTTCTGGGCTTGCATGGCACGCATGGCGCAAACATGGTGCCTGCTCGGGCCTTGCCTCTGACGCCTATTTCGATCTGGCGCGCGACGCCTTTGACCGGGTTGTGCGCCCCCCGGTTTTCCGCGGCATCCATCGCGACATTACCCTGCCCGCAACCGTTGTCGAAGCGGCGTTTATCCGCGCCAACCCCGGCCTCGTTGCGGATCAGATCACCATCACCTGCGCATCGGGCTATATCCAAGAGGCGCGCATCTGCCTTACCCGTGACCTGCAATTTCGCACCTGCAGCGATAGCGTGATCCGCGACTGCACCATGACGGACGCCAGACTTTCCCCCATGCGGTAGGTCCGACGCCGCGATCGGGGTCCCGAACGCGACGGTCAGAAAGCAAACGCAGGCACGTTAGCTGGTGGGTATCGTCGGCTCTGGCTCGGTCACGATACTGGTTCCATCTTTCATCACAACTTCACCCCGGCTGTCGTTGCAGCGCGGTGTTCCGTCACGATTAAGACGCGGGGACATGTAACCTTCGATGCCATCGTCGATCACCCAATGCTGACATCCATCCGGGTCCACCCAGACGTTTGCAACACCGTCGCGCAGCGGACCGGTATCAAAACCGCCATCAACGATCCCCGCACCATCCGATGCGGATTCGCACCCGGCCAACAGCACCGCCATCAAACCGACAGCCGGCAACCGCGCTATCCGACCAACATTCATTTCTGCTCTCATAACAATTTCCACAATCACCAGCACGTTGCGCCAACATATGTTTATAATCGGTGTACGTCCACATGATAGAAACATTGGCGAATTTCTGTATTTTTTGCGTCACATCGCGTTACGCCGCCGTCCCGCCTTGGCGCACCACCGCCAAGGTCAGCGCGGCTTGTGCATCGGCCAATCCCTCCACGACATTAAAATGATGCAGCCCCGGCACGATCACCCGATCACAGCCCCATGCATCCGTCAGCGCCTGCGCCTGCGCCAGAAAAACCGGACGTTCGGCACCCCCGGCCCAAACCGTCACGGGCATCGTGGGGGCTGGCAAATGCACCGGGCTTTCGGCCATGGCTTCGACCTGATCAATGCGCAAATCTGCGTTCATGCTGGTGCGCATCAGCGGTGCCAGATCGGCCACAGGGGAAACCGGAACGACCCGCCCCACCCGCCGCTGCCAAGATGCGCCGGGCCGCACCGCCGTCATCCGCGCCACGATCTGCCCCCCCGCAGAATGCCCTACCAGATGGATCGGTCCGGGCACCCGGGCCGCAATCACTGCAATCGCTGCGGCCACCTGATCACCGATATCCGCGATTCGCACATCGGGACACAGGTCATACGATGGCATCGCCACCGCCCAACCATGGGCCAGCGGCCCCGCAGCCAGATGCGACCAGTATGATTTATCGAACCGCAGCCAATAACCGCCATGCACAAACACGACCAGACCCTTGGCCGACCGGTTGGGGTGAAACAGATCGAACCGTTGGCGCGGTGACATACCATAGGGCAAATCCAGCTCGCACCGGGCCTGTTGGCGAAATGCCGCCGCTAACCCGGCCCATTTGGGCGGATACGCATCTGCCCCCGGAATATGGGCGGCATTGGCATAGGCGTCATCTAAATCCATCGTTTACCCCTTTACGCGCAGGCCCCGGACAGGCCACAAAGCCCCAAATGTAAACGGAGGCTACCATGCTTGACGAATCCACCAACCTCAAATCCATGCTGTCGCGCCCGGATCTGTTGTGCGAAGCGGCGTTTGTATCCGGCGAATGGGTGCAAGCCGCAAGCGGCAAAACCTTTGACGTGACCAACCCCGCGCGTGGCGATGTGATCGCCAAGGTTCCCGACCTCAGCCGCGAAGAAGTCGCCGGCGCCATCGCAACCGCACAGGTCGCGCAAAAATCATGGGCCGCACTTGCCGCCAAGGACCGCGCGAAAGTCCTGCGCAAATGGTACGACCTCATGATGGCAAATCAGGAAGATCTGGCGATCATCATGACCGCCGAACAGGGCAAACCCCTGGCCGAAGCGCGTGGCGAAGTCGCCTATGGCGCGGCTTTCATCGAATGGTTCGGCGAAGAGGCCAAGCGTATCTACGGCGAAACGATCCCCGGCCATATGGCCGACAAACGGATCACCGTGATCAAACAGCCCATCGGTGTGGCCGCAGGCATTACCCCCTGGAATTTCCCCAACGCGATGATCGCCCGCAAGGTCGCGCCCGCGCTGGCCGCCGGCTGTGCCTTTGTGGTGCGCCCCGCGTCGCTGACCCCGCTGTCGGCACTGGCCATGGGTAAACTGGCCCAAGAGGCGGGCGTGCCGAAGGGCCTGTTCTCGGTGGTCACCTCGACCTCGGCCTCGCAGATCGGCAAGGAATTCTGCGAAAACCCCATCGTGCGCAAACTGACCTTTACCGGCTCTACCGAAGTCGGGCGCATCTTGCTCAAACAGGCCGCCGATCAGGTCATGAAATGCTCGATGGAGCTGGGCGGCAACGCACCGTTCATCGTATTTGACGACGCGGACCTGGACGAGGCCGTGATCGGCGCCATCGCCTGCAAATTCCGCAACAACGGGCAGACCTGCGTCTGTGCAAACCGGATTTACGTGCAAAAAGGCGTCTACGATGAATTTGCCGCGAAACTGAAGGTCGCTGTGGAAAACCTGCTGGTCGGCGATGGCCTGTCGGATGGCGTGACCCTTGGGCCGCTGATCGAACCGGCTGCCGTCAAAAAGGTGCAGGAACACCTTGATGATGCGTTGTCAAAGGGCGGCCGGATCCTGACCGGCGGCAAGGCGCATGCGCTTGGCGGCCAGTTCTTTGAACCCACGATCGTGACCCATGCGACCAAAGACATGATTGTCAGCACCGATGAAACCTTTGGCCCCTTCGCGCCGTTGTTCATGTTCGAAGACGAAGACGACGTGATTTTTCAGGCCAACGACACGATCTTTGGGCTCGCATCCTACTTCTATGCCAAGGACCTGTCGCGCGTCACCAAAGTCGCCGAAGCGCTGGAATACGGCATCGTCGGCGTGAACACCGGTATCATCTCAACCGAGGTGGCACCGTTTGGCGGCGTCAAGCAATCCGGCCTTGGCCGCGAAGGCTCAAGCCACGGCATCGACGACTACATGGAGATGAAATACATCTGCACGTCAGTTTAAGGGCGCCGGATCGCGCCCGATATACCACGGATTTAATCTCGGGCAGTCAGCGTCCGAGGTGGACCGCGCTTTCTGTCGCAAGGTGGGTCAAGACCCACCCTACGCTGCATCATCCGTCAGCGCCCGGGCCGTCCGCAACCACCCCAGCCCCGCAACCGTGTCGGCCCTGGGCTTGTATTCCCCGCTGACCCAACCGGCATAGCCCTGCGCATCAAGGGCAGCAAAAAATGCGGGATAGTCAATCTGACCCCTGTCCGGTTCGTCCCTGTCCGGCTCGTCCCTGTGTGGCGTCTGGGCGACCTGCACATGGACGACCAGATCACGCATCGCGGCCCATGTGCCGATCACATCGCCCGTTATCCTCGCGGCGTGAAACGCATCGAATTGCAAATGCAGATTGGGCGCGCCCACTGCGGTAATCACATCGCGGGCCAAGCCGAAATCATCCAGAAAATACCCCGGCATGGACACCGCGTCGATCGGCTCGATCGTCAGGCTCTGCTTGGGCGCCTCGGCGGCAGCCCAGCGCAGATTGTCAACGAACACCGACCGCGCCACGTCGCCTTCGGCGGCCCCGGCCATGACATGCAGATGCTGCGCGCCCAATGTCTTGGCATAGCGCAGCGCGCGCATGAAATCGTGGCGAAACCGCTCTTGCGCGCCGGGCACGGCGGCATTGCCGGGATCGCCCCCGGTGTAATTGGGCGGCGGGCAATTGATCAGCGCCATTTTCAGACCACACCGCGACAGCGCATGCACGATATCCTGCGCGTTCACGTCATATGGAAACAGCACCTCGACCGCATCGAACCCGGCGTCCTTGGCTGCGGCAAACCGTTCCAGAAACGGCATCTCGGTGAAAAGCCACGTCAGATTGGCGCAAAATTTCGGCATGTCACGTGTCCCGTGTTATTGCCCGGCATTACCGCCGCAGCCGCGCAATGCCAAGCTGCGGACCTACGCCAAGTCCGCCGATGGGATCATCGGGAAAAACACACCACCGGACCGCACGCCAAACCACGTGGCACCGTCATGCGGCGCCTCTTCCCCGATCTCGACCAGCCGATAAAACGACTTGCGATCAATCAGCGCCTCCAGATTAGCGCGCGCCAGCACATAGGGCGCAGGTTCGCCCGTCTGGGGATCGCGCACCACGCGGATCGGATGGTCAGCCCCCGCGGTCACCCTGTCCCCGACATTCGTCTCAAATTCCAGCGCATCGCCTTTGCGGTTGAAATCCACCGCCACAAACGGCGCGTCATCCACCGTGATCCCGACCTTTTCAACCGGCGTGACCAGAAAATACGCATCGCCATCCCGGCGCAGAATCGTCGAAAACAGCTTGACCAACGCGGGCCGGCCAATCGGCGTTCCCATATAGAACCACGTCCCGTCGCGGGCGATGCGCATATCAATGTCCCCGCAAAACGGCGGGTTCCACAAATGCACCGGCGGCAAGCCGCCTTTTTGGGCCGCACGTGCGCTTTGCGCGAGGCTTTCTGCTGACGGGGTCACAATCTTTTGTGTGGTCATGTTTTTGCCATTGGGGTCTGTCGTTATATCTGTTGGTATATACGATAACGATCAACCGGAGGAATGTCATGGCAAACGATGCCGATCTTGTCGCCCAAATCGAAGCACTGGGCACAAAACTGGGCGCGGCCCGGACCAGTATCGCGGCCCGTTTCATTGGCCAACCCCGCGTGGTGGACCTGACATTGGCCGCGCTGATCTGCGGCGGCCACGCCGTATTGATCGGCCTGCCCGGCCTTGGTAAAACCCGGCTGGTGGACACGCTGTCAACCGTGATGGGCCTGCGCGGGAACCGCATCCAGTTCACGCCGGACCTGATGCCCGCCGATATCCTCGGGTCCGAAGTGCTGGAAACCGCCGCCGACGGCACCCGCAAATTCCGCTTTATCGAAGGCCCGGTTTTCTGCCAGTTGCTGATGGCCGACGAAATCAACCGGGCCTCGCCGCGGACGCAATCCGCGCTGCTGCAAGCCATGCAGGAAAAAGAAGTGACGATCGCGGGCCAGCACCGCCCCCTTGGCGTGCCATTTCACGTTCTGGCCACGCAAAACCCGATCGAACAAGAAGGCACGTACCCCCTGCCCGAGGCGCAGCTTGACCGCTTTCTGGTCCAGATTGACGTGCCCTACCCGACCCGCGCCACTGAAAAGGATATCCTGCTGGCCACGACCGGCATTGAAGAAGCGCAATCAAAACCCGTCTTCACCGCTCAGGAATTGCTTGATGCGCAAACCCTGCTGCGCCGCATGCCCGTGGGTGACAATATCGTCGAAATGATCCTTGATCTTGTGCGCGCCTGCCGCCCCGATGAAAACGCGGCAGACATCGTGCGCCAAAGCGTCAGCTGGGGTCCCGGCCCACGTGCGGCACAGGCGCTGATGCTGACGGTCCGCGCGCAGGCTCTTCTCGAAGGGCGGCTGGCCCCCTGCGCCGAAGACGTGCGCGCGATGGCCGTGCCGGTCCTTGAACACCGCATGGCACTGTCGTTTGCGGCCCGCGCCCGCAGCGAAAGCATTCACAACGTCATCAACAACGTCGCCGCCCAGATCACAAAGGTCGAGGCAGCGGCGTGATGAAACCGCTCGCCCTGCGCTCAAACGCCGAAACCCTTGCAGCACCGCTTCCCGCGCTGCTGGCCGACGCCGAGCATCTGGCAACAACCGTCCTTTTGGGCGATCACGGACGCCGCCGCGCCGGTGTCGGCGACACGTTCTGGCAATACCGCCCGGCACAGCCGCACGACGCGGCGCGCAGCATCGACTGGCGCCGCTCTGCGCGGTCCGACGCCAGTTTCGTGCAGGACAAGGAATGGCAAATCGCGCAGTCGATTATCCTTTGGGTCGATCAGGCGGCATCAATGACGTTCACCTCTGACGACAACCTGCCAACCAAAGCGGCCCGCGCACGCACGCTGGCGCTGGCCTGCGCGATCTTGCTGATCCGTGGCGGCGAACGTGTTGGCCTGACGGGCCTGCGCCTGCCCCCGCGCCGCGGCGAGGCGCAGTTGATGCAAATGGCCGGGCTGTTGTCCCAGGACGACGCAACCGACTATGGTGCCCCCGACGCGCAGGGCATGCTGCCCCATTCGCGCGCGCTATTCGTCAGCGATTTCCTTGGCGATCTGCAGCCGGTCGAAGACGCCTTGCTGCGTGCCGCCGACCGCGGCGTGCGGGGCGCCCTGCTTCAGGTCCTCGACCCGCAAGAAGAGGCGTTTCCCTTCGACGGGCGCACGATCTTTGAATCGATGTCCGGCACCGTGCGGCACGAAACGCGCAAGGCAGGCGACCTGAAACACCGCTACCTTGAAAGGCTGGCCGCACGCAAAGACCGCCTGCGCCATCTTGCCCGCACCACCGGCTGGCAGTTCCAGACCCACCACACCGGACAAAGCGCAGCAAATGCCCTGCTGTGGCTTTTTGGCGCGCTGGAGCGGCGGACGTGATGTGGTCACTGGGTCCCGTCGGTTTTGCCGCGCCATGGTTGCTGCTGGGGCTGACCGCCCTGCCGATCCTGTGGATCTTGCTGCGCGCGGTGCCCCCCGCCCCGATACGCCGCCGCTTTCCAGGCGTCGCGCTGCTGCTGGGCCTCAGCGATGACGAAACCCAATCGGACCGCACGCCGTGGTGGCTGCTGTTGCTGCGCTTGCTTGCGGTTGCTGCGGTGATCGTCGGCTTTGCCGGTCCCGTGCTGAACCCGCAAAATGCGCGCGGCGGCACCGGCAACCTCGTGATCGTGCTTGATGGCACATGGGCCGGGGCACCGACATGGCAGGCAAAACTGGATCAGGTCGACACGCTGCTTTCCGAAGCCGCGCTTGCCAACCGCCGCGTCGCCGTCCTGAGCCTGACCGACCTGCCCACCGACGATATCCCCTTTGCCGCCCCCAACGAATGGCAGAACCGCCTGCTCAATCTGCAACCAAGACCGTGGCAGCCCGGCACCCCGGCAGATTGGTTCGCAGGCCGGACAGATACGTTTGAAACCTACTGGATCGCAGATGGTCTTGATTGGGAAGGGCGCAGTGACCTGCTGGTGACCTTGGAAACCAAAGGCGCGGTGACCGTCTTTCAAACCCCGCGCCAAACGATCGGCCTGCGACCTGCACGTTTTGAAGACGGGCAAATCATCGTCTCGGCCACCCGCACGCCTGCGGGCAACGCGACCGACACCACAATCACCGCCATCGGCCTTGACCCCGCCGGGGTCGAACGCCCACTGGCGACCGTGCCGATGACCTTCGCGGCAGGCGATGCAGCGGCTGAAACCGCCATGGTCCTGCCTGCGGAATTGCGCAACCGGATCACACGGTTCGAAATCACCGGCACCCGCTCTGCCGGGGCGGTCAGCCTGACGGACGATGCCCTGAAACGCCGCGAAGTCGCCCTGATCGCAGGCACCGACAACCGCGAGGGGCTGGAACTGCTATCACCGCTTTATTACCTGCGCGAAGCACTGTCGCCCACCGCCGACCTGATCGACGGCACCCTCGAAGACATCCTGCTGGCCAACCCCGATGTGATCGTGCTGGCCGATGTGGCCAACCTTGCGGGCGCGGAATCCGATGCGCTGCTGACCTGGGTCGAAAACGGCGGAATGCTGCTGCGCTTTGCCGGGCCGCGCCTTGCCGCCAGTGACCTTGGCCGCATGACCGAAGACCCGCTGCTGCCTGTCCGCCTCCGCTCTGGTGGGCGCAGCGTCGGTGGCGCGATGAGCTGGGGAAAACCCAAGACGCTGGCCCCCTTCAGCCCCGATAGCCCGTTTTTCGGCCTGACGGCCCCCGTTGATGTCACCGTCACCTCGCAGGTAATGGCCCAGCCCGATCCGACACTGGCCGATCGGGTGATCGCAGGGCTGGCCGACGGCACGCCGCTGGTGACCCGCAAATTCACCGGCGCAGGGCAAATCGTGCTGGTCCACGTGACGGCGAACGCCGAATGGTCCAGCCTGCCGCTGTCGGGGCTGTTTGTGCAAATGCTGGAACGGCTTGCGGTTTCAACCCGCCCCGCGACACCTGATGCGACCGAACTGGCGGGAACCACATGGCGCCCGAACAAGGTATTGGACGCATATGGGCGGCTTGATGACGGTGGCACGTTGCCCGGCGTCGCGGGCGCATTGCTGGCCAAAGGCACCCCCGGCCCGACGCTGCCACCCGGCCTGTATGCCGGCAGCGACAGACAACTGGCGATCAACGTGATCGGAAAGGATACAATGCTGAACGCCGCAGAATGGCCCGCACGGATCGCCATCGAAGGCATGGCCGCCGCCCGTGAGACAGCACTAAAAGGTGGGCTGCTGACCGCGGCGCTCTTGTTGTTGGTGGTGGATATCATTGCGTCCCTTGCGATCGGCGGACGCCTGCGCGGCCCGCGCGCCGATGTCGCCGCCGCACTTGCGCTGCTGTTTTTGTGGGCGCCCGACGCCCAGGCACAGCAGGCGGACGCATTCGCGCTGCGTGCCACATCCGAAGTCATCCTCGGTCATGTTCTGACCGGCGATACGCAGACCGATGACATTGCCCAAGCGGGGCTGCGGGGCCTGTCCCAAACCCTGTTCCGACGCACATCCATCGAACCCGGCGCGCCACTTGGGGTCGATCTGGAACGCGATGAACTTGCGTTCTTTCCGTTTCTCTACTGGCCTGTCACCGCCGACCAGCCGCTGCCCAGCCGGGATGCGTATACCAAGCTGAACCGCTATCTGCGCTCTGGCGGGATGATCATGTTTGACACCCGTGACGCCGATACCGCGCGCTTCGGCTCCGGATCGCCCGAAGGGCGCAAACTACAGGCGATTGCCCGTTCGCTGGACATTCCCGCGCTGGAACCGGTCCCTTCGGATCATGTCCTGACCCGCAGCTTCTATCTATTACAGGACTTTCCCGGCCGCTACGCCAGCCGCGATGTCTGGGTCGAGGCGGCCCCGACCGACGTGACCCAAATCGAAGGGATGCCGTTTCGCAACCTCAACGATGGCGTGACACCGGTGATCATCGGCGGCAATGACTGGGCCAGCGCCTGGGCGGTCGGGCCGAACGGCAACCGCATGTTTCCAGTGGGCCGGGGCACGGCAGGCGAACGGCAACGCGAAATCGCCCTGCGTTTTGGCGTGAACGTGATTATGCATGTGTTGACGGGTAATTATAAATCCGATCAGGTCCATATTCCCGATCTTCTGGACAGGCTTGGGCAATGACAGTGCAAGATACCCAACTGCGCGGGACGGCTGGTCAAATTTCTGGAAATTTGATGCCTCCGGCGGGGATATTTAAGCTCGGAAGAAGCAGTATGAAGGCCCGACCATGACCGACACGCTGATCCTTGATCCCCTTGTGCCCTTGGCCGTTATCGCGGTTGTCGGGGCTGTCATGGCGCTTGGCCTCGGTTTTGCCGTCTGGCGCAGGCTTGCTGGCTGGTGGTTGCGCGGTCTGGCCGGGCTGGCCCTGCTTGCCGCACTTGCCAACCCTGCCCTGCAACAAGAAGACCGCGAGCCGCTCAGTGACATCGTCATGCTGGTGGTCGACGAAAGCGCCAGTCAGCGGATCGGCGGCCGCCCTGCGCAGGCGGCAGCAGCCATTGCCAATATCCAGTCCGAAATCGCACGCCGGCCGGGGACCGAGCTGCGCATCGTCACATTGGGCGACGGCGAGGGTGACACCGGTACCGCCCTGATGACCGCCCTGACGGCTGCGCTGGCCGAAGAACCGCAGGGTCGGATTGCCGGGATTATCCTGCTGACCGATGGTCGCCTGCATGATATCGCGCTTTCGCCGGCACTGCCGGCCCCTTTGCACACCCTGCTCACGGGGCAACCAGATGATTGGGACCGTCGTTTGGTTGTCGCCAACGCACCTGCATTTGCCATCCTTGGCGAGCAGGTCAACCTTACCCTGCGGATCGAAGATCAGGGGCGCGCCCCCGCCGCCGACACCGTGCCCCTTTCCATCGCGATTGATGGCGAAGCGCCCTTTACCTTGCCCGTGCCCATTGGCCGGGACATCGACCTGCCCATCACCCTGCCCCATGGCGGCATGAACGTGTTGCAGTTCACGATCCCCGAAGCGGCCGGCGAACTGACCGACCGCAACAATGCCGCCGTCGTGCAGATCAACGGCGTCCGCGACCGGCTGCGTGTCCTGCTTGTCTCGGGCGAGCCGCACCCCGGCGAACGGACCTGGCGCAATCTGCTCAAATCCGACGCCTCTGTCGATCTGGTCCATTTCACCATCCTGCGCCCCCCAGAAAAGCAAGACGGCGTGCCCGTGAACGAGCTGTCGCTGATCGCCTTCCCCACGCGCGAGTTGTTCTTGGAAAAGATCAACGACTTTGATCTGATCATATTTGACCGCTACCGCCGGCGAGGCATCCTGCCGGGTGCCTATCTGGAAAATATCCGCAACTATGTCGAACAGGGCGGTGCGGTGCTGATTTCGTCGGGGCCCGAATACGGCGGCGCGGAAAGCATCTATCGCTCACCGCTGGGGGCCATCCTGCCCGGCGCGCCGACCGCGCGCGTCTTCGAAGAAGGGTTCACCCCGCAAATCACCGACATCGGCCAGCGCCACCCGGTCACCGAAGGACTGGAAGCGTTCAGCCCCGACGGCGACGGGCCCGGGTGGGGCCGCTGGTTTCGCCTGATCGACGTGCTGGTGCAGCAAGACGCCACCACCGTGATGTCAGGGATCGACAACCGGCCACTGCTGATCCTGAACCGGGTCGGCGAAGGCCGCGTCGCACTGATGGCGTCGGACCAATCCTGGCTCTGGGACCGGGGCTATGAAGGCGGCGGCCCGCAATTGGAGCTGCTGCGCCGCCTCGCGCATTGGATGATGAAAGAACCCCAGCTTGAGGAAGAGGCGCTTTGGGTCGCACCGACTGGCCAGACGATGCGGATTACCCGCCGCACACTTGATCAAGAAGCCGACGACGTTACCGTCACCCATCCAGATGGCACCGAAACCGTTCTGAGCCTGCAAGAAGTGTCGCCCGGCCAGTTTGAAACCCTCTGGGATGCGCCCGAAATCGGGCTTTATCGGCTGACTGACGGCATCGAATCCAGCGTCATCGCCCTTGGCACCGCGGCCCCGCGCGAATTCGAACAGACCATCGCCAGCGGCGACCTGCTCGCCCCGCTGGTGGACAGCACCGGCGGGGGTATTCTGCCCGTGGCGGCAGGTGATATCGACATCCGTACCGTCCGCGCCGGACGCCCGGCGACGGGCCGTGGCTGGATCGGGATCACCCCGCGCGGCGCCTATCGCACCGCCGACATCAGCATCAAACCCATCCTGCCCGCATGGACCTTCCTTCTGCTCGCCGCGCTGCTCATCATCGGGGCCTGGCTGCGCGAAGGGCGACGGTAGTCGCACTGCATTTCGGCATCGGCATCGGCATCGGCATCGGCGAGAGATCGTCGTGGGTATCCAAAGCACGACAGCGATCGACGACGCGGTGACACAGGCACGTGAAGGTCGGGACCGACCAGCTAACGTGTGAATATGTTGACGAACGGCCCAACCGCGTGGGGCTGTCCTATCCCCGCCAACCGCGTTTACCAATTCTTCACGCTTTTCACCGCCCGCTGCGTTAATCCGGGCACAGCCGTACCCACGTATGGACGCGATCTGTACGCATTGCACACGCGATCTGTCGCGGCAATTTGCGCTGAAACACTGGCCGTTAACGGGTCTGGCTGGCTGACGCGGCATCATGGCGCAAAACGGGCACCGCGCGTTGCGTGATCACTGCGGCAACGTGACTTCAAACAGCGCATCCGACCAGCCATCCACGCTGCAGCGGGTGCGCACGAACACCCGCGTTGCACCCGCAGGCACCTGCACGCCGGACAACGACCGGGTGAACGGTTGCTCTGTCTCGTGGGGGTGCGCCAATGCGCGCAGGCCAAGGCGGTTGCCCTGTGCATCCAGCACCTCCCACCCGTCGGCGTAGTGATCCCAGCCGGTATCAGGATGCGTCACGGTCACATCGAACCGCGCACCAGTCACCTGCACGGCCTCGACCAGCGGGGCATCCGCAAACGCAGGCATCGTGCAAATGCTGAAAACAAGAGTGTATTTCATATGTCTTCCGTAAGAAGAATATCGCGCGGAACAGATGCAAATTCGCGTGACCAGACCGTCCAGACCACTGTTGCAATCGCAATGACGAATGGCAGCGTGCCCAGCAGCCACGCCAGCCCCCCCAAGGCAAAATACATCGCCCGCAAGCCGCGGTTAAAGTTCATGGCAGCCCTGATATTCAGTTCTGCCGCTTGGGATGCACGCGGATAAGCCTTTGGATCAGAAGGATCATTTGGCACTGACGCCATCACCACGGCGCAATACCCAAAGACCCGGTTCGCCCAAACGAATTTCAGGAATGCATTGGTCAAAAACAGCGCCACAACCCCCAGTTTGATCTGCCACACCAGCACGGGGACCTGCAACGTCGACACCTCTGCCGCAACGCCGCGCAGCGGTTCCGTATTGCCCACCAGCGCCAGCACACCACCGATGGCCAGCAGGCAGTTCGAGGCGAAAAATGACGTGCCCTGCCGCAGACTGCTCAGGATCTGACTGTCAAAGATACGAGGGTCACGTTGCACAAAGGCCTTCATCCACTCACGCCGACGTTCGGCCATCAGCATGGTCACCGATGGCCATTTGCGGCCCGGATGTTCAATCCACCAGCCAATCGCAAGCCACGACGCCACCATCAACGCCAAAGCGCACCAGTCGAAAAGGCTCAGCACGCCCAGATGTTCTATCAATGTCATGCGCAGCTATGTAGACTGTTGTACAGAGACTTGCCATATTGCAAAATTGGTAATATAAAATTACCAATAATACAGATCAGGGAGTCGCCTTATGGAAATGCCCACCCCCAATGCCGCCGTTATTTCGCGCAAGGACCAGATCGTTGCGCGCCTGGCCAAAGTGCTGCCGCCCGACGCGGTGATTTCCGATATCCGTGAAACGAAAGCCTACGAATGCGACGGATTGACCGCCTATCGTTGCCCGCCAATGTGCGCGGTTTTGCCCGCAAACACAGGCGAAGTCGTCGCAGTTCTGAAAATCTGCCACGAGATGGGCGTGCCCGTTGTGCCGCGCGGCTCTGGCACATCGCTGGCCGGAGGGGCGCTGCCCACAGCCGATTGCGTGATCCTTGGCGTCGCCAAAATGAACGCGGTAATCGAGACGAATTACGATGACCGCTATATCCGCGTCCAGTCAGGCCGCACGAATTTGTCGGTCACCGGCGCCGTCGAACAAAACGGCTTTTTCTACGCTCCCGACCCGTCAAGCCAACTGGCCTGCGCCATTGCGGGCAATATCGCCATGAACTCGGGCGGGGCGCATTGCCTGAAATATGGGGTGACGACAAACAACCTGCTGGGCATCACAATGGTGATGATGGACGGCACCGTCGTGGAAATCGGCGGCGCGCATCTGGATGCGGGTGGGCTGGATTTGCTGGGCGTGATCTGCGGTTCCGAAGGGCAGCTTGGCGTTGTGACCGAGGCGACGCTGCGCATCCTGCACAAACCCGAAGGCGCACGCCCCGTGCTGATGGGCTACGACAGCTCCGAGGTCGCAGGGCAGGTTGTCACCGACATCATCAAAGCCGGCGTTCTCCCGGTTGCCATCGAATTCATGGACCGCCCCTGCATCGAAGCGACCGAAAATTTCGCCAAGGCCGGCTATCCAATGTGCGAGGCATTGTTGATCGTCGAGGTCGAAGGTTCCGACGCCGAAATCGACGCGCAACTGGCCTTGATCATGAAAATCGCCGCCAGCCACAATCCGGTTGAGTTGCGCGAGGCCAAGGACGCCGAAGAGGCCGGACGCATCTGGCTGGGCCGCAAATCCGCCTTTGGTGCGATGGGCCAGATCAACGATTACATGTGTCTGGACGGCACGATCCCGGTGTCATCGCTGCCCCATGTGCTCAGGCGCATTGGCGAGATGTCCAAGCAATTTGGCCTTGATGTTGGTAATGTCTTCCATGCAGGCGACGGCAATATGCACCCGCTGATCCTGTTTGATGCCAATAAACCCGGTGATCTGGAACTTTGCGAAGAATTCGGTGCCGAGATCCTGAAATTATGTGTCGAAGTCGGCGGTTGCTTGACGGGCGAACACGGTGTCGGCATCGAAAAGCGAGACCTGATGAATGTGCAGTTTGCACCTGCGGATATTGAGGCGCAGATGGCCGTGAAGGACGTGTTTGACCCAGCTTGGCTGCTGAACGCCGCCAAGGTATTTCCCTTGGCATCGTCAGAGCCTCGCCGCGCGGCATAAAAGGGGCTTTGCCCCCGGCCCGGACGGTGTCCGGACCTCCCCCAGGATATTTTTACTCGGAAGAATCCCAAGATGACGCCTGAAAATGAAGACGACCTTGCACAGATGATTACAGGGGCTTCCGGCCCGCTGCGGATTGTGGGCGGTGGCACGCGCCCCATTGGCCGATGCGCAGGCGAAGCGTTGTCCACTGCGCAGCTCAGCGGGATCACTCTTTACGAGCCCGGCGCACTGACCCTTGTCGCCAAGGCTGGGACACCCGTGGCCGAGATCGAGACAGCACTGGCCGCTGAAAACCAACGCCTTGCGTTTGAGCCGATGGATCACCGCGCATTGCTGGGTACGAAGGGTACGCCCACGATTGGCGGCGTAGTCGCGGCCAACGTATCAGGCCCGCGCCGCATTTCTGTGGGTGCCTGTCGCGATTTCATGCTGGGTGTGCGGTTTGTCGATGGCACGGGCACGATCATCAAGAACGGTGGCCGCGTGATGAAGAATGTCACCGGGTACGATCTGGTGAAATTGCTGACCGGATCCTACGGCACATTGGGTGTATTGACCGAAGTCTCGCTCAAGGTGCTTCCGGCCGTGGCAACGCAGGCCACGCTGACATTGGACGGCTTGGATGATGCGACCGCGATTGCCGCGATGTCTGCATCACTGTCATCCCCTTACGAGGTGACGGGGGTTGCCCATGATCCGGCGACCGGCAAAACTTGTTTTCGGCTGGAAGGTTTCGCCGATTCTGTCGCGTACCGTGCCGACGCGCTGGCCAAAGCACTCGCGAAGTTTGGTACGCTTGACGTTGTCGACGATGCCCGGACAGTCAAAGCGACATGGGCCGCGATCCGTGATGTCGCCGCTTTTGCCGATCAGCCCGGCGATGTCTGGCGGCTGTCGGTCAAGCCGTCCGACGCTGCGGGCATTGTCGCAGGCATCGGTGCCAAGGCCGTGCAGTACGACTGGGGCGGCGGGTTGATATGGGCCTTGACACAGGGCGGCGATTTGCGCGCTGCTTTGGGTGATTTCAAGGGCCACGCCACATTGATCCGGGGTACCGCAGATGTCCCGACGTTCCAGCCAGAATCGGCACCGCTTGCTGCAATTACCGCAGGCCTGCGCGCCAAATTCGACCCACGTGGCATCCTTAATCCCGGGATCATGAGCTAATGCAAACAACATTCACCCCCGAACAGCTGACTGACCCCGGCACGAAACGTGCCAATGAAATCTTGCGGTCTTGCGTGCACTGCGGGTTTTGTACCGCGACCTGCCCCACCTATCAGGTATTGGGGGATGAATTGGACAGCCCGCGGGGTCGCATTTATCTGATCAAGGATATGCTGGAAAATGCGCGCAAGCCGGATGAAAAGACGGTTAAACACATTGACCGGTGCCTGTCTTGTCTGGCCTGCATGACGACCTGCCCATCCGGCGTGCATTATATGCATTTGATCGACCATGCGCGGGCATATATCGAAAAGAACTATGATCGCCCCCTGTCCGACCGTTTCTTGCGGTGGGTGTTGGCGCGCATCCTGCCCTATCCAATGCGGTTCCGTGTGGCTTTGCTGGGTGCCAAGATCGGGCGCCCGTTTGCCCGCTTTATACCGGACCCGCGTCTGCGCGCGATGCTGGAAATGGCCCCGAAGACGATCCCGCCCGTCAGCCGCAATGATGACCCGCAAACATTTCCCGCAGTGCACAAGAAGATGCGCGTGGCCTTGATGACGGGCTGTGCGCAAAAGGCGCTGAACACCGACATCAACGATGCCACGATCCGCCTGCTGACACGGCTGGGCGCCGAGGTGGTGGTGGCCGAAGGCGCAGGTTGCTGCGGCGCGCTGACCCATCACATGGGCAAAGAAACCGAAAGCCATGCGACGGCCGCCAGGAATATCCGCGCCTGGGTCAGGGAAATCGACACAGGTGGCCTTGATGCGATCGTGATCAATACGTCCGGCTGCGGCACTACGGTCAAGGATTACGGGCATATGTTCCGCAATGATCCGCTTGCCCAAGACGCGGCGCGGGTATCAGCGATAACGATGGATGTGTCAGAAATCCTGATGAAACTGGACCTGCCGGAAGGTGCCGACAAGGGCACGAAAGTCGCGTATCACGCGGCCTGTTCACTGCAACACGGCCAGCAGATCAAGACCTTTCCCAAAGACCTGCTCAGGCGCGCGGGGTTTACCGTGCTGGAACCCGCTGACAGCCATCTTTGTTGCGGCTCTGCGGGGACGTATAATCTCATGCAGCCGGAAATTTCCAAGCAGCTCAAAGCGCGCAAAGTGCAAACCCTTGAAGCGCTGACACCAGATATCATTGCAGCGGGCAACATCGGCTGCATGATGCAGATCGGGGGTGGCACCGACGTACCGATTGTCCACACGGTCGAGCTGTTGGACTGGGCGACAGGCGGGCCCCAGCCACCGGCGCTGACAGCAAAGGGAAAGCGCGAACCGCAGGTGCCTATCCTGAGATGACGTCATAATACTGCCTTAACTGTCGCCCATCCTGACGCAAAGGCGGGACATGCTAATGCGGTATCTTTTGGTTTCTGTGTTTTTTTTTGTGGCTGGTGCGCTTGCCGCGCAGGCGCAAGAGACGGGGCTGGTCAGCCTGGAAACCCGGCAGGCCAGTCAGGGTTGGGAGGCCGTGGGCCGGCTTGACATCAGGGGCAAAGGTTTCTGCACAGCCGCACTGATCCGCGAGCGGTTGATCCTGACGGCGGCACATTGCCTTTATGACGACGACGGCAGCGTGATCGCACCGGACCGATTTGAATTCCGGGCCGGCCTGCGCGATGGCCGCGCAGAGGCGACGCGGGCCGTGACACGCGCGATTGCCCACCCCGATTACGCGCACAGCGGCAATGCCACTGATCCGGCATCGGTGGCAATGGATATCGCGGTTCTGGAACTTGATCGGCCTATCCGTTCGACCCGCATTCGGCCCTATCTCATCGCACAGCGGCCATTGACGGGCGATAAGGTCGGCGTGGTGTCCTATGGGCGTGGGCGCGAAGAAGCACCCAGCCTGCAAGAGGTGTGCAGCGTGCTGGGTCGCCAGACCGGCGTGATCGTCATGACATGTGATGTCGCGTTCGGGTCCAGCGGGGCACCGGTGTTCATGGTGCGCGGCGGGGAAACCCGCATCGCCTCCGTTGTATCGGCGATGGCGCAAGTGGACGGCCGCAAAGTGTCACTTGGCACGTCGTTGGAGGGGCCGCTTACCGCGTTGCTTGGGCATTTCGCGCGGCTTGGTCCGGCCAACCCCGGCGGCACACAGCGGTTGATCAGTATTGGCGAACGCAACAATACCGGCGCGAAATTCGTCAGCCCGGAGTAACGGCCCCGGGGTTTCACACAAGGTCTTGAAACCGCAAACCATCCCTACCACCTACCATCCATCAGGACGCCAATGATGGGTCCTGACATCGAAATGCCTGTCCCGATGGGAAGGCGAACAGACTGTTATCGCTTGATAAAGGATGACCTGACATGCGTAATTTTGACCTTACACCCCTCTACCGTGCCACTGTTGGCTTCGACCAGATTGCCGATCTGATGGATCGCGCCCTTTCCAGCGACGTGGGTCAAAACACCTATCCGCCTTATAACATCGAAAAGACCGCCGATGATGCGTGGCGCATTTCCATTGCCGTTGCGGGATTCGCCGAAAATGACCTCGCGATCGAGGTAAAGGATCGGTCGCTGCAAGTGACCGCGCGCAAGGCCGAGGATGACACTGAGCGTAAATTCCTGCACCGCGGTATTGCGACCCGCGCGTTCGAACGGCGGTTCCATCTGGCCGACCATGTCCGGGTTACCGGTGCGAGCCATGAAAATGGCATGTTGCACATTGATTTGGTGCGCGAAGTCCCCGAGGCGCTGAAGCCCCGCAGAATCAAGATCGCATCGGCAGGTAAGACGGCTGCAAACCTCGTCGAGGCGAAATCCGTCAACTAACAGACACAAGGTCGTAGGGTGGGTCTTGACCCACCTTACGCAAGATCAATGTGCCTCGGCCCAATTGACACCTTGACCGGCATCCACCGACAGCTTGACGTCCAGCTTGACCGCAGGGGCGCTTGCATTTTCCATCACATCGCGTGCGGCGTCGATCAGCGCGTCCACTGCGCCGGTTTCAACCTCGAAAATCAGTTCATCATGGACCTGCAGCAACATTTTCGCAGGCATCCCCGTGATCGCGGCAGGCATACGGATCATCGCGCGCCGGATCACATCCGCCGCTGTTCCCTGGATAGGCGCATTGATCGCGGCACGCTTGGCAAAGCCTGCATGCGGTCCTTTTGCGTTGATTTCCGGCGTATTGATCTTGCGGCCAAACAGCGTCTGCACGAACCCGTGATCTTTGGCAAAGGCCACGGTATCGTCCATATAAGCCCGAATGCCCGGAAACCGTTCAAAATATCGGTCAATAAACCCCTGCGCCTCGCCGCGTGGGATGCGCAGATTACGCGCCAGCCCGAACCCGGAAATCCCATAAATCACGCCAAAGTTGATCGCCTTGGCCTTGCGCCGAATATCGGGCGTCATTTCATCCAACGGGACATCAAACATTTCAGATGCAGTCATCGCGTGAATGTCGATTCCATCCAAAAATGCCTGCTTGAGCGCATCAATTCCCGCGACATGGGCCAAAATGCGCAGCTCGATCTGGGAATAATCGAGCGACACAATCATCTTGCCCGGCTCTGCCACAAACGCCTCTCGGATACGGCGACCCTCTTCGGACCGTACCGGAATGTTCTGCAAATTCGGATCGGTAGAGGCCAGCCGTCCGGTGCTTGCCCCGGCGATGGAATAGGATGTATGCACGCGCCCTGTCGCTGGGTTGATGTGTTCTTGCAGGGCGTCGGTGTAGGTCGATTTCAGTTTGGACAGCTGCCGCCAATCCAGCACCAGCCCCGGCAATTCATGTTCAGTCGCCAGATCCTCAAGCACGTCAGCGCCCGTCGCATAGGCGCCGGTCTTGCCTTTTTTACCGCCCGGCAACGACATCTCATCAAACAATATCTCGCCAAGCTGCTTGGGCGAACCGACGTTGAACGGTCGCCCTGCCATCGTCTGAATCTCCGCCTCCAGCCCCGCCATTTTCTGGGCAAAAGCGTTGGACATCCGCGACAACACATCTCGATCAACCTTGATGCCATGCCGTTCCATCTGGGCCAGCACCGGCACCAAGGGCCGTTCCAGCGTCTCATAGACTGTGGTCACCTGTTTGACATGCAGCTGCGGCTTAAAATGCTGCCATAGTCGCAGCGTGACATCGGCGTCCTCCGCAGCATATTTGACCGCATCGTCAATCGGCACCCGGTCAAACGTAATCGCGGATTTTCCACTGCCCAGCAGCGGCTTGATCGGGATCGGCGTATGGCCCAGATAGCGTTCCGAAAGCGTGTCCATCCCGTGATTGTGCAGCCCGGCATGCATCGCATAGGACATCAGCATCGTATCGTCGATTGGATCAACTGTGATATCGAGACCTGCAAAAATCTTGGCGTCATATTTCATATTCTGCCCGATTTTCAGAATCGAGGCGTCCTGCAATACCGGCCTGAGCATCTTGAGGCATAGATCGAAATCCATTTGCCCCTCTGCCACATCATCGGATCCAAACAGATCATCCGACGCCGCCGCCTTGTGCATCAACGGTATATAGCAGGCCTGCCCGGCTTCGACGCAAAGCGAAATACCCACCAGATCGGCAACCATCTCATTGAGACTGGTGGTCTCGGTATCGACGGCCACATACCCCCGCTCGCGGATCCGGTCGATCCATATCTGCAACGCCCCCGCATCGCGCACACATTCATAGGCCGCAGCGTCGAAACCCACGGCTTCGGGGGCCGATACCTCTGCCGCGGGAGCCGCTGGCACCTCGAGCACTGGCGCCGCCACACCCAGTTTATCTGCAATCCGTTTGATAACAGTGCGGAATTCCATTTCAGCCAGAAAACCCAGCAGTTTCTCAGGGTCCGGGTCCCGGACCTCAAGATCATCCAGACCAAAGTCCAGCGCCATATCGCAATCCAACTGCACCAGCTTTTTCGACAGCTCGATCTGGGCGCGGTTTTCGATCAGACTCTCGCGGCGTTTGGGTTGCTTGATTTCACCGGCACGATCAAGCAGCGTTTCCAGATCGCCGTATTCATTGATCAACAACGCCGCGGTCTTGATCCCGATGCCAGGCGCACCCGGCACATTGTCAACCGAATCGCCCGCAAGCGCCTGCACATCGACCACACGTTCGGGGCCGACGCCGAATTTCTCGATCACGCCGTCCCGGTCAATACGTTTGTTTTTCATCGGGTCGAGCATTTCGACACCATCACCGACCAATTGCATCAGGTCCTTGTCCGACGACACGATGGTTACACGCCCACCGGCATCACGGGCGCGATGGGTCAGGGTCGCAATGATATCATCCGCCTCGAACCCCTCAACCTCTTCGCAGGCGATGTTGAATGCCTGCGTCGCGGTGCGGGTTAACGGCATCTGTGGCCGCAAGTCCTCGGGCATCGCGTCGCGATTGGCCTTGTAAAGATCGTACATGTCATTGCGAAACGTGTGGCTGCCCTTGTCGAAAATCACCGCAACATGGGTCGCTGCATCCGGGCCGGAATTATTCTCGACATAGCGCTGCAGCATATTCACAAAGCCACTGACAGCACCGATCGGCAGGCCGTCAGATTTGCGCGTCAGCGGCGGCAGCGCATGATAGGCACGAAAAATAAAGGCCGAGCCGTCAATCAGATGCAGATGGCAACCTTTGCCGAATTGGGTTGTCATGACAGGCCTCCTAAACGCGGGTTCGCGCAGGTTCTGCCACGATCAGGCCCGATCTGCCAGATCAGACTTTGCCCTCAAAGTCGGCGTGCACCAGCTTGGCATCGCAATAGGGGCATTCGACCCAACCATGTTCATGCGGGATCTGCAGCCAAACGCGCGGATGGCCCAGCGCGCCTTCACCCCCGTCACAGGCCACGCGCCAGTCATGCACAATACGGATTTCCGGGGCTGGTGTGGTCATGAATTTACCTGTCTGGTTGCCGCGGGGCGCTGCCCGCCTTAGATCAGGGCAACATACCGCAGCGCACCGCCGGGGGAAAGACCAGCATGACCGACAATGCCATAGAAATTTCAGGTCTGAAAAAGACCTACGCCGCCACCGGACGCAGCCCCGCAAAAGAGGCGCTGAAGGGCATCGACCTGAACATCCCACGTGGGTCCATCTTTGGCTTGCTGGGCCCAAATGGGGCAGGCAAATCCACCTTGATCAATATTCTGGCCGGGCTTGTGATCAAATCTGCGGGCACGGTGAAAATCTGGGGATTTGATCAGGATGTGAACCCACGACAGTCGCGCGCGGCCATTGGGATCATGCCGCAGGAACCGCATCTTGATCCATTCTTTACCCCGGCCGGATCGCTGGACGTTCAGGCCGGGCTATACGGCGTCCCAAAATCACAACGCAAAACGGCCGAAATTCTCGCGATGATTGGGCTGACAGACAAGGCCGACGCCTATGCGCGGTCGCTGTCGGGGGGGATGCGGCGGCGGTTGCTGCTGGGCAAGGCACTGGTCCATTCGCCGCAGATCCTGGTGCTGGACGAGCCGACAGCTGGCGTCGATATCGAACTGCGCAACCTGCTTTGGCAAAATGTGCGCAAGCTGAACGATGACGGCACGACGATCATTCTGACGACGCATTACCTCGAAGAAGCCGAAGCAATGTGCGACGACATCGCCATCATCAACCATGGTGAGGTAATCATCCGCGACAGCACCGCCAATTTGCTGGGGCGGCTCGACAGCAAAACTCTGGTGATCACCCCCGACGGGCCTGCAAGTCTCCCCACACTTCCCGACACGATAACCGGCCAGCAACATGCCGATGGAACGCTGACCTTCACCTACAAAAGCAGCACCACCCCGGCAGGTGCGGTACTCTCCATCGTGCAGAATGCGGGCATCACGATCAAAGACGTGAAATCACAACAAGCCGACCTTGAAGACGTCTTTCTCTCACTGACATCTACAAAATAACACCTTCTTTTGAGCGTAAATATCCCCGCCGGAGGCATCAAATTTCCAGAAATTTGATCCCCCCATCACGCTGGCATCATACGGCCCAACTGGGTGCCACCGATAATATGCAGGTGGTAATGCGGCACATCCTGCACGCCATGTGCGCGGGTGTTCGATATGGCGCGAAACCCTTTTTCCACATCGGTCAGGCGGCAAACCTCGGCCACCGCCCGCATGAAACCTGCCTGTTCTTCAGGGGATGCGTCGCGGGCAAAATGATCCAGACTGACATAGGGCCCTTTGGGGATCACCAAAACATGCACCGGCGCCTGCGGTAATATATCATGAAATGCAAGCGCATGATCGTTTTCATAAACGGTCTTATTGGGAATCTCGCCACGCAAAATCTTGGCAAAGATATTTTGATCATCGTAGTCATACTGCATAGTTTACCTCAATCAGCAAAAAGATGGGGGGTTTGGGCAAGGGTGCGGGCCACCTCAATATCCACATTCAGAAACTGCATCAACGCGGCAATATTTTCCTCGGTCGGTGCCGCCTCGCGGATAGGCTGCGCGTTATGGAAGTCCGCATCACGGATACTGTCACGTTCGTAAATCATATCTTGGCGGATTGTCGGCAAAAGCCGCGCCAGGGTCGCATCACTGGCTTGCGTCCCCACCAACCCCACACGTTTTGCATGACCGATCAAATACGCGTCATCAAAAGTGCACTCAATCTCGAGCAGCCGCGTCGTTGACCGGTCCGCGAAAAAATCCGACATCAGATCAAGGCTCGCAATATCCAGACAGATGATCATCCTATCGCTTTGATGAGCCTCGAAAAGCATCCGCATCAACGCACGTCTGTGTCGGCTCCGCTTGCCCAATGTCGTCTGAATCCCCCCAAGATCAGGCAGCGCTGTTTCATCTTCGTTGAACAGATACTCAAGCGCGGGAATGCCGGTGTGCTGGCGGATAGCAGCGACCAACCGCTTGGCGACGTGCCATTTTTTGCAGGCGATGATCAACAACTCTCGATCACGGCCCAGCGATGCACCATCTTCCCAGAACCGCGGGGCAAAACGACGCCCGATGCGGCCGCGCTCGGTCAGAAACCGAAACAGGCTACGCCCCTCGTCCGAGATCGTGAAGTCCATGCGGTCACTGGCATAAAGCGCGCCCAGTCGCGCCCGCAAATCATGCGCCTCTGCGCTGATCTTGCGCGCAAACAGCCCATCCTGCCCCAACAACAGATCATAGTGATCATTGTATAACGTGACCGGCATTCCATAATCCGTAAACATCAGGAACGTCAGGGTGCGATTCTCAATTTCGTCTCCCGGCACCAGATGGCGCACGAGCGTTTGAAAGAACGTCTCATCCGGGATCCAAGTGGTCCGAAAAAAATGGATGACATCGCGGCGGGTGCGCACAAAATCAAGAATCCGCTCGATCGTCTGCCGGCGCAGACACCACCATTGGCTCCCGATCATAATCTGCATGTCCGCTGGCACCTGCCGGGTGATGCCAAACCTGCGCTGCACGTCAAAGCTCTTGTAGAACAGCCATTTCTGACTGCGTTCATTGAAAAAGTGTCGGTAAATCAAACGCTCTTTCTTGAACCCTGTCTTGATCCAGTCGCTGTCAAAAAAGTCATAGCTTTCAATGTAGTCACAGTCCCGCGCATCGAGAAACTGATGGGTATGGCTTGCTGATTTGATCGCCATGCAATCGCCGGACACCATGTAAAAATGACTGGCCCGCGGAAACGCATCAACAGCAGCTTCAATCGCACAAAGCGTCGCCTGCACAAGGCTCCACGCGCCCCACCCGCACTTGATTCGGCGCTTTGCGAAAACGACATTAGGATTGTCGGCCAAAGCCGTCTGTATGATCTGAAAATCGGCATGCGCGGCAGAGGCATCAAAATGGATAGCGATGTAATCGCCCGCCGCCGTCAACTGAACAGCCTGCTGCACAATTGTTTGCGGGTTTTTATGGCAAAGCAGGATAAACGCTATTTTTGACATGATTGCGCCATGGACCTCGTCGATTGGAACCGATTTCACCCGTCATAGCGTGAACAGGCGTTGAACATACAGGGTTTCTTTGTTCTTTAGAGATAGCAACAATCAACTGCCTGGACGTCAGTTGACTATGGAGACGACAACCGATGAGTTTTCCCGGCACATGGATGACCGAAAGCCAAAGCGTGGTCTACCGCGTTGTCCCCAAATGCGCCTGTTCGACAATCGGCCAGATCATGTATTACTCTGATCATGGCACATTCTTCGATGGCGATATCCACGACGCCAAATCCGGCATCCACAAATGGGCCATGAACGAAAGCCAGCCGCTGATTACGCAAAATATCCAAGACCACCAAAGCTATGCCTTCACGTGTGTCCGCAACCCTTACACCCGGATATTGTCATCGTTCTTTGACAAGATATGCGGCATCCAGCGCAATGGCAAACGATACCGCGGCAACCTTGTACCGCTGTTGATCCAGAAATACGGGATCGAAGTCGGCGATCCCGAGACTGGCTTTGAGTTCGATCAGATCAAATCGTTTCGCCGTTTCTTGCTGTTTGCCCGCGACACTGTTCGCTGGCGTCGCCCGATGGAACCTGACATCCATTGGTCGGCAATGTCCGGCCACATTTCGACCTTCATCGTCAATGGTGGCCGCTACGACAATATCTTTTGGACAGAGCAATTCAACGATGGCATGCAACAGGTCCTCAACGCAATCGAAACGCCCAATGCGGTTGACCTGTCCGCCATCCCCCGTTTCAACGAAAGCGAAGGGCACGGCCCAAAGCGCGTGCACCCGGTCGAAGACTACTTTGACGACCTGTCGATGCATCTTGTATATGAAATTTATAAAAAAGATTTCAATATGTTCAAATACGACTTCGAAAACCCCGCCAACAAGATGCCGGTTGGCGAAATTGATCTTGACGAGGTCCATGCCAAACTAGGCAAGTAGTTGCGCCTTTGGCGCGCTGGCTAGGGGGCTATCCGCCCCCTCGGCGCACTGCGCCTCACCCCAGAGGATATTTACACTCGGAAGACGGAAATTTACGAAAAATTAGCGTAAACCAAAGACCATTTTCCTGCGGTACAGGCAGGGATGCCGATGACCGTCGACGAAGAAGCCGAAGTGACTGCCTTGCCTCCTGCGCTTGGCGACTAAGGGCTTGGCAGCACTTCACTCCTCTCCGCTTCTTCCGAGAAGAAATATCCCCGCCGGAGGCATAAAACTCTGCCCCGCGCTCTCGACCCGGCGAAACGCTGCCTTATGTACTTCTAGTACGGTAAAAAAGGGCGCAATTTTGTCGATCATATTGATAGTGGGTAGTGGCCCGAATGTTGTCAGCTGCCGGGAATGGCCGCGTGCGCCTTTTGACCAAATTGTTGCGATCAACAATGCGTGGGGCGTTCGGCCAGATTGGGATGCGCTGATCTACCCCGATGATTTTCCCATAGCGCGGCGACCGGCCGATCATGCCGCACATCAGCGCATCGTGACGGCCGCCGACTATGTTCCGCTGCAGAATGGGTTGGGTGGCTTTGTTTATGCGGGCGGGACGATGGCGTTTACTGCGTCCTATTGGGCTTTGGCAGCGCTACAACCGCAAGTCATCGCCGTTTTGGGATGCGACATGGTTTATCCCAATATTGCGGCCACCCATTTTTACGGCACCGGCACAGCCGATCCGCTGCGTCGGGACGTGACCCTGCGGTCGCTTGAAGCGAAATCAGCGCGGCTGATGGCCATGGCCGCCCGACAGGGTTGCGCCATGGTGAACCTGTCACAAGACGATAGCCGGTTGATTTTTCAGCGCGTCACGCGCGACACGGTGAAAGATGCGCAGCTGGCGCCGGTAAACGATCAACTGGTCGCAGCCGCCCTCGCGGAGGAGGCGCGGCTTGGGTATTACGTACCGACGGGAAAGTACTGGAAGCAAGAAGAGCGGTTCGACGTGGCAGCCATTGACGCGCTTGATGCGCTCTGGCTCAGAGCAGCCCGCGAGATTTAAACAGCGTTTTCAGGTCCGCTTCGGGCCGGGCACCGATATGGCTGATTACCTCTGATGCGGCGAGGTTGCCCATCTTTGCGCATGTGTCCAAATCCTGCCCGGTTGTCAGCCCCCAAAGAAATGCGCTGGCAAACAGATCACCGGCACCCGTGGCATCAACGATTTGCGTAGGCACCGCAGGCACATCCCAGCGTTGGCCAGCTGACAGGACATGCACGCCATGTTCACTATCAGTGCAGGCGACAATCGCCACTTCGGACGCGGCATTGGACAGCGCCGCCTCAAAATCATCGGTCTGATACATCGACAGAATTTCCGCCCGGTTGCAGAACAGCAGATCGACGTGGTCGCGCACAATATGACGGAACGCATCGCGGTGCCGGTCAATGCAGAACGGATCGGACAGGGTAATCGACACGCGGCCCCCCGCGCCTTTACATGCTGCAATCGCCTTGGCAAAGGCGGCGTGGCTTTCCGGGCCGTCAAAGCGGTAGCCTTCAAGGTAGATCCATTCTGCCTCGGCCATTTGGGCATCGTCAATGTCGTCGGGGGACAGAAATTCTGTCACCCCCAGATAGGTGTTCATCGACCGCTCCCCATCGGGGGTGACGATGACGATGCAACGACCGGTTTCGGCGGTTTCCGTCTTGGGTGCCATCGCGGTGGCATATCCGGCCCCCTGCGCGCGCAGATCATGCGCAAAAATCGCGCCCAGCTGGTCATCCTTCACCTTGCCGACATAGGCCGTGCGCCCCCCCAGATGTGCGATACCGGCAATGGTATTGGCCGCTGACCCGCCGCTGATTTCCTTGGCGGGACCAACGCTGGCATAAAGGCTGACAGCGCGATCCATGTCGATCAGCTGCATAATCCCCTTGCCGATCCCAGCCGCAGCCAAAAAGCTGTCATCGGCACGGGCCAGCACATCGACCATTGCATTGCCGATACCGACAACCTGATACTTTTTCATAGGTTCTTATCCTCAAATTGACAAAGATCGCGGATCAGACAGGCCGCGCATTTTGGTTTGCGCGCGACGCAAGTATAGCGCCCGTGCAAGATCATCCAGTGGTGTGCATGCAGTTGGAAATCGGCTGGGATATTGTCCTCGATCGCGCGTTCGACGGCATCGACATCTTTGCCGGGTGCCACACCGCTGCGATTGCCAAAGCGGAAAATATGGGTGTCGACCGCCTGCGATGGCAGATGCCACCACATGTTCAGCACCACATTGGCCGTCTTGCGGCCAACACCGGGCAACGATTGCAGCGCAGCGCGGGAGTTGGGGACGATGCCATCGTAGTCTTCGACAAGAATCTGGCTCATTTTGATGACATTCTTGGCCTTTTGCCGGAACAGACCAATCGTCTTGATATGTTCGGTCAGCCCATCGACCCCAAGGTCCAGCATCTTTTGCGGGGTGTCTGCGATTTTGAACAACGCGCGGGTCGCCTTGTTCACGCCAGCATCGGTGGCTTGCGCCGAAAGCGCCACCGCAACCAAAAGGGTATAGACGTTCACATGCTCCAGCTCGCCCTTCGGCTCGGGCTCTGCGTTTTGGAAGCGTGTAAAGATCTCGCGGATCGTGTGATAATCAAGCTGTTTTGCCATGGCGACGGTATGCCCGGCACACGCGAAGGGGGCAAGCGTCAGTTGCGCATTTTTCGGGTCGCTACATGGGTCGATTGCCCCTAATTTGAACCCCATGGAACAGACAGACACATATCACTACAACGTCATGCGCCGCGCAATCGCGGCAATTGACGCGGCGGGCGAGAGGCCCTTGTCACTGACCGATCTGGCGGCGGACATGAACATGAGCCCGGCGCATTTTCAGCGTCTGTTTTCTACGTGGGTCGGGGTATCGCCCAAGCGCTATCAGCAATACCTTACCTTGGGACACGCCAAGACATTGCTGCGCGACAGGTTCACCACGCTGAACACCGCGCAAAGCGTCGGCCTGTCGGGCAGCGGGCGCCTGCACGACCTTTTCGTGCGATGGGAAGCGATGAGCCCCGGCGATTACGGCAGGGGCGGCGCGGGCCTGACAATTACGTGGGGCTGGTGCGATAGCGCCTTTGGCCCCGCGCTTGTCATGGGAACGGACCGGGGGATCTGCGGCCTTGCCTTTTCTGCGGAAACCGGTGCACAGGCGGCCATGGACGACCTGATGGCGCGCTGGCCCGGCGCCGAATTCGTCGAGGACCCATCCGCGCTGGAACCTTGGGCCACTGCGGCGCTGGGGATGACGGGCGAAACCAGACTGCACATGATCGGCGCACCGTTTCAGCTCAAGGTCTGGGAGGCGCTGCTAACCATACCATCGGGCCATGTCACGACCTATTCAGAGATTGCCCAGTCGATCGGCAACCCCAAAGCCGTGCGCGCCGTAGGTACGGCGGTGGGCCGCAATCCGGTGAGCTGGCTGATTCCCTGCCACCGGGCGTTGCGCAAATCGGGCGCATTGGGCGGCTATCACTGGGGCCTGCCAGTCAAACGGGCCATGCTCGCATGGGAATCCGCGCGGGCCGACGCAGCCCCTGACGCGCGTTAAAACCGGCAAAACCCCGCCAGTCGTAGCTGCGTTATTGGATATCATTCCAAGAACGGGCATAAGCTGGTTCATAGAGTTGCGTGATTTGCGCACCGACATCAAATGGAACCAAGACAATGAAGATTTCGAAATTCCCACTCGTGCTTGCCGCCGCATCGCTGACCCTTGTTGCGGCCTGCGACCCTGCCGGCCCCAACGGTTATGAAAAAACCCAACAAGGCGCGCTCATCGGCGCGGGTGTTGGCGCGCTGGCCGGTGCGATCACAAATAACAATGGCACCGTGCGCGAACGCAATCAGGCGCTGCTGATCGGTGCGGCGCTGGGTGCTGGCGCTGGCGCGGCCATCGGGAACAACCTCGACAAGCAAGAAGAAGAGCTGCGTCGCCAGTTGGGCAACAACGTCGGCATCGTCAATAATGGCAGCAACCTTGTCGTGACCCTGTCACAGGACATCTTGTTTGCGACCAACAGCACCGCAGTGTCCGGGGTGTCACGCAATGATCTGGTCACGGTGGCATCGTCGCTGAACCGTTACCCCAACACGACCGTAAACGTGATCGGGCACACAGATAACGTTGGCGATGCGTCGTACAACTTTGATCTGTCACAGCGGCGCGCACAGGCGGTGTCATCGGTCCTGATCAGCGCAGGCGTGTCGCCCGCACGGATTCGGTCCATCGGTCGCGGCGAGGATCAACCCATCGCAAGTAATCTTGACGCACGTGGCCGTCAGGCCAATCGCCGGGTTGAGATCATCATCACGCCGAACTAATCTGCCCAAATCAGCGTTGACAGAAAGGGGTCGGATCACTGCGGCCCCTTTTTTGTTGTTAATAACGCGGACCGGTCATATATTTTGACCAATAGGAAAAGGTAATGTGATGCCGTTCGAACCCATTCAGCAGGAAAAACTGTCCTACGGTGTTGTCCGCCAGATCGAAGGTCTGATCCTGCGCGGGATCCTGCGCCCCGGCGAACGCCTGCCGTCCGAGCGCGAACTGAGCGAACGCATGGGCGTGTCCCGTCCGTCCCTCCGCGAGGCTCTGGCAGACCTGCAGGACCGTGGGCTACTGACGACAAAGGCGGGTGCGGGTGTGTATGTTGCCGATGTTTTGGGATCGGCGTTTGCCCCTGCGCTGGTGAAACTATTCGCCAGTCACGACGACGCGGTGTTCGACTACATCAGCTTTCGGCGCGACATGGAAGGGTTGGCCGCAGAACGCGCGGCCCGTCTGGCCAGCGGCACCGACCTGAAGGTGATCGACACCATTTTCCAGAAAATGGAAGCGGCCCACCAAAAACGCAATCCCGCCGATGAGGCGCATCTGGACGCCGATTTCCACCTGTCGATTATCGAAGCCAGCCATAATATCATCATGCTGCATATGATGCGGTCAATGTATGAACTGCTGCGCGAGGGCGTGTTTTACAATCGGTCCATCATGTTCAAACAGCGAACGACCCGCGACACGCTCCTTGGCCAGCACCGCGCGATCAATCTGGCCCTGCAGGCCCGCGATCCCATCGGGGCGCGCGCCGCAATCGAGGCCCATCTGAGTTTTGTTGAGACCGCCCTGCTGGATCAGAAAAAAACAGACCGCAACGAAGTCTTTGCGCAAAAGCGGTTCGAGCACGAGGCAGACCGCTAGCTCTGGCGTAGAAGGTCGGCCCAAAGCCAGAGGCCGACAACGGCCTGGATCAGGATGCCGATCAGCGCAAAGGGATGCAGCACGCCAAGCATATCGCTGGAAAACACCGCTAGATCCCACAGCCAATGCCAAACGATCAGAGGCCAAAGGTTGCCGATCTTCAGCGCCGCAGGTGCCAGAAAAGTTCCGACAAGAAAGGTAAACGCCAACTGCTGCGCGATATTTGTGACGCTTTGGCCGTCAAACCCGTTCACGGCGTGCAAAAGTGAAAACGCGACCGCACTGATCAGCATGGCGTGTGTGACAGGCAAGCGGGCGATCAATCCGCGTAACAGGATGCCACGAAACATTACCTCTTCGGAAAACCCGATCAGAAAGGTCGTCACCGTGAGCAAACGCAGCATGTGCCAGTCGGCGTCCGAGAGCGTCCCGTGCAGCAACAACGGCACGACCCCCGCGCCCATCATCGCCAGAACCACATAGGATGGCAGCAGCCAAAAGGCCCCGCGCCAGCGCATCGTGCCAAAGCCGGCGCCGGAGCAGCCATAGTAGCGCCGGACGTAATACACACACAGGCAGGTCAGGATCAGTTCGACGGGCCAGAACCGACTGACCATGGCGACCGTGCCATAGGGCGCGTCCGCCACCCGATACATATACAGCATGCCAAGGCCGACCACGGCCATGTAAAGAAGCGTCGCACGAACGGCGACCCACAGGCTTGGCATGATATCGTCCCCTGCACAGCCCCCACGCATGACCTAGGGCACACGCACCAAAGCCGTCAACGAAAAAGCCCGTGCGCTTTGCAGCGGACGGGCTTTGGCTGGTCCAAGGGCAGCGTGGCCTTGCCGGACCTAATGCAGTTTTTCACCAACCGTGATGATCGCGTCGTCGATCAGCGCACCAGCGGATTTGGCGTCCATCTGCTGTGCCATGACATCTTTCGCGACACTGACAGCGACCATAATCGCCTGATCACGTACGTCCTTGACAGCGGCAGCCTGCGCGCTTGCAATCTGCTCTTCTGCGGCAGCAAGGCGACGGGTGATTGATTTGGCGATATCGTCTTTTGCAACGGCGGCTGCAGTGTTCGCCTCTTCCTTGGCCGCAGCCACGATGCGATCGGCCTGCTCCTGCACTTCTTTGTGCTTACGCTCGTAAGAGGCCAGCAGCGACTGCGCTTCTTCGCGTAGCGCGCGTGCCTCATCAAGGTCGGACTTGATGCTGACCGCGCGTGTGTCCAGCAACGCCGCCACTTTACCCGGCACTTGGTAATAAACCAGAATGCCGACAAAGATCAGGAACGCGACAAGGACAACAAAGTTGGTGTTTTGCAGCGATACGAACGGACCTGTTGCCGCCAGTGCGGGCGACGCGCCGAGGGCGAAAAGGGCTGTGATCATAAATCTCATGACTTACCCTTTCATCCGTGCGGTCACCGCAGCGGTAATTGTTTTTGCATCCGACTTGCCACCCAAGGCGGTGACCAATTCCTTGGCCGTGTCCTTGGCGACCTGAGTCACGCTTTTCACCGCGCCATCGCGAATTTCAGCAATCGCTGCTTCGCTTTCGGCAGTCTTGACGGCGATCTGCGCGTCGGCCTTTTGCAATTCGACATCAAGCCCTGCCTGAATATCCGCTTTTGCGGCAGCCACGATTTTTTGCGCCTCAGCACGCGCATCAGCAAGTGCCTTGTCATAGGCAGCTTCGGCTTCGGCAGCTTTGTTCTTAAGCTCTTCTGCGGCGGCAATATCGTTCGTGATTGTTCCGGAACGCTCTGCCAGAACCGCGCCGATGCGGGGCAGCGCGATGCGTGACATCACGAAATAGATCGCGGCCAATGTGACCACGAGCCAGAAAATCTGGTTGGGAATCCAATCCGCGCAAAGCTGTGGCATGCCAAGTGCGCCACCCCCTGCATCAACGCAGGCGCCTGCGACGGCGTCGTGTTTGTCTGTTGCCATGATGGCCCCCGAATACCTTGAAAGTTTACTGGCAGGTCACGTTGCGCGACCTGCCAGCCGTAAGGATATGGGTCGTGTTCTTAAACAGCGAACATCAGCAGAAGCGCCACGAGGAACGAAAAGATCCCCAGCGCTTCGGCGAATGCCAGACCGATGAACAGTGTTGCTGTCTGCGACGCAGCAGCGGATGGGTTACGCAGTGCGCCAGCCAGGTAGTTACCTGCAACTGTACCAACACCGATTGCGGCAGCGCCGGAACCGATTGCAGCCAGGCCAGCGCCGATGTGTGCGAGTTCGCCTTCCATGTGTATTCTCCTTACGATTGGAAGTTAGACGTAGGGTGCGTGAAATCACGCACCGTGATTAGTGTGCGGGGTGAAGCGCGTCTTTCAGGTAGACACACGTCAAAATCGTGAAAACATAGGCTTGGATACCGGCCACCAGGACCTCAAGACCATATATAGCGGTGATGCCCAAAATCGCGACGGGCGACACCAGTGTCAGCGCGGCAAAGCCAGCGAAGACCTTGATCACGGCGTGTCCCGCCATGATGTTGCCGGCCAGACGAATTGAATGGCTGACGGGACGCACGAAGTACGAAATCACTTCGATGATCGCGATGACGGGCCGCAAGACCGCGGGTGCGTCCTTCATCCAGAACAAACCCAAAAACGCCGGGCCGTTCTTGACGAAGCCAAGGATGGTGACCGCGATAAAGACACCAAAACCAAGGACGGCGGTGACGGCGATCATTGACGTCGGGCTATAGGACATCGGCAGCAATGCCAGATAGTTTGCGAATAAAATGAACACGAACAGGGTCATGATGTACGGGAAATACTTGATCCCGTCCTTGCCGGTCACATCTTCTACCATCTTGTAAATAAAGCCGTAAATCAGTTCGCCGATGGACTGCATGCGGGTTGGGACGATTGCGCGGCCACGGCTGCCCACAACAAAAACACCGATGATGCACAATAGGCCGACAGCCATCCACAGCGTCACGTTTGTTGGCGTGTACCAATGGACAGCGCCATCGCTAAACAGCGGTTTGACGATAAACTGATCCAATGGATGAAAAACCAGACCACCTTCGGATTGTGCTTCAGTCGCCACTTGCGTCACCCTCGTCTTCACTGGCAGCAGCCAGTTGTTTTCTCTGCACTTCCTTGGCTGATCGCATCATGGTGAGAACACCCGCCGCGAGGCCCAGGAATATGAACAGCACCAAAAATAATGGCAGGGTCCCAAACAAGGTATCCAGCCCGTATCCAATGCCAAAACCAATCGCGAGACCGGCCACTAACTCTATCACCATCCGCCAGGCAAGCTGCGCTTGCGAATAATGTTCCTCCGCATGGTCCTTGACCGGGTCAGTCCGTTTGAGCGCCGCAATCTTGGCGTCCAGCGCTTTCAGACGATCAGCCTTATCGGGCTCTGACATCGGTATAGTCCCCTCGGAAGGTTGCGCATGGTCTATGGCGGGGCCGGATCAGAGTCAAGCAAGGCCCTGATGTGTCCTAATACACTGATAATTATCAATAAAGGTAGAAGAAGGGCTGGCCGGAATTAGATAATTTCGACCTAACACGCGCAGATGCATATTCAACCAAATGGTTGACGTTTCGCACGGATGCCGCTTAATCGCCCCGATGAGCACCGCCCTTGACCAAGTCTTTTCGGCCCTTGCCGACCCCACCCGCCGCGCGATCCTGTCGATGCTGCTGGAGGATGATATGGCCGTGACGGATGTGGCCGAACCCTTTGCAATGTCGCTCGCCGCGATTTCCAAGCATCTTGGGATCTTATCTGCAGCCGGGTTGATCAGTCAGGAAAAACGCGGTCGGGTAAAATGGTGCAAGCTGGAACCCGACGCGTTGCACAGCGCGTCAGTGTGGATGCACGGCTTTGGCCAGATGGCGCCGCTGGATCTGGATGCCTTCGAGGTGTTTTTGAAGCAGGCCTTGGGTGAAGGTCCCAATCGTCCTTAATTACATGATAATACCGCATAAATTCGGTGCAACATTGCGTACATAGGCTGTACGGAACCTGTCGGTACGTTTTGCGCGCAGACCCATGATGAATACGCCGTGCCGGACCGATTAGTCGCGCAGCAGCATCACCAGCGCCACAACCGTCAGCCCCAGCCCCGCGAGGATCAGCGCAGGCGGCGCTGTCCCGCCCAGCGCCACGTCCCATACGATCACCCAGCTGGGTGTCAGATAGGTATAGGCCATCACCTTGGAACTGGGCAGCCGCATGGCCGCGAATTGCAGCAGCGTAAAGGTCGTCGCACTGGCAAAAATTGCCGTATAAAGGATCGTGATCCACACGATCCCCGGCAGTGCGGTCCAGTCTGTGGCGCGGATGTCCGACCACCCCCAAAGGGTCAGCATCACCGCACCCGCCAGCAACGTGCCAAAGGTGAACACGACCGCCGGTTCGCCCCGGTTCAGTTTGCGCACCAAAGGCGTATAGACCGCATGCGCCATGCAGCCCCAGAAATAGATCGTCTCGCCGGTGCCGATTTCAAACCGCAGGATGGCTTTCACATCGGCGCGAAAGATCACCCAAAGCGCGCCCAGCGCCCCGATGCCCAATGCCAGCGCCATGCGCCCGGTCAGGACCTGCCGCAGCAGTAACCAGCCAAATCCCGCAGCTAAAATCGGTGTCAGGGTGAAAACGGCGGCCGCGCTGACCGGCGGCGCAGTTTTCAACCCTTCGAACATCAGCACAAAGTAGACGCTGAAAAACACAGCCAGAACGACATAGCGCCAAGGTGCCGCTGCGGCGCTGCGCGGCAAGCCGGTTGTGGCCAATGCGGCCCCGCCGATGATCAGCACCGCAATCCAGAACCGCACAGCATTCAGCGCAATCGGCGCGATTGCATTGGCCGACAGCGCCCCCAATGCAAAAGACCCAGCCACCAGCACGGAAAACGCAAGCATCGCCAAATGGCCGGCACGGGTCGGCGCCATTAATAATCCATGTTTTTGACATGATCCTTGAGAAACCGCAGGAACGTCTGCACCTTGGTGGTGCGATGCAGGTCCACATGGGTCACCAGCCACAACGGGGCCGACCATTCATCACGGCTGGGCAGTACCGGGCGCAACTGGCGGTACTGTGGCAGTACATGCGCCGTTACGAACCCGATGCCTGCACCGGCAAGGATCGCATCCAGCATATTGCGGTCGTCGGTGCTGCGATAGGTCAGCCGGTCATCGCCGACCACGCCATGCAGCCAGCGCGTGAACGGCGCGCGGTTGCTGTCATCGTCATGGGCGACGAAAAAGTGGTTCTTGAGGTCATCAACCCCGTTCGGCATGCCATGCCGCGCGATATAGCTGTCAGCGGCGACCAGCGCCATGTCCTGCCGCATAAAGGGCTGCACGACATTATCAGGTTCCTCGGGCATGGCACCTGCGCGTATCGCGACATGGGCCTCGCCGTATTCCAGCCGAAACACCCGGTCGCCGGTTCGGTAGCGGATTCGCACCTCCGGGTGCGCGATCTGAAACGCAACAAGGATCGGGGTGAGCATGTGCGACACCTGCCCCAGCGATGTGATCACCAGATCGCCTGACACCCCTTCGCCCTGCCCTTTGATCCGACCGGCCAGTTGGGTGAACTGGTCGTCGGTGGCCTTTGCCACCTGCAGCAGGTCCATCCCGGCTTCGGTCGCGGTATAGCCGCGCGCGTGGCGCTGGAACAGTTTCACGCCCAACCGCGCCTCAAGCGCATCAATATGTCGGATCACGGTGGCATGATGCACGCCCAGCACCTCGGCTGCGCCACTGACGGTGCCGTTGCGGGCCACCTGATAGGCCGTGCGGATTTCGTCCCAGTTATCCATGATCCGCCCTGTGCGCTGACAAACATACGCCAATGAATTTCGGTCATTTCGTGCGCAACCGCAAGGGTGGATGCAAGTGTACCTTTGGTATTTCACGCAGGCCATGGACCGATGATCACCGCGCAGACGTTGACTCGGGCGTGGCGTGGGGCTAAACGCCTCCCAACACCCGGATAGCGCCAGCTTTCCGGTCCCCGATTTACCGGGGATCGCCCCCCGTCAGCGCGTTGCGCCCACGGGGGCGCTACTGCTTTATGGTCCGGCTTCCTATATGAGCCGGGCAACCGAAATGACACGAGGGCCTTGGCCGATGTTTGAAAATCTATCCGAACGCCTGTCTGGTGTTTTCGACAAGCTGACCAAGCAAGGTGCGCTGAGCGACGATGACGTCAAGACCGCACTGCGCGAAGTCCGCGTTGCCCTGCTCGAGGCGGATGTGTCGTTGCCGGTGGTGCGCGATTTCATCAAGGCCGTGCAGGACAAAGCCACCGGGCAGGCCGTCACCAAATCAATCACACCCGGCCAGCAGGTCATCAAGATCGTCCATGACGAGCTGCAGCATGTGCTGACCGGCGACGAAGACCCCGGCGCGCTGAAGATTGACAACCCGCCGGCGCCGATCCTGATGGTAGGTCTGCAGGGGTCGGGCAAGACCACGACAACCGCGAAACTGGCGAAGCGTTTGAAAGAACGCGAAGGCAAGCGGGTGCTGATGGCCTCGCTTGACACCAACCGCCCGGCGGCGATGGAACAGCTGGCGATCTTGGGCATGCAGATCGGCGTTGATACGCTGCCCATCGTGCCCGGCGAAAACCCGGTGCAGATCGCCAAGCGCGCCAAGATCCAGGCCAGCCTTGGTGGTTATGACGTCTACATGCTCGACACGGCGGGGCGTCTGCATATCGACGCCGAGCTGATCGCGCAGGCCGCCGCCGTGCGCGACGTGGCCAACCCGCGTGAAACGCTGCTGGTGGTGGACGGTCTGACCGGTCAGGACGCGGTGAACGTCGCGCAGGAATTCGACGACAAGATCGGCGTGACCGGCGTGGTCCTGACGCGGATGGACGGCGACGGGCGCGGTGGTGCGGCACTGTCGATGCGCGCAATCACCGGCAAGCCGATCCGGTTTGTCGGCGTCGGCGAAAAGCTCGACGCGATTGAAACATTTGAACCGGCCCGTATCGCAGGCCGCATCCTTGGCATGGGCGATATCGTAGCGCTTGTCGAAAGGGCCCAGGAAACCATCGAGGCCGCACAGGCCGAACGGATGATGAAGCGGTTCCAAAAGGGCCGCTTCAACATGAACGACCTGAAGATGCAGCTTGAGCAGATGATGAAGATGGGCGGCATGGAAGGCATGATGGGAATGATGCCCGGCATGGGCAAGATGAAGGGCCAGATGGACAAGGCGGGGCTGGACGACAGTATCCTGAAACGCCAGATCGCCCTGATCAATTCGATGACCAAAAAAGAGCGCGCCAACCCTGACCTGCTTGCCGCCAGCCGCAAGAAGCGGATCGCGAAGGGGGCCGGGCTGGAAGTGTCCGAGTTGAACAAGCTGATAAAACAGCACCGACAAATGGCCGACATGATGAAGAAGATGGGCAAGGGCGGGATGCTGAAACAGGCCATGAAGGGCATGTTCGGCAAAAGCGGCGGAATGCCAGGCGGGATGCCTGACATGGGCGACCCCAAGGCGATGGAAGACGCCGCCAAAGCGCTGCAAGGCAAGATGCCCGGCGGTCTGGGCGGCGGTCTGCAACTGCCCCCCGGCCTCTCTGGTTTTGGGAAGAAGAAATGAATTCTTCCGAGCATAAATATCCCCCGCGCGGCGCGCATCAAATTTCTGGAAATTTGATCAGCCCGGTTGCGTCGTCGTCGCAGGGCAGCAGGCAGGTGACATGATGAACGCTGATACAATGCTGACAACGGCGCGCCTGACCCTGCGTCGCCCCACCGCTGACGACTGGCCCGCGTTTCGCGACTTCATGATGTCGGACCGGTCTGCGGTGTTTGGTGGCCACGGCGATCTGGGCCGGGCCTGGCGCGCCTTTGCGTCTGAGCTGGGACATTGGGCCATTTTCGGCTACGGCATGTGGGCCGTCACCCGGCACTGCGAAGATCACATCGTTCTGGGCCTTGTCGGCCCCTGGACGCCGCCCGACTGGCCGGAAACCGAAATTGGCTGGATGATCCTTGCCGATAACGTCGAAGGGTCCGGCATCGCCACCGAGGCTGCGCAGGCCGCATTGACCCATGCGTTTGACGTGCTGGGCTGGCACACAGCGGTGAGCTATATCGGGCCGGGCAACACCCGGTCGATCCGGCTGGCAGTCAAGCTGGGCGCCGTGCTGGATGAAACCGCCAAGGCCCCGACCACCAACACGCTGGTCTATCGCCATGCCAATCCGGGCGCAGCCGCATGATGGGTCTGGGACAACACCGCACCGCGCGCACCGAGACAGGGCACACGCGCCCCCGCGTCGGCTTTCGTGCGCTGCAACACATCAGATCAAAGGGATCATCATGACCATCCACCCGTGGGAAGCACAGCCGACAGGTCAGGCCGCTGTGGCCATCGAACGGATCGCGCAATCATTGCCGCGGATCGCGACGGACCGCACGATCATGCGCGGCCCCTATATCGAGGATTTCGATATTTACGCCGGTATCGTGATGTCAGACCGTGGCGCACACGTCAGCGGGCAACGCACACGCGCGGGTGCTTGGGATGATTTCCTGCAACTCACCGCCAGCTGGATTTTGCGCGGCGCGGGCCTTTGGACGGTCGAAGCGCAGATCGACAAATCTGTGCTTGGCTTTGTGCTGCTGGGTCATGAAACCGGTGATCCCGAACCGGAACTCAGCTTTTTCTTCACCGCCGAGGCCGAAGGTCAGGGCTATGCCTTCGAGGCGGCCCGTGCGGCGCGCAATAATGCGTGGAACGCGCTGAGCTGGGAAAAGCTGATCAGCTATATCGAGCCGGGCAATACCCGCGCGATCCGGCTGGCCGAACGGCTGGGTGCGGCACCTGACCCTTCTGCGGATCATGACGGCACGCTGGCCTACCGTTACCCGCGCCCAGAAATCCCCGAGATGTGACCATGCGCCTGCCAACCGCCCGCCCCGCAGAAAGGATTGAACCATGACCGACGCCATCAGCCGCGCCGCAGATATCCTGCGTGACCACCGCGAAAGCATCGACCGGCTTGACGCAATTCTGGTCTATACGCTGGGCGAGCGGTTCAAGCACACGCAGGCCGTCGGCAAGCTCAAGGCCGAACATGACCTTCCCCCGTCCGATCCGAACCGCGAAGCGGCGCAGATTGCCCGGCTCACCGATCTTGCAAACCAGGCCAATCTTGACCCGGAATTTGCCAAGAAATTCCTGAACTTCATCATTCAGGAAGTCATCCAACACCACAAACAACACCAATCGTAGGGTGGATTTCAATCCACCGACCCCTGCCATCTTAAAGGAGAATACCAAATGGCTATGAAAATCCGGCTCGCCCGTGGCGGCTCGAAAAAGCGCCCTCATTATGCAATCGTCGCGTCCGACGCGCGCATGCCACGTGACGGCCGCTTCATCGAAAAGCTGGGCACATATGCACCCATGCTGCCAAAAGACAGCGAAGACCGCGTGAAGATGAACATCGAGCGCGTCCAGTACTGGCTGAGCCAGGGCGCGCAGCCAACGGACCGTGTTGCCCGCATGCTCGAAGCGGCAGGCATCATCCCCAAGAAAGACCGTGCAAACCTGAAAAAAGGCGAGCCGGGCAAAGCGGCGAAAGCCCGCGTTGAAGAGAAAGCAGCAAAAGCAACGGCTGCGGCAGATGCGGCGGCTGCCGCTGCTGCGGCTCCGGCAGAAGAAGCTGCTGCCGAGTAAGCGACAAGGCGCGTTGCCCGCGATACCGCGGGCAACGCCACCCCATTTCCATGAGGGACCATGTTCCGCCTATTGCGCCTGATGATCTTGACGATGCTGGCTTTTGTCGCCGGTATGATGTTTGAGCGCAGCAATGCCCGCGAAAACTGCGAGACGGGCACCGGACTTTGGATTTCAAACATATGTGTAGGATTGGACATCACCAATGACTGACCGCGTGATCGTTGGGGCCATTGGCGGCTCTTTTGGTGTGCAGGGCGAAGTGCGCCTGAAATCATTCTGCGCCGACCCGGCAGCCATTGCCGACTACACCCCGCTTTATACCGAAGACGGCCACGCCTTTGGTCAAATCGTACTGACCGGCCAGCTCAAGAACGGGTTTACCGCCCGGCTTGATGGGGTCGTCACCAAGGAAGACGCCGACGCCCTGCGCAATACCAGCCTGTATGCCGAACGCGCGGTCATGCCGTCGCTGCCCGATGACGAGTATTATTACGCCGATCTGATCGGTCTGACGGTGCTGGACACCGGTGGCGCCACATTGGGCACGGTTAAGAACGTCATGGATCACGGCGCGGGCGACCTGCTGGAAATCATTGTGCCGACACAGGCCGAAACCGTGCTTTTACCCTTTACCAATGCCGCCATTCCCACCGTGGACCTTGCCAGTGGCCGCATCATCGCCGACCCGCCCGAGGGGCTGTTCCCCGATGCCAGCGGCTGACCGCCAGCGGGTTATCATCCACGCCGGGTTCCAAAAGACTGGCACGACCACGTGCAACGGGCGCTGTCCCTTAACAGGCCGACCTTGTGCGATTATCGCATCATCCTCAAGACCGACATGCCCCGGATGTGTCAGGCCGCGCTGACCTAGGCCCATGCCAGCAGCGCCGCCAATCTGACCGCCTTTGGTGATGTCGCCCGCCAACTGCCCGACATTCCCGTGACACACTGCGCGCTTGCGACCGCGATTGCTGGACCTGATGGAACTAGTGCAAACCGTTCGGGCCGCAATGCGGCCTGTGGCGCCTGGGAAACGTTCGCTGCCCTATGATATCCTTGACGCATTGCACGAATTGAACCAAAGCGCGTTGGACACCGGCGCGATTGTTACCCGCAAGCGCGCCTTGATCGCTGACTATCGCAGGACCCGCCCATGACCATCGCCCCCAAATCCCACGGCCGCATCAGCGCCCGCCCAACATTGAAACCACGCGAACTGATCACGGATACGCCGGATCTGGCGGGGGCATGGACCGCGCAGATCATCACGCTGTTCCCGCAGGCGTTTCCGGGCGTGTTGGGCGAAAGCCTGACGGGCAAGGCCCTGCAAGACGGGCGCTGGCAATTACAGACCTATGACCTGCGCGACTATGGCATCGGCAAACATCGCAACGTCGATGATACCCCCGCCGGTGGCGGCGCGGGCATGGTGTTGCGCGCCGATGTGCTTGAGGCGGCGATTGTGGACGCGCGCCGGGCTGCACGCGGGGTCATGCCGCTGATCTACCTGTCGCCGCGCGGACCCCGGTTTGATCAAAAGATGGCGCAGACATGGGCGGGCACCGATGGGGTGACGTTGCTGTGTGGCCGTTTCGAAGGAGTCGATGAACGGGTGCTGGACCATTTCGGCATTCAAGAGGTGTCGCTGGGGGATTTCGTGCTGACCGGCGGTGAAATTGCCGCGCAAGCCATGATCGACGCCACCGTGCGGCTGTTGCCCGGCGTGTTGGGCAACGCAGATAGTGCGGTTGAGGAATCATTTTCGGCCGGGCTGCTGGAGCATCCGCAGTACACCAAACCCGCTGAATGGCAGGGCCATACCATTCCTGACGTGCTGCTGTCGGGCAACCATGCCAAGATCGCCGAATGGCGTAAAGCCGAAGGCGAACGGATCACAAAAGAGCGGCGGCCCGATCTGTGGGCCGACTATAAACAACCCGGATAGCGGCGGCCTTGCAAGCCCCTTGATCGCCTGCCGCCTTGCGCCTATACGGTGCGAACCCGAGGGGTCGGCTCGCTGATTCCAGGGTATTGGTTTATGGAACCACTGGAGCCTGAGCGTACCTTCGTTGGTGCAACACTCACCAGACAGGCCGGACAGCCACAAGAAACGAATGATGACGCATCTCTGGCGGGCGGCATGACCGGACCCGATAACGATACAGAGCTCTACGGCACGAAACAAACATTGCGGAAAACCGTAAGCAATTAAAGGAGCATCAGATGAATCTGATTGCACAGATCGAAGCGGAGCAAGTTGCTGCGCTGGGGAAGACGATCCCCGATTTCAGAGCGGGTGACACCATCCGCGTCGGTTACAAAGTGACCGAAGGCACACGGACACGCGTGCAGAACTACGAAGGCGTCTGCATCGCCCGCAAGAACGGCAAAGGCATCGCCGGGTCGTTCACAGTTCGCAAGATTTCCTTTGGTGAAGGCGTGGAACGTGTGTTCCCCCTGCATTCCACCAACATCGACACCATCGAAGTGATACGTCGTGGTAAGGTCCGCCGCGCCAAGCTGTATTACCTACGCGAGCGTCGTGGCAAATCCGCACGTATCTCCGAAGTCACAAACTACAAGGCGCCTAAGGGCGCCGAAGCGTAAGGATTGCTGTCATGAGAAAAGATATCCATCCCCAGTATCACCAGATCAACGTCAAGATGACCGACGGCACGATGCTGCTGATGAAATCCACTTGGGGCAAAGAAGGCGACACCATGTCGCTGGACATCGACCCCACAGTGCACCCGGCATGGACAGGCGGTTCGTCGCGCCTGATGGACGCCGGTGGTCGCGTGTCGAAGTTCAAGAACAAATACGCCGGTCTTGGTTTCTAAACCAACCTGCCATGACAACCCAAACGCCGCCCATATCCGGGCGGCGTTTTGCGTTTGGGGGGCGATTTTTCTGCGTCTGGCCGTGGCCTGAAATTCTGCTAGCATACGTGCCATCATAAGGAGTGGTCACACCATGCAGCTTCCCGCATTCATCAAAGCGCTTCCATCACTTGATGTCCCGTTCAGAGACGAGACCGTCACCACCTCTGCCATCCGGTCAGATCGCGGGTTGATGGTGATTTTCGAATTTCATCAGGATTTCAGCCTGCCCGCCCATAGTCACAAGGCACAATGGGGCACCGTCATCGCGGGCGAGGTACGTATCACGATTGATGAGGTGGAAACAAAGTACATGCCGGGCGACAGTTATACGATCCCATCCGGTGTGATCCATGCGGTATCTGTCACCGCCGGGACAAAGGCGATCGACATCTTTGAAGAGCCGGACCGCTACCCCCTCAAAGGATAAGGCGGACCGAGGCCCGCCTTAAGAGTTTGATTTACGCAGCGTTTGCGCCGCGCGACCGGTTTCCACCGCCGCCGCCGCCGCTGTTGCGACGTCCGCCCGCAGGCTTACCCGCGCCGCCGCCGGGCTTGCCACCCGCGCGCTGGCCACCGCCACCGCCACCGCCACCGCCGGCACCACGACGCCCACCGCCACCGCCGCCGCCGCCGTTGGGCCGCTTTTTCTGACCCGGCTGAATTTCCCATGGGCGGCCGGATGCGACAGGAATGGTGTCCTTCATCGCTTTTTCGATATCGCGCAGTTCGATCATCTCGTCAGGGGCAACCAATGCGATGGCCGCACCTTCGGCACCGGCACGGGCCGTCCGGCCAATCCGGTGGACATAGTTTTCCGCGACGTTCGGCAGGTCGTAGTTATAGACGTGGCGCACGCCGGGGATGTCGATACCACGGGCAGCCACGTCGGTCGCGACCAGTACCCGGACCTTGCCGGATTTGAACGCCTCGATCGCGCGTTCGCGCTGACCCTGGGATTTGTTGCCGTGGATGGATGCTGCGGCAAACCCCTTGTTTTCAAGGGTCTTATACAGTTTCTCACAGCCATGTTTGGTGCGGCCAAAGACCAGCGCCAATTCATCGCGGTGGGCATCCAGCAGTTCGACCAGCAGGTCGGTTTTTGCGGCTTGGGCCACGAAATGCACCGATTGTTCGATCTTGGCGACGGCCTGCCCCGGAGGGTTCACCTGCACGCGCACCGCGTCGGTCAGATAGGTGTCGGCCAGTTCGGCCATCAGTTTCGGCATCGTCGCCGAGAACATCATGGTCTGGCGGTCTTTGGCCAAGAGTGGTGCAATCCGGCGCAGCGCATGGATAAAGCCCATGTCGAGCATCTGGTCGGCTTCATCCAGCACCAGATAAATCGTTTCGTCCAACCGCACCGCACGGCGGTCCAGCAGGTCGATCAAACGGCCCGGTGTCGCGACCAACAGGTCAACACCGCCCGCAAGGCGTTTCATCTGGGCGGAAATGCCCGCGCCACCGACAACCAAGGCGACCTTCAGGTGGCTGCCTTTGGTGTAGGCGGTCAGGTTGTCGGCGATCTGTTTGGCCAATTCGCGTGTCGGCGCAAGGACCAGACCGCGCACGGATTTCGGGTTCGGCTTTACGCCGGCCTTCATCAGGGCGTTGATCATTGGCAGACCGAAGGCAGCAGTTTTACCGGTGCCGGTCTGGGCAAGACCCATCACATCGCGGCCATTCATGGCGTGCGGGATCGCTTGGGTCTGGATCGGGGTGGGATCGGTGATCCCTTGTTCTTTCAAAATTGCGATAAGGCGGGGCGCGAGGCCCAACATGTCAAAATCCATGAAGGATATCCTGTCTTTCTTGCGGACCATCGGCCCGCGCATATGATTTGGCCCCCAGCGGAATGCTGAAGAGCCCGTGCAAGGTTGCGCCATATGCTGACAGCCAAGACCGCATTGTCCGGGCGCCGATGTGGCGCGGGACCCCTGCGTGATCTGGGAACCTGAAATTAAACGATGCCTTGCGATTGACCCTGAGGGTCCCGCTCTGCTCACGCGGCAGCATGCATCGGTTGACTGGCACATGATGGTTTGTTGCCGCTGTGTCAAGTGCCGAGATTAATTGCGTGCGGTCATGCACCTGCCGCTTTCCCTTGGCCGGACCACAATATATGGTATCACAAAGCATAAAGTGTTGGGGATGGCCACGTGGCGCATATCATCGTAGTCGGCAATGAAAAGGGTGGAGCCGGAAAATCCACCGTATCCATGCATGTGGCCACTGCGCTGTCGCGGATGGGGCACAAGGTTAGCACCCTTGACCTTGATTTGCGGCAAAAGACACTGGGGCGCTATGTGACCAACCGGCGGGCGTTTCTGGACCAGAAGGGTCTTGATCTGCCGACCCCTGCCTATCATGAACTGCCCGAGATTGCGCAGGGTGACCTGAAGCCGGGCGAAAACGCCTTTGATCACCGGCTGTCGATGGCGGTCGCGCGGATGGAAGCGGACAGCGATTTCATTCTGATCGACTGCCCCGGATCACACACACGGCTTAGCCAAGTGGCGCATAGCCTTGCCGATACGCTGATTACGCCGCTGAACGACAGTTTTATTGACTTTGATCTGCTGGCCCATGTCGACAGCGATGGCGAAGAAATCACCGGGCCGTCGGTCTATTCGGAAATGGTCTGGAACGCGCGGCAGCTGCGCGCCCAAGCCGGGCTGAAGCCGATTGACTGGGTCGTCGTGCGCAACCGGGTCGGCGCGCAGGCGATGGTGAACAAAGAAAAGATGGAACGCGCGATTAACAAGCTGGCCAAGCGGATCGGGTTCCGCACCGCCCCCGGATTCAACGAACGGGTGATCTTTCGCGAGCTGTTCCCGCGTGGTCTGACCCTGCTTGACCTGCGCGATATCGGCGTGAAGGGCATGAACATTTCCAACGTCGCGGCACGGCACGAATTGCGCGATCTGATCCGTGCGCTGGATTTGCCCGGCGTGACGCCAAACTTCTGACCTTTCGCTTCACGCGGCGGCACCCTAATGTCGCTGAAAATCGAAAGGGACATCGTGCGGGATATTTGGACGTTGGAGCGTTATAGCACGCTTGTTTTTGTGGCTGTGATGACGGTTGGCAGCCTGATCGCGGCGGTTTGGCTGCCGTGGTTGCTGGTCGTTTTTGTCGTCTTTGGCGGGCTTACCGCGCTTGGCGTCCATGACCTGCGGCAAGACAAACATTCGATCCTGCGCAACTATCCCGTGATCGGCCACATGCGGTTCCTGTTCGAAGGTATCCGCCCCGAGATCCGGCAATATCTGATCGAAAGCGATCAGGACGAACAGCCGTTCAGCCGTGAACAGCGGTCGCTGGTGTATCAGCGCGCCAAAGGCGTCGAGGACAAGCGGCCCTTTGGCACGCAGGAAAACGTGTATCAGGCGGGCTATAGCTGGCTGACTCATTCGGTGCAGCCGGTGCATTTTGACAACACCGATTTCCGGGTCATGATCGGTGGGCCGGACTGCAAACAGCCTTATAACGCATCGCTTTACAACATCTCGGCGATGAGCTTTGGCGCGTTGTCCGCCAATGCGATTTTGGCGTTGAATACAGGTGCCAAGATTGGCGGTTTCGCGCATGACACCGGCGAAGGCGGGATCAGTCGCTACCACCGCGAACCGGGGGGCGATCTGATTTACGAGGTCGGGTCGGGCTATTTCGGATGCCGCAACGACGACGGCAGTTTCGCGCCCGATAAGTTCGCCAAGCAGGCCGCCAGCGATCAGGTCAAGATGATCGAACTGAAACTCAGCCAGGGCGCCAAGCCGGGCCATGGCGGAATGCTGCCCGCGTCCAAGATTTCCAAAGAAATCGCCGAGGCGCGCGGCGTCCCGATGGGCATCGACTGCGTGTCACCAGCCGCACATCCCGCATTCAGGGGGCCGATGGAAATGATGCGGTTTCTGGGCCAGTTGCGCGATCTGTCGCTGGGCAAACCGGTGGGTATCAAGCTTTGTATCGGGCACCGGCGTGAATTCATGTGCATGGTCAAGGCGATGCTGGAAACCGGGATTGTTCCCGATTTCATCGTGGTGGATGGCACCGAAGGCGGCACGGGTGCGGCTCCGCTGGAATTTGCCAACCATGTCGGCATGCCAATGGTCGAAGGGTTGACGTTTGTGCACAACACCCTGCGCGGTGCAGGCATCCGGGACCAAATCAAGATCGGCGCGGCGGGCAAACTGGTCAGCGCCTTTGATATCGCGCGGGCGCTGTCACTGGGGGCAGATTGGTGCAATTCGGCGCGCGGTTATATGTTCGCGATTGGCTGTATTCAGGCGCAGGCCTGTCATACCAACCATTGCCCGGTGGGCGTGGCCACCCAGGACCCGTTGCGCCAGCGCGCGCTGAATGTCGTCGACAAAAGCCAGCGGGTTGCGCGGTTCCATGCCAATACGCTGAAAGCATTGGGTGAAATGGCAGGTGCGGCCGGTCTGGATGATCCCTGTGGTTTCCGGCCTTATCACTTTATGGCACGCAAGGCGGACGGTCAGATGACCGAAGCGGCGGATGTCTATCCCGATTTGCCGCTGGGGTTCTTGCTGGACCCGATGGCGGCAGACCATGGCTACAAGGCACGCTGGGGACGTGCCAATGCGCATAGTTTTGCCCCACCCGAAGACCGGACGTGATTATTCAGTGATCCGGCGGCACCTTGCCCGCCATGCGCATGAACAGGCTGACACGGGGCGTTGTCCCCGTTTCGGTGCGCGAACGGTTGCGCAGCACCGGCGTATTTTCCGACGCGCCCGTGCGGCTTTCGCGCAGTACGATATACAAGCCGCTTGCGATGATGATGCCGGCCCCGATCGCGGTTCCCCGATCAATCGCTTCATCGAAAAACAGCAGGCCGAAACCCGTGGCCCAGATGATCTGACTGTATTGCATCGGCGCGATGATTGCCGCCTCGCCTGACTGGTAGGCTGCAATGATCAGACGGCTGGCAACCCATGCAAAGACCGCGATAAAGCCCAGCATGCCCAGATGTTCGATCGGCATCGGCTGATACACGAACGGCAGCAGGCAGGCCATGATCACAAAGTTGATCACCATCGGATAAAGCAACAGCACCACGGGGCGTTCATCCGTGCCGATCTTGCGGACGATGATTGAGGCAATCGACCCGCAGATCGCCGCCAGCAGCGCCGCAAGATGACCGGAGGACAGGTCCGTCTCCCCCGGACGCAGGACAACCAGCACACCGATCAACCCTACGATAACGGCCAGCCAGCGCCGCACGCGCACCTTTTCCCCCAACACCGGGATCGCCAGCACCGTGATCAGCAACGGCGTGGCGAACAGGATTGCATAGGTCTGCGCCAGCGGCAGCGCCGAAAACGCATAGAACGCCGACACCCCGGCGATCACCGCCGCACCCGTGCGCAACGCCATCCACCACGGATGCACCGGGACCAGTGTGCCGGGGGTGGAGTCGCGCATCAACATGACAGTCGCCAGCGGAAAGCTGAGCAGGACACTGAAAAACACAATCTGGATCGGAGAGTAGATGCCACCCAACACCTTTACGACCACGTCATGGGTCGCAAAGATCGCAAAAGCAATCAAAGAAAAGACAGCGCCTTTTACGTTAGGTGACATGAGGAATAGACCTTTCAGGTGGGCACACCCCCAGATGAAAACCCGCTGCGGGGTGATGTCGAATGATGTATGCTGCAACGCAGCAATTCGCAAGTCCTTGGCTGGCCCAGACAGCCGGCGGGCGGTAGTCTGGTCACGCAGATCAGTAAACGGTGGGCGCCACCATGCGCGCCCACTGTCGTCAATACATCAAAGTGACGCGTCGAGCGCGGCCAAAATCACGTCGCCCATCTGCACGGTAGACAGCGGCGTGCCGTCTTCTGGGCCCATCAGGTCAGCGGTACGGGCGCCATCGGCCAGCACTTTTTCAATCGCGGCCTCCAGACGGTCTGCCTCGGCGCCCTGATCAAAGGAATAGCGCAGCGCCATGGCGAACGACAGGATGCACGCGATCGGGTTCGCCTTGCCCTGACCGGCGATATCGGGGGCGGAGCCGTGCACAGGTTCGTACATCGCCTTGGGCCGCCCATTGGCCATCGGCACCCCCAACGACGCAGAAGGCAGCATGCCCAGCGATCCGGTCAGCATGGCGGCGCAATCCGACAGGATATCGCCAAACAGGTTGTCGGTCAGGATGACGTCAAACTGCTTGGGCGCGCGCACCAGCTGCATCGCGCCGTTGTCGGCGTACATATGGGACAGTGCGATGTCCTGATAATCGGCCTCGTGCACTTCGGTCACGACGTCGCGCCACAAGATACCGCTTTCCATGACGTTGGCCTTTTCCATCGAACATAGTTTCTTGCTGCGTTTGCGCGCCAGATCAAAGGCGGCACGGGCCACACGTTCGATCTCGGCTTCGGTGTAGCGCTGGGTGTTGATCCCCACGCGCATGTTGTTTTCCATGTGGATGCCGCGCGGTTCGCCGAAATACACGCCCGATGTCAGTTCGCGCACGATCATGATGTCGAGACCGGCAACGATGTCCTTCTTCAGGCTGGAAAAGTCGGCAAGCGCGTCAAAACACTGCGCCGGGCGCAGGTTGGCGAACAGGTCCATTTCCTTGCGCAGGCGCAGCAGGCCACGTTCGGGTTTGACGCTGAAATCAAGCGCGTCGTATTTCGGGCCACCCACCGCGCCCAGCAGCACCGCATCTACCGCCTGCGCCTTGGCCATCGTTTCATCGGTCAGTGGCGTGCCGTGCTTGTCATAAGCGACACCGCCGACCAGATCCTCGGAGACGTCAAAGGCCAGATCGCGGTTGTCACCGAACCACGTGATGATCCGCTTCACCTCATCCATGACTTCGGGGCCGATGCCGTCACCGGCGAGGATCAAAAGGGAGGGGTTTGACATGCTGTGCGTCCTTGGTTGAATTGGTTCCCCACGGCCTAGCGGTTCAGGGCAAAAGGTTCAAGATACCAAGGATATCCCCCGCCCACCCGACGGCTGGCGCGATGCGTGAAACCGCAGGTATGCGCGCCTAGCGACGGATGTCCACCCAGACAAGGTGATGCGGCCCGGCGGCCACATCGGGCAGAGGCCGGACGACCGCCGCATCGGTGATCTGCCATGTCGCCGATGGCAGGACATAGCTGACCCGCAAGTTTCCCGGCCCGTCTTGGGGCCAATCTGCGGTATCGCGGCCCGGCAAGGGGTCTTGTAGCTGCGGACGTCCAAGAAATGCGGCCATCGCGGCACTGTCGCCCGCGCCATCCAGTGGATCAAGATTGGCGTTGCCAACGATTACAAACGGATCGGGGGCCGCGCCAAAGCCACCATCGAGTACCACCTCCCACAGGTGGAGTTCATCGCGGTTGCGCAGGCCGTTGCGGTCCTCCGGCCCATCAAAAACCGGCGGGGTTGCGGCAAAGGCAAGCAGTGCAAAGGGTGGCTGGCCCGGCGGGATGATAGGGACAATCCAATGCCCCGTGGTGGACAGCCTTTGCACTGACAAGACATCATCGGGCAAGAACGGCTGCCCATCCACCTGCGGCAGGACGGCCCCCGGCAGATCGCGCCACAAGACGTCGGACAGATCGGTGACGGCCCCGCCATCGACGGGAAAGCGTGACAGCAGCGCCATACCGCCATCCCCGACAAACCGACCATAGCCCTGCGCATCGCGGGCTTCGCCCAAGCGCCCGTTCCGGTCCATATCCAGCCCCGTGGCGCGCCCCGTGTTGGGTTGCAGCGCGAAACGATAGGGGTAAAGATCACCGAACTGATCGGCAAATGCAGCCAGCGCCAAGCCATCGAGATCATAGTCGAATTCGGTCAGCAGCAGCACATCCGGGGCCACCTGCGTGACAATGGCCACGACCGCTGCAATTTGCGGATCGTCCCCTTTGATCACATCGCGCAACAGCAGGCCGGGTCCATCACGGCTGAGCGCGGCTGCGAAAGTGGCAATGCGGTAGGTATCGGCCGCCGCGCATAACGGCAGGCAGGACAGGATCAGTCCAGATACGCACCATCGGCCCCGGCTTTGGCGTATGCTTTTTGACGCTGCACAAAAATCATCTGGGCGACGCGGGTCAGGGCCACGCCGCGCATCAGAATACTTGCTGGCAAGAAGGCCCATGCTGTTACCGTCCAGATCAGCGTTTGTGGGTCATCCAGCCGGATCGGGCTACCGATCAGCGACGCCAGTTTGATGACCGCCGGGATCAGGAATGGCAGCAGAACCCCTAATATAACGTTAATACGTCCATCCCGGTTGAGGCGTTTGACAACGTCACCGCCCGCGGTCGGGTCAAACGTGGGCAGGTTGATCCACACGTTGAAGGCGCCCCCGCGCCGTGGCCATTGCTGAAGCCGCAACAAGATCACAAACCACATGATCGACAAGAGCGAGATCAGATAACTTAGCCCTGCGGCGTCACGTAATTGTTCGACAATCCGGGGGTTGGCATTGTCGGGCAGCATCAAGACCATCAGCCGCACCGGAGAATACGGGAAATCAATCGCCCGACCGATTTGTTCGCTGCTTTGCTGGAAAAAGGTGGTTATGTCCGACGGGGCGACGCTGCTGCGAAAGATCATGGAAAGGCTGAGAACAGTCGCGAACAATGCGGAAAATCGCACCCGGTTGAACGGCGGCGCATCGCGGAATTCGACCAGACTGGGGCTGTTGGCACTGTATTCGACAATGGCGAACAACGCGGCAAAGATCGACACAAGCGCAACGACCTGTGTGCCATCGTCCGTCTGGCCCGGCAAAAGCACGGATGGCATGATGATCAACATCACGACAAGCACCGCGCGCGCGATCGCCCCTGGCAGTCGAAACAACACCCGAATTTATCCTCATCCAAGGCCACGCCGAATGCCGTGTGCCCGATACCCCGTCGTGCAATGCCCAACAGCTGCCCCGCAGCCCTTGATTGCAAGAAATGCCTAATTTATCGCAACCATTCAACTATCGTAGGATGCCGGTGCAACTTGTCCAATGGTTTGCGCCCCGAGTGGTGCGCGAATGCAACCATATTCGGATCGGACGCCCACCACATCGCTACAGCCAATACGCGCTTTTTCGCAACAGGTTCGCCGCAGAGCGGCAAGGAACGTCTTGATGATTGCAAGCCGTCCGGAGTAATGCAAGTTTAGGTGGAAATATTGTCAGCTTGTGTCTGGCAGGACACGACCGACCCGCCAGATACATTTATTTTCAGACGCTTAGACCCAGGGACGCTCGGCCCCGGCCTGTGCTTCGAAACTGTCGATTGATTTCACTTTTTCCATCGACAACCCGATGTCATCAAGGCCGTTCATCAGGCAATGCTTTTTGAACTGATCTATGTCAAAGGTGAAAACCTCGCCGTCGGATGACGTGATTGTCTGCGCCTCAAGATCCACTTCGATCCGGGCATTGGCGCCTTTTTCGGCGTCCATCATCAGCACATCGACCTGTTCTTGCGGCAGGGCAATCGGCAGGATGCCGTTCTTAAAGCAGTTGCTATAGAAAATATCGGCATAGGACGGCGCGATGACGCAAGTGATCCCGAAATCCGCGATCGCCCAAGGGGCGTGTTCGCGCGACGATCCACAGCCAAAGTTTTCGCCAGCGACCAAAATCTGCGCCTCGCGGTACTGTGGTTTGTTCAGGACGAAATCAGGGATTTCGTTGCGGTCGTCATCGTACCGCATTTCGTCAAACAAGTTCACGCCAAGGCCCGAGCGTTTGATGGTTTTCAAAAACTGCTTGGGGATGATCATATCGGTGTCGATATTGACCAGTGGCATCGGCGCGGCAATGCCGCTGAGTTTGTTGAATTTTTGCATTACATCATTTCCCGTACGTCGGTCAGTTTGCCTGTGATTGCCGCAGCGGCGGCCATCGCGGGTGACATCAGGTGGGTGCGTCCACCCCGGCCCTGCCGCCCTTCGAAGTTACGGTTGGATGTGGCCGCGCAGCGTTCGCCCGGTGCCAACTGATCAGGGTTCATTGCCAGGCACATGGAACAGCCCGCAAGACGCCATTCGAAACCGGCGTCGATGAAAATCTGCGCCAGTCCTTCTTCTTCGGCTTGCGCACGCACAAGGCCCGAACCGGGCACGACCATCGCACGCAGCCCGTCCTTTTTCTTTTTGCCCTTCAGGATCGCGGCGGCGGCGCGCAGATCTTCGATCCGGCCATTGGTGCAGGACCCGATAAAGACCGTGTCGATTATGATGTCGGTCAATGGGGTGCCCGGCGTCAGGGCCATATAGTCAAGCGAACGTTGCGCCGCACCGACCTTGCCGCCGGTAAAGCTGTCGGCGGCGGGCACCACGGCGGTGATCGGCAGCACGTCTTCGGGCGACGTGCCCCATGTGACGACCGGCGCGATGTCTTCGGCTTTCAGGGTGATGACCTTGTCGAAATGGGCGTTTTCATCGGTGAACAGGGTCTTCCACCATGTCAGCGCGGCTTCCCACTGCGCGCCCTTGGGCGCATGCGGGCGGCCCAAGCAGTATTCATAGGTCGTTTCGTCAGGCGCAATGATGCCTGCACGCGCGCCGCCTTCGATCGCCATGTTGCAGACGGTCATACGGCCTTCCATGCTCAGATCGCGGATCGCTTCGCCGCAATATTCGATGACATAGCCGGTGCCGCCCGCGGTGCCGGTGGTGCCGATCACGGACATGGTGATATCCTTGGCCGTCACACCGGGGCGCAGTTTGCCCGTGATTTCGACCTTCATGTTTTTCGATTTCTTCTGGATCAGCGTTTGCGTCGCCAGCACATGTTCGACCTCGGATGTGCCGATACCGTGGGCCAATGCGCCGAATGCGCCGTGCGTCGCGGTGTGGCTGTCACCGCACACGACGGTCATGCCGGGCAGGGTCCAGCCCTGTTCGGGACCGACGATATGCACGATGCCCTGACGGACGTCGGAGACCGGGTAGTAGTGCAGCCCGAATTCCTTGGCGTTGGTATCCAGCGCTTCGACCTGAATGCGGCTGTCTTCGGTCATGGTCGCCGCGTTCGCGCGGTCCAGCGTCGTGGGCACATTGTGGTCGGGCACGGCGATTGTCTTGTCAGGCGCGCGGACGGTACGGCCTGCCATGCGCAGCCCCTCAAACGCCTGCGGGCTGGTCACTTCGTGGACCAGATGGCGGTCGATATACAAAAGGCAGGTACCGTCTTCGGCTTCATGCGCGACATGCGCATCCCAGATTTTATCATAGAGTGTTTTGGGGGACATTGGTCCACTCCCGTATCAGATTTCAGTGGGTGGTAGGCGTGCGGAAACGGGGGGGCGTCAGCCCCGTGCAAGTATCGTGCAAGTCGCGCCAAAGAACCGCCAAGGCAGCCGCGCGCGATCATCCATGTCGAAAACCTGTTTCATGCAGCGTCAGATACACGCGCCAATCGAGTCTCGCAAGGCCCTGCATCGCATGGGCGGACTGGTGTCGGCAAATACCACGGCGCGGCGGGGTCGGGATGACCGACCCGGCGGGCGGACTTGCCTGCGCAACCCGGCCCATGCAACACTAGATGCCAGACTTGTATAGCAAGGACCCAAATGGCACGCCATACGACTATGACCGTCCCTGAAGATGCCATCGGACAAACCGCGCAAGATCCGCAGCTGGATCATGTGATCAGCATCGGCACCGCCCTGATTGATCAGGCGCAGATTTTTCTTTCGACGATGTTCCGAACGTGGAACCTTTATCAGATTGCGATTGCCATCGGGCTGCTGGGGCTGGCGCATATCCTGCGTGTGGTGCTTGGCCCCCGGATCAGAGGCTGGATGGCGTCGCGGGAAAACTGGCCGAAATGGCGGATGCGTATCCTTGTGGTCGTCCACCAACGGCTGCGCGCGATCTTTTTCGTCATTCTGATCTGGACCGCAATCTATATCATGCGCGAGGTGACATGGCCCAGCCGCAGTTACCTGCTCAGCCTGATCGGCACGCTGGCCTTTGCGTGGCTCAGCGTCGTTTTCCTGACCCGGCTGATCAAAAGCCCCAGCTTGCGCAAATTTGTGCGGTACGGTGCCTGGACCTATGTGACCCTGCGCATCCTTGGCCTGCTGGATCCGGCCGAACGGCTGCTTGACAGTGCCGGTTTCACCATGGGCGATATCCGTTTTTCGCTGCTGTTGCTGATCCAGTCGCTGGTCGTTCTTGGCGTGCTGATCACGGCGGCACGGTTCTTTACCAATACCACGGCAGCCCGTGTGCGCAGCAACGAAGACATCAGCCCCTCAATGCAGGTGCTGATCGTCAAAGGTGCGCAGATCGCGTTTTACGGTGCTGCATTTTTCATTGGGGTGCGGTCGCTTGGGATTGACCTGACGGGGCTTGCGGTGCTGTCCGGTGCCATCGGTGTCGGCCTTGGTTTCGGTCTGCAAAAGGTCGTGTCGAACCTTGTGTCCGGTGTGATCATCCTGCTGGACAAATCAATCAAGCCCGGTGACGTCATCAGCCTTGGCGAAACCTTTGGTTGGATCAATTCGCTGGGTGCGCGCTATGTCTCGGTCGTGACGCGCGACGGCAAAGAATACCTGATCCCGAACGAAGACCTGATCACCGGCCAAGTGGTGAACTGGTCGCATTCCAACGATTTTGTGCGGCTTGATATCAACTTTGGCACGTCCTACGGCGATAATCCCCACGACGTGCGGCGCATCGCGATTGCGGCGGCCCAAAGCGTGGACCGCGTGCTGAAATCGCGGCCCACCGTTTGCCATATCGTCGGCTTTGGCGACAGCTCGGTGGATTATATCCTGCGGTTCTGGATCACGGACCCCACCGGCGGGTTGACCAATATCCGCGGCAATGTGTTTCTGGCGCTTTGGGATGCCTTTGCCGAAAATGGCATATCCATCCCGTTCCCCCAGCGCGAGGTGAAGCTGCTGAAAGGCGACGCCGCGCCGGCAAAAGACAGCTAGGACAGCGTGGTCGGGCGGATCCGCAGCGCGCGCAGCGCATTCAAGATCACGGCGACATCAATCGCCTCTTGCAGAATGGCGCCCTCTACCGGCGTCAGATGGCCCAACGCGGCGGCGATCATCCCGGCCACCGACAGGCCGATCCCGGCAACGACGCTTTGCATCGCGATCCGGCGCGCGCCACGGGCGATCTGCAATCCCGGCAGCAGGCGGTCAAGCTGATCAACCAGCAACACGACGTCGGCGGCCTCTGCCGAGGCGGCAGCGCCACGCGCGCCCATCGCCACGCCGATGTCGGCAGCAGCCAGCGCGGGGGCGTCGTTGACGCCATCGCCAACCATCATCACCGGGCCGTTCTTGCGTTCCGTCAGGACCAGCAGCACCTTTTGATCTGGCGTCAGATCGGCCCGCACCCCGTCAAGCCCCAACCCATCCGTGACCGCGTCTGCCACCGCGCGCCTGTCGCCGGTTGCCAGCAATATCCGCCCGATCCCGGCACCGCGCAGCCCCGACAGCAGCGCGGCCGTGCCCGACCGCAGCGCATCGGCCATCACCAGATGCCCCGCCAGTTGTCCGTCTACCGCGACGGCCACCGTCACGGCACCGGGTTCGTGCATGATTTCGGGGGCTTGGGTCGTGGCAAGCTGCGCTGTCACGAAACCGACGCCGCCCACCACAATCTTGCGGCCATCGACCATGCCCACAACGCCATCACCCGGCGTTTCCACGACGTGGGTCGGGGCCGGCAAGGCCACGTCGCGCGCCTGTGCCGCCGCGACAATCGCCCGCGCAATCGGGTGTTTGGAGGCCTGATCCAAGGCGGCGGCGAAATACAGCACCTCGTCCTGGGTCTGCGCGCCACATGTCTCGATCAAGACGATCTGCGGGCGGCCATCGGTCAGCGTGCCGGTTTTATCCAGGATCAGCGTCTGAATACGCGCCAGCGCCTCGAGCGGTTTGGCGCCTTTGATCAGCACCCCGAAATGCGCCGCCCGTGACAACCCAGCCACCAGCGCCACCGGCACGGCAAGGATCAGCGGGCACGGCGTCGCGATGACCAGCACGGCGACCGCGCGGATCGGATCGCCGGTAAACCACCAAACGGCGGTGGCCAGCGCCACCGTGACCCCAAGGAAAACCAACGAATACCGATCCGCCAGCCGGGCCATCGGCGCCTTTGATTTCTCGGCCGCCTCGACCAGCCGGACGATCCCGGCATAGGTGCTATCCGCCGCGCGCCGGGTCACCCGCAGGTCAAAGGCGTCGCCTGCGTTGGTCGCCCCGCTCATCACGTCCTGGTCGTGGTCCAGCCGCACGGGCATCGCCTCGCCGGTCAGGGCGGACTGATCCAGCAGCGCGCTCTGGCTGACCAACGTGCCGTCCACGGGCGCCACATCGCCCTGCCGGATCAGCAGCAGGTCACCGGGTTCAATGGCGTCCAACGGCACCTCATCCAAGGCGCCGTCGCGGTGGCGCGTCGCGGTGCGCGGGACGCGCGACAAAAGATCGCTCATCTCGCGGCGGGCGCGCCCCTCGGCAAAGCTTTCGAGCAAGGTGCCGCTGGCGTACATCACCGCCACGACCGCTGCGGCCAGCGTTTCACCAAAGAAAAGCGCCGCCGACATCGACAGCACCGCCACGATATCAATCCCGATTTCGCCCGCGCGCAGGCTGCGCATGATGTCAAAGATCAGCGACGCCAGCACCGGCAGGGTGCCAGCAGACCAAACCAGCGCTGCCGCATCGGGCAACCCGGCCCCCCAAAGCCCCAGCCCCACCACAAGCCCAACCAACGCGATCACCATCAGCGCGGCCTTGAGACGATCCTGAAAAAATGCATTCATACGCGCATTACGCCCCGTATCACCCCGCAGGTCCAGAGATTCGCACGAATTCCCAAATAAGGCGCTGCACCGCAGTCGTTTGATAAATCCGGCGTCACGCGACATAACGGAGCGGGTCAAAGAAAAGGGCCGCACATAATACTGCGCGGCCCTTCTTTTCATCACAGAACGCGGCCTCAGCCCCGGTTCGTAGTGCTATCGACCAGCGGTCGATCGGCCAAGGCTACGAAAATCGTATGATGAGAGATTGCACCGTGAGCTTACTTGCCCTTGCCGCCACCCGGTGGATTATTGCCTCGGCCTACACCAGACTCTTTGCCAGTTTTGCTTGGTCCATTTTCTGGGGTGTTTTTGCTCATAATTTTTCTCCTGATAAAATTCAACAATAAGTGGGACGCCGTAACAACATCCTAATTACAGATATGAACAAAATATAAAACTCCAAGTAGCGAGGCTGAAAAAAAACTCGCCTTAAAGCACTATAACTTCAAACCCTTGCCTCAGGCGCGGTTCATCCGGTTTTCGATCAGGTCATCCACCACCGACGGGTCGGCCAGGGTTGATGTGTCGCCCAGCGCGCCAAAGTCATTTTCGGCGATCTTGCGCAGGATGCGGCGCATAATCTTGCCTGACCGCGTTTTGGGCAGGCCCGGCGCCCATTGGATCAGGTCCGGCTTGGCAATCGGGCCGATCTCGGTGCGGACCCATTTTTCCAGCTCTTGGCGCAGCGCGTCCGAAGGCTCTTCTCCGTTCATCAACGTGACATAAGCATAGATGCCCTGACCTTTGATATCATGGGGATAGCCGACGACCGCGGCCTCGGCGACAGAGGCGTGGGCGACCAACGCGCTTTCGACTTCGGCGGTGCCCATCCGGTGACCGGATACATTGATGACGTCATCGACACGGCCCGTGATCCAGTAATAGCCATCCGCGTCACGGCGGCAGCCATCGCCGGTGAAGTAGTAGTTCTTGTAGTCTGAGAAATACGTCTTTTCGAACCTCTCGTGGTCGCCCCAGACGGTGCGCATCTGTGCGGGCCAGCTATCTTTGATGCACAGCACGCCTTCGGCTTGGGTCGTTGTGATCTCTTCGCCTGTTGTCGGCTCCAGGATCGCGGGTCGCACACCAAAGAACGGCAGCGTCGCGGACCCCGGTTTGGTTGCCGTCGCACCCGGCAGCGGCGTCAGAAGATGGCCACCGGTTTCGGTCTGCCACCATGTGTCAACGATCGGCACCTTGCCTTTGCCGACGACGGTATTGTACCAATTCCACGCTTCGGGGTTGATCGGTTCACCGACCGTGCCCAGCACCTTGAGATCAGACAGGTCGTATTTTTCGACGGGTGCCGTACCATGGGCCATCAGCGCACGAATGGCGGTGGGGGCGGTGTAGAACTGGTTCACCTTGTGCTTTTCGCACACCTGCCAGAACCGACCCGCATCGGGGAAGGTCGGCACACCTTCGAACATCAGCGTCGTGGCGCCATTGGCCAGCGGGCCATAAACGATATAGCTGTGCCCCGTGACCCAGCCCACATCGGCGGTACACCAAAACACGTCGCCCTGATGATAATCGAACGTATATTCATGCGTCATCGCGGCATAGACCAGATAACCGCCCGTGGAATGGACAACGCCCTTTGGCATCCCGGTCGAGCCGGAGGTGTACAGGATGAACAGCGTATCTTCGGCGTTCATTTCCTCGGGCGGGCAATCGGCGCTGACCTTTTCGGCCATTTCGTGGAACCAGTAATCGCCCTCTGGACGCCATGCGATCTGCTGACCGGTGCGGCGCACGCACAGGCATTTACAGTCGTGCATGACATTGATCAGCGCCTGATTGACGCTATCCTTGAGCTTGGTGACACGGCCACCGCGTGGCGCGCCATCGGCGGTGATCACGACCTTGGCCTGTGATCCGCTGATCCGCGCGGCAAGCGCGTCGGCGGAAAATCCTGCAAAGACAATCGAATGGATCGCACCGATCCGGGCGCACGCCAGCATCGCATAGGCGGCTTCGGGGATCATCGGCATATAAAGCACGACGCGGTCGCCCTTGCCGACGCCCAGTTCCTTGAGGCTGTTGGCCATGCGGCAGGTATTTTCATGCAGCTGGGCATAGGTGATATGCAGCGCCGCCTCGTCTGGGCTATCGGGTTCCCAGATGATCGCGGTTTGATCGGCACGGTCGGCCAGATGCCGGTCGATGCAATTGGCGCTGACGTTCAGCGTGCCGTCCTCGAACCATTTGATAGCGACATTGCCGGGGGCAAAGCTGGTGTTCTTGACCTTGGTAAACGGCTTGATCCAGTCAACGCGCTTGCCATGTTCGGCCCAAAACGCATCGGGATCCGTGATCGAGGCCTGATACATCGCCTCGTATTTGGCCTTGTCGGCATGGGCCCCTGCGATCATTTCGGCAGATGGCGGATAGGTTCCGGCTGGTTGGTCGGTCATGGCGTGTCCCCCCTTGGTGATGTCGTTGTCGCACGAACCTTTGCCCGCGCGTCCTCCGCCGCACATCATGGTCAGATTGGCCGGGAATCCAAGCGGTTGGCGCAATCCGCCGTGCGTTTTGTCAATCTTAACACCTTTGCCGCAGTAGAGGCGTCAAATTATTTACACCTCTCCTGCGCAATGTCGATTAATCAGTCTTAACTGCGCGTTAACCATCGGCAGGGCAAGCTGCGCGGGGTTTCCTGGGTGTTGTCATGCGTATTGTCGCTGCGTTTTTATGCTTTTTCGTCATTGCCGGACCTGCGGTCAGTGGGGCGTGGTCGCGCGAAAAGGGGCAGTGGTTCGTCGCGTCGGGCGGCAATTTCCTGCTGTCGGACGGGGCTGAACTGCCGGTGAACTACGACCCCACGTTCTATGCCGAATATGGGCTGACGCAGTTGGTGACGATCGGGCTGGATTATCACACCGCCGACCGGGGCCGGATCAATACCGGGCTCGTCTTTGCCAGCTTTCCGCTGGGCGACACCACGGGGCGCGACCGTTTCGCGGCAAATCTGGCGTTTGGGGCGCGGGCCGATCCGCTGCATCCGGCTGAAAAACTGCTGCGCGGCGGGCTGTCATGGGGGCGCGGACTGAACACGGGCTGGCTGGCCGTCGATGCGACTGCCACCTTCGGCACGAACGACGCGATTTTTCGGCCCAAGGTGGATATGACATGGGGCTACAACATCAGCGACCGCTGGACCGCCAGCGTGCAATTGCAGACCGGTCAGGGGTTCGACAACGACTATTACGCCAAGATCAACCCTGCGATCAGCTTTGGCTTCAACGACCGCTACCGGCTAAGCGTCGGCGCGATCAAGGCGCTGACCGGCGACGAAGGCGGGGCGCTGAAAATCGACCTTTGGACCACCTACTAAAGCCCGCCTATCGCGCGCAGCAGGCCAATCACGTCATCCACGCCCTTGCCGTGCCGCAGGCTGGCAAAAACCACCGGCAAATCGCCCCGCATGCGGGCGGCATCGCGGGCCATCACATCTAGCGAGGCACCGACATAGGGCGCCAGATCGGTCTTGTTGATCACCAGAATATCTGACCGCGTGATCGCAGGGCCGCCTTTGCGCGGGATTTCTTCGCCTGCGGCCACGTCGATCACGTAAATCGTGACATCCGCCAATTCGGGGCTGAAGGTGGCCGACAGATTGTCACCGCCGCTTTCGATCAAGATCAGTTCAAGATCGGCGTGCCGGGCGCGCATTTCCGCAATGGCTGCCAGATTGATCGACGCATCCTCGCGGATCGCTGTATGGGGGCAGCCACCGGTTTCAACCCCCATCACCCGATCAGCGGGCAGGATTTGCATGCGCATCAGCGCTTCGGCGTCTTCCTGAGTATAGATGTCGTTGGTGATCACGCCCAGGCTGATCTGATCCTTCAGCGCACGCGCCAGCGCCGCCGTCAGGGTCGTCTTGCCCGCGCCCACCGGGCCGCCGATCCCGACGCGCAAAGGGCCATGCGGTGACATTCAGGCAACTCCCAACGTGACAAAGGCCAGCCCGGCACCCAGCGCAAGACACAAGGGACCATAGTATTTGCGATCATAGCTGGCAAAAGGTTCTTCGGATGCCAGCCGCCGCCATATCTTGAGATAGGGGATCAAGCCGCGCAGGAAAAACATCACAACGGCAATCCACAAGATGGCAGAACGGATGGCCCATGGCGGCATCCAAAGCGCGGCGATCACAATGCCAAGCGCCGCCACCACCAGAAAACAAGGGATCGGCCCCGGCATGCGGCTGACCCCTTTGGCGCCGACAACAGCATGGGCAAGCGATTCTTCCGTGCGGACCGGAAACCAGATGCCAAGGCCCCACAGTGCATGTGTCGCCGCGATCAACAGCAATATGATGGTGATAAGAATCGTCATGACCGAAAGATACGCGAATATTGCGCGGGATGCTGCATTGATGCGATGTCGACTGCAAAAGTCGCCGCACCGATGTCGTCCAGCGTTGCCTCGGCGGCCATCACACCGATGCGCGCACAGATCGGCGACAACCCAGACAGCACGCGCTGTCCCGCCGTCTGGCCCAACGGCATCAGCCGTTGCGCCGCCTGCACCAGATTGCTGGCAAAGCTTTGCAGCCAGACCTGCGCTGTCGGCACCATCGGCACACCCAGCAATCCCGCCGCCCGGCCCACGGCCACCGGATAGGCCATATCGGGCAGGTCCAGCCCCCAAACCGCGCGCGTTGTCGCAGCAAAGGCGGCGCCCTGTTGCAAGGTTTCCATCCGGCGTTCGCGCGATGGGGCCAAAGCCGCCGCCAAGGCAGCGACCGGCGCGACATCATCGGCCCCATGCGCGGCACACAGCAATATCGCGTCCGATCGCCCGGCCCCATGTTCCAGCACACAGGTCAGCCAATCCAACAGCCCATCCGCATCGGTCACGTCTCCCCGCCCCACCGCCCGTTCCAACCCATGCGACCATGCAAACGCCCCCACCGGATAGGCAGGCGACAGCCACTGCGTCAGCGTCATCAGATGCTCAGTGTTCATGCGCATGGCTATGGTCGTGGCCCATCGTGCGCCCATGACCATAGGCCCCACCCTCGGGCGTAAACGGCCCGTCAAAATCCACCACAGTCGCGCCCAACTGCGCCAACATCGTGCGCATCACCTTTTCGCGCTGCACGACCAAAGCACCGGGCTCCACCGCACAAGGCGCATGCCGATTGCCCACATGCCACGCCAGCCGCGCCAAATCGCCCGTGACGCGCATAAGCGGTTCATCGGCGGCGACGATCCGGATTTCAGCCCCCCCCGTCGTTACCAGCACCCCATGATGATCCAGCGAGGTCGCCTGCGGCAGATCCACCAGCAACTTGGTGCCGGAGGCCAGCGTCAGCACCTTGCGACGCAACAGGCGATCCGCATAGGTCAGCGCAATATGGTCCGCAGGCGTGCCGTGGCTATGGGGGTGATAGGTTTGGGCGGTCAACATGAGGTCACCGCATTAAGGGCGGCCCGGCGTACCGCCAGGCATGACGGCGTATTCTTGCGGTCGCCACTGTTCTTGACCGACATCAAACGTTTCCACAGCGCCCAAGGTTTCGCTCTCTCTCGACAAATGCGCCAACCCAGAGCGGCGTGGCAGGTATCTTCCTTCAAAACAGAAAATACCGCTGCGCCATCGGCAGGGTTTCCGCCGGCTCACAGGTCAGCAGCTCGCCATCCGCGCGGACTTCGTAGGTTTCGGGGTTCACCTCCACATGGGGCATCGCATCGTTCAGTTTGAGATCCTTTTTGCCGATATTGCGGGTGTCTTGCACCGCAAGCGTCTGCTTGGCCAACCCAAGGGTCGTGCGCATATCCGCATCCTGCGCCGCACCGCTTACAAAGATAACGGCAGAGTTTTCCACCGACCGGCCATAGGCCCCGAACATCGGTCGCGTATAGACCGGCTGCGGTGTCGGGATCGACGCATTCGGGTCACCCATCTGTGCTGCCACAATCGTGCCCCCCATCAGGATCATCTCGGGCTTTACCCCGAAAAACGCAGGGTCCCACAGCACCAGATCGGCGCGCTTGCCTTCCTCGACGGACCCGACATGCGCCGAAATCCCATGCGCAATCGCCGGATTGATCGTGTATTTCGCAATATACCGCCGCACCCGCAGGTTATCGTTGCCGCCCTTTTCACCGGGCAAGGCACCGCGTTGCACCTTCATTTTATGCGCGGTCTGCCAAGTGCGGATAATCACCTCGCCGACGCGGCCCATGGCCTGACTGTCAGACGCGATGATCGAAAACGCGCCCATATCATGCAGGATATCTTCGGCGGCAATGGTTTCGCGGCGGATACGGCTTTCGGCAAAGGCGACATCTTCGGGGATGGATTTATCCAGATGATGACAGACCATCAGCATGTCCAAATGCTCGTCCACCGTATTCACGGTGAAAGGCCGGGTCGGATTGGTGGACGACGGGATGACGTTGGGCAGACCGCAAATCTTGATGATATCCGGCGCATGGCCACCACCCGCACCCTCGGTATGAAAGGCATGGATCGTGCGCCCCTTCAGGGCCGCAACCGTATTTTCGACGAAACCGCTTTCGTTCAGCGTATCGGTGTGGATCATCACCTGCACATCCCAGGCATCGGCGACAGCCAAGCAGCAATCAATCGTCGCCGGGGTAGTGCCCCAATCCTCATGCAGCTTCAGGCACGACGCGCCCGCCAAAACCTGTTCTTCCAACGCGGCTGGCAGGCTGGCATTTCCCTTGCCCGCAAACGCAAGGTTCATCGGAAACGCATCGGCGGCCTGCAACATCCGGCCCAAATGCCAGGGCCCCGGCGTGCAGGTCGTGGCCAGCGTGCCATGCGCCGGCCCGGTGCCGCCACCAATCATCGTCGTCAGCCCCGAATGCAGCGCATCTTCGATCTGCTGTGGGCAGATAAAGTGGATATGGCTGTCGATGCCACCCGCCGTCAAAATGCGCCCCTCACCGGCAATCGCCTCGGTTCCGGGTCCCACAATGATATTCACCCCCGGCTGCGTGTCGGGATTGCCCGCCTTGCCGATCTTGACGATCCGCCCGCCCCTGAGGCCGACATCCGCCTTGATGATCCCGGTCCAATCCACGATCAGCGCATTGGTGATCACCGTATCGACAGCCCCCGCCGCCCGCGTCACCTGCGATTGCCCCATCCCGTCGCGGATCACCTTGCCGCCGCCGAATTTCACCTCTTCGCCGTAGATGGTAAAATCCTGCTCGACCTCGATGAACAGTTCGGTGTCGGCAAGGCGCACCTTGTCACCCACCGTGGGGCCAAACATCGCGGCATAGTCGCGGCGGTTGATTGTCGCTGGCATGGGCTACGAACCTTTCATGTGTTGGTGCAGTGGCATCCGAAAGTCTCCTGAACTGCAACCGCGAACTGGCCCTATTAGAGGGGTTGCCAGGAAACGAAGGTAATTCGTTTCTAGAAAAGGCGCCAACCGATGGAACCAAGCGATTTTTTGCCAAGAGCCGCGCACGAGATCATCAAGTCCACGATCAGTCGCGCGATTGACTGGTTGATCCGAAAGTGACCCAAAAAATGAGGACATCAAAGATCCCCCATCACAGCCTGATTAAACCCAAACACCCGCCGCGCGCCCGACAGCGGGATCAGCGTGACCTCGCGTCGCTGCCCCGGCTCAAACCGCACGGCGGTCCCGGCGGTAATATCAAGCCGCATTCCATGTGCCGCGCCACGGTCAAAATCCAACGCGGCATTCACCTCGGCAAAATGAAAATGCGACCCCACCTGCACCGGACGATCCCCGGTGTTGGCGACTTCCAGCACCAGAACCGCCGCCCCCGCATTCAACGTAATATCGCCGCCCGCTACCATGATCTCGCCGGGTTTCATTGCATGTCTCCCAATTTCTTATGTCCCCAAATACTCAAAAATCACCGGATCGGATCGTGGACCGTCACCAGTTTGGTGCCATCGGGAAACGTCGCCTCGACTTGTACCTGATGGATCATCTCCGCGATGCCATCCATCACCTGATCACGGGTAATCACCTGCGCACCGGCCTGCATCATATCAGCGACCGACCGCCCGTCGCGCGCGCCTTCGACAACCGCATCGGTGATCAGCGCGATCGCTTCGGGGTAGTTCAGCCTGACACCGCGGGCCAGCCGCTTGCGCGCGACCTCGGCGGCCATGCTGATCAGCAGCTTGTCTTTTTCACGGGGGGTCAATTGCATTTCTCAAAGTCTCCAAACGCGGGGAAGCGGGGCCGCAGAAAGCGCCTCAATCACGGGTATCAGGGCGCGGCGCAGATCAAAACCGTCCCGCGCCAGCAGGCGGACCAGCAACAGATCATCGGCAATCAGACTGGCACCCGCATCCTGCGGCAGATCAAGACCGGCCAGCGCCGCAGCCGTTGGCCCCGCCAGCAAGACGGTGGCCATCGCCCCGGCGCCCCCGGCAACCGCATTGCGCTGCAACAGCGCATCCGCATTGCCCATGATCCGCACCGTATCGGCAAAAACCAACGTACCGTCGCGCCAAATCCGCCAATGATCCATAAACTGCAAATCGCGGACCACTTCACCCATTGCGGCACGGCCAAAAATCACTGGCTCGACAATCAGCGCGGTCGCATCGCCGACCAACTGCACCGACAGACGCCGGTCAAGAGCGGCACCTTCAAAAAGGATCGTCTCTTGCGGCAGCCAATGCACACGCGCGCCCGCGGCCACCTCCAGACCGACATCGACGCGGGCCACCTGCCCCGGATGCGCCCGATACGCACGCTCAGCCGCCTGCGACGACACATGAACACTGACCCCCGCCCTCGCGACCAGATCAATGCGCATGCGGTCGCCGCCCGTCAAACCACCCGCCGTATTCAGAAACACCACGTCAAGCGCATCACCCTGCGCGCGCGGGAACAGCGCCTTCAGCGATCCTTGCTGCCGTAAATCCGCTATCACAGACGCCACGCCCCGGCGCTTGGCCACCAGACGCATCGCGCCCTCGGCCCGCGGGGCGGCTGGTACCGCATAGGCGGTGGGGATTGGGGCGGCATAGGTGATGATAATGGCTCGGCTATCAAAAGAACTCTTGAAACCGTGCCAAGGAAACCGACAGCTTGACCAGTGCCGGCAGCGTATTCCCACCGATCTTTCGCCAACCAGCCCAGCATGCGCACAATTTTAAGGCAAACGCACTATAAAAAGCAAAAGGGCGCCCGTAGGCGCCCCATTCCAACGAATCCCGGTGTGATCAGTCTGCGGTCTCGTCCATCCGCACCTGATACCGCACCGTCCCCTTGACCGGCACCCGCCAATTCAGATGAACCGACCGCAAATTCGCACCCTGCTCGCCCTCGGCCCACGGAAAATCATGGGTTCGGACGTCGCCGGCATCGGTTATCGCACCCTGCGGCATCACCGCATCCACAAACCGGGCGCGGCCACCAAACGGCAGATACGTACCGGTATCCATCGTCCATGTCGTCGCCGCAGTCGCCTGAATATGGGTCAGATTGGCCGGGTTCTGCACTGGTTCGCTGACATTATGGAACACATTGCCCGAGAAATTCAGCCCGCGGGTCCGGCTGAAATCCAGATCGGCAAAGGTCGTATCGACATGCTCGACCCGGTCAATTTTGCCATTCAGCGACCGGAACACATTACTGACCACCGCAAAGCCGTTGATATAATGGTTCGGCCCATAAGGTTTGATCACAATGAAATTGAACCAATCGGCGACGTCATTGGTGGTAAAGATATTCCCGGTGATCGTCAGGCCACCAAACGAAAACTGCACGCCCAGCGCGGGTTCGCTGGAATGTTCATTGGTCCACTCGATGAAATTGTTGTCGCAGTAATTGCCGGTAAACACGGTTTTCGGGTTCGGCAGGGTGATCACAATGCCACCTTTGCGTACGCCGTTGACCTCATCATCGCCATGGAACCAGTGATTGCCCGAAATCAACGAACCGGACCCGGCCAGCACACAGAAATGCTTGAACTTGCTGGTGCGATTGTCACGAATTTTCACGTCATTGGCGTTGGCGTTGAACCCGATGCTGACCCGGCCTGACACCGGCACCTCCTGCTCCCCCGAGATCAACTGACAGCGGTCAATCATCATCCCCTGACAGCCGTTCCCCGGCGATGTGATGCCGCGATCCTTGGGTTTGTTGATGAAACAATCGCGGATATGAAACGTGAGGCCATCCGGCGCCATCATCACGCCACTGGCGATGCCGCTGCCCTGAAATTCAATATCATCCAGCACGAACTGGCTGAACTTTTCATAGCCCGAAAAATCCAGCAGGTACTTGAACCGGGTAAAGGTAAATATCTGCGTGCCTTCGGCATCGAACAACGGGCGGCTCAGTTCCAGCGTCTGACTGCCGACATTGACCGAACGCACGTAAATCTCGCGGCCTACGCCATTGCCCTGCACCAGCGACCCCACCGGAATATTGGCGATATTGACAACATTGATCAGCCGGGTTTCATCTGACGCGCTATAGGTCGCCTGCGATGTCACCTCGGTGGTGTCCCAAGCGGCGCCGTCGACCGGCTGAAACTGGCCATTGCGGATGACGCGCCGGATCTCGTAGCGGTCTTTGGACGGATCACAGGCCTGCATATCCACCGGACCCGTCAGCGATATTCGTCGCCCCATCAGATCCAGCGATTCATGGTCCGAAAAATTTATGAGGGCCTGAAATGCCTTTTTAAAGGCAACCTCTTCGTCCTCGAATGCCTCAAGGTAGGTTTCATAGTTATAGTCGCGTTGCAGGATGAACCGATACTCGGGCGCCTGCACGACCGTGCCCTCGAACTTTACCTTATTTTCCATCGTCACACTGCCAGCCAGCAGATAGGTGCCCGCCGACACCATCACCGTACGGCCATTCGCGGCGGCATCGGCCGCCTCGAACGCGGCGGCGTCATTGGTGACACCATCACCCTTGGCGCCAAAGTCACGCACATCGACCAGCGCCAGCAGATCGCGCGTAAACACAGACGTCACGTCCTCGATCAAGATGTCGTCCACCCGAACCAAGCCACCATTCGGCCCGGTCAGGTCAATGCCGAAGTGGCCATAGTTGGCCCCGGTCCACAGCAGGTCAACGCCGGTGCGATCACCAGTGCCGACAATCGCGCTGACCTCGACAACCGCGCCATAGGTCGTCAGCTGCACCGACGGCCCGGTCTGCGGCAAACCTGCCGCAGCACCACCCCCGGCAAGCCCGGCCCAGCCCGACACCCGCACAGCGGGCAACGGGCCTGCGACGGCCTTGACCCTTGCCGTGATCCGCAAATAGCAGCCCGGCAAAATCGGCGTTTCGCCCATGTACCGCACCCGCGCCAAGGTATCGACCTTGAGCACCTCAAGGCAGCCTGCAAAGTCCTGATCAGCCGCCACAAACACGCCCGATCCGCTGACCGCATAGGTATCTGACCCCGGCGTGCCATCCCCGCTTGACCAAACCCCAAGCCCCGCCGCAAAGGGCAGTGGCATAAACACAATCCCGTCAGTTATCGCTTTGTTCATTGATGTACCCTTTTTGCCTGCCAAACCCGCAAAAGCCCGACAGATTGCCGGACCGCTGACAAAAAAGTACCTTCGCGGGATAAATGCGGCCTGACAGCACCGTCACGGTGCGCCGCGCAACGGCCTGATCAACTCCGATAATCAGGCACCGACATCGGGCGCACGCAGTAATTGCACGCCATTGATCTGCCATCCGTCAGCGGTTTCGATCATTTGATAATCCAGCATATGCAGCCCACCGGATGCATCGCGGATCATGATCTTTTGCCACTGCTCACCCGCGATCTCGCGCAGCTCTAGAAACCGCACTTCCGCATTATCCCACACCATGGGATAGCCGCGCTGCACCATCATGCCAAAGTTTTCGGGGTTCCCGAACAGTCCTTGGATCATCGGACTGGCATGGGACCACGCGCCATCGACATCGCGTTCGTTGAACGCCTGCAGTTGGCTGCCGATCACATCCGCAATGGCCCCCGCATCCTGCGCAAAGGCCGCTGTCGCCGCCATCCAAAGCCCTAAAACCGCTGCAAAAATACGTGGCATGTCTGTCTCCGCTTCTACCTATCTACAATAGATACGGGACAAACCGCCAAATAGTTTCATTTCATGTGGACAATCATCCTAATCGGCCAGTTGCCCTTCGATCAATGCAACCGTCTCATCCACACCGTAAAGGGCGATGAACCCGCCAAATCGTGGCCCCTGCGACGCGCCCAACAACACTTCGTAAAGCGCGGTAAACCAGTCGCGCAGCGGCTCGAAGCCATGTTCCTTGCCGACAGCGAATACCATCGACTGCAACGCCTCGGCGTCCAGCCCACCATCCCAGACCTTCAGCCGCGCCACCAAATCCAGCAACGCTGCACGCTCCTTGTCGGTGGGCGCACGATAGACCTTTGTCGGCTTCACGAAATCATTGTAATACCGCACGGCAAAACCCGCCGCCTGATCCATCTGCGGATTGTTCATCGCTGATGCATCCGGTGCATACCGCTGAATAAAGCCCCAGAGGGTTTGCTTGTCCTTGGCCCCCGACACGGACGCCAAATTCAGCAGCATCGCAAACGGCACCACCATATCGGACGCAGGCACGTTATGGCCATGAATATGGAACACCGGGTTGTTCAGCCGCGCCGCATCATCCTGATCGGGATACGCGCGCAGTTGCTGATGGTATTCGTCCACCGCCTTGGGGATCACATCAAAATGCATCCGCTTGGCCGTCTTGGGCTTGAGATACATGAAATACGTCAGACTCTCGGTCGAGGCATAGGTCAGCCATTCGTCAATCGTCAGACCGTTGCCCGAGGTCTTGGAAATCTTGCGCCCTTCGGCATCCAGAAACAGCTCATAGGTGAAATGCTCGGGCGGACGGCCACCCAGCACCCGGCAAATCCCATCATAGATCGGCGTGTTCGTGGCGTGGTCCTTGCCGTACATCTCAAAATCGACATCCAGCGCGGCCCAGCGCGCGCCGAAATCCGGCTTCCACTGCAACTTGCAATTGCCGCCGGTGACGGAAACGGTGACTTCGGTGCCGTCTTCATCATCAAAGGTGATCATGCCGTCCTTGCTGACGTTCTTCATTGGCACATACAGCACCCGGCCAGTGCTGGGGCTGATCGGCAGAAAACACGAATAGGTCGCCTGACGTTCCTCGCGCAATGACTTGAGCATGATCGCCATGATCTCATCATATTTTTCCGCCGCCCGCAGCAGAATCGCATCCATTTTGCCGGACTGATAATATTCCGTCGACGACGCAAACTCATACTCGAACCCAAAGGTATCCAGAAAGTTGTTCAGCCGCGCATTCATATGGTCGCCAAAACTGCCATGCGTGCCAAACGGATCAGGCACCGATGTCAGCGGGCGCTGCATGAATGGTTTCAGCTTTTCAGGGTCAGGCACATTGCCGGGAATCTTGCGCATCCCATCCATATCATCCGAAAAGCAAAGTAGACGGGTCGGGATATCCGAAATCACCTCGAACGCGCGCCGCACCATTGTTGTGCGGCTGACCTCTCCGAATGTACCGATATGCGGCAGGCCGGACGGGCCATAGCCCGTTTCGAACAGCACATAGCCCTTTTCAGGTGCCTTTTTTTCATACCGTTTCAGCAATCGGCGCGCCTCTTCAAAAGGCCAGGCCTTGGACGTCATCGCAGCGTCGCGCAAATTGCTCATCATGTCTCTCGCTCGTCATGGAGCGCCCCAATAGCGCCCATACCGCGCACTTCCTATTGCTTGAACGGCAAGGCGTCAATAAACGGGTGGTGTAACCAAAGGATATGCAATGCTCGAAGACGCCCCCATGACCGCCCCGGATGCGCTTGCCGCGCTCATGATCGCCGTGTCGGCGTCGGACGAAAGGATCAGCACACCCGAACTGGTCAAGATGAGCACGGCCATCAACCACCTGCCAATCTTTGCCGATTACGACGCAGAACGCCTGCCACGGATGTCGCAAATGGTCTTTGACCTGCTCGAACAAGAAGACGGACTCGAGGCGCTTTTTGGCCTGATCCGCGACGCGCTTCCTGAACGGCTCTATGAAACCGCCTATGCCCTGTCCTGCGATGTCGCCGCTGCGGACGGCACGATCGTTGGCTCCGAGGCCCGGATGCTGGAAGAAATCCGCGATGAGCTGAATCTGGACCGGCTGCATGCCGCCGCGATCGAACGTGGTGCCCGCGCCCGGCACATGACGCTTTAGGCCGGCAACTACGCGCCGCTGGCCGCCCAATGCTGCAAAATCTGCTGCTGCAACCGCTTGGCCTTGGCATTCCACGGCCCGGCACCGCGCGGCTTTTCATCGCCCAGCAGCTTGCCCTGCGCACGCGCCTCCAGATCAGCAGCAAAGAACCCAAACGCTAGATCGCGGCCTCCTGCGGTGCGCAGATAACCGGCAAGGCATGATACGAAATTCAATGTGCCGGTCTTGGCATGCAGAGCGCCCTCAGACCCGGCAATCGCGCGGCCACCCCGATCCACCAGCGGTATCTCCTTTAGCAACGGATGCAGCAGCGCCTGCGTCCCATCCGCCGTCAGCAGACGCACCATATCACTGGCCGTGATCCGCGATGTATCCGCCAGCCCTGAATGATCCACGAAATACGGCGCGACACCTGCCCGCCGCTGCGCCCACCGCGCCATGCCAAGCGCCGAGGTCTGCAATCCCCGCCGCTGGCCCGTCACCGCCATCGTCGCCGAAAGACCCGCCGCCTCAGCCGTGATATTGGTGGAATAGCGCAGCATCCCGCGCATCATCTCGACCAATGGCGCGCTTTGATTGCGGGCCAGCACCCGCCCCGCAGGCAACGCCGCAACCGCGCGCGCGGGTTTCAGCACGATGCCCTGCGCGCGGGCAAAAATGGCAAAAACCTCGCCTGCATAAAGCGCGGGATGGCGCACCGGCAACCACCGCGACCCCGCGGCATTCAGCGCCTGCCGCGCCACGGTCCATTCATCCACACCATCGCCTGCGTGGTAGGTGAACACCGGCGCGCCACGATCCACAATCTGCATCCGCGCAGATGTCACCGACGGGCGATATTTGTCGCTGCGCGCATCCAGTACCGTGGTAAAATCATTCCCTGCCCGCTGCCATGCGAAATGCACCCGATTGAAATTAAGGTTCAGCCCGGCCACCGTCGGATTATAGCCCAGATGCGCCAGCTGCGTGCCATCAATCTGGTCCACATTGGGCAGCGCATTGCCCCACACCAGAAAATCCCCCCTGACCTCTGTCAGGCCCGCAGCCTTCAGCAGGGCCGCCAGATCTGCCAGATCATCGGTCAGTAAGTTCGGATCACCGCCCCCGGCCAAGATCAAATTGCCATCTAAAATGCCGTCCCTGATCGGCCCATCGGCAAATAGGCGTGTTTCAAACTGATACTGCGCGCCCAAGGCTTCTATCGCATAACAGGCCGTCACCGCCTTGCTGACGCTGGCCGGGGGTTGCGGCAGATCGGCATGGACACTCTCCAAGACCGCGCCCGTCGCGACATCGGCAATCACAAGCCCCACGGCGCCCGACAATCCAGCCCGCACAATCATCTGCCGGGCAACGTCGGGGCCAACGCTGCGGGCAACCGGGCGTCTGGATAGCAGCGGCGCTTCGGCCAGGGCATCGCTGGTCGCCGCAGATGCAATCATGCCCGCCAACATCATGCGCCGCGACAGCGTCATCGCCAGCCGCCCCGCGCCCGAATGGCCGTCGATGATTGATCCGACAGCGGGACATTCACAAAACACCACGCCGGTGCCGCATGATGTCCCAAAACATGGCTTGCACGCCCCGGCAGCCGGGCTTGGGCATAAACCCGTGCGGCCTTGGATAAACGTGCGGCAATCCGGTCACCCGGTCGGGCCATCACGCCCACAGGCACCGCCTCCATGATCCCGCGCCAGTCCTGCCAGCGATGAAACTGCGCCAGATTATCGGCGCCCATCAGCCATACGAACCGCACCCCCGGATAGCGGCGGCGCAACGCCCGCAGGGTCTGTGCGGTGTACCTTGTGCCCAAACGCGCCTCGATATCCGTGACGGTCACGCGTGGGTGCCGCATCAAATGCCGCGCCGCCTGCAACCGCCCGGCCAACGGCGCCGGGCCATTGGCCTTCAACGGGTTCCCCGGTGTGACCAGCCACCACAAATGATCCAGCCCGAACCACTGCAACGCGGCCTTGGTGATATGCACATGCCCTTCGTGCGGCGGATCAAACGACCCGCCCAAAAGGCCAATAACTTGGCCCGCCTTCGCTACCGGGAAACCACGCACGCAAACTCCTTGTCTCGCCCTCATGCAAAAGGCCCAGAGGGCGGGCAAATGTAAACCCCTTTCTCCCCGATGCAAAGCACGGCAAGGCCAACCGCGCACGCCGGATGCACGACCGTAAGGTGGGTTTCAACCCACCCGATGCGGCATCGCTCAGGTCTTCTTGCGCGCGGCCGCACCCTCCTGCTGCTCCGCCGACTGCGCCCATAAATTGATCTGCTCTTCATCAGCATATGCATCAATCAGCGCCAACTCTTCGGTGGAAAACGCCAAATTCCCAACCGCCCCCGCGCAGTCAACGACCTGCGACGGCTTGGATGCCCCAATCAGCGCCGTGGTGATCCCACCGTCGCGCAGCACCCACGCAATCGCCATCTGCGCCAGCGTCTGGCCACGGCCCTGCGCGACCTCATCAAGCTTGCGAATATTGGCGATCGCACGATCCGTCAGCATGGCGGGGAACAGCGACTTGCCCTGCGCCGCGCGGCTGCCATCGGGCACACCGCCCAAATACTTCTGGGTCAGCATCCCCTGCGCCAGCGGGGTAAACGCAATCGACCCCACGCCCAGCTCGGTCAACGTGTCTTTCAACCCATCCCGCTCGACCCACCGGTTCAGCATATTATACGCTGGCTGATGGATCAGACAGGGCGTGCCCAGATCCTTCAAGATCGCCACGGCCGCGCGCGTCCGCTCGGAATTATACGACGAAATCCCAGCATAAAGCGCGCGCCCCGACCGCACGATATAATCCAGCGCTCCCATGGTTTCCTCCAACGGGGTCTCGGGATCAAAGCGGTGCGAATAAAAGATATCGACATAATCCAGCCCCATCCGCCTGAGCGATTGATCACACGACGCCACCATGTATTTGCGGCTGCCCCATTCGCCATAGGGGCCGGGCCACATGTCATACCCGGCTTTGGAACTGATGATCATCTCATCGCGATAGCCCTTGAAATCATCGGCCAGTATCGCCCCAAACGCATGCTCCGCAGCCCCCGGCGGCGGGCCATAGTTGTTGGCCAGATCGAAATGCGTAATCCCATGATCAAACGCAGTCCGGCAAATCGCGCGCTTTGTCTCATGGGGGGTGTCATGGCCAAAGTTGTGCCAAAGCCCCAATGACACCGCCGGCAGCTTGACACCTGACGCACCGCAACGGCGGTAAACCATCCGGTCATAACGATCCCCGGCAGGCACATAGGTCATGTCACATCTCCTTGTTGACAGGCGTGACCTACGCGACCATGCGGCCTGACACTTGTCAACCAAAGACCCCAGCCGACAGGGCGGGGCCGGCAGAAACCAGACCGTAAGGTGGGTTTTAACCCACCGCCACCAGACCGCTTTTCATTGTGCCAAAGCCGTGCCAATCTGCCGCCTATGACACAGCTGACAACCCGCAACGGCACGCCCGTTTCCCGCCTCACCTTCGGCACCATGCAATTCGGCGGCACCGCCGATGCGCATGAAAGCCGCGCCATGTTTGACGCTGCCCGCGACGCCGGGATCAGTCATTTTGACACCGCCGTCGGCTATACCGATGGCGCGTCCGAAACTCTGCTGGGCGGTTTTATCCGCGATGCCCGCGACGACCTGTATGTCGCAACCAAAGTGGGCTACCGCGGCGGCGCCAGCCGCGCCAATATCACCACCCATTTCGACACCTGCCGCAAGCAGCTCAATCAGGACGCCGTCGACCTGCTTTATATGCACAGGTTCGACCCCGACACCCCGCTCGAGGAAACCTTCAGCACGCTCGCCGAACTGCAATCGACCGGCGCGATCCGCCACATCGGCGTGTCCAACTACGCCGCCTGGCAAGTGATGAAAGCCCAGAGCGTCGCGAAATCGCTGGGTACGCGGATCGACGTGATCCAACCCATGTACAGCCTCGTCAAACGGCAAGCCGAGGTCGAAATCTTTCCGATGGCCCAGGATCAGACCATCCAGATCACCCCCTACTCCCCCCTCGGCGGTGGGTTGCTGACCGGGAAATACGCCCAGGGCGCAACCGGGCGCCTGACCGACGATCACCGCTACAAAGCGCGCTATGGTCTGGACTGGATGCACGCCACCGCCGCGACGCTGGGCGCGCTGGGCGTTGACCTTGGCGTGGCCCCCGCAACCCTTGCCGTCGCGTGGGTCGCGGCCCACCGGGCACGACCGTCCCCCATCATTTCCGCCCGCTCGGTCGCGCAATTGCACCCCTCGCTGGATGCCGAAGCCTTCGTCATGACACCCGAACTTTACGACAGGATCACAGCACTCAGCCTCAGCCCGGCCCCGGCCACGGACCGGCTCGAAGAAGCGTGACAGACTTCTTGATCATCGGCGGCGGCATTGCAGGCATATCAACCGCCGCGCGGCTGTCGCACTTGGGCAGCGTGACCCTGCTCGAACGCGAAGGCGCGCTTGCCTATCACGCCTCGGGCCGCTCCGCCGCCTTGTTCGAGGGAAACTACGGCGAACCTGCCACCATCGCGCTGAATGCCGCCAGCCATGACGACCACGTGCAGGCCGACGTCCTTAGCCCGCGCGGGCTTTTGCTGATCGGCACCGCCGATACCGCAGACGCCTTTACCGCAGACCAAAAGCAAATGCAGCTCGATCCGATCACCCTGCCCGAGGCGCAGGCGATGATCCCGATCCTTGACGCCAAAGCGATCGACCGCGCCGCCTATCACGCCGATGCATGGGATATCGACACGGACAAGCTGATACAGACCTTCGCCCGCACGGCCCGCGCAAATGGCGCACAAATCATGACACGGTCCGACGTCACGGCAATCACCCGCACCCGATTCGGCTGGGACGTGACAACAACAAACGCCACCTATACGGCGAAAACCCTGATCAACGCCGCAGGCGGATGGGTGGATGTCATCGCACAGATGGCCGGGATCGCGCCGCTGGGCTTCACCCCATTGCGCCGTTCCATGGCCCGCATACCCGCCCCCGGCGGGCACGACGTCAGCCGCTGGCCGATGCTGTTCGGTCCGGGCGAAAACTGGTACGCCAAACCCGATGCAGGCGCGCTGATCGTGTCGCCCGCCGACGAAGATCCGGTCACACCCCACGACGTCTTTGCCGATGACATGACACTGGCCCAGGGGCTGGCCCGCTATGAGGCCCATGTGACCGAACCCGTCACCCGGCTGCTGACATCATGGGCCGGCATGCGCACCTTTGCCCCCGACCGCACGCTGGTCCTTGGCCCGGACGCCGCAGACGCCCGTTTCATCTGGTGCGCCGGGCAAGGCGGCTATGGCATGCAATCCGCACCCGCCGCGAGCCAGCTTTTGTGCGACATCATCGCCGGACGCCCCTCGCCCTTGCCCGCCGACATGGTCGCAGCCCTCGCACCTGCGCGCTTCACATGACCGGGCACACCAACGCGCAGGGTCAGCCCATCGGCGCCCCGCTCCCCGACTGGACGGGTGCGCGGCCCCCCCAAGGCACGACCCTGCACGGCCAATTCTGCGATCTAACGCCACTTGCAATGGCACATGGTCCCGCTCTTTTCGACGCCTACAGCGCAGATACCACCGGCGCGCTCTGGACCTATATGCCCATCGGCCCTTTCCATGACATCACCGGCTTTTCCAATTGGCTGGCTGTCGCAATCGACAGCCGCGATCCGCTGTTCTTTGCCATCATCGACAAGGCGACGCGCAAACCGACCGGCATCGCCAGCTACCTGCGGATTCAACCCAACTCCGGCGTGATCGAAGTCGGTTTCATCGCCTTCGCCCCGGCCCTGCAACGCACCCCGGCGGCAACGGAATCCATGTATCTGCTGATGCGCCACGCCTGCGACGATCTGGGATACCGGCGTTACGAATGGAAATGCGACGCGCTGAATGCCGCCTCGCAACACGCCGCGAGACGGTTGGGTTTCAGCTATGACGGATTATTCCGACAGGCGACAATCTACAAAGCACGCAACCGCGACACCGCGTGGTTTTCCGTTCTCGACAAGGACTGGCCCCGCCTCAAAAAAGGCTTCGAGGCATGGCTATCACCCGCTAACTTCGACGCGAACGGCCAGCAAAAGCAACGGTTGGACGACCTGCGCCAATAACGTGCAGTCGCCACACCGCAGCATGTCCGCCGCAAGACCGTAAGGTGGGTCTTGACCCACCCTACACGTCAGCCCTGATCGTGGCATTGGCGGGATCATACGGGCTGTCTTCGACAATCTGCGCGTCCCACAACCGGTCCAGCATCTTGACCTGCAACTTGGTCCCCACAACGGCCAGTTCAGGGCGCACATACCCCAGTCCAATTGATTTCTCGAACGCCACCGAATAGCCGCCCGATGTCAGCCGGCCAACCCGGACACCGTCAAGATCATACAGCGCCTCGCGGCCCCATGGGTCTGCATCTGCGGGCCCATCAATCAGCAGGGTCACACATTTCGACCGGATGCCTTTGGCCTGCATAGCGGATTTGCCGTGGAAATCCTTTGACAGGTCCACGAAGCGCGGCAAGTCCGCCTCGAGCGGGGTCGCATCACGGCCCAATTCATTGCCAAACGCCCGATAGCTCTTTTCTTGCCGCAACCAGTTCTGTGCCCGCGCACCCACCAGCTTCATACCATACGGCTCGCCCGCCTTTTCCAGCAGATCAAACAGGTAATTCTGCATCTCGATCGGATGATGCAGCTCCCATCCCAGCTCGCCGGTATAGGCCACCCGGATCGCATTCACCGGACACATTCCCAGCTCAATCCGCTGGGCGCTCAGCCACGGAAACCGCTTGTTGGACAGCGCCGTCGCGGGGTCTGCGTCCTTGATCACCGCGCACAACACATCCCGCGCCTTGGGTCCGGCAATCGCAAACACGCCCCATTGCGTGGTGACGTTCTGCACCTCGATCCGGCCGAACTGCGGCTCCATATCTTCGACCGCCTTCCGCAGGAAATCCGCGTCATACGCGGTCCATGCCCCTGCGCTCACCAGATAATATTCATCCTCGGACAACCGCACGATCGTATATTCCGTGCGCGTCGTGCCATGATCCGTCAGCGCATAGGTCAGATTAATCCGCCCCACGCGTGGCAACTTGTTGGTCGTGAACCAATCCAGAAACGCCGTCGCCCCCGGCCCTTTGACAATATGTTTGGTGAATGCCGTGGCGTCGATCAGGCCCACGCCCTCGCGGATTGCCTTGGCTTCGGCCACCGCATATTGCCACCAGCCACCCCGGCGGAACGACCGCGCATCGTGATCGTTGAACCCCATCGGCGCAAAATAATTTGGCCGCTCCCAGCCGTTCACAAACCCAAACTGCGCGCCCCGTACCGCTTGGCGGTCATACGCCGGTGACGTGCGCAAAGGCCGACAGGCGGGGCGTTCCTCATCGGGATGGTGCAAGACATAAACATGGTCATAACATTCCTCGTTCTTGCGCGCCGCAAACTCGGTCGTCATCCAATCGCCGTAACGCTTGGGGTCAAGCGACGCCATGTCGATCTCGGCCTCACCATCAACCATCAACTGCGCCAGATAATACCCGGTGCCGCCGGCCGCCGTAATCCCGAACGAAAACCCTTCCGCCAGCCACATATTGCGCAGACCCGGCGCGGGTCCGACCAGCGGGTTACCGTCGGGTGTATAGCAGATCGGCCCGTTGAAATCATCCTTCAGACCGCTTTCCTCGCACGAAGGTATCCGGTGGATCATCGCCATATACTGATCCTCTATCCGCTCCAGATCGAGCGGGAAAAGATCAGCGCGGAAACTGTCCGGCACACCGTATTCAAAGACCGCAGGTGCGCCCTTTTCGTAGACACCCAAAATCCAGCCGCCACGCTCTTCACGCACATACGACTGGGCATCGGCATCGCGAACGACCGGGTGTTCGGGGTTGCCTGCGGCGCGGTACTTTACCAGCGCGGGGTCCTGATCCATGACGATAAACTGATGCTCGACCGGGATCGCGGGTATCTTGATGCCCAGCTTCTTGGCCGTGGTCTGGGCGTGGTTGCCGCTGGCCGTCACCACATGTTCTGCGGTGATCACGACCTGTTCGTCGGACGGCACAAGGTTGCCGCCTTTCTCGACCATCTTGGTGCAGGTCACCTCCCATGAGGTGCCAGTCCAGTGAAACGCATCCGCCTGCCACTTCCGCTCGATCGCGACGCCGCGCTGACGCGCACCTTTGGCCATCGCTTGGGTGACATCGGCGGGGTTAATATACCCGTCGGTATTGTGATAAAGTGCGCCCTTCAAATCCTCTGTGCGGATCAGCGGCCATTTGGCCTTGATCTCATCGGGGGTCATCCAGACATATGGCACCTCGCAGGTCTCGGCGGTCGAGGCATAAAGCATATACTCGTCCATCCGCGCCTGCGTCTGGGCCATGCGCAGGTTGCCAACCACGGCAAACCCCGCGTTCAAACCGGTTTCGGCCTCAAGAGATTTGTAGAACTCGACCGAGTATTTGTGGATGTGCGTCGTCGCAAACGACATATTGAACAACGGCAGCAGCCCCGCCGCATGCCATGTCGATCCCGATGTCAGCTCATCTCGCTCCAACAGCATCACATCATCCCACCCCGCGCGGGCCAGATGATAGGCGATCGACGTGCCAACAGCACCGCCGCCCACAACCAATGCTTTGACTTGCGTTTTCATATAGGCGACTCCCTTGGCATACCTTCGGCACAATCTGCGCCAAACGGCGCGCCAACGAAAGAACCAGCCGACATCTCAGCGCACGATTGCGACAGCGCGCAACAGATCAGCACCGTACGACCGGGTCTTGCCCCATCAGGCCCGCCAAGAACTCAGTCGCTACCGACCACGCAACGGCGCACACCGGCTTGCAGCGTGCAACCGCCGGTCCCAATCCGGTTTTGGCCGTTTGGCGTGACGACAGGCGTTGTGGCGGCCTCGGCCTCCGGCACCTGCCCCGGCCCCTCGGGCGACGTTTCCGGCAATCGCTGTACCAGCGCCATCACCTCGGGCGCGATGTCGTATCCATTGCTCAGATAGTCCGCCAGACTGGCCTGCGACGTGCCCGCCTTGGCAATCTCGGACAGCACATAATATTCGTAATTGTTCCAGCTCCGCCCACTCTTGCTTAATACCGTCGCATAATACCGTGCAAAGTTTTCGGGTCCCCCGCCATCAAGCAGTTGCAGCACCTCAAGCAAGATCCCATCCAGCTTGGGATAAACGACCTGCAGATCGGCCATCGTCACGATATCCCCGGCGCGGATCAGGCCAAGAATATCCGCATTCAGCGTATCGAACGACGCGGTCTCTAACATACGATGCGCCCGGTAGGGCGCGCTCGGCGGTGGCGGCACGTCGGAAAGCGGTTGCTGGCGCGCCGCGACAAACCCCGCCTGAGGCGTGATCGCATCGCTTGGCGTCGGCAGCTTTTCATTCAGCGCCGCAATATCCAGACCGCCAATCACAGCGGCAATTGCGGCATCACTGCTATTGGTCAGCACGGCGACTTCAATCGTCTCTGCAACCTTGGGATCACCAATGCTTGCCGTGATGTGGCGGTAATCCACCGGAACCGGCAACGGCTGCCCCATCACCGCTGACACCTGCGGCATGATCACAAATGACACGCCATCAACCGCCCCAAGAACCGTGCCCAACGCCTCTTGCTCCGTCACCTCTTCAATCCCCATACGCTGCTTCAACGACAGCCGCTGTTTGATCAGGGGTGCCACCCGCATCCGCAACACGATCCGTTCGTCACCGCGCGCAAACGCATGGACGACGCCATCGTCATCACCCGCAACAGCGCTTTCAAATGCCAGCAAAATGTCATTCGTGGTGCTGCCACCAACGGCTGATGGCATCAGGACAGTGCCGGTGATCACCTCGCCCTGAGCGGTGTCATATGGCTGTGCGGCCCATCCGGCGGGTGCCGCAACGGGAACCGATGCGATGCTTTGCGATGCCATGTAATCATCCAGCCCCAGCTTGAAAAGATACAGCCCAGCCGCGGCCAAAATGACAATGAAAACACCCAGTACCGGAAGCAATATCCGCATTTAGACTACCCTTTGCACCGCGCTGCCTGCGCATCAATAAAATACAGTCGCTGCCGTATTACAGCATACTTGGGACAACGAGATCAGGCGGTCTGTGACCATCGGCAAAGGTCTTGATGTTCACAATCACCTTCTCGCCCATCTCGATCCGGCCTTCGATGGTGGCCGATCCCATATGCGGCAGCAGAATCGCATTGGGCAGTTCTTTCAGACGCGGGTTAATTTCATGACCACGCTCGAACACGTCCAGACCGGCACCCGCGATCTCACCCGCGCGCAGCATCCGGGTCAGGGCATTTTCGTCGATCACCTCGCCGCGCGATGTGTTCACGATCACCGCCGTCGGCTTCATCAATTTCAACCGGCGCGCGTTCATCAGATGAAACGTCGATGGCGTATGTGGACAGTTGATCGACAAGATATCCATCCGGGCGACCATCTGATCAAGACTTTCCCAATAGGTCGCGTCCAGCGCGTCTTCCACTTCGGGGCGCAGACGCTTGCGGTTATGGTAATGCACCTGCATCCCGAATGCGGCAGCACGTTTCGCAACGGCCTGCCCAATCCGCCCCATTCCCAGAATACCCAAACGGCGGCCCGCGATCCGGCCCCCCAGCATCGCCGTGGGCGACCATCCGGCCCAATTATCCGACTGTGCCAACAGCATCCCCTCGGCCATTCGCCGGGTCACGGCCAGTATCAACGCCAAGACCATATCGGCGGTATCGTCTGTCACAACGCCGGGCGTGTTGGACACGTGGATGCCCCGCTGGCGCGCGGTGGCGACGTCGATATTGTCCACACCGGCGCCATAGTTCGCGATCAGCTTCAGCCTGTCACCGGCGCGCCCCAACAGCTTGGCGTCGATCTGATCGGTAATCGTAGACACCACAACATCCGCGTTCTGCATCGCCGCGACCAGCTCATCAGCTGTCATCGGCGCATCATTCTCGCGCAAGGTGACGTCGAACAGCTCTTTCATCCGGGTTTCGACCACCTCGGGCAACCGTCGCGTAACGACAACACTTAAATGCTTACCCGGCATGTGGCTCTCTCCCTGGGTTTTCAAATCATCCCTGCCGTGTCAGGTTGCGCCAAAGGGACGCGCAGCACAAGAACCGCGCGCCAGATTATGGCAGTTAAGGGCAGACAATGATTGCATGGGTGCATTGGTTCCGTGTTGTGCAAATGGGAATTTGCGCGCTTCTTGTCTGCGCAAGCATGGCGCAGGCGCAAACCACCAGTCAGGCCCCAACCCTTGGGCCGGAAACCAACCTGCCGCTGCCACGCTACGTGTCGTTGAAAGCGGGCGAATCCAATGTGCGGCGCGGGCCATCGCTGTCGCACCGGATCGACTGGGTTTTCACCCGGCGCAATATGCCGCTGCAGGTTGTCGCCGAATACGGGCACTGGCGCCGGGTCATCGACCGTGACGGCCAGGGGGGCTGGGTCCACTACTCAATGCTGTCGGGGGCGCGCACCGTGCTGATCGACGGGCAAACCACACCGCTGCGCGCACGGCCTGACGATACATCGCTGGAAAACGCGATACTGGAACCGGGCGTCATTGCACGCCTTGGCGAATGTACCGCCGACTGGTGCCAGTTGACTGCGGGCGGCTACCGGGGCTGGGCGCCAAAGGCGGTTCTTTGGGGCGTCAACCCTGCGGAAATCCGGGATTAGAACGTAAACGCAGGCAACTGATCAAACGCGGCATTCAGCGCCTCGCCCCAGCCGTTTGACACCGCGTTATAATAGTCGTTGTCAGGCGCAATCCGGCCCACATGGCCCGGCGTGAACGTATCGGTGTCATACGTCATGTAATCCAGCGGCAGCCCCACCGACAGGTTCGACTTGATCGTCGAATCAAAGCTGACCATCAACAGCTTCAGCGCGGCTTCAAACTGCATGTCCCGATGATAGGCGCGGACCAAAATCGGCTTGCCGTATTTCGCCTCGCCAATCTGGAAAAACGGGTTGTCGTCCGACGCTTCGATGAAATTCCCCTCCGGGTAGATCATGAACAGACGCGGCGGGGCACCCTTGATCTGACCGCCCAAAATGATCGTCGCACCAAAGGCAGAATCAGCGGTCTGGCCCGTCGTCGCATTGGCCTGAATGACTTCCTTGAGGGTCGTGCCGACCTCGCGTGCGATCTGAAACATCGACGGCGCCTCAAGGATGGACGGGCTGCGATCCTGCGGGGCCTTGGCGCGTTCATCCAGCAAACTGATCACCGATTGCGTCGTCGCCAGATTGCCCGCCGTCATCAACGTGATCACACGTTCACCCGGCACGTCCCAACTGTGCAGCTTTTTCGCAACCGAGATGTTATCGACACCGGCACTCGTCCGGGTATCCGCCATAAAGATCAGCCCACGATCCAGCAGCATCCCAACGCAATAGGTCATTTGTCACACCGTCCCGATATATGCAGCGCGACCCCGTACAAGAGCCGTTTCAAGCAACATATCATGTACCTATTGCTGCTGCACCTGCAAGGACACATTCATGCTTTCCGCCCCCTTGCCAAACCGCATCCCCGAAATCGGGGCTGCGCCGCGGTAATCAAGGGCCGTCGCGACCCGGACATAGCGGGCGTCGGGTGAAATACCGTTGGACACGTCAAACCCCACCCAGCCAAGTCCGGGGACATGCGCCTCGGCCCAGGCATGGCTGGCATCCTGCATCACGCGGTCGTCCATCATCAGATACCCCGACACGTAACGCGCCGGGAAACCCATCTGCCGGGCGGCACTGATAAAGATATGCGCGTGATCCTGACACACGGCATGGCCTGCGGCAATTGCCTGCTCGACCGTCAGATCGGACGCCGCCTGATCCGTCGAATAGGGCACCATCGCCAGAATATGGGCGGACAGGGCGTGCAGCGTGGCAAGATCGGTTTCTCCCCGCGTCAGTCCGGCAACCAACGCCTTGATGCCATCGCCGGCCTGGGTCAGCGCGGTACTGCGCTCGTACAGCCACAGCGGCACAAAACCCTTTTGACGCCCAACCACCCCGTGATTATCCGTCACCTCGACCTCGCCCGAACAGGTGATGCTGATCTCGGTCTGGCCGGGATCAAAACTGACCAGATCGACAGTATTGGCGTGCTCATCCTCGTAACACACCTCAAGCTTGCCACCCGCGACCGCGATGTCCCAATGCAACACCTCCTGCCCCTCGCGCGATTTGGGACGCAACCGCAGTTGCTGCAAACCGTAGGGGACAGGGCTGTCATAATGATACGTGGTCTGGTGGTGGATTTTCAGGCGCATGGGCTCACTCTATAAACCGATAGTCGATTTCGATCTGCTGCCCCAACGCGGCGCTGTCCTTCAGGAAATCGCTGATAAATTCATGCAGGCCATAGTCGAAAATAGCATCCACATCATAGGTCGCAAACCGTTTGCATATCCGCGCGGCCAGATCATGACAGGGGTGACGGACACCATAATCCGTTTCCAGATAACCCAGATTGTCCTGTATTTTCCCATAGCAAAACGCAAGGCTGCGCGGCAGGCGCCGGTCCAGCATCAAAAACTTGGCGATGCTCTTTGGGTCCACCTCACCGTCGTGCAGCGTCTGATAGGCGCGCACCGCGGACGTCGCCCGCAGGATCGTTTCCCACTGCACGTTGTCAGTGGGCGTGCCCACATGCATGACCGACGGCAGCAGGATGTAATATTTCACATCCAAAATCCGCGCCGTGTTGTCCGCGCGTTCAAAAAACGTCCCGATCCGGGCAAAGTCATACATCTCATTGCGCAGCATCGTGCCGTGCAAGGCGCCGCGCACAAAGGCGCTGCGCTGCCGGATCATCTGCAAGATACGCGGCAAGTCACGGTCGCTGATCGGGTGCGCCAGCGCGTCCTTCAGAACCATGTAGCATTCGTTGACCGCCTCCCAGACCTCGCGGGTCAGGGCGGTGCGCACCAAACGGGCATCATTGCGCGCGGCTTCCACGACGGCGCGGACACTGCCCGGATTGGTTTCGTCGCGCAGCAGATAATCAATCACCTGATCGCCGGTATACGTGCTGTAGCGCTGCAAATACCCCGCCTGCAGCCCCGTCGCATGCAGGATCGACGTCCACTCCGATTCCGCCGCACTCGACCGGGTCAGCGAAATGCGCAGACCGGCGTCAATCATCCGGGCGGTATTTTCCGACCGCTCCAGATACCGGAACATCCAAAACAAGCCCCCTGCGGTTTTGCCCAGCATTGCCGCTACTCCTCCAGCACCCAAGTGTCCTTGGTGCCGCCCCCTTGGGACGAATTCACCACCAACGACCCCTCGGTCAGCGCGACGCGGGTCAGCCCACCGGGGGTAATCTCGATCCGGTCGGGGGACACCAGAACATAGGGCCGCAAGTCCACATGGCGCGGTGCCAGCCCCGCGTCCGTCAGGATCGGCACGGTCGACAGGGCCAGCGTCGGCTGCGCGATATAATGATCCGGGTTCGCCGCTAACTTGGCGCGGAACGTCGCCAGTTCGGCCTTGCTGGCCGCAGGCCCGACCAACATACCATAGCCCCCCGATCCGTGGACCTCCTTGACGACCAGATCGGCAAGGTTATCCAGCACATATTTCAGCGCCTCGGGTTCGGAACAACGATGCGTCGGCACATTGTTCAAAATCGCCTTTTCGCCTGTATAAAATTCAATAATCTCGGGCATATAGGAATAGATCGCCTTGTCGTCGGCAATCCCGGTGCCCGGCGCATTGGCCAATGTGATACCGCCCGCGCGGTACACATCCATGATCCCCGGCACACCCAACATGGAATCGGGGTTAAAGTTCAGCGGATCAATATAATCATCGTCAATCCGGCGATACAGCACGTCAATCGGCTTGTACCCTTCGGTGGTCCGCATCGCGACCCGGCCATTGACCACCCGCAGATCGTGCCCCTCGACCAGTTCCGCACCCATCTGATCGGCCAAAAATGCATGTTCGTAATAGGCGGAATTATATATCCCCGGCGTCAAGACGGCCACCGTCGGCCGGCCCTCGCAGGCCTGCGGCGCACAGGCACTCAGCGACCGGCGCAGCGACCTTGGGTACTGCGACACGCTTTGCACCTTCACCTTCGAAAACAGCTCCGGGAACATGTGCAGCATCGTCTCGCGGTTTTCCAACATATAGGAAACCCCCGACGGCGTGCGCGCATTATCCTCAAGGACGAAAAATTCATCCGGTCCGGTGCGCACCAGATCGGTGCCGACGATATGGGTATAAATCCCACCCGGCGGCGTCACCCCGATCATCTGCGGCAAAAACGCGGCGTTGCGCGCAATCATATGCGCCGGGACACGGCCCGCGCGGACAATTTCCTGCCGGTGGTAAATGTCATGCAAGAACGCATTCAGCGCCCGCACACGTTGCTCGATCCCCTTTGTCACCTTGACCCATTCGCGCCCCGCAATGATCCGCGGAATGACGTCGAACGGGATCAGCCGCTCGGCTTCGCTGGGGTCGCCATAGACGTTAAAAGTAATGCCGGTCAGCCGGAAAAGCGCCTCGGCTTCTGCCGATTTCTCCAACAATCGGCCCGGCTCTTCCTTGCGGAGCCAGTCGTAATACTGCGCATAGGGGCCACGTGGACCGCCATCGGGTTGCAGCATTTCATCAAAGTACGCGGGGCTCTCATTCATCAGTCCACCCTAAAGACTGCCCGCAAATGCGCAACGACTTTGCACAAAAACCGTGCGCCAATGGTATTTCGCCTAAATTTTAGGCATAACGCACCCCCAATGCCCAGCCAATAATACAATCACAAAGTGCCCTTTGCTCTGACAATCGCCCACGATAATGTTAGAACGGCCCAAACAACTGCGACAGGCCTGAATGACCCACCGCCACGACACCCGCCTGAACTTGTCCGCCGGCGTGCTTTCCGTCGCGGTGGCGCTGGTGCTTGTGCTGGTCAAACTCTGGGCGCTGGGGCAAACCGGGTCGCTTGCCGTGGCCGCCACACTGGCCGATAGCGCGATGGATCTGATGATGTCGCTGGGCGGGCTGGCCGCCATCGCCTATGCTGCAAAACCGGCCGACGATGATCACAACTTCGGCCATACCTCCGCCGAGGACCTCGCCGCGTTGGGGCAATCCCTGTTCATCCTGATTTCGGCCTGCGTCATCGCGGTTGCCGCGATACTGCGCCTGCTCGATGACACCGTGACCCTGCCCGAACGCGAAGGTCAGGGCATGATCGTCATGGTCTTTTCCATTGTCGTCACGCTGGGTCTGGTGCTGTGGCAACGGCACGTCGCCCGCCAAACCGGCAACCGCGTAGTCAAAGCAGACAGCCTGCACTATCTCGGCGACCTGATCCCGAATGTTGGCGCCTTCATCGCACTTTGGGCTTCGGCCCGCTTTGGGCTTGGTCAAATAGACAGCGTCGTGGCCCTTGGCGCAGCGGCCCTGCTTGCGGTCGGTGCCCTGCGCATCGGCAAAGGCGCATGGGACGCGCTGATGGACCGACAGGCCGACCCCACGATGATCGCCGAGATCGGCAAGATCGCAGGCAGCTTCGACGGCGTTCATGGTTTCCACGATCTCAAGACCCGCGTCGCCGGCAGCCGGGTTTTCGTCAACCTGCATATCGAACTGGACGGGTCGCAGACACTGGAACAGGCGCATGCGATTGGTGCCGCCCTTCGCCGCGCGATCATCGCCGCCTACCCCCGCGCCGATGTGCTGATCCACAAGGACCCCGTCGGCGTCGCACGCCACCCCGACGACACCCGACCGTAGGGCGGGGATTTCCCCGCCTAACCTTAACATCTCGTTCACATTTGAACCGACCGCCACGTTAACCCACGTGTTGCGTGTAAAACGTACGCACGCGGTATTTACGGGTTCTGCACGCCGCCTTTACGCCGATTTCACCAGCAAAAACGAGCGTTAACAGGTGCTTTGGGGGGGGCCGCCGATGCACAGGCCGCACCCCCCCACCGCGCGTTGCGTCACCTTACGCCGCGCGGTCCAGTCCTCGCCCCTTGAGCAACGCCGCGACGCCCGGCAAACGCCCCCGGAACGCGGTATAAAGTGCCGCCGCATCGACAGACCCACCCGACGACAAAACCGTCTCCTCCAACCGCTTTGCCACGTCCGTGTCGAACGGATCACCGGCCTCTTCGAACGCCGCGAACGCATCGGCATCCATCACCTCGGACCACATGTAGCTGTAGTAGCCGCTGGAATACCCGTCGCCCGCAAAAACATGCGCAAAATGCGGCGTCGCGTGGCGCATCCCGATGGCGTGCGGCATCCCCAGACCTTCCAGAATTTCCGCCTGTTTCTGCATCGGATCAGCGGGCGCAGGCCCGTCATGAAACGCCAGATCCACAAGGGCCGACGCCACATATTCCACCGTCTGGAACCCCATATCGTAGGTCGCCGCACCCAGCATCCGGTTCAGCAAATCCTCGGGCATCGGCTTGCCGGTCTCGGCATGCGTCGCGAACTCTGCCAACACCTCCGGCACCTCCAGCCAATGCTCATAAAGCTGGCTCGGAAGCTCCACGAAATCGCGCGCCACCGACGTCCCCGAGATGCTTTCATATGTCACGTCCGACAGCATCTGATGCAGCGCATGTCCGAATTCGTGAAACAATGTGCGGGCATCGTCATATGACAAAAGCGCGGGCTTTCCGGTCTCTGGTTTGGCGAAATTACACACATTCACCACATGTGGCCGCACATCACCTGACAATCGCTGCTGGGACCGCATTGCCGAACACCACGCGCCTGACCTCTTTGACCCACGGGCAAAATAATCACCAATAAAAACAGCGGTATGCGTGCCATTTCGCGTCACTTCCCAAAGCCGCACATCAGCATGATAGACTGGCCCCTCGATCTCTTTGAACGTCAGCCCAAACAGCCGATTGGCACAGGAAAACGCCGCTGCGATCATCCGGTCCAGTTGCAGATACGGCTTCAGCTCGGCCTCATCCAAATCATGCAGAACCTTGCGGCGTTTCTGCGCATAAAACCGCCAATCCCACGGCTCCAACGGCCCGTCCCAGCCATCCGCATGCAGCATCCGCGTCAGCACCTCTGCATCCGCCTCAGCCGCCGCTTTTGCAGGCTTCCAGACCTGCATCAACAGGTCGCGCACAGCATCCGGAGAGCCGGCCATTTCGGTCTCAAGCTTGTAATCCGCAAAGGTGCCATAGCCCAACAAACCGGCCCGCTGCGCCCGCAGATTCAGCGTTTCCGCCGCAATTGCGCGGTTGTCTGTCTTGCCGCCATTCGCGCCCCGCGCAACCCACGCCTCATAGGCTTTCTGCCGCAGATCCCGCCGCTCCGAAAACTGCAAGAACGGCACGATCAGTGACCGCGACAGGGTCACCACCGGGCCGCCCGCATCCTTCTCTGCACCTGCGGCTTTTGCGGTCACAATCGTGAACTCCGGCAGGCCATCCAGATCATCGGGCCCCAGCTTCATGATCCATTCACGTTCATCTGCTAACAGGTTCTGGGTGAACTCTGTTCCCAGCACCGAAAGCCGCGATTTTGCCGCACGCAACTGCGCGGCGGCGTCGCCCTCCAGGCGCGCGCCCGACCGTACAAATCCACGCCGGGTCAACATCAGCACGCGCTGCTGTTCATCTGTCAGGTCAAGCGTTTCACGCGCGTCCCAAATCGCCTCGACCCGCGCGAACAATGCCTTGTTCTCAGATATCTCGGACCCATACGCGCTTAGCTTGGGGGCAAAGTCACGCTGTAACGCCTCGCGCGCCGGATTACTGTCAGCACCGGCAACGCCGTAAAACGCGCCCAAAATCCTGCCCAGTTTTTCTTCTGCCAATTCAAGAGGTTCTACCGTATTGGCAAAGGTCGGCTCAGCGGGGTTATCCGTAATATCCGCGATATTTGCACGCGCCTCGGCCAATGCGGCATTGACAGCGGGGGCATAATCATCGTCCGTAATCAGATCAAACGGGGGCAACCCAAAGGGCGTGTTCCAGTCGGCAAGCAGCGGGTTTGTCATGGCATATCTCCTTCCCTGTCAAAATAGGGCGCGTGCCGCGAACATGCTAGCGCTGCGGCTTCCGTTTCGCAAAATACCAAGACAGTCGCGCCAAAAACTGCGCAAAACAACGCCCTTGGCCAACGTGACAGGGCACGGCGGGTATCAACGGGGCGCAATCTCTTGTCAGGTTCACTGCCTGCGCCCGCGTCATCACCGCCCCGCGTGACGCATGCCTTTGCCGCCACAAACGGCACAGTCCGCACGTGGTTTGACCCCAATCGTGCGCGTCTGCGCATAAAGCGCGTCATAGATCAGCAACCGACCACCCAAATCGGTGCCTGCGCCGGTAATCACCTTCAACGCCTCAACCGCCATCATTGCACCAATGACCCCGGGCAGCGGACCAATCACGCCCGCTTCGGCGCAACTGGGCACAAGAGACGCGTCAGGCACGACCGGGAAAATGCATTCATAACAAGGTGTTCCGCGGGCGGGATCATAAACGCTGATCTGTCCCTCCCATTGCGTCAACGCAGCCGCGATCAACGGTTTCTGCTGCATGACGGCTGTGCGGTTCACCAGATAGCGCGTGTTGAAATTGTCCGTCCCGTCAAGGACCAGATCGTAGTCGGCAAACAAGTCCCCTGCGATCTCGTCGGTCAGGCGCCGATGATAGGGGCGCACGCTCACAAAGGGGTTTTGGGCAACCATCGCCTCGGCTGCGGAATGAACCTTGGCCATGCCGATGTTGGCGTCGCGGTGAATGATCTGTCGCTGTAAATTGGCGTTTTCAACCAGATCATCGTCAATCACCCCAATCGTGCCGACGCCCGCCGCCGCCAGATATTGTAGCGCCGGAGACCCAAGCCCCCCCGCGCCCACAACCAGCACCTTGGCATCGCGCAAGGCCTTCTGCCCCGGCCCGCCGACTTCACGCAGGATGATATGCCGGGCATAGCGATCAAGTTCGGTGTCGGAAAAGGCACCTGATTTCACACGCGGCACCTCATTCGCAGCGACCCGCGCACGCAACCCGCGCAGCAACCGCCGATAGCCCCAGACAATCGCGCCAAAGGCAATTATCAGTCCCCAAAGCCCCGCATCCCCACCGGTGGCCTGCCGCAACGGATGCCCGGCAGGCAAGGTGAACTGCACCAGCATCGCCGCCGCCAGCAGGATCGCAATCATCGTCCAGCGCGCCTGACGCGGCGTGTTCATCGCAACGCCAATCCCCCACAGGACGGCGGCCATGGCGCCGACCATAATCATAGCCCGGTGGACCCAAAACCGCCCGGTCCGCGCACGGTCGCATCCAGAACAGCCACCAGCGCGAATGTCGCCTGCGCAACCGGCGCGACAACCATCTGTGCAATGCGCATGCCGTGCGTCACCGTAAATTCATCTGATCCCAGATTGATCATGATCACCCCGACAGGCCCACGATAGTCGCTGTCGATGGTGCCGGGCGCATTCACCAAAGTCACGCCATGTTTCAGGGCCAGCCCCGAGCGAGGCCTGATCTGCACCTCGAACCCTTCGGGCGCAGCCATGCGCAATCCCGTCGGGATCAATGCCCGATGGCCCGGCAGCAAGCGCACAGCGCGTTGCTCGGCAAGGTTGGCGCGCAGGTCCGCACCCGCTGCGCCTGCGGTTTCGTACGCCGGCAGGCCAAGGCCACGATCCGCCGCATCATCCCATTGAAACAGAACCTCCGGCCTCACGCGATCGCCCCTGCAATCCGTTTTGCCAGCGCGGCTGCCACCGCATCCTTGCTCATCCGCGGCCATTCTTCGGCACCATCGTCCGTGATCAACGTCACCGCGTTTTCCGTCCCGCCCATGATCCCCGTGGCAGGCGACACATCGTTGGCAATAATCCAGTCACAGCCCTTGCGCTTGCGCTTGGCCGTGGCATGGGCGATCACATCATCCGTTTCCGCCGCGAACCCAATGACCAGTTGCGGACGCCCCTGTGCCAGCTGCGAAATCGTGGCCAGAATATCGGGGTTTTCGGCAAATTCCAGCGTCGGCAGGCCCGCGCCGTCTTTCTTGATCTTGCTCTGACCTGCATTAGCCACATGCCAGTCCGCCACAGCCGCCGCAAACACCGCCACAACGGCCAAAGGCGCAGCCTGCACAGCGGCCAACATCTCGCGCGCGGTTTGGATTTTGACCACCCGCACGCCCAGAGGCGGCGGCACATCGGCGGGGCCCGTGATAAACGTCACATCCGCCCCAAGCGCCGCCAAAGCCCGCGCAATCGCGGTGCCCTGCGCGCCCGATGACCGGTTCGCGATGTACCGCACCGGGTCGATCGGCTCGTGCGTGGGGCCAGACGTGACCAGCACATGCCGGCCTTTCAACGGACCATCAGACAGGGCCGCATCGACCGCCGTGACAATCTCGGACACGTCGGCCAACCGGCCCGGCCCGTATTCACCACAGGCCATCTCGCCCTCGTTGGGGCCGACAAACAGCACACCATCGCCCTTTAACGCAGCGATATTACGCTGGGTGGCCGGGTGATCCCACATGCGCACATTCATCGACGGTGCGACCAGAACCTGTGTATCTGTGGCCAGCAACAGCGTCGTGGCCAAATCATTTGCCAGTCCCGCCGCCATCTTGGCCATCAAATCCGCCGTGGCGGGTGCCACAACAATCAAATCTGCGGCGCGCGACAATTCAATGTGGCCCATTTCGGCCTCATCTGTGAGATCAAAAAGATCCTGATAAACCTTTGCAGCCGACAAAGCAGACAGGCTCAGCGGTGTGACAAACGCCGCCCCGGCCTGGGTCAGAACCGGCGTCACCCGCGCCCCCCTGTCGCGCAAACGCCGCACAAGGTCGAGCGTCTTGAACGCGGCAATCCCGCCGCCCACAATCAAAAGAATATGTTTGTCAGCCAGCATTTGCTGTCTCCGGTATCACTTTGGCTGACACTAGGTCAGATGATACCGGAAACACAATGACAGGCGGTCATGCAAGAAACGCATGGACCTCGGTACTTTGTTGCTCAAGGCTCTTGCGCATCTTGCCGAAGGCAGCGGCTTCCAACTGGCGCACACGTTCCTTGGACAGACCAAGTTCCGTGCCGATGCTTTCCAGCGTACGCGGATCTTCGCGCAGTTTACGTTCGCGGACAATGAACTGTTCGCGATCATTCAGATCGGACAACGCCGTGACCAACCAGTGGCGCAACGTGTCGTTATCGTGGTTGTTCTGCACTGTTTCCGCCGCCTGCGGGCCGCCATCCTCAAGCGCGTCAATCCATTCACGGCCTTCATCCTCGGCCGATTGGGTCGCGTTCAGCGAAAAGTCGGAGCCCGAAAGACGCCCCTCCATCATCTCGACGTCATGCAGCGGCACGCCGATTTCAATCGCAATCATTTCGCGCATGTCGTGACGGTCCAATGTCCGGCCTTCTGCCGCCGCTTCCCTCTCAAGCCGGGCCTGCACACGGCGCAAATTGAAAAACAATGACTTTTGCGATGATGTCGAACCTGTACGCACCATTGACCAGTTCCGCATCACATAATCCTGAATGGACGCCTTGATCCACCAGACGGCATAAGTGGAAAAGCGCACACCGCGGTCAGGGTCAAACTTGTCTGCGGCCTTCATCAACCCAACAGAGGCTTCCTGAATAAGGTCATTCATCGGCGCGCCGTAGCGTTTGAATTTCGACGCCATCGAAATGGCAAGCCGCATGTAGGCCGTGATCAAACGATGCAATGCTTGTTCGTCGCGCTGATCGCGCCACGCATAGGCCAATGCAAGTTCGGTATCCGCGTCCAGCAGCTCTGCCTTCATGGCAGTCCGTGACAAGGTTTGATCAGAAAAACCGGCAACACCCATGTAATTTCTCCTTGATTGCAGACGGTGCATTAACTTTCTTGCTTGTACTTGTTACGCAGCAACAAATGAGTTGGATCAAACAAAGTTGCCTCAATGACATTGCCAAACCTGACATTGGTGCTAGGCGGCGCCGCCTCTGGCAAATCCGCCTATGCGGAACGCCTTGTTTTGCAGGGCACATCTGACCCCGTTTATATTGCGACGGCGCAGGTTTTCGATGATGAAATGGCCGCAAAGGTATCACGTCACCGCGATCTGCGCGGCGATGGCTGGACCACAATAGAAGAGCCGATCAACGTCGCAGGTGCGCTGGAGAAATGCCAGCCAGACCAAGCTGTCCTGATTGATTGCGCCACCTTGTGGCTGACCAATATCATGCTCAACCAACATGATCTTGCGGGCGAAACCGCAGGGCTGCGCACGGCACTGCGCCGCTGTTCGTGCCCCGTTGTCATTGTCTCGAACGAGGTAGGTCAGGGGATCGTGCCCGACAACGCCCTGTCACGCAACTTTCGCAACGCGCAAGGCACGCTCAATCAGGTCATCGCGGCCGATGCGGGTCTGGTCGTGGCTGTGATGGCAGGCTTGCCGCTGGCCCTCAAAGGGACGCTGCCGTGACCCGGCTATGGTTGGTACGCCACGGCCCCACCCATGCGAAATCCATGGTTGGCTGGTCCGATCTGCCGGCAGATCTATCGGATACCGCCGCCATTGCCCGTTTGCGCGCCTATTTGCCCGCCGCCCCTGTCGTCTCGTCCGATCTGATCCGTGCCAGCGCCACGGCAGATGCCCTGCGCCCTCGGGATAGACTGCCCCATGATCCCGCCCTGCGCGAAATCAACTTTGGCGCATGGGAACTGCGCACCTTTGCCCAGATCGAAGCCGAGGCGCCGGCCACAATCCGCGCCTATTGGGAAACCCCCGGCGATGTCGCCCCCCCGAACGGTGAATGCTGGAACGCGGTGCGTCGGCGCGTGGATGCCGCGATCAATGGCCTTCTGGCCTTGGACCACGAAAACCTGATCGTCGTCGGCCACTTTGGCATGATCCTGACGCAGGTGCAGCGCGCCCTTGGCATCGAAGCCTACGCCGCGTTCGGTCACAAGATCGACAACCTGTCGGTGACAGACCTAGCGTTTGCACACGGTGCATGGACCGTTGGCAAGATCAATCACACCGCGTGATGTGTCACATCAAATTTCATCGTTAGGCTGCGGGCCGATGCGCCGCTAGGCTTCCATTCATGACATATCAACTCTACATCGGTGACCGCACCTTCAGCAGCTGGTCCTTGCGCGGCTGGCTCATGCTCGAAAAATTCGGGCTGCCTTACAACACCCACATGGTCGGGCTTTATGCCGGAACGATGGCGCAGGACCTTGCCCATCTGGCACCTGCGCGCTCTGTCCCGGTGATGCAAACAGGCGCCGGACATGTGCTGACAGACAGCATTGCCATGGCGGAAACGCTGGTCGAAAATCACCCCGCAGTGGACCTGTATCCGCGCGACCCCGGCGCCCGCGCACTGGCCCGATCCATGGTCGCGGAAATGCATAGCGGTTTCATGGCACTGCGCAATGATTGCCCCAACATGATCAGCCATGTCTGGGACGGCTTTGTCCCGTCCCAGACAGTGATCGCGGACATCCAACGCGCCCAAGACCTTTGGGCGCTGGCCCGTTCCCGGCACGGACACGACGGGCCATGGCTGTTCGGCGCATACTCTTTGGCTGATGTGTTCTATGCGCCCGTGGCGCTGCGCATCACCGCGTATGGTCTGCCTGTCAGCTCCGCCGCACAGGCCTATGTCAATCAGCATCTTGCCGATCCGGCGTTTCTGCAATGGCGTGCTGCGGCGCAGTTGGAAAATGTTGCCCCCTGGCCTTATCCAATGGACCTGAAACGTCTGCCATGGCCAAGCGTTAACCAATCCTAAACCACGCCCAACTACCCGTTAACCAAGAGCGGGGAGTTTGAGCATGGTAGCACTGGCCTATACAGTCGCATTCGAAGGGATCGAGGCACGTCTTGTCGAAGTACAATGCGCCATCACACCGGGCATACCCGCGTTCGCGATCGTGGGACTGCCGGACAAGGCAGTCTCCGAAGCGCGCGAACGGGTGCGCGCGGCCCTCAGCGCGATGGCGATCGCCCTGCCATCAAAGCGGATCACGGTAAACCTGTCGCCCGCAGACCTGCCAAAGGAAGGCTCGCATTTCGACCTGCCAATCGCCTTGGCGCTGCTGGCTGCACTTGAAATCATCCCGCAGGAAGACGCCGAACGCACAGTGGCCTTGGGGGAATTATCGCTGGACGGGACATTGGTGCCGGTGGTCGGCGCCCTGCCCGCAGCCATGGCCGCCGCACAGGACGAACGCACCCTGCTTTGCCCCTACGCCTGCGGTGCCGAGGCCGCGTGGGTCGGCGCGGCCAATGTGATCGCACCGCGCACGCTTGCCGACGTCGTGCGCCACTACACCGGCCAATCGGTCCTGTCACCGTCAGAACCCGGCGAGGTGCACCGCGCCACTTCAACCCGCGATCTGTCAGAGGTCAAAGGCCAGGAGCGCGCCAAACGCGCCCTTGAAATTGCAGCAGCCGGGCGGCATCACCTGATGCTCGTCGGCTCTCCCGGGTCCGGAAAATCAATGCTCGCCGCGCGCATTCCCGGCATTTTACCGCCGCTGACGCCGGTCGAAGCACTGGAAACCTCGATGATCCATTCACTGTTCGGCCTGTTGGATGAAGGCGGCATTAACCGCGAAAGACCGTTCCGCGAACCGCATCACACCGCCTCTATGGCTGCCATCGTCGGCGGCGGACGCACCGCCAAACCCGGCGAAATCAGCCTCGCCCACAATGGGGTCTTGTTCATGGACGAATTCCCCGAATTCACCCGCGCCGTGCTGGAGACCCTGCGCCAGCCCATTGAAACCGGCGAAGTCGTGATAGCCCGCGCCAACGCGCATGTCCGCTATCCGTGTCGGTTCATGCTGGTCGCCGCCGCCAACCCCTGCAAATGCGGCTATCTTGCCGACCCGGCACGGGCCTGCGCGCGGGTGCCCCTGTGTGGCGAGGATTATATGGGCCGTATTTCTGGCCCGCTGATGGACCGGTTTGATCTGCGCATCGAAGTGCCGCCCGTCGCCTTTACCGACCTGGACCTGCCCCAAAACGGTGAAAGCTCTGCCATTGTGGCGGCACGTGTCGCTGCGGCACGGGATCGGCAGACCCAGCGGTTTCAAGGACATAAGACAGCCCGCGTGAACGCCGACGCCGAAGGACACCTGTTGGAACAAATCGCGACGCCAGATACAGAAGGGCGCGCGTTGCTGGTCAAAGTGGCCGAACGCTTTGGATTGTCGGCAAGAGGTTACCACCGCGTCCTGCGGGTCGCGCGGACCATTGCGGACTTAGAGGGGTGCGACGACGTGCGCAGACCGCACGTCGCCGAAGCCGTCAGCTATCGGCTCGCCATGGCGAAAGAGGTATGAACGAAATCCGCGATTTCGCACAGCGCCGCGCGCGCCTGCGGGACGTAACCATCGAACATCTGCCAGACATGCGGCACACTCGGCCATATGCGCAGCTGCGCCATCGGCCCCAGACGCTGCGCCATACGCACCGCATCGTCGCGCAACGCCTCGCCACTGCCGACCTGAATAAGCACCGGCGGCGGTTCGTCAAACTGCGCAAACAACGGCGACGCGCGCGGATCATCCGGTGCGGCACCGCACAAATATCGGGCTACGACATCGTTCATGCGGTCGACGGGCAGCACGACCTCAGCCGTTGACTGCAAGCTGGCCCCCTGCAGGGTAAGATCGGTCCAAGGTGACATTGCGAATGCAGCGCGCGGGCGTTGGCCCGCGTGCGTCAGATGCGATAACAGCGCCAGCATCAACCCGGCGCCTGCGCTGTCACCACCCAAAACGACATCCGCAGGGCGATAACCCTTGGCCATCAAAGATGCCCAGGCACGCAGCGCATCATCAAAGGCGGCTGGAAATGGGGCCTGTTGCAGCAACCGATAATCAGGCGCACAAACCCGCAAGCCTGTCAGCTTGGACATCCGGCCCAAAAGCCCGCGATAGGCCGTCCCGCTTCCGGCAAGATAGGCACCGCCATGGAAATAAAGGATGACGCGGCGGGGTTCGACCGGTCCAACGCTGATCCAGTGCAACGTCAGGTCATCGACAGATTCGGTCCGATGGCAGATATGCGGCGGGCCGCGAAACAGCCACGGTGCCGCCGCATCAAATGCAGCCGCCGCCAATTTGGGCGAATGGCCAACTTGCAAAATCGGCCGCACACAGTAGCGCAGCCAAAGATTCAAAATACGCAAGCGCATCCTAGGCCGCCCGGCGCCCTTCGATTGCTTCCCAGATTTTCGCGCCAATATTCACACCGTCAAAGCGTTCCAATTCCTGAATGCCCGTGGGTGACGTTACGTTGATTTCGGTCAGCCAATCGCCAATGACATCAATCCCGACAAAAATCTGGCCTTTCTCACGCAAAAGCGGACCGATACGCGCACAAATCTCGCGATCGCGGTCCGTCAGATCAACTTTTTCAGGGCGGCCGCCTACATGCATATTCGACCGGGTCTCACCTTCGGCTGGCACGCGATTGATCGCACCAACAGCTTCTCCGTCGATCAAAATAACGCGCTTGTCACCTTTGGATACGGCAGGCAAAAACTTTTGAATGATCAGCGGTTCACGATTGATGCCTACAAAAAGTTCGTGCAGCGATGCAAGGTTGCTATCGGCATGCGCAAGTTTAAAGACGCCCGCGCCACCATTGCCATAAAGCGGTTTGAGAATCACATCGCCATGCTCGTGGCGGAACGCCTTCAATGTCGCAAGATCACGGGCGATCATTGTCGGCGGCGTCAGATCAGGAAATTTCAGAACCAGCAACTTTTCCGGATAATTACGTACCCAAAACGGATCATTCACCACCAATGTGCCGGGGTGAATCATATCGAGAATATGCGTCGTGGTGATATACCCCATGTCAAACGGCGGGTCCTGACGCAGCCAAACCACATCGAAATCAGCCAGCGCGACAACGGTTTCTTCCCCCAGTCGAAAGTGGTCGCCCTTTACGCGCTGCACCGTCAGTGGCCAACCGCGGGCCGTGACGCGGCCCTGATCATAGGCCAATTTGTCGGGGGTGTAATAAAACAGGCTGTGCCCGCGCGCCTGCGCTTCCTCTGCGATGCGAAAGGTGCTGTCGGCATCAATGTTAATGGGACCGATCGGGTCCATCTGGAATGCAATTTTCAGCGACATAAGGCGACCTCATTTTCAACGATGCTGCCGCATTACATGGCGCAGCTGCCGACCTTGTGCAATGGGCGCGTCAGGCTTCGGCAAAGGCATTTTCGATCACCGACACCGCCCCCTGCCCGTCAACCATCGCCAAGTCAAAGCGGACGTCGGTCAGTTGCCCCCGTGGTTCATTGGCCAAAAACTCGGTTGCAGCGGTGCAAATGCGGTCCATCTGCCGACGCCCAAGCCGCAATGCGGCGCCGCCGAATGTTTTGCTTTTCTTGACTTCGATGAAAACAACGGTGTCACCATCGCGCATGATCAGGTCGATTTCACCAGCCTGCCCGCGCCAGCGACGCGCCGCAAGGCGATGATCCCTACGGGTATAGTCAGCGGCCACAATATCCTCGGCCACCAAGCCCGCGTGATACCCGACTGATCCTATCATTCGTCTTCTCCCATGCCCAGGGCGATTTGGTAAACTTGCCGGCGCGGCAGACCCAACGCACCCGCCACAAGCGTCGCCGCATCTTTGATCCGCATCGTCTTCATCGCATCGCGCAGTGCGTCCGTCACATCCAATTCAGCCACGTCCGTCGCCCCGGCGCGCCCGACCAAAACCACCAATTCGCCCTTTACGTTGCGATCAGCGAATGCTGCGGCCACATCGCCCAACGCACCGCGCGTGATCTCTTCGAATCGTTTTGTCAGTTCACGACAGACAACCGCCTGTCGTCCCTCGCCCAGAATGTTCCGCAAATTCCCTAACATTTCACCAACACGTTTCGGGCTTTCGTAGAAAACCAGCGTGAACGGCACATCGCGCAGCGCCGCGATTTCGGTCTCGCGCTGCTGTTTGGATGCCGACAAAAAGCCGACGAATGCAAAGCGGTCCGTGGGCAGCCCCGACACGGTCAGCGCCGCCAGCACTGCGGACGCCCCCGGCGCCGATGTCACCGGCAGCCCCGCCGCAATCGCGGCACAGCCCAGTTCGTACCCCGGATCGGCGACCAATGGCGTGCCCGCCTCGGACACGTAAGCCACCGATTTGCCACCTGCGATATCGGCGACAAGGCGCGCCACGGCCCCTTCTCCGCTGTGGTCATGGAACGCGACAATCTTGCGCCCGTTCAACGCAACACCATGAATTTCCATCAGTTTACGCGCTGTTCTGGTATCCTCGGCGGCAATCAAATCTGCGGACGCCAAAACGTCAAGGGCGCGCAATGTGATATCGCGCGCGGACCCGATTGGGGTCGCGACAAAGTACAATCCGGCAGAGAGTGGCTTGATGATATGATTCATGGCTGGACCCGCGTGCCCCCTGTATTATGATGGTCCTCAAATGGCGGCTACGGGTCGGGCACCAGCCCACGCCAAAGTCGCGCCATCCAGGAGGGATATCATCCATGTTTGCCCGTTTCACCACCGCCCGCAAGCCGATAGCACGCTTTTTTGCATCGCTGTCGCTGATCTGGATCACGGCCTGTACCACGGTTCTGGCGCCGAATGCCAATGTCGGACCGCAGGTCAACGCCGATGCCCCGGTGCAGGTCGCGCTTTTGGTGCCCGGCGGATCGAGCGAGAGTAGTGATGCGTTTCTCGCACAGAACTTTGAAAATGCGGCGCGGTTGGCCATCGCCGATCTGAATGGCGCACAAATCGCGTTGCGGGTCTACAACACCGGCGGCAGCCCGGCCCAAGCAGCAGATGCGGCCCGTACGGCCGTGAATGATGGCGCCAAGATCATTCTGGGCCCCTTATTTGCCGAAGCCGCCAATGCCGTTGGCGTTGCCGTGGCAGGCCGCAACGTGAATGTGCTGGCGTTCTCAAACAACCCCGCCATCGCTGGCGGCAACGTGTTTATCCTTGGGCCGACCTTTGACAGCACCGCAAACCGCTTGGTGCAATATGCCACACGACAGGGGATCAGCCGCTATATGGTCCTGCACGGCGATGACATATCCGGCCAGACCGGGCGCGCTGCGATCTCAAACGCGGTGCAGCGCAATGGCGCACAGGTCGTCGGCGTTGAAAGCTATCCATTGTCGCAGCAAGGCATCCTGAGCGCCACCAGACGCATCGTATCAACGGCTCGCGGATCGGCGGCGCAGGCGATCTTTATGACAGCGGGGGTGAATGCGGACCTTCCTATTCTTGCCACGGCACTGCCAGACGCGGGGATCGACACCGAAACAACCCGTCTGATCGGGCTGACACGGTGGGATTCCGTACCGCAGGCGATGGCGCTGCCGGGCCTGCAAGGCGGGCTGTTTGCGATGCCGGATCAGTCGACCGCAACGCTTTTCGTGAACCGCTATGCGGCCACCTATGGCGAGGCACCGCACCCGTTGGCGGGTCTTGCCTATGATGGTATTGCCGCAATAGGTGCTCTGCTGGCCGCTGGCAACGATGACGCACTGACCAAGGCGGCCCTGACAGCTCCGCAGGGGTTCAAAGGCACATCAGGTGTGTTCCGCCTGCTGCCAAACGGCCTGAACGAACGCGCCTTGGCCATCGCAACAATTCAAAACAATCAGGTGGTCGTCCTTGAACAAGCCCCAAGAAGCTTTGGCGCAGTCGGGTTCTAAACCTGCCGCTGCACCCCACGTTGACGCGCCGGACGGTTTAATCTGTCCGGCGTCTATTATTTTCAACAGACACGCTGTCGCCACTCGGATCGCGGACGCCGTCGCAGACGCGGAAAACGAAAAAGAGGTGCGCAGCGCCACTGTCGGCATTTTGGCCGCAGCCCGTGGTGCGGGTATGGCCGCGATTGCCGACGCCTTTCGTGCACAGCCATTTTCGGCCCGCCCCACGACCCACGCCTATAGCTGGCTGACCGATCAAGTGGTCAGTCTGGTGCTGGATGTTGCGATCAACACCCTGCATCCGCTGCCCAACCCGACCGAGGGTGAAAGACTGTCGCTGATTGCCGTCGGCGGCTATGGGCGTGGTGAAATGGCCCCCTACTCAGACATCGACCTGCTGTTTCTGACGCCGTATAAAATAACCCCTTGGGCAGAAAGCGTGATTGAATCCATGCTGTATATGCTGTGGGATCTGAAACTGAAGGTGGGCCATGCCAGCCGCACCGTGAAAGACTGCGTGCGTCTGGCGCGCGAAGATTACACGATTCGCACATCGCTGGTCGAATACCGCTATCTTGCGGGTGATGCCGCACTGGCCAAAGAACTGGGCAAGCGGCTCTGGAATGATCTTTTCAAATCGACCGCCAGCGAATTCATCGAAGCCAAACTGGACGAACGCGCCGAACGCCACCGCAAACAAGGTGGCCAGCGCTATGTCGTCGAACCCAATGTAAAAGAGGGCAAAGGCGGGCTGCGCGACCTGCAATCCCTGTTCTGGATCAGCAAATACGTCAACGGCGTCAAGGACGCAGCGGAACTGGTCGGGCTTGGCGTGTTCACCGCCGATGAATTCGAAACCTTTGTCACAGCCGAAGATTTTCTCTGGGCCGTGCGCTGCCACCTGCACCTGATTTCAGGCCGCGCCGTGGACCAGTTGACCTTTGACATGCAGGTCGAAGTGGCCTCTGCGATGGGCTATACGGACCACGGCGGCAGACGCGGCGTCGAACACTTCATGCAGGCCTATTTCCGTCAGGCCAACCGCGTAGGCGAGCTGACCCGGATTTTCCTGACCGCGCTGGAGGCGACGCATACCAAATCCGAACCCATGCTGGCACGCCTTCTGACCCGGCGTAAAAAGGCCAAACCGCCCTACGCGATCAAGCAAAATCGGCTGACCGTGGCGGATGAAAAAGCGTTCTTTGCCGACAAGCTGAACATGCTGCGGATATTCGAAGAGGCCCTGCGCACCGGCACACTGCTGCACCCTGATGCCATGCGCCTGCTGGCCGCAAACCTTGACCTGATCGACGAAGACATGCGCCAAAACCGCGAGGCGACGCGCATATTTCTTGATCTACTGCTGAAACACGGCAACCCCGAACGGGGCCTGCGGCGGATGAACGAACTCGACGTATTGGCCGCATTTATCCCCGAATTTGCGCCGATTGTCGCCATGATGCAGTTCAACATGTATCACCACTATACCGTGGACGAACACACGATCCAATGTATCAGCCATCTTGCCCAAATCGAACGCAATGAACTGATCGAAGAACTGCCCGTGGCCTCTGGCATCCTGAAACGGGGCGTCAATCGCAAGGTACTTTATGTGGCCCTGCTGCTGCATGACATCGGCAAAGGGCGCGACGAAGACCACTCGATCCTGGGCGCGCAAATTGCCCGCAAGGTTGCACCGCGTCTGGGCCTGAACAAAAAGGAATGCGAAACGGTCGAATGGCTGATCCGCAATCACCTTCTGATGTCCGACACGGCCCAGAAACGCGATATTTCCGAACCCCGTACTGTGCGGGGCTTTGCCAAGGCGATGAAGTCGGTCGAACGGCTTGACCTACTGACCGTGCTGACCGTCTGCGACATCCGCGGCGTTGGCCCGGGCACATGGAACAACTGGAAGGCCGTGCTGATCCGCAACCTGTACAAAGCGACCAAAGACGCGCTGGAAACCGGCCTTGAGGACCTGAACCGCGAAACCCGCGAAGCCGAGGCAAAGCGCGCCCTGCGTGCAGCCCTTGCCGATTGGGACGGCAAGGCGCTGCGCACTGAAATGGGCCGCCACTACGGGCCGTATTGGCAGGGTCTGCCGCTTTCCACACATATCATCTTTGCGGGACTTCTGCGCGATTTGCCCACGGACGAAATCCGCATTGACCTGATGCTGGATGACGACCGGGATGCGACACGCGCCTGTTTCGCAATGGTCGATCATCCCGGCCTTTTCAGCCGCATGACCGGCGCACTGGCGCTGGTCGGTGCCAATGTGGTCGATGCCCGCACCTATACCTCAAAGGATGGCTATGCCACGGCGGTGTTCTGGGTTCAGGACAACGACGGCAACCCCTACGAAGAAGCACGCCTGCCGCGCCTGCGCCAGATGATCAGCCGCATACTAAGGGGCGAAGTCGTGGCGCGTGAAGCCCTCAAAGATAAAGATAAGATCAAGAAACGCGAACGCGCCTTCCGGGTGCCGACGAATATCACATTCGACAACGACGGCTCGGAAATCTACACCATCATCGAGGTGGACACCCGCGACCGTCCCGGCCTGCTGTACGATTTGACCCGGACATTGGCCAATAACAACGTCTATATCGCATCGGCGGTCATCGCGACCTACGGTGAACAGGTCGTCGATACCTTCTACGTCAAGGACATGGTCGGCCTGAAATACCATTCGGATGCCAAACGCGCGTCGCTGGAACGCAAACTGCGCGAAGCGATTTCCCAAGGCGTCGAAAGAGCCCAATCGTGAAACCCATCCGCCTGATGTCAGGCTTCTTTACGGTGGGCATCTGGACATTGCTCAGCCGCATCATGGGGTTTGTCCGCGACATCATGATCGCGGCCTATCTCGGCACAGGCCCCGTGGCCGAGGCGTTTTTGGTCGCGTTTTCACTGCCCAACCTTTTCCGCCGCTTCTTTGCCGAAGGGGCGTTCAACATGGCCTTCGTGCCGATGTTCTCAAAAAAGCTGGAAGGCGACGAAGACGCCCAGCGCTTTGCGCAGGACGCGTTTGTCGGGCTGGCGGGGATACTGACAATTTTTACGGTGTTCGGCGTTCTTTTCATGCCCGCACTGGTGACGATGATGGCCAGCGGTTTTCTGGGATCGGAACGGTTCGATCTGGCCGTCTATTACGGACGTATCGCGTTCCCCTATATTCTGTTCATTTCGCTATCCGCACTGCTGTCGGGCGTTTTGAATGCCATTGGGCGCTTTACGGCGGCGGCGGCGGCACCGGTTTTGTTGAACGTGGTGTTTATTGCCGCATTGCTGATCGGTGCCGTTTTCGGCGCGCAAGAACCGGTTGGCATCGGCGCAAGCCTTGCCTATGCTGTCCCGGTTGCCGGGTTGGTCCAGATGATGCTGGTCTGGGTCGCCGCCAAACGCGCAGGCTATCCGTTGCGCCTTGGCTGGCCAAAAATGACGCCAGAACTCAAACGTCTCGCCATGATCGCGGCCCCCGCCGCACTTGCCGGTGGCGTCGTGCAAATCAATCTGCTGGTCGGCCGGCAAGTCGCCAGCTTCTTTGACGGGGCGGTTGCATGGCTGAACTACGCGGACCGCTTGTATCAATTGCCTCTGGGCGTTGTCGGCATTGCGATCGGCGTCGTCCTGCTGCCCGATCTGTCCCGGCGCCTGCGTGCTGGCGATGACGAAGGCGGCAAAGACGCCTTTAACCGCGCGTGTGAAATCAGCCTCGCATTGACGATACCCGCGGCAGTGGCGCTGATGATCATCCCATTGCCCTTGGTCAGCGTCCTGTACGAGCGTGGCGCCTTCACCAGAGACGACACTGCAGCAACGGCAATGGCAGTCGCGATTTATGGCCTCGGCCTGCCTGCATTTGTGCTGCAAAAGACCCTGCAACCACTGTTTTTCGCGCGCGAAGATACCAAGCGGCCCTTTTACTACGCTCTGGTCGCACTGGCCCTGAATGCCGCACTGGCCATCGGATTATCGCCGGTGATCGGGTTTATCGCCGCAGCCGTGGGCACGACCCTCACCGGCTGGGCAACTGTGGCGCTGCTGTGGCGTGGATCGCGCAATATGGGAAATGCCGCGCAATTTGATGCACGGTTCATGCGCCGCCTGTGGCGGATCATCCTTGCCGCGCTGGGTATGGGTGTCGTCCTTGTCATTGTGGCGACGACCCTGAAGCCATTCTTTGGCGTACCCACGATACGCTATGCCGCGCTGGCCGTCTTGGTAATGATCGGGATCGTCAGCTACTTTGGCATTGGCCACGTGGTCGGCGCGTTCCGGTTGGGGGAATTCCGTCGGGCGATGCGCCGCTAGGACCGCTGCCGCATCCGGCTCAGGAACGACGCCCATCCCCCCGGCGCCAGCAGCAGCGACAGCCCGAAGCCCGCAAAAAATCCCGCAAGCTCGGCGATCCATGTGGGCGCGCTGCCAAAGATCAATCCGAAGGCAAGCTGGATACCCAGCAGGAACCCGATCAGACGAAACGCCAGCAATTGGCTTTCGCCCGCCTGCGCCTGCTGCAACCAAAGCGCATAGGTATAGGCCCCGATCAGGCCGTAAACCGGCGCAAAGCCACCATAAAGCGGGTAATTGCTGCTGACGAAAACACCGAACGCAAGGGCGCCAATGACGCTGGAAAAGACATATAGCAACAGCACTTTCAGGCCGCCGTAATATTCCGCAGTGAACTTGCCCAGCGCCAACGTCAGTGCCGCGCAAAACGCGACTTGAGTCAGTTCGGCATTCACAAACGGATAGGTGACAAAGCGTTTGAGCATGTCAAAGGAATAGTCACGCCGTTCCAACACCCGGTCGAACACGGCCGCCGAAAATCCATAATCCTGCACCGCCACCAGCCGCCAGCCCACACCACGCGGACCGCCGATGATGCCTTGATTGGCCAGTTGAAACACACATTCGATGCCGACAATCAGCAACGTCAGGGCAATCACCACCGGCGGGATCGTATTCACTGGACTTTCAGGCTTCATCGCATGGACCTTTGCAGGCTGTTGAAGTTGACGGGTCTGTCTGGCATGGGTATGCGACGCCTGCCCTGAAATCCAGCCCGGACATTTGCACAATGACTGAAAGCACCTTCACTCCCCGCGTTTTTTCAGGGATCAAACCCTCTGGCGGGCTGACCCTCGGGAACTATCTGGGGGCGATCAAGCGCTTTGTCGGTATGCAGGGCAAGGTTGAGACGATCTATTGCGTCGTTGATCTACACGCCATCACGGTCTGGCAGGACCCCGCCCAACTGGCCAATATGACCCGCGAGGTGGCCGCAGGTTATCTTGCCGCCGGCCTCGATCCGACACAGTCGATCCTGTTCAACCAAAGCCAGGTGTCCGGCCACGCCGAGCTGGGTTGGATATTCAACTGCGTGGCGCGCGTCGGCTGGATGAACCGGATGACCCAATTCAAGGACAAAGCAGGCAGCAACGCTGAAAAAGTTTCGCTTGGCCTTTACGCTTACCCGTCGCTGATGGCGGCTGACATCCTGCTTTATCATGCCACCCAAGTCCCCGTGGGCGAAGACCAAAAGCAGCATGTAGAGCTGACGCGCGATATCGCGGCCAAATTCAATCATGACTTCAAGACTGATTTCTTCCCGATCACAGAACCCGTAATCGACGGCCCGGCAACCCGCGTGATGAACTTGCGCGACGGGACTAAAAAGATGTCAAAATCGGGCGAAAGCGACATGGAACGCATCAACATGACCGATGATGCCACGACAATTGCCAAAAAGTTCAAAAAGGCCAAGACCGACCCTGCACCGCTGCCCGAAACCGTCGAAGGGCTGGCCACACGCCCCGAAGCGCGTAATCTGGTCGAGATTTACGCAGCCCTTGAAGACACCACCCCAGAAGCGGTGATCGCACAATACCCCGGCGCGGGCTGGGGCACATTCAAACCGGCGCTGGCCGATTTGGCGGTCGCGAAACTTGCCCCGATTTCTGATGAAATGGCCCGGCTTATGAACGACCCCGCCGAGATTGACAGGATACTCGGCAAAGGCTCTGAAAAAGCGCGCGCGATCGCAGAGCCGATCCTGAAAAAAACCTACGAGATCGTGGGTCTGCTGCGGTCATAACGGACACGTCAGACGCCCCGTCGTAAGGTGGGTCTTGACCCACCCCACCTCGCAAGAATGCACACCGCCGGTTCGCCAGTCAGTCTTTTGCGGCGCGGCAGATGCGGCTATATCATTGGGGCATCGCACCACACCAGAGCCACCAAATGTCAGCACCCGCCACAAACCGCATCGGCCATGTCCACCTGCGCGTCTCTGATCTTGATCGCGCGATTACGGTTTACCGCGATATTATCGGATTTCGCGTCGCCCAGCGCTTTGGCAAAGGGGCCGCTTTTCTGGCGGCAGGCGATTACCATCACCATATCGGCCTGAACACCTGGGAGAGCCTTGGTGCCACACCGCCACCGGCGGGGCATACCGGGCTTTACCACACAGCGTTCCGATATCCCGACCGCGCGTCGCTTGGGGCCGTGATCGCGCAGGCGCAGGCCGCCGATATCCCTCTGGAAGGCGCCGCTGACCACGGCGTAAGCGAGGCGGTCTATCTGCGGGACCCCGATCAAAACGGGGTCGACCTTTATACCGACAAACCCGTCGCTGCATGGCCCCACGATGCCAACGGGCAACTGCAAATGGTCAATGCCCCGCTGGTTGTGGCTGCATTGGCGGCGCTGGCGGCAGACCTGCCGTCACAAAACTGAAACCCCGCCGCGTGACGATCAGGTATCGCACAGCAATGATTCGCTCTGCCTGGCGTGACCTTGGTGCGCGTTCCTGTCCGCCGCCACCCGGGCCAGACGACGCGCCCGGTGTTCCCCGGCACCGGGCGCCCATCTGCTTTACCTTGCCCCGGCCTCGGCCTAATGTCCGCCAAAAGGGGGGTCGTTCATGGCAACTGGCACCAATATCCGCACTTATTTCGACGGACAATGGCACGACGGCGACGCACCCATCATGCGGGCTGCGGATCATGGCGCCTGGCTCGGCTCGACCGTGTTCGACGGCGCGCGCTATGTCGATGGCCGTGCCCCTGATCTGGATCTGCATTGCGCCCGTGTGAACCGATCAGCAACTGCGCTGATGATCACACCCACAGTCAGCACCGACGATATGATCGCCATGATCCGCGACGGGTTGGCCACCTATCCAAAATCGGCAGCCGTCTATATCCGTCCGATGTATTGGGGGATTGATGGCGACCTCACGGCGATTGTACCCAGCCCCGACGCCACCGGATTCGCGATTTGTCTCGAAGAAATCCCCATGGCACCACCCACCGCATCAACCAGACTGGGCCGTACCCGTTTTCGCCGCCCCGTCATGGAAGACAGCGTCGTAAACGCCAAGGCGGGGTGCCTTTACCCCAACAACGCCCGCATGCTGGCCGAGGTCCGCGCCCGTGGGTTTGGCAATGCGCTGGTAGCTGATGCCATCGGCAATGTCGCAGAAAGTGCCACCGCCAATGTCTTTATGGTCAAAGACGGCGTGGTATTCACCCCCGTCGCCAACGGCACATTTCTGTCCGGCATCACGCGTGCCCGTCACATTGCCAACATGCGGGCCGACAGCATGGAAGTCCACGAAACCGTGCTGACCTTTGATGACTTCAGCAGCGCCGACGAGGTGTTCTTGTCGGGCAACATGTCCAAGGTGACCCCCGTCACCGGATTCGAGGATCAGCAGTATCAGGTTGGTCCGGTCACACGCCGCGTCCGCGACATGTACTGGGATTGGGCGGCATCGGCCCCATGACCGCCGCAGGGTCAAAAAACAACTGCGTTTGACAGCCGTTGCCAGTATCGCAGCGATACGCCAATATCCCCCGATAAAAGGGAGAATGTCATGCGCAAGTTTCTGGTCGTTCTGGACGATAGCCGCGAATGTCTGAATGCGATGCGGTTTGCCGCGATGCGGGCCGCGCATTCCGGCGGTGGCGTCGCCATCCTTTCAATCATTCCACCCGATGAATTCAACCACTGGATCGGTGTCGGAGAGATTATGCGCGCCGAAGCCCGCGAGCGGATCGAAGCACACTACGAAGTTTTCGCCAAATGGATGCGCGATAAGCAAAACGTGCATCCCGAACTGATCATCCGCGAAGGTGAACCGCTGATCGAGATTATGAACCAAATCAAAGAAGACCCCGACATCGGCGTTTTGGTTCTTGGCGCGGGCACCGACAGCAAAGGGCCCGGCCCGCTTGTGTCGCATCTCGCGCGCCAGTCCGGCAGCCTGCCCATCCCGATCACGATCGTTCCCGGCGATCTGTCCAAGGAACGGCTTGAGGCGATCACCTAGCGCGCAGCGTTTAGAATCGTTCCAAACCTTGACTTCACGCCACCTAAGGCGCATATCTGAAGCCTGACAAAAAAGGTTGGTCCTATGTTTATCCAGACTGAATCCACGCCAAATCCCGCGACGCTGAAATTCTTGCCCGGCCAGAATGTGCTTGAGGTTGGCACCGCTGACTTTCCGACCATCGACGCCGCTGAAAATTCGCCGCTGGCCAAACGTATTTTTGCATCCGGCGATGTGACGGGTGTGTTCTTTGGCATCGACTTCGTGACCGTGACCAAGGCGGACGGCGTTGAATGGGACCACATCAAACCCAGCATTCTGGGTGCGATCATGGAACATTATCAATCCGGCCAGCCCGTGATGGCCGACGATCACAAGCCAACCGGCGGCCATGCCGAACACACCGGCGACGATGCTGAGATTGTGGGCCAGATCAAAGAACTGCTTGATACCCGCGTCCGCCCGGCCGTCGCCCAAGACGGCGGCGACATCACGTTCCACGGGTTCGATCGCGGCATTGTCTATCTGCATATGCAAGGTGCCTGCGCCGGTTGCCCATCCTCGACGTTGACCCTGAAGATGGGGATCGAAAACCTGCTGCGCCACTATATCCCCGAAGTGGTCGAGGTGCGCCCGGTTGCCGCCTAAGCCCACGCTGATTGCCTTTGACACAGCGGCGGCGCATTGCGCCGCCGCTTTGCTGTTGGGCGACCGGATTGTGACCCGTGTTGACGCAATGGCCAAAGGACAGGCCGAACACCTCATGCCCATGCTGGCAGAAATGCTCGCGGATCAGGGCCTTGGGTGGCGCGATCTGGATGCGATTGGTGTCGGTGTCGGGCCCGGCAACTTTACCGGCATCCGCATTGCGGTGGCCGCGGCACGGGGTCTCGCATTGGGTCTTGGCAAGCCCGCAATCGGCGTAAACGGGTTCGAAACACGTGCCCACGGTGCACCGCGCCCCCTCACCGCGATCATTCCTGCGCCGCGCGACCAATTCTATGTGCAGGAATTTGGCCAAGCCGGGCAGGTGTGGGACCCGCGCCTCATGACCGCAACGGAATTGCCTGCAGCCCGCCCCGCTGAGAAATCCGCTGATGCGCTGATCACGGCTATCGCCGAAATTGCCGCGCGTCGCATCGGCCAAACCGCACCGCGCCCCACGCCGCTATATATTCGCAGCGCTGACGCGGCGCCGCCCCGCGATCCGGCGCCCGTCATTTTACCATGACGCCCGATGTCCTTGCCGCTGTCCATGCCAAGGCATTCAGCACAACCCGCGCATGGACGGCTGTTGAAATGGCCGCGCTTCTGGCCCAACCCGGTACGCTGGCAATGGGTGATGACCGCGCATTCATCATGATGCGCGTCACATTGGATGAAGCAGAAGTCTTGACACTGGCCACCGATCCCGCCCACCGCCGCCACGGCTTGGCGCGTGCAGCCCTGACAATGGGCGAGCGTGCGGCAAAGCACGCCGGTGCCACGCAAGTGTTTCTGGAAGTCGCAGAAGACAACACAGCGGCGCGCGCGCTTTATGCCCATGCGGGATATGTGCAGGTCGGGCGCCGCCCCGGATACTACCTGCCCAAAGACGGCGGACCCGTCGCCGCACTGGTTTTACGCAAACAACTCAACCTTGCCTAACCCAGCGTCACCTGCATGATAACCACCCCATTGCGCGCAAGTTCCTGCAAAATACCATAAAAACCTGTTGATCTTCCGGTCGGGGCAATGCCTTATCTGTTGATGACCGACGCAGATCGGCTCGGCTTTCACCGGAGGTGGGCGTATCATCGCCCGCAAACCTCGCGTAACGACCTGGGAGACTAAAATGACCCTTATGCAAAAATTTCTCGGCGCCACTGCTGCCCTGGCCCTGACGGCTGGCGCTGCTGCCGCTGATCCCGCCATTCTTTTTGACCTTGGCGGCAAGTTCGACAAATCCTTCAACGAAAGCGCCTACAACGGTGCGCAACGTTGGGCGGACGAAACCGGTGGGTCCTACGCCGAGGTCGAGATTCAATCAGACGCACAGCGCGAACAGGCGATCCGCCGCTTCGCCGAATCCGGCGCGAACCCGATCGTCATGGCGGGCTTTTCCTGGGCCACCCCACTGGCAGAAGTCGCGTCAGACTATCCTGACACCAAGTTCACGATCATCGACATGGTCGTCGATGCGCCAAACGTCCGTTCGGTTGTCTTCAACGAACACGAAGGCTCGTACCTTGTTGGTATGATGGCGGCACTGTCATCCGAGACCGGCACAGTGTCGTTCATCGGCGGCATGGACATCCCGCTGATCCGCAAATTCGCCTGTGGCTATGCCCAGGGCGCCAAAGCGGCAAATCCCGACGTCACCGTCATTGCCAACATGACCGGCACAACACCCGCCGCATGGAATGACCCTGTCAAAGGGTCCGAACTGACACTGGCACAGATCAGCCAAGGGTCCGACGTTGTATTCGCGGCCGCAGGCGGCACTGGCGTGGGCGTACTGCAAACCGCAGCCGACGAGGGTATCCTGTCCATCGGCGTTGACGCCAATCAAAACTATCTGCACCCCGGTCAGGTTCTGACATCCATGCTAAAGCGCGTCGACCTTGCTGTTTATGACGCTTTCACCGCCGGTGAAGCACTGGAAACCGGGTTCAACGTGATGGGCGTCGCTAACCGCGGCGTTGGTTTCGCCATGGACGCCAACAACGAAAACCTTGTCGATTACGGCGTGCTTGCTGCGGCCTATGCAGCGGCCGACAAAATCGCAGCAGGAGATCTGGAAGTCCACGACTACACATCCGACGAAAGCTGCCCTGCGTTGGACTTCTAAGGCAGACTGGACAGGCCACGTAAAATCAGGGCCGCGCAGATTTATCCGCGCGGCCCTTTGCATATCAGACAGGTGCCCCATGACCGATCTAGCCCCCGCCATCGAGCTGAAAGGCATCTCCAAGGCGTTTGGCCCGGTGCAGGCGAACAAGGATATTTCGATCCGCGTCATGCCCGGCACGATCCATGGGATCATCGGGGAAAACGGCGCGGGAAAATCGACGCTGATGTCGATTTTGTATGGTTTTTACAAGGCAGACGCGGGCGAAATCTGGATTTCCGGTCGCAAAACGACAATTCCGGACAGTCAGGCGGCCATCGCTGCGGGCATCGGAATGGTGTTCCAGCACTTCAAACTGGTCGAGAATTTCACCGTGCTTGAAAACGTCGTGCTTGGGGCCGAAGACAGCGCCCTGTTGCGCCCATCTCTTGCGCGGGCACGGCGCGAACTCAAAAGCCTCGCTGATGAATACGAGCTGAACGTCGACCCCGATGCGGTTATTCAGGACGTGGGCGTGGGGATGCAACAGCGTGTCGAAATCCTCAAGGCGCTGTATCGCAAAGCCGACATTCTGATTCTGGACGAACCCACCGGCGTGCTGACCCCCGCCGAGGCCGATCATTTGTTCCGCATCCTTGAAAACCTCAAGCGTGAAGGCAAGACGATCATCCTGATAACCCACAAACTGCGCGAAATCATGGAAATCACCGATACCGTCAGCGTGATGCGCCGGGGCGAAATGACCGCGACGGTCAAAACGTCTGAAACCAGCCCGCCGGAACTGGCCGAACTGATGGTGGGCCGCAAGGTATTGTTGCGGGTCGACAAAGCGCCTGCGCAAATCGGGCGCAAAATTTTGGAGGTCCGCGACCTGAACGTCACCGACACCAAGGGCGTGCATCGCCTTAAGGGCGTCAGCTTCGATGTCCATGCCGGCGAAATTCTGGGCATCGCGGGTGTTGCCGGAAACGGCCAGTCAGAACTGCTCGAGGTGCTGGGCGGCTATCAAAAGGCGACAGGCTCTGTGCGGGTCAATGGTGAAGAGATCGACCTGACAGGTGCCAAGTCTGATGGTCAAAGCCGTCGCGCGCGCGGCATTTCCCATGTGCCCGAGGACCGGCAACGCGAAGGTCTGATCATGGATTTCCATGCATGGGAAAACACCGTCTTTGGCTATCACCACGATGCGCGGTATCAAAAATCCTGGTTACTCATGGATAATGCCGCGATCAAACACGATACCGAAGGTAAAATGGCCCGTTTCGATGTGCGTCCGCCTGATCCGAAATTGGCCGCCAAGAACTTTTCCGGCGGCAATCAGCAGAAAATGGTGCTTGCCCGCGAAATCGAACGCAACCCAGACTTGTTGCTGATCGGGCAACCCACACGCGGCGTGGATATCGGCGCGATCGAATTTATCCACCAGCAAATTGTTGCACTTAGGGATCAGGGCAAGGCAATCTTGTTGGTTTCCGTAGAGTTAGAGGAAATTCTGTCGCTGTCCGACCGTATCGCTGTTATGTTTGACGGAAAAATAATGGGCGAGCGGATGCCACAGGACACTGATGAAAAAGAGCTTGGCCTGCTGATGGCGGGTATGACAACGTCGCCCCGCGGCCCGTTGCACAAAGCTGTCGAGGCGAACCTTGCCCACGCCAGCGGCGACCCGAGCAAGGAAACCTGACATGCCAAAGTGGGCTGACGTCATCCTGATCCCCCTGATTTCGATCCTGCTGGCGGCGATCCTGTCTGCCATGGTCATCTTGGCAATTGGCGAAAACCCATGGGCCGCGCTGAAACTGATGGTCGATGGCGCGCTGGGATCGACCTATGGCTGGGGCTACACCCTTTATTACGCCACCAACTTTATCTTCACCGGCCTTGCGGTTTCTGTCGCATTTCACGCCCGTATGTTCAACATCGGCGGCGAAGGTCAGGCGGTGCTGGGCGGTTTGGGTGTCGCGCTGGCCTGTCTTTATGTGCCGTGGCCGCATTGGTCGGTCGCACTGCTTGGCGCGACGCTGGCGGCTGCACTGTTTGGGGCCGCTTGGGCCGCGATCCCTGCATTTTTGCAGGCCAAACGCGGCAGCCACATCGTGATCACAACGATCATGTTCAACTTCATCGCCGCCGCCTTGCTGAATTATCTGCTGATCGGCGCGCTCAAGGTGCCCGGCTCGATGGAGCCAGCCACTGCCAAATTCCCGCAGGCGGCGCATCTGCCATCGTTCCAGGATATGTTCAACTGGGGCGACACGACCATGTTCCGTGGCGCACCTGCCAATGTGACTTTCTTTGTCGCGATTGCGGCCTGCGTCGCGGTTTGGGCGCTGATCTGGCGTACCCGGCTGGGCTATGAAATCCGATCATTCGGCCATTCGGAATCGGCCGCAAAATACGCGGGCATCAGCCCGACCAAAATCATCATGGTTTCCATGCTTATCTCAGGCGGTCTTGCCGGCATGATGGCCATCAACAATGTCCAGGGCGAGGCCGAACGGCTGGTCCTGAACGCAGTCGAGGGCGCTGGTTTTATTGGCATCGCCGTCGCACTCATGGGTCGCAGTCATCCTTTCGGGGTATTTCTGGCGGCCCTTCTTTTCGGCTTTCTATATCAAGGCGGCGCAGAACTCGCCCTATGGACGTCGATCCCCCGTGAGTTGATCATCGTAATACAGGCATTGGTGATCCTCTTTACGGGTGCACTAGATAATATGGTGCGCATGCCGCTCGAGCGGCTATTCTTGGCAATGAGGAGAGCATAAAAAATGATGGCAGGACCTTTCAAAATTGGTGTCGACGATGACACCGGCGCCGACCTGGGCTTCGTGCTCAGCTGTTTGGCACTTGGCATGATCACGATGGAGGAACTGCATATGTGGATCCATCACGTGATCGAACAAACCCCCGGCGGCGACGTACCACCGCATTTGGTCGCCCTGCTGGCGGTCAAAAACCGGGCCAACGTATTCCGCCCGAACGAGGCCGTGATGCGCCGTCTGCCCCACGATCCGTTCATCACGGATGACAGGTTCGACGCGATGATGGCGATGAGCCGCCTTGTGCGTCCCGAACACGCCGGCATGGGCGACATGACCGAAGCAGAGGCCGAGACAGCCCTGCGCCAGCATCCAGAAGTCGTGGAGCGTTTTTGCGCGCTGTTTCCGTTCATCAAGGAAAAAGTGGCCTAATGGACTTTGCGACCCTTCTGCAAATGCTGGACGCAACCGTGCGTCTGGCGACCCCGCTTTTGCTGGCTTGTCTGGCCGGTCTCTATTCAGAGCGGGCCGGTATCTTTGATATCGGGCTAGAGGGGAAAATGCTGGCCGCCGCGTTCTTGTCGGCGGCGATTGCATCGGTCACGGGAAATGTCTGGCTGGGTCTTATGGCTGGCATCGGCGCGTCGCTGCTGCTGTCGATCATTCACGGCCTTGCGTCGATCACGTTCCGTGGCAATCAGCTGATTTCGGGGGTGGCGATCAACTTTTTAGCCGCAGGTCTTACCGTGGTCATCGCCCAAAGCTGGTTCGCCCAAGGTGGGCGGACACCGCAGCTGTCCGGCGATGGGCGGTTTTCGTCAGTAACACTGCCCTTTGCAGAAACCCTGCGCGACGTGCCTATATTAGGGCCGATCTACTACGAACTGATATCCGGTCACACGCCATTGGTTTATTTTGCGTTTTTCATGGTCCCGGTGACATGGTGGGTGCTGTACCGCACGCGCTTTGGCTTGCGACTGCGTGCTGTGGGCGAAAACCCCGCAGCCGTGGATACGGCAGGTGTTTCGGTCGTTTTCCTCCGCTATGCTGCCGTTGGAATTTGCGGTGTGCTATGCGGTATCGCGGGCGCATATCTGGCCACCGCACTGCAGGCCGGGTTCACCAAAGACATGAGCGCCGGTCGTGGCTACATCGCCCTCGCCGCGCTCATCTTTGCCAAATGGCGCCCTTGGCATGCGCTTTACGCCTGCCTGCTGTTTGGCTTCCTGCAAGCGATGGTGCTGCGGTCTGACGTCGTTGAACGGGTCCTCGGCTTTAGCCTGAATGGCCAGTTTCTGGATGTGCTGCCCTTTATCCTTGTGGTTTTGCTGACCGGTTTCGTCGGAAAAGCGACCGCCCCAAAAGCAGGAGGCGAACCCTATGTCAAAGAACGCTAGCGCCCTCGCAGCGCAGATCAAAGCGATCGCAGGCGACGCACCTGTGCGCATTGGCATGATATTGGGCTCTGGCCTTGGCCATATCGCGGATGCTGTGGATGGCGTGGCAATTCCCTATGCCGATCTGCCGGGGTTTCCCCATGCAGGCGTGTCCGGGCATAACCCGAACCTTGTCATTGGCGATCTGGAAGGCGTGCGCGTCGCGGTCTTTGGTGGCCGGGCGCATTACTATGAAAATGGGCGCGCCGACGCAATGCGCCTGCCACTAGAGGTGCTGCGCGCGCTGGGTGCCGATACCATGATCGCGACCAACGCCGCCGGGTCCATGCGGGCCGATATGCCGACCGGGTCGATCATGTGCCTGTCGGACCATATCAATTTCTCGGGCCTGAACCCGCTGATCGGCGAACCCACGGACGCCCGGTTCGTCCCCATGAAAGACGCCTATGACCCCGACCTGCGCCGCGCGCTGCGCGCAGCGGCGGACGAGACAGCGGTTGTAATGGCCGATGGCATCTATGCGTGGTATTCTGGCCCGTCGTTCGAAACACCCGCTGAAATTCGCGCAATCGCGATGCTGGGCGCGGACGCGGTGGGCATGTCCACTGTCCCCGAAGTCATCCTCGCGCGGTTTCTCGGTCTCAAGGCCGCGGCCATATCAACGATCACCAATATGGCTGCCGGTCTCAGCGACGAAGCCATCAGCCACGAACACACCAAAGCGACGGCCCCCATCGGCGCGGCCAAGCTTGAAAAGGTGCTGCGCCAGTTTTTGGGCGGCCTCAGGTCGCGCAAAGTGATCAATATGGTGCATTGACGGCATTATTTCCGGCACAGCATTTGACTAACGGTGACAAAAAGGTTTCTGTTGCCCCAGCGGCACAAACGCCCGGACACGTTCATGCAAATTTACCTTCCCATCGCCGAGGTTTCGGTGAACGCCTTTCTGCTTTTGGGCATTGGTGGCATTGTGGGCATCTTGTCGGGCCTGTTCGGTGTCGGTGGCGGGTTCCTGATCACGCCCCTGTTGTTCTTCATCGGCATTCCACCCGCCGTCGCCGTCGCCACCAGCACAAACCAAATCGTTGCGTCTTCCGTTTCCGCGTTGTTTGCGCATCTCAAACGCAAGACCGTTGATATGGTGATGGGCACTGTCCTGCTGATCGGGGGCCTGATCGGCTCGGCGCTTGGCATTGTGGTATTCAACTATCTGCGGTCGCTGGGCCAGGTCGATCTGCTGGTGCAGCTTTGCTATGTCATCTTTCTGGGGGTGATCGGCGCGTTGATGTTCGTCGAAAGCCTGAACGCGATCCGGAAATCCCGCAGACCGGGCGGCGCCCGTCCGCAGCGGCGCAAGCATCACTGGGTTCACAACCTGCCATTCAAGATGAAGTTCCGGGTGTCCGGGCTATACATATCGGTCATTCCACCAGTGATGGTCGGCGTTGCGGTTGGTGTTCTGGCGGCGATCATGGGCGTCGGCGGTGGCTTTATCATGGTCCCCGCGATGATCTATCTGCTGGGAATGCCGACCAAGGTCGTGATCGGCACATCGCTGTTTCAGATCAGTTTTGTGACGGCGTTCACCACGATGCTGCATGCGGTGACGAACCAAACCGTAGATATCGTGCTGGCAGTCATGCTGCTGGTCGGCGGGGTCATCGGTGCGCAATTCGGGACGCGGATGGGGGTCAAGATGAAGGCAGAACAGCTGCGTATTCTGTTGGCCTTGCTGGTGCTGCTGGTCTGCGGCAAACTGGCCATTGATCTGCTGGTCAGACCAACAGAGCTTTACTCCATTGGTGCCTCATGATCCGCTTGCTCGTCTTATTTCTGGTGCTGGCTTTGCCCGCGCAGGCCGAAAAGATCGTGCTTGGCCTAAGCCAAGATCAGGTATCCATCACGGCAACATTCAACGGCTCTGAAATTCTGATTTTTGGCGCAGTCAAACGCGAAACACCCATCCCCGAGGCTGAAACGCTGGGCGTGATCATATCCGTGGCTGGCCCCGATACCCCCGTCACCGTGCGCCGCAAGGACCGGCGTCTAGGTATCTGGATCAACACCGACGCCGTAGAGGTGGACGCCGCCCCATCGTTCTATGCCGTTGCCACATCTGGCCCGATGAAGGACGTATTGCGCGATGTCGAAGACCTGCGTCACCGCGTCACGATCCCACGGGTGATCCGCTCTGTCGGTGCCGCGATCGACGACAGCCCCTTGTTCAGTCAGGCTTTGGTGCGGATCAGGGCTGGCGAAGGTCTGTATCAGGTTCTCGAAGGTGCCGTGGACCTTGAGCAGGAGACGCTGTTCAGAACCTCGATAAGCCTACCCTCAAACCTGACCGAAGGCGATTATGCCGCGCGCATTTTCTTGACCCGCGATGGTCAAGTCATCGACGAATATGTAACGATCATCCCTGTGCAAAAAGTCGGCCTGGAACAGTGGCTTTACAGCCTCGCCCATGAAAACGCCCTGCTTTATGGTCTGATGTCGCTGGCAATCGCGATTGCGGCTGGCTGGGGCGCCTCAGCCGCATTTGGTCTGCTGCGGCGTTAACCGCGCCCGATATGCGGCATCTTGGTCGCCATCACCATCATGAATTGGACGTTCGCCTCGGGCGGCAATGATGCCATGTGATACACGGATTTGGCCACATCCGTGACGGCCATCGTCGGCAGCGGGTCAAGCCCCTGCGCCGCGCGCGTCTTTTCCAGGCCCTGCACCAGATCGGTCCGCGCATTGCCGATATCAATCTGCCCGCAGGCAATATCAAAGGCCCGCCCATCCAGCGTGATCGTCTTGGTCAGCCCGGTCACGGCGTGTTTTGTCGTGGTATAGCACACCGACCCTTCGCGTGGCGTATGCGCCGAGATTGATCCGTTGTTGATAATCCGCCCGCCGCGCGGCGACTGATGGCGCATTTGCCGAAACGCCGCGCGGGCACACAGAAACATCCCCGTCAGGTTCACATCGACGACCTGCTTCCAGTCTGCAACGGCGATTTTATCAATCGTCGTTTGCGGCCCGAACATGCCGGCATTGTTGAACAGCACATCCAGAT
>NZ_JAFMHJ010000083.1 GCF_017854565.1 Yoonia sp.
GCCTTATTCGGGTTGTCGCTCAGTTTGACGGTGGGGTGGCCGTTCGCCGCGACCGCTTTGCAGACCAGGGAGAAGGGGGCCAGTGCGTCGTCCTTGACCAGGCCTTTGAAGTCGTTGGTCAGCATCGTGCCCCAGCCAAAGGACACGCGCACGCGGCCGGCGAATTGGGTGTGCAGTTCGATGATCTTGTCCACGTCCAGCCCGTCGGAAAAGATGACCAGTTTGTCGCGGGGGTCTTCGCCGCGGGATTTCCACCAGTTGATCGCCACCTCGGCCCCGGTCGCGGGGTCGCCGCTGTCCACCCTGATCCCGGTCCAGCCTGCCAGCCAATCGGGCGCACCTGCCAGAAACCCCGGCGTGCCGAAGGTGTCGGGCAGGATGATCCGCAGGTTGCCGTCGTGTTCGTCCTGCCAATCGGCCAGCACGTCGTAGGGGGATTGCCGCAGCGCGTCGTCGGATTTCGCGAGGGCGGCATAGACCATGGGCAGTTCGTGGGCGTTCGTGCCGATCGCCTCGATCTCGCGCATCATGGCGATGCGGCAGTTGGAGGTGCCGGTGAAATTATGGCCCAGCCCCTCCATCATGGCCTGCACGCACCAGTCCTGCCAAAGATAGGAATGCCGCCGCCGGGTGCCGAAATCGGCCAGCCGCAGGTCGGGGATATCGCGCAGTTTTTCGACCTTTTCCCACAGTTTCGTCATGCCACGCGCGTAAAGCACCTGTAGTTCGAACCGCCCCATGTCGCGCAGGACGGCGCGGCTGCGCAGCTCCATCAGGACGGCAAGGGCGGGGATTTCCCACAGCATCACCTCGGGCCACGACCCTTCGAAGGTCAGTTCATATTGGCCGTCGCGCTTTTCCAGATGATAGGGCGGCAGGCGCAGTTTTTCGAACCACTCCATGAAGGCGGGGGTGAACATCTGGCGTTTGCCGTAGAATGTGTTGCCGCGCAGCCATGTCGATTCCCCGCGGGTCAGCGACAGCGACCGGATATGATCAAGCTGTTCGCGCAGTTCGGTTTCATCGACGATATCGGCCAGCCGGATCGTTTTGGTCCGGTTGATCAGGCTAAACGTGACTTGGGTCGTGGGGTGGTTGCGGAACACCGATTGGCACATCAACAGCTTGTAGAAATCCGTATCAATAAGCGACCGCACGATGGGGTCTATCTTCCATTTGTGGTTCCAGACGCGGGTGGCGATATCAACCATGATGTCTTTCCTTTGGCTTTGGGGTGTTAGACCAAGGGAAGTGAACAGAGGCAAGGGGGCGATGGATTACTGCAACTGGGCGGGCGCGTATTTCAGCAAGACCGGCACGACCAGCTCTTCTTCATCAATCAGGTGCCGGTTCAGCATGGGCTGGAAACCACCCAACAGCGCCCGAAACGTGGCAGTCTTGTCGCGGAACCCGTTTTTGCCAGTGGTGTCCTGCAACACCGCGTTGGCCCCATTCGCCAGCCCGGCCAAAATCCCATCCAACGCATGGTGGTCCTTGTCCAGCAGGTCAAAGCCGGCCGATACCTTTTGATCCAGTTTGGCCATGACCGGGAAATAATGCGCGTCCTCGATCTGGTGATGGCCATGCAATTCATTGATCAGCATACCGCCAAACCGCGATACCGCCTGCTTGTATTTCATCGGGTCCATGCGCGTATCAAGCGCCTGTTCGGCATCGGTATTCAGCCGGTCCAGCAACCGCCGGAACATCAGGTGCCGGTCCAGCCAGAATGCGATCAGCTGTGAATAATTCTTGTGCTGCTCCCACGCATCACGCGGGAATTGTTCGATCAGCACGCGCAGCGCGTCGGGCAAAGCCTGGCGTTGGGCAAGGTCAAGGGGCGTCTTCATCGGCGGGACCTGTCATCGTTCTTGTGGCAAGAGCGACAAAAGATAGCGCATATACCGGCAAAGGGAACCGCCTGCCCCCAAAGAAACAGCCAATTGTACCGCCGCCCAAAATCGGCGACGATATGCAGATGGCTGATTTATTTCCCCAATCCGACGTCTTTGGCACGTTGTTGAACGACCCCGCGGTGACCCGTGCATTTTCGGGCGCGCAATTTGTTGCGCACATGGTGGCGTTTGAACGGGCCTGGACCATCGCACTGCGCGACACGGGTCTGGTCGAACCCGGCACTGCGGGTGCCGCGCTTGCCGCGATCGACGTATTCACCCCCGATATTGCAGGTCTTGCCGCTGGCACCGAACGCGACGGCATCCCCGTTCCGGCGCTTGTCGGACAGATCAAAGCTGCGGCAAAAGACGGTGCCGCCGCCGTGCATCGCGGGGCGACCAGCCAGGATGTGATCGACACCGCCATGGTGCTTTGCATGTTGGACGCCGCCGACCTGATGGAAACCCGGCTGCAAACCATTGCGCAACAGCTTGCCACGCTTGCCGCCGCCCATGGTGAAAATCCGTTGATGGGCCGCACCCGGATGCAGGCCGCGTACCTGATGACCGCCCGCGACAGGCTTGCCGCATGGACCACGCCGGTGGCTGGCGCGCTGGCCCGCCTGCCCGCCCTGCGCGCAGAGATCGGCAAAATTCAATACGGCGGCGCGGTCGGCAACCGCGCCGGCATGGACAACAAAGGCGACCAGATCGCCGCATCGCTGGGCCAGACTCTGGGCTTGTCGCATGACGGGCCGGTTTGGCACACGGACCGGTCATCATTTACCAGTTTCGGCCATTGGCTGACCCTGACCGCGGGGGCACTGGGCAAGATTGGCCAAGACATCGCGCTGATGGCGCAGCAGGGCATTGCGGATATAACGCTGGTCGGTGGCGGTGGCAGTTCGGCCATGCCGCACAAACAAAACCCGATCCGCGCCGAAGTGCTGGTGACGCTGGCGCGCTATGTCGCGGGGCAACAGGGGATATTGGCGACTACATTGATCCACGAACAGGAACGGTCCGGCAGCGCATGGACATTGGAATGGCTGGCCCTGACCCAGATGGCCAACGCCACCGGGACCGGCCTGCGACACGCGCAGGCCCTTTTGGATCAGATCACCGACATCGGATCAACGCCCTAGATATCAAAGAATATCGTCTCGCCCACGCCCTGCAGAACGATATCAAAGCGATAGACACCATTGGCCGTCTTGCGCGCCATCAACGTCGGTATCCGGTTGCGATGTTCGATCCGTTTCAGGATCGGATCAGTCGCGTTCGCCTCGGTTTCATCTTCGAAATACATCCGCGTGTGCAGCCCGAGGTTAATCCCACGGGCCACAATCCAAACCGTGACATGCGGGGCCTGCAACGTGCCATCACGCCACGGCACCTGCCCCGGCTTGACCGTATCAAAGGTAAACAGCCCGGTTTCGGGATTCCCGGCGCTGCGGCCCCAGCCGGTAAAGTTCGGGTCGGCCCGGCCGCGCACCTCGCGCGGGGACGGATAAAGCCCAGCGGCATCCGCCTGCCAAATCTCGATCATCGCGTCCATCAGCACCGCACCCATGCCGTCATGGACCGCTCCGGTCACGACAATCTCTTCGCCCTGCACCGGGCCGCGTTTCATGGTCGCGCCCAAATCGCCGTCATACATCCTGATGCCCGCAAAATTCGGCGTGCATCCGATATGCACATAGGGGCCAGCGGTCTGCGATGGGCTTTCCTTGAGGTATTTCATCAGCTGCCCTCCTGCCGGTTTTCAAACAATGTCTGACGGTTGCCGCGCAGCACGATGTCAAAATGATAGGCCCGCGCATCCATCGGAATGGTCTGGGTCATGTCCAGCTTGGCAATCAGCGTTTCAATCGCGGCGGTCTGCGAAATGGACCCCACAATGGGGCATTGCCAGATCATCGGATCACCATCGAAATACATCTGCGTGATCAGCCGCTGCGCAAAGGCCTGACCAAACACGCTAAAATGGATATGCGCCGGGCGCCAATCATTCGGGCCGTTGGGCCAAGGGTAGGGACCGGGCTGGATCGTGCGGAACTCGTACCGGCCTTCGGCGTCCGTAATCACCCGGCCACAGCCACCGAAATTGGGGTCCAGCGGTGCCAGATAGCTTTCGTTTTTGTGCCGGTATCGCCCGCCGGCATTGGCCTGCCACACCTCGACCAAGGCGCCGGGCACGCCGCGCCCGTTTTCATCCAGCACACGGCCCTGCACGATGATGCGCGGCCCCAGCGCCATCTGACCGGGCTGCGCGAAGTTCGTGATCAGATCATTGTCCAACGCGCCCAACATGTCATGACCAAAAACCGGCCCGGTTTCTTCGCCGAGCGATGTGGGGAATGAAAGGGGTGCGGCACGCGGCGACCGCATCACGCTGGTTTTATATGCGGTATGCAGCGCGGGCGGATGCCAGTCACGGTCGCGCCTGATGTAACCTTCGCTCATGATTTCGCCTCCATCTCGGCATAGGTCTGTTTGGCAAGTTTGATCGCGTGATTGGCCTTTGGCACGCCCGCATAAACGGCCACATGCAAAAACGCCTGCATCACATCGTCGGGGGTCGCGCCGGTGTTCGCGGTCGCGCGCACATGCATCGGGATTTCATCGAAATTACCGGTCGCAGCCAGCAATGCCAGCGTCAGCATGGACCGGTCGCGGCGGCTGATCGTGTCGTCCGCCCAAAGATTGCCCCACGCGGTTTCCGTGATCATCTGCTGAAACGGCAGATCAAACGGGGTCTTGGCGGCCTCGGCCTTGTTGACATGGGCATCGCCCAAAACTTCACGGCGAACCTTCATGCCCATGGCTATGCGGTCATTCATCGCTATATTCCTTCGTCAATAGGGCAACCCTACGTAATTTTCGGCCATCGCCTGCTGCGCGGCGTCATTCGCGCGCAGGAATTCCAGCTCGGCCCACTGCATTTTGCGGTCAAAATCGGTCTGATCGGGAAATTGATGCATCAACGATGAGAACCACCAGCTGAACCGCTCGACCTTCCAGACGCGGGCCAGCGCCGTTTGGGAATAGCTGTCGATCCCGTCGGTGCTGCCCGTCTCGTAAAATGCGCACAGACCACGATAGAGGTAATTCACATCCGACGCGGCGGTGTTCAGGCCCTTGGCCCCGGTCGGCGGCACGATATGGGCCGCATCACCGCACAAGAACAGCCGGCCCCAACGCATCGGCTCGGTCACGAATGATCGCAGCGGTGCGATGCTTTTCTCAATCGACGGTCCGGTGACAAGGTTCCTGGCCTGATCGGCGGGAATACGGCGCTTCAGCTCGTCCCAAAAAGCTTCATCGGTCCAATCCTCGGCCTTTTCGTCCAGCGAACACTGGATGTAGTAACGGCTAAGGTTTTCGTTGCGCATCGAACACAGCGCAAATCCCCGGTCCGACGTCGCATAGATCAATTCGTGATTGACCGGCGGCGTTTCCGACAGAATACCCAGCCAGCCAAACGGATATACCTTTTCGTATTCGCGGCGCACATCGGGCGGGATGGTCTGGCGGCTGACGCCATGAAACCCGTCGCAGCCCGCCACGAAATCACAGTCGATCCGGCGGCTTTCACCCGCAACCTCATAGGTCACAAAGGGCGCATCGGTGTCGGCATCGTTAATGACCACATTTTCGACATTGAATTCAATCGGGCCACCGGATTGTTCGCGGGCCGCATACAGATCGCGCGTCACCTCGGTCTGGCCGTACACCATCACGGCATGGCCGGTGTGTTCGGTGAAATTCAAACGAAACATCTCGTCACCGTAGGAAATCAGCGCGCCGTGATGCACATAACCCTCTTTATCCATCCGCGCGGACACCCCCGCCTCGCGCATCAGTTCCAGCAGGCCGCGTTCCAGCACACCGGCCCGGATCCGGCCCAGCACATAGGCCTTGGTCTTGCGTTCCAGCACGATGCTTTCAATCCCGCGCTTGTGCAAAAGCTGCGCCAACAAAAGCCCCGATGGGCCGCCACCAATAATGGCTACCTGCGTTTTCATGACATCCCCCTATCGGTGAAACAGAATTGCACATTCCCAATAGGCATGTAAAATGACGTTTCATCCGCTTTAGTTATCAGTTTTGGAAACCAAATGGACCGCCGCATCAAGTTCCGCCATCTTGAGGCGTTCATCTGCATTGCCCGTGCCAAAAGCCTCAAGGCGGCGGCGGATATGCTCAACCTGACCCAGCCCGCCGTGTCCAAGACCCTCAAAGATCTGGAAACAATCCTTGGCGTCACCTTGATGGACCGTGGCCGCGCCGGTGTCCGCCTGCGCCCCGAAGGCGCGGTATTTCTGCAATTCGCCGAACAAAGCACCGCCGCATTGCAAAGCGGGCTGACCAGCATCGCCAGCCTTGGGACCGCTGGCGGCATGTTGACGATCGGCGCGTTGCCCAGCGTCTCCGCCCGGCTTCTGCCCGCCGCCGTGAACATCTTTCGCCGCACGGCCCCCGACACCGTCCTGCAACTGCTCGAAGGGCCGCATGCCTACCTGACCGACCACCTGCGCAGTGGCGCGCTTGATCTTGTCGTGGGTCGCATGGGCCGCCCGGATTCGATGAAAAACCTGTCATTCACCCAGTTGCACGAAGAAAAAGTAGTGATCGTCGCCGCCCCCGGCCATCCGCTTGCCGGTGCCGTGCGGCTGGATCAGATCAAGGGCCACCCGGTGATTTACCCCCCCAAAGGCTCTGCGATCCGGCCCTTGGTCGCACGGCTGATGATCGCATCCGGGCTGGCCCTGTTCGACGACCGGATCGAAACCACATCCGCCGCCTTTGGCCGGGCCATGGCGCTTGGGTCGGCGCAGGCCGTTTGGTTCATCTCGCAAGGCGTGGTCGATGACGACATCGCGACCGGTCGGCTGGTCAAGTTGGCGATCAACATGGAGCCAACGATCGGCCCCGTCGGGATCATGGCCCGCTCCGAGGAAAACCCGACACCCGTGGCCCATTTGTTCAGACAATCCCTGTTCCAGGCCGCAGCACCCCCCGCTGCGCGGTCGTAAGGTGGGTCTTGACCCACCACCCCCTGAAACAAAGTTGCTGGATTTTGGCTTTTTGCGACATTTTCTCCGG
>NZ_JAFMHJ010000084.1 GCF_017854565.1 Yoonia sp.
GCTACCACACTGGATTCACTAGATGAATCCCTCACAGAATTTGTGCAACAGAGCCCTTCAACAAGGTAAAGCAGAAACCCGGCCCCCCCTTTTCTCAACTGCCTATGCCGATGGACGTCAGACAGTATTGGCCGTGCAAGGACTTAACCTGCGTCAATGTCGCGGTACCTCAGGTCTGTAAGATGTGAAATACCATTGATCGCCACCTGCAATGCGAGGAAACGCCCCATGAAGACCATCCCCGGTCAAGGCACGCACGCGACGTCACGTGACGCCAAAAGGTTGCGACCTGTCCAAATGGTACTGACCCAGCACGTTGTTTTTGCGGCAAAAGATCGGGCACGCGGGCGCGTCGCACGCCACCGGGCCGCATGCTGTCCGTTGCCATATCTCAGGGGCCAAATCGCATGACCTTGGTTGAGGAACCGCGCGGCCACCGTGTGCGGGCGCGTTTGCGGTACTACCAAAACTGCGCGCGCCAGCATATTCCTCCGGGCCTGCGTTCTATCGCTGGGCTTGGCTTCGTGGCGCTCGGGATCGTCGGTTTTCTACCTGTTGCTGGCTTCTGGATGATCCCGGTCGGTCTGGCGCTGATCTGGCTTGATCTCGGTCCGGTCATTCGCAGTGTCATGCGTCGCATCAAGCCCGGCAGTACATCTGTAAACAAATCGGAGAAAAAGGAGACCCGATAGTGCAAACGCCTTTGGAACTCGCATTTCTGGATGTCGCGCCTTCTGACGAGATTAAGGCGCTCGTCACCGAAAAGGCCAACCATCTGGAAAAATTCTATGACGGAATCACCAGTTGCCACGTCTACATTCGCGCACCGCACCAAAGCCAGAAAACGGGCAACTTGTACGAAGTGACGATTGAGGTGCGTGTGCCGGGTGATGAACTCGTCGTGCGTCATCACCAAAACGATGCCGCCGAACATGCGCATTTGCACGTCGCAGTCCGTGATGCTTTTGCTGCGATGGCGCGTGAAATCAAGCGCTGGAAAGCCAAGATTGGCGGAGACGTCAAGACCCACGATGGCCCCCTGCAGGGACGCGTCGCCGAGATCAACCATGATGAAGGATACGGTCAGATCATCGCCACCGATCAGCGCCTTGTCTACTTTCATAAAAACAGCGTGGTCGACGGCAGTTTTGATGACCTTCAACAGCGAGATCCCGTCGAACTTGTCGTTCAGGCGGACGAAAGCGAGATCGGACCACAGGCCAGCACCGTGCGAAAGATTGGCCCGATGAGCTATGATCCCAAGGCACGACATGTGCCATGAACACCATGCACATTGACGTGGCCATCATCGGTGCGGGCACCGCCGGGCTATCGGCCCGCGCGGAAGTTGCGAAAGTTACCGACAGCTATCGGGTTTTCGACCCCGGGCCCTTGGGCACAACCTGTGCACGAACCGGCTGCATGCCGTCAAAGGCTTTCGTGCAGTCCGCTCACGACTATCATCGTCGCGCGGCATTCGCCGCTCTCGGGCTTGAAGGCGCAAAAGACGTGCGGGCGAACGGCGCATCTGTGCTTGCCCGCACGCGCGGGCTTCGTGACGATTTTTCCGCAGGGGCCGTGGCCGGCATGGAAAAATGGAGCGATACGCATCTTGTCAGGCATGCCGCCGCATTCACACAGGACGGAACCATTCGCGCGGGCGATCAGGTTTTCCAACCGCATGCGCCCGTGATCGCAACTGGCACGCGGCCCGTCGTGCCGGATGGCTGGCATGGCATGCTTGGTGACCGGCTTTTGACGACCGAGACGTGTTTTGACATGGCAAAGCTGCCGCGTCGTGTAGGGGTCATCGGGCTTGGGCCAGTCGGACTTGAACTGGGACAGGCGATGGCGCGGCTTGGCGTTGAAGTCACGGGTTTCGATCCCTCTGCCACCTTTGGCGGGATCAGCGATCCTGCACTTCAGGCGTGTCTGGAAGCCTCCATTGGCCGTGAAATGCGTATCGTTCAGGCGACTGCCGATCCGTCGTTGGCCACCGATGGGTCCGTGACCCTGACGTGGGACGGTGGCGAGATAACCGTTGATCATGTGCTGGTCGCGATGGGACGGGTGCCGAATACCCCAAGCCTCAAGCTGGGTCGTATCGGCTTGACAATGCGCGACGATGGCCATCCTGCCTTGCCGTCCGGCCAGCTCAATATATCCGGAACGTCCATCTATTTCGCTGGCGATGTCTCGGTTGGTCCGGCGCTTTTGCACGAGGCTGCCGACGAAGGGCGGGTCGCAGGGTTCTATGCGGCCCGCAAACAGGATGCCACGTTCAGTCGACGCGTGCCGCTGGGGATGGTGTTTACCGATCCGCAAATCGCATCGGTTGGCGCGACCTTGGATGATCTCGAGAAAGACGACGCCGATGTCGCCATCGGATCTTCGAGTTTCGCATCCGCAGGGCGGACACGACTGGCCCGAGGCAGCGGCGGGATGATCGTGATCTATGCCGATAAGGCAACCGCGCGGCTGCGTGGCGCCGCCATCATCGCCCCGAAAGCAGAGCATATCGCCCATCTACTTGCCTTTGCGATCTGTAGCCACGCCGACCTGAAGGATCTGCTGCGCATGCCATACTATCACCCAGCCCACGAAGAGGTTCTTCGTCAGGCCCTTCGCGCAACACTTGCCGTCTGCGCGGTTGACAGTGAACCGCTTGAGCAAACCCGATGCCGCGATACCCCGGTCGATGCGTCGACCCGCACGAAACCCCAACAAACTCCAAAGGATAAAACCTATGCAATTGACACATGACGCTTGGGTCGTCGTCGCAGATGGCGCTAAATACCTTGTCCTGCGCAATCACGGCGACGAAAAATTTATTGACCTGCGCGTAGTCCGCAAACAAGAAATCGACAACCCGCCAACGCATGAACAAGCGACGGATCGCCCCGGCCGGATGCACGATGATGGCTACGGCAACAGCGCGTTTCAGGAAACCGATTGGCACGTCCTCGAGGAACAGCGATTTGCCAGAGATTTGGCCGAGAATCTGCAGAAATGGGCCGCGAACGGTCGATTTCAGAAGCTTGTCATGATGGCCGATCCGCGAACGCTCGGGTCGCTGCGCGCGGCCTATTCAGGTCATGTCAAGGACAAGCTGGTTGCCGAAATCGACAAGGATTTCACGAATGCGCCGATTGAACAGATCGAAAAGGCTCTCGGCGCGTTCTGACGCCCGTTCGTGTTTCTGCGCCGTCGCACGTATCCGACATCGCGACCCCGACCTTTGCCCTGTGCGGGGATCGTGCGGTCGTCCATATGCATGCGGGTCGTATTTCGTCGAAACTGGCTTGTAAGTTGCGCCAGTTCTTTCGGCCCAAAGGTGTTGAACCCATAACGGAGTGCATGACAAATGACGTTGGAAATTGCGATTGTCCTTGGCCTTCTGGTGGCGGCGATGGTCCTGTTTGTGACCGAATGGGTCAGCGTCGATGCCGTGGCGCTTGGTCTTGTCGCCGCTCTCATTGCAACGGGAACCTTGTCGCCAGCACAAGCCTACTCAGGTTTCGGCGGTGAGATCATCGTCATATTGGCCTGTATCATGGTGCTGGCCGGGGCGATTGTGAAGGCGGGTGTCATGGATAAGGTCGGGCAATTGGCCTTCAGGGCCGGGCAGGGGAAACCGCAGCTTTCCTTTCTGGCGCTTCTGTCCGTTTCCGCAGTCAGCTCCGCGTTCATCAGCAATACAAATACGACGGCCATCCTGATGCCTGCAGCCGTTGAAACGGCCCGGCACGCAAAGACAAGCGCAAGCCGGATGCTGATGCCGCTTGCCTTTGCCTCAATGTTGGGCGGGTCAAGCACGCTTATCGGGACATCGACGAATTTGGCGGGCAGCGGCATGGTTGCCCAGCTTGGCCTGGAGCCGTTTTCGCTTTTTGAATTTGCTGCCGTGGGGGCGATCATCACGGTTGTCGGGCTGTTCTGGCTTGTCTGGCCCGGGCAATATCTGATGCGCGACCGCCGTGCCGTGGCGGCACAGGACCAGTCCAGCGCGCGCCGGTATTTCACGACCCTGTGTCTGCCCGAAGGATCGCGCGTGGTCGACAAGCAGATAGGCGATCTGGATTTTGATGCCTTTGAAACCGATCTTCTTAGCGTGGTGCGCGATGGTGAAATGCTGTCCGTTCATCATTCGCGCAAGCTGCGGGCAGGTGATGAACTGATGATCCGGGCGTCTCGCGAAGGCATTCTCATGCTCAGCCGATCATCCGACTATATGTTTGAGCACGACCTTCATTTCACGGCCCGATACGCGCAGGACGTGGAAATGCAAAGGGTCGAGGCGGTCATCACGCCGCGCTCGCGCTTTGTCGGGCAGTCACTGAAACAAATCGCTTTCTTTGATCGTTTTCGCGGTATCGTTCTGGCCGTCTACCAGCCTCATCGCAGCCGCTCGGTACGTATTGAGAACCTCAAACTGCGCGCTGGTGATGTCCTTCTTCTTAAGGGTCCGAAATACGAAATGACCAGCCTGAACCAAGATGCAGGGTTGCAGGTCTTAACACAGATCGACCAGACCGTGCTGACACGACGTCAGGGTAAGATAACGATCGTCGCAATGCTTGCCGCGATTGCGGTCAGCATCATGGGCTTCGCGCCGTTCTCGCTCACGGTTCTTCTCGCCGTTTTGGCTGTGGTTCTGGCTGATGTCTTATCCCTGTCAGAGGCGTATCGTTTCATCGAATGGCGCCTGCTTGTGCTGATCGGTGGCATGTCGAGTTTTGGCCTCGCGATGGAGCAAAGCGGCACTGCGGCCTATCTGGCAGAACATATCGTCACGCTGAGTGAACCTATCGGGCCATATTTCGCGATGGGCTGCTTTTGCCTGCTTGCCGTTTTGCTGACGCAGCCGATGTCCAATGCGGCCGCCGCGCTGACGGTGATCCCGGTGGCGGTCGCCGCGGCCGATGGCTTGGGTCTGGAACCACGGATGCTTGCGGTACTCGTGACGCTGTCGGCGTCGCTGTCCTTCATTTCGCCGCTCGAACCGGCGTGCCTGCTGGTCTATGATCCGGGGCGCTATACGTTTTTCGATTATGTGCGTGCCGGAACGCCGCTCACGCTGATCAGTGTGGCGATTCTTTTGTTTCTGGTCCCGCTGATTTGGGGGTAAGACAGTGTTGATGATCCCGCAGATCTAGCAAAGGACGCGCTATGCCGCATGATCACCCCCATATGGCGCCCAAAGACGGCGACCGCCGCGTTGTGATCGCCATCTGGGCCAACGGCCTGCTGACAATGGCACAGATCGTCGGCGGCCTTCTTTCGGGAAGCCTCGCGTTGATCGCCGATGCGATCCACAACTTCTCGGACATGACGTCCCTTGCGATTGCCTTCGGCGCACGCAAGATCGCCCGCCGCCCCGCAGATGCGAAGATGACATTCGGCTATGGCAGGATTGAGATTGTGGCGGCGCTGGTCAATTATACATCGCTGATCATCGTCGGGTTATATCTTGTCTACGAAGGTGCGATGCGTCTTCTGGACCCCCCCGAGATTGCGGCCTGGACGTTGGTTATCCTAGGCGGTGTGGCGCTCGTTGTTGATAGTCTTACGGCGGCGCTGACATATGCGATGCAAAAAACCAGTGTAAATATCCGGGCATTGTTCCTGCACAATCTCAGCGATGCGCTCGCCTCGGTGGCTGTCATCATCGGCGGTGTGCTGATCCTGCTCTATGACATCCGCTGGGTTGACCCCGCGATCACCATCGGCATCGCCGCCTACATCCTCTGGCTCGGCTTCACCGAGATCGGCGGGCCGATCCGCACGCTCATGCTGGGCAGCCCGCCCGATATCGACACCGAAGCGGTGATTGCGGCCCTGGAAAATGTGGACGGCGTTGTCGAACTGCACCACGCGCATTTCTGGCAGATGCAGGAACATCAGGCCGCGCTGGACAGCCACGTGGTGGTTGCGGATGAACGCTGGAACGACGTTGACGATATCAAAGCGGCGATAAAAGCGCGCCTCACCGATCAATTTGGCATCGCCCATTCGACACTGGAATTCGAACGGGCATGGAACAAACACAAGAATGCGGACCGCTACGGACATGGATGACGCGCCGGGGACGCGCGACCGCATGAGGCCGTGCAGGCCCCATGACGAGAGCAAAGAACAGGCTACTCGGTGACGGTGACCGGTGCGCTGGTCGGGCCGTTCTCGACCAGGGCCCGCCACGTAGGTCAGAAAAATAAAGAACAATATCGCGCAAATGCCATCGAAAGACCGATCCCAAGCAGTGCGGACCGGTGCCGCCGTTTTTGTTTCTCGATGTTGGGATCAGGCGGTGACATGAAAACTCCTCCTTTCGTGAATTACCCTCGGGTCTCGGGACTATCCGTACTGCTGGTTTTGCGGTTTGCCGGTTTATCGGTGCGGGCAGCCCAACCTAGATCTTTGCGTTTGATCCGGCGTGATATTGCGTAGGACACGGGCGGCGTCAGCAACACCCTGATAGCGGCGGCAGCGGCAATCGATGAGAAATAGCTGAAAGTTGCTGATGACCTCTGAGGGGCGGCATATCATGGCGGTTTTCAGAACGCCGTCAATTCTCGGAAGAGAAAGGGATATGCCACATGACGGGGACTACCATCGCAGCTTTGCCTGATCCATCGGGATTTTCACCTGATCCGCTGACCGACATCCTTCGGTCCGGCGCTTGTGACTTGATCCAGCAGGCTGCGGAGGCGGAATTGGCCGCTTTGCTGCAGGCCCATACCAACGAGACAGTGGATGATGGACGCGCCCGTCTTGTCCGCCACGGGCACTTGCCGGACCGCGAGGTGATGACCGGGATCGGCCCGGTGAGCGTGAAGGTGCCCCGTTTGTTGAACGACAACCAGCTTGGCCGATGGGGCTACCCTCCAGACGGGCATGCCCGTCTGGAGGGTAGCCCCATCGG
>NZ_JAFMHJ010000005.1 GCF_017854565.1 Yoonia sp.
CCCTCTGAACAGCCCCGAACAAACCATCAAACCCCACAATTGCCCGTGCCGGCGTCAGCCTGGCAGCAGCCCTGCCTGCGTGGCCGCGGCGATTTCATCTGCATCCAGCAGGCCATCGCCAGAGGTGTCCATGCTGGTGAACTCATCTTCTGTCATCTCAGGTATCACGGCCTGCAACTCAGGAAAGCTATACATCCCATCGCCGTTAATATCGATTGCATCATCCTGCGCAAAAGCTGGAAAAGCCAGCACAGTCAGAACAGCAAGAGGTGTCAGCAGCTGTGTCATACGGATCATTTTCGTTCTCCTATCAGGACATGAAGAAGGATTGTCACCTTCGCTAATACATATGTGCGCTATCGCATCACATTGCCATGGGTCCCTTTAAAACAAAAGAAAAACGGCGTCCTTGCGCCACATATCATGTGACTGATGCGCAAAAGCGCGCTTGGAAATCCGCGCGGTCGGGCAACCGGCGATCCTTGTCCTACGGCACCGAGGACTTTGGGCGAATTCTGGCCAGACCGCTGTCGGGGCGATGTCGCTTTGGTCAAACGTGCTGTCGCGGCTGACGCTCCGACGTCAGCGCACCGCATGTTAATATATCGGTGACAAAGGACACCCAATATGGTCCAAGACCCTCTCGATGCCGTTCGTCAGCCGATTGAAACCGCCAAGGGCCTGCCCAACGCGCATTACATCGACCCCGCGACGTTTGAGCAAGAGAAACATGCGGTGCTTTGGGCAAACTGGACCGGCCTTGCCGTCACGGCGGATGTGCCTGAAAACGGCGACGCCAAGCCTGTTACCTTCCTTGGCATGCCACTGCTCTTGATCCGCGACCGCGCCGGTCTGGTCCGTGTGTTTGAGAACATCTGCCGACACCGCGGCATGATATTGGTGTCGGAACCCAAAAAGATCGAAGGCGCGATCCGCTGCCCCTATCATTCATGGTGCTATGCGACTGATGGCAAACTGGTGTCAACGCCGCACGTCGGCGGCCCCGGACACAACACCCATGACGCGATCGACAAAACGACACTGGGCCTGACCGAAATCCGCAGCCACATCTGGTTCGATACCGTTTTCATCAATATCGACGGGACTGCCGCCCCATTTCAACAGGTACACGCCGACCTGATCGCCCGCTGGGCCGCGTTCGATCAGCCGATGCATCATGGAGGGCCCGACAGCCGCTTTGCCCTTGATCTCAAAACAAACTGGAAACTTGCGGTCGAAAACTACTGTGAAAGCTATCACCTGCCATGGGTGCATCCCGGCCTGAGCAGCTATTCCCGGCTCGAAGATCACTATAACATTGCAGAGCCTGGCCAATACTCGGGTCAGGGCACATTGGTCTATCGCCAGTTGTCGGGCGATGACGGTCAGACCTTTCCCGACTTTCCGGGCCTCAGCGATAATTGGATCACCGGCGGCGAATACATGGCCGTCTATCCCAATGTCCTGTTGGGGGTGCAGCGTGACCATGCCTTTGTGATCGTGCTGGAGCCGCAATCGCTCGCGGCGACGCGCGAACATATTCACCTCTACTACGCCACGGCCCAAACCGACGCAGCCCTGCGCGCCAAGAACGCCACCCGGTGGCGCGCGGTGTTCGAGGAAGACATCTTTGTGGTCGAAGGCATGCAAAAAGGGCGCCATGCCCCCTATTTCGACGGTGGCCGCTTCAGCCCTGCGATGGACGGGCCAACCCATTGTTTTCACGATTGGGTCGCAGCCAAGATCGCAACCCACCGCCGTGTATGACATTGCAGGACAGACTGCTTGCCGCGCATGCGCACGGTGATCGCCACGCGCTTGTCGCGCTTTATACCCAAGCGGCGGATCAGGCGGCGGAAACGGACGCTGCTTGCTTTTATCTGACCCACGCCTATATCTTTGCGTTGGAAACCGGTGATGCCGCCGCCGATGCGCTCTATCGTCGCCTGAAGGCGCACGGACGCGTCTGACCCCTTGCCCCCGTGCGCCGGGCAGGACACTCTGCACCTGACCCAAGAACAGGACCCAGACATGGCCCCCCGCAAGATTATTATCGACACAGACCCCGGACAGGACGACGCCGTTGCGATCCTGCTTGCCCTCGCCTCCCCCGAGGATATCACGGTGCTGGGGATCACCGCAGTGGCGGGAAATGTGCCCCTGCCGCTGACCCAAAGGAACACCCGGATCGTGTGCGAACTGGCAGGGCGACCCGATATGATGGTTTTTGCCGGGTGCGATGCGCCGATGCAACGCGCGCTGGTCACGGCGGAACATGTGCATGGCAAGACCGGCCTTGACGGCCCGCAAATGGCCGACCCTACAATGCCGCTGCAGGATCAGCACGGCGTTGATTTCATTATCGAAACGCTGCGGCGCGAGCCGTCTGGCACAGTTACCCTGTGCCCAATTGGCCCCCTGACCAACATCGCCACCGCATTTGAAAAAGCCCCCGATATCATCCCCCGCATCCATGAAATCGTGCTGATGGGCGGTGCGTATTTCACGGTTGGCAACATTACCCCTACCGCAGAGTTCAACATCTATGTCGATCCCGAAGCCGCCAAAATTGTCTTTGGCGCGCGGGTGCCGCTGACGGTCATGCCGCTGGACGTCACGCATCAGGCCCTGACCACAAGACCCCGCATCGACGCGTTTCGCGCCATGGGCACAAAGGTCGGTGATATGGTCGCCGCATGGACCGACTTTTTCGAACGGTTCGATATGGAGAAATATGGCTCTGAGGGGGCGCCGCTGCACGACCCCTGCACCATTGCATATCTGATCGAGCCACAGCTATTTAAAGGCCGCCATGTGAATATCGAGATTGAAACCCAGTCGGAACTGACCATGGGCATGACAGTCACCGATTGGTGGCGGGTCACGGACCGGCCGAAAAACGCGACGTTCATGAACGAAATAGATGCGGCTGGCTTTTACGCGCTGCTCGCCGGTCGGTTGGCACGGCTATGACCACAGCGATCCACCTTGCCGGGCCGGATGACGGCGATCGTGTTCTGGCGCTGATACAACGCAGTCACGAAGAACGTGGCCTGCCCCATGATGACGCCCACCGTGCCGCTACCATCTTGCCGTTGCTGGATGGCAGTCCGTTGGGCGCTGTCTGGCTGATCGGTCCGGCACGCGCGCCGCTGGGGTATGTGATGATCACCTTTGGGTGGTCGGTTGATCTGGGCGGCCTGATCGGCTGGGTCGAAGATATCTTTATCCGCCCCAGCGTGCGCAAACGGGGTATCGGAACAGAGGTGCTACACGGCGTTGCGCGCACCCTTGGGCAGGCCAATTTGCGGGCTCTACATGCCAATGTACCCGATGGCGACAACCCAATCGCACGGTTCTGTGCCAAGGTCGGCTTTGGCCACGATCGAACTCTGCGCGTGATGACGGATATCTTGTGATGAAAATTCCCTTTGATAACAGCTATGCCACGCTGCCATCCCAGATGTTCACCGCCCAATTGCCAACCCCGGTGCAGGCACCACAGATCATTGCGACAAATGCGTCACTCGCTACGCTATTAGGTATCGACCCTGCGGAACTGGATGCCGCAAACGTATTTGCCGGCAATGAAATCCCAGATGGCGCGGCCCCGCTTGCGCAGGCCTATGCTGGCCACCAATTCGGCAACTGGAACCCGCAATTAGGCGATGGCCGCGCGATTCTGCTGGGCGAGGTCGTGGCCACCGACGGCGTCCGCCGCGATATCCAGCTTAAGGGTGCCGGCCCTACCCCCTATTCACGCCGCGGCGACGGGCGCGCATGGCTTGGACCGGTCATGCGCGAATATCTGGTCAGCGAGGCGATGCATGCCATGGGCGTGCCGACCACGCGGGCGCTGGCCGCCGTGACCACCGGCGAACCCGTTTACCGCGAAGAAATGCTGCCCGGTGCCATCATCACCCGCGTCGCCCAAAGCCATATCCGCGTGGGCACGTTCCAGTTTTTTGCTGCGCGCGGGGATATGATGGCGCTGCAGGCATTGGCCGATCACGTGATCGCGCGCCACTACCCTGACGCGGACGGGACAGCGGCCCTGCTGGATATGGTGATCGAAAAATATGCCAAACTGATCGCGAAATGGATGGGGCTTGGGTTCATCCACGGCGTGATGAATACCGACAATGTGTCAATCGCGGGGGAAACGATCGACTATGGCCCCTGCGCGTTCATGGACAACTTTCATCCCGACTCTGTCTTTAGCGCGATTGATCAATATGGCCGCTATGCCTATTCTAACCAGCCCGGGATCGGTGCATGGAACATGGCGCAATTCGCCACGGCGCTTATCCCGCTGATGCCCGACAGGGATGCGGCGATTGAAAGCTTTACACAGGCTGTCAACGGCTTTGCCCAAGTTTACGAAACGGCTTGGCTTGCTGTCTTTGCTGCCAAACTTGGGATCACCGACACCACCGAAAACGACCGCCCGCTGATCACCGATCTGCTGGGTTTGATGGCGACGGACGATGCAGATTTTACAAACGTCTTTGCGGCATTGGGCACGGACGCCACGCGCGACCAATTCCTTGATCGTGATGCTTTCGATGCATGGTCCATCCGCTGGACGGCGCGCAAATCCAATGATTCACATGCCATCATGGCTGCCAGTAATCCAAAAATCATCCCCCGCAATCACCGCGTCGAAGAGGCGATTGTCGCGGGTCGCGCGGGCGATCTCGCGCCGTTTCATGCCCTTTTGCAGGCCGTCACCGAACCCTTTGCGCCCCTTACAAATGACACCGCCAAATTCGCGCAGGCGCCGTTGCCCAATGAGCGGGTCACACGGACGTTTTGCGGGACCTGACGGGACGATTGATCAAGATGATCCCAATGGCCACAAGAACCAAAGCCCCGATCAGGTCGGGGCCGACCTGCTCGCCCAGCAAAAACCATCCCAGACCCACGCTCAGCACCGGTGAAAGAAAGCTGAAAGAGGCCACGCCGGATGCCGGATAGATCGACAAAAGCCAAAGCCAAAAGATGAAGCCTGCGCTGACAACCACCACGATCTGAAACAACAAACCCGCAATATGAATAGGGGCCAATTCGCGGATGAATGGTCCGTAAAACAAGGCCGCAACCAGCAAAATAGGGGCCGATACACCGACCTGCCAGAACAGCTGAATTTCGGGGCGCACCAGCCGCAAAGGCGAGGCTTTGGCCATCATCGCCGTCACAGCCCAGCCCACGGCCGCACCCAACGCCGCCATGTCACCCCAAAAACTGCCCGCACCATCAGACCGATTAAGCAGCGCCCATGCGACCCCTGCCAACGCGAATGCCAGCCCCAACGCCTTGATCGCCGTAATCCGGTCATCGGGCATCACGAAATGTGCAATGAACGCCAGCCAGACCGGCATGGAATAAAAGATGACGCCGGATCGCCCCACCGTCGTCAAATCAAGCGCGACAAACAGGCACAGAAACTCTAGCGCAAACACCGTTCCGGTGATCACACCCGCCAATCGCGTGCCCGGCGCGAACCGCAGGGGGATGCCGCGCCATCGCAGCCACATCCAGATGCACAGCACAGCTCCCGCAGACCGCACACCGGCAAAGAACACCGGCTGCAAACCGCCGTTGGTCACTTTGATCACCACCTGATTGAATGCCAACAGCAACGCAAAACCCGTCAGGGCGGTCGCACCAAAAAGATCAATCTGCGTTTTGCGTTCCATCCGCGCAACTGATGCGCTGGGATGATCGGTGTCAAGCCGCCTTGGTCACCCAGCACCCGCGATATCCCGCCCCGGCCGCGACGAGCCGGGTCAGCGGCCATGCGCGGTCACACCGGCACGGACCAACGGAGGGTATTTTCAAAATCCGTGCGGGCCATTCGTGCACCCAGAAGTCCGGGCCGGAACGCGCATTTGATGCGACACCGCAAAATGCAGCGGGAATGGGGTAACGCGCATGTTGCCTCCGATTCTTGACAGATATCAGCGCGCGCAACATGTTCGGCCACGTCTGGCCCCTTCTTGGCAACGTGAGGGGGCCAGACTTTTTGTTACTCGGTCACCCGGACGGCCTGCATGATGTCGGGCGCACCGACAACAGACCCGTTGGGACCAGTCCCGCGTTTGATTGCGTCGACAATCTCCATGCCAGACGCGACCTCTCCGACAACTGTATACTGGCCGTTCAGGAAATAACCGGGTTCGAACATGATAAAGAACTGGCTATTGGCCGAATTGGGGTTTTGCGACCGCGCCATGCCGATCACGCCGCGTTCAAACGGCTTGTCCGAAAACTCGGCAGGAATATCAGGCAGATCGGATCCACCCGTTCCCGCACGCGACAGATCACCACCGTCAACGCCGTTTTGCACATCACCGGTCTGCGCCATAAAGCCATCAATCACGCGGTGAAAAACCACGCCATCATAGGCACCCGTTTCAGCGATAGCGGTGATTTGCGCCACGTGCAGCGGTGCAACATCTTCGAACAGGTCGATGACAATCGTGCCGTTCGCCTCGCCCGCGATGTCGATTTCAAGGCCGGCACTGAACGCCGGGCTGGCCAGAACGGCAAAAACTGCGGCGGCCCTAAACATCTGCGGCGACCTTGACGCTGATCATCCGGTCCGGGTTCTTTGGCGGCTCGCCTTTGACGATGGCATCCACATGTTCCATCCCGGAAATGACCTGACCATAGACAGTATACTGCCCGTTCAGGAAATCATTATCCTTGAAGTTGATGAAAAACTGGCTGTTCGCCGAATTGGGGTTGGCGGAACGTGCCGCACCCAGTGACCCACGCGCATGTGGGATCTTGGAAAACTCGGCTGGCAGATCAGGCAGTTCGGACGCGCCCGTACCAGCGCGACCGATATTGAAATCTTTTTCCATATTGCCATTGGCCACATCGCCCGTCTGGGCCATGAAACCGTCGATAACGCGGTGAAAGCACACGTTGTCATACGCACCGGCGCGCGCCAGTTCCTTCATCCGGGCAGTATGCGCCGGGGCAACATCGGGCAACAGTGCAATGACCACGTCGCCGCCTGTCAGTGTCATGATGATTGTGTTTTCGGGATCTTTGATTTCGGCCATTGGGCGCTCCTTAGTCTACATATTGCGCCCTGACATATGGTGCGCAGACGCAATTGCCAACCCGGTCCGGTTGACGCGGGCGGCCCATTGCCGCAACAAAGCGGTGAACCCGAACACAAGGATGGACCGATGGCCTGGAAAACACTCGACGATATGGATTTTGCCGGAAAAACTGCCCTTGTGCGGGTGGATATCAACGTGCCGATTGAAAACGGTGTCGTGACGGATACGACCCGTATTGAACGGATCATCCCAACCGTGGACGATATTCAGGAAAAAGGTGGCAAGGTCGTCCTGATGGCACATTTTGACCGCCCCAAAGGTCAGGTCGTGCCCGAAATGTCGCTGGAACATATCGCGCCAACCGTGGCCAATGTGCTGGGCCTGCCGGTGACCTGGGTCAATTCCGACTATGCCGATGCGGTGGCCGAGATGGCCGGCGACGAGGTGCTGTTGCTGGAAAACCTGCGCTTCAACCCCGGCGAAGAAAAGAACGACCCCGCGTTTGCCGCCCGCCTGGCCAGCCTTGGGGATATCTATGTGAATGATGCGTTTTCCGCTGCGCATCGCGCGCACGCAAGCACCGAAGCGATCGCCCATCTGTTGCCGTCATGCGCGGGCCGTCTGATGGCCGAAGAGCTGGGCGCGCTTGAAAAGGCGCTTGGCACGCCCGAACGGCCAGTGGTCGCCGTGGTGGGCGGGGCCAAAGTATCGACCAAGCTTGATCTGCTGGGCAACCTTGTCGGCAAGGTCGATCATTTGGTGATCGGGGGCGGCATGGCCAATACATTCCTTGCCGCACAGGGCATCAATGTGGGCAAATCACTTTGCGAGCATGATCTGGCCGATACCGCCCGCGACATTTTGGCCAAAGCTGCGGCGGCAGGCTGCGAAATTATTCTGCCGCATGATATTGTCGTGGCGCGCGCATTCAAGGCTGGTGCTGCCAGCGAAATATGCGCGCCCGATGCCTGCCCTGCCGATGCGATGATCCTTGATGCCGGTCCCGCCACCGTCGCCTATATCAGCGAAGTGTTGAAACAAGCCAAAACCTTGGTTTGGAACGGCCCGCTGGGCGCGTTTGAGATTGAACCGTTCGACAAGGCCACCAATGCCGCCGCAGTCAAGGCGGCGGAACTGACCAAGGCAGGAAAGCTGATTTCCGTGGCCGGGGGTGGTGACACGGTTGCGGCACTTAATCAGGCAGGTGTCGCGGATGACTTTACCTATATTTCCACGGCAGGCGGCGCATTTCTGGAATGGATGGAAGGTAAGGAACTGCCCGGCGTGGCCGCGCTGGGTTAGGTTGGGGTATTCCAGACAGCGATGGTTTAACCTGTGAAGTTGTAATCGGGCTTGTATTATGAACACTGTTCACATATGTGAGTATTGTTCAAAGGAGAAAGCCCATGAAACCCGTCACAACCCTGACCGCCTGTTCCGCCATTGTCCTGATGTCCGCAATGCCCGTCATGGCGCAGGACCGCGACCCGCAGGCGACGCTATCTGAATTTTTTACCCCCGACCGCATCGCGATGGCGTTTGCCAACACGGCTATTTCCGGCCTGCGCACGCGGATGGAACTGCAATATGACCATCTTTCGGCTGACCCGATGCGCGGGATCGTATCGATCTCGGGCATCGTGGCACGGCCCCTGTTGCCTTATGATCAGGCCCGCCAGTGCGAAATCACGATCGAGCGTGCGACGCTGAGCAGTGACTTTGCCCACCCATTCCAGACCGCGGCAGAGCTGAACCTTAATCTGGTTGGCGCAAGGGCCAGCCTTGCCTGTGTTGAACGCGATGTCGCGCTGGCCTTGCGCACGGCAGGTTACAAGGACCTGCCGCTGGATCAGTTCAAGATCCGTGCCAGCTATGCCTATACGACCGGGGAAACGGCGGTCGACAGCACGATCGCCATCAACGGCTTTGGGGTGCTGGACTATTCCGCCAGCGGCACGATCCTGCCCCGGCTGGGTGTATCTGGCTATCCCGGTGACCCGGCTGTCCGCGTCAGTCGCGTTGTCGCGACGCTCAAGGATGATGGTGGCTGGGCTGCCATCTCACAGGTGTTGCCGGAAAATCTGCGCGATCCGGTGACGATCCGCGAACTGGGCACCGAAGCCGTGTCGCAATTCCTCAGCGAGGGCGGCTTGCGGCCACTGGGCGCGGTAGAGCGCAATTTCATCGGCGATCTGATGGGCGAGGTCGAGGTATTCGTCGCAGACCCGGGCGAGATCACGATTCAGGCAGACCTGCCACCCGGCGGCATCGTAATTGAACCGGACATGTATGGCACACCGCAGATCCTGATTGCGGCGCTGGGTTTGCAGGCGCGCAGCACACCGCTGGCCCGAACGCAGATCATCAGTCTTGCAGATCTGGCGGCGCTTCAGTCCCCAGAAAACCTGACGGCGACCGATCGCATCAAACTTGCGACTGCACTGCTGGACGGCAACGGTGTGCCACGCAGCGGGGCACTGGTGCCTGACCTGTTGGTGCCGCTTCTGGATCAGCCCGACACGGCAGGTCCGGCGGCAGCCCTGCTTGCGCGGGCCGTGCAGGACAACGACGTACCGCGTGCATACGGCTACGCGCTGATCGCTGCGGGTGCTGCCATGCCGGGTGCCGTAGCCCAGCTTGACCGGCTGGAAGCGCAGATGCGGACGCAGGATGTGCTTGCCGCACAGACAGCATACCTTGAACAGACCAATGCACCGGACCCGATCAACGCGGTGTCCGGCGATGATCCACGCGATTTGCGCCGCCTGGCATTGGCCCATTTTACCGGCGCTGATGCAGCGCGATCCTATGCCTACGCCTATTACTATGCACTGCTGGCCGAGGCCGCGGGCGATATTGCTGCCACATCCCTGCGCGAGGAAATCGAAGCACGCTTCGGTGCGCGCGGACCCGATGTTGCAGGTGTCTGGCAGGGCGTCGCCGCCGAGATGCAGCAGCGCGCGATGACCGACTGGATCAACGCCGATTTGCCAAGTCTCTACCTGACACAGAACTAGATCGCCGTTGTTAGCGATAACATCGAGGCCGGTTGCGCTAACACAATTGCAACCGGCTTCACCGCCGCCTATCGGAGATGCAAAGCGTTTCGTAAATCCGAGGGACCCCGCATGAAAACCACCAGAACCGTTCAAAAGATCCTCTCCAACTACGAAGGCGAGACGCCAGGTGTCAAAGCGAACCTTGCCCGGATCATGATGAACGGCAAACTGGGCGGCACCGGCAAGATGATCATCCTGCCGGTCGATCAGGGTTTTGAACATGGCCCGGCCCGGTCGTTTGCGCCCAATCCACCGGCCTATGACCCCCACTACCACTACCAACTAGCCATTGATGCCGGTCTCAACGCATATGCGGCCCCATTGGGCATGATCGAGGCGGGCGCTGATACCTTTGCAGGTCAGATTCCCACCATTCTCAAAGTGAACTCGGCCAATTCACTGATCCCCGACGCGGCACCAAAAACGCAGGCGATCACCGCCTCTGTCGATGATGCGCTGCGTCTGGGCTGTTCGGCCATTGGTTTCACGATCTATCCGGGGTCATCGGCCGCGCTCGAGATGTTCAGCGATATCGCCGAAATGCGCAAAGAAGCGGCTGCCAAAGGGGTGGCGACCGTCATCTGGTCATACCCACGCGGTGAGGCGTTGGACAAAGATGGCGAAACAGCCATTGATATCGCTGCATATGCGGCCCAGATCGCGGCCCTGCTGGGGGCGCATATCATTAAAATAAAACTCAGCACCGATCATCTGTGTCTGAGCGAGGCCAAAAAGGTCTACGAGGCACAGCACATTGACATCGCAACCCAAGCGGCGCGTGTCCGTCACTGCGTTGACAGCGCCTTTGCCGGGCGCCGTCTGATGGTGTTCTCGGGCGGCGCGGCCAAAGGCGCCGATGCGGTCTATGACGATGCCCGCGCGATCCGCGATGGCGGTGGCAATGGGTCGATCATCGGTCGCAATTCATTCCAGCGCGACCGTGCAGACGCGCTGGCGATGCTGTCCAAACTGGTCGATATCTACCGCGGCAAGGCATAACACCTCGCGCCAATGCTTTTACGATGCAGAACCCTTATTTTCCGCCGGTTCGGAAAATAAGGGATTCACATTGCGATTCGTTTATGCGACTCTGCTGGCCAGTCGTCCGCGAGAGGCAACAGTTGAGGCACGCACATGTTCGGCAATTATCGCCCCGCGTTGGGTTCATTGTTCTACTTTCTGGGGGCCCTTATGCTTGGCCTCTACTTTGTGTTTGCGGCAGTGCAAGGCGACTATGGGCTTTTCAAGCGTATTGAAGTCACCGCAGAACATCAGGCCCTTGCAACAGAGCTGGCAACGCTTGACGCACAGGTTGCCGAAATGGAAAACCTGACCCGACGCCTGTCTGACACCTTTCTCGATCTTGATCTTCTCGATCAACAAGCGCGCGATGTCCTCGGCCTTATTCGGTCCGACGAAATCGTTATTCGCTAGGCGCAATGCGGCTTTGACGAACCGCACTGACGGAAGGTCACTTTGCCCCTCGCAATTCTCATTCGCATGCTTTAAAAGATAGTTTAATGCTAAACTATATTATCTAAGCGCTGGAGGATTGCACATGCCGCCGAAAAAGGCCGCCGCGAAGCCCAACGTCTCAGCCGAGGAATTGCTGGGACATTACCGTGAAATGCTGCTGATCCGGCGATTTGAGGAAAAGGCGGGCCAGTTATATGGCATGGGCCTGATCGGCGGATTTTGCCACCTGTATATCGGACAAGAAGCCGTTGTTGTTGGCCTTGAGGCCGCCGCCGATGAGGGCGACAAACGTGTCACCTCGTATCGCGATCACGGTCATATGCTAGCTTGCGGCATGGACCCAAAAGGGATCATGGCCGAACTGACGGGCCGCGAGGGCGGCTTTTCAAAAGGCAAAGGCGGCTCCATGCACATGTTCTCGAAAGAGAAGCATTTCTATGGCGGCCACGGCATCGTTGGTGCGCAGGTGCCGCTGGGTGCGGGTCTGGCATTTTCTGACAAGTACAAAGGCAATGACCGCGTGACATTCGCCTATTTCGGTGACGGTGCGGCCAACCAGGGTCAGGTCTACGAGACTTACAACATGGCCGAGCTTTGGGATTTGCCAGTGATTTTCGTGATCGAGAATAACGGCTATGCCATGGGCACGTCGGTTGTGCGGTCCACGAAATCGCCGTCGCTTTGGGAGCGCGGGGCAGCCTATGGCATCGAAGGCGAGGAAGTCGACGGGATGGACGTTCTGGCGGTCAAAGCCGCAGGCGAACGCGCCGTGGCCTACTGCCGTGCGGGCAAAGGCCCCTATATCCTTGAGGTCAAAACATATCGCTATCGCGGCCATTCCATGTCGGACCCTGCCAAATATCGCACCCGTGAAGAAGTGCAGAAGATGCGCGACGAACGCGACCCGATTGAACAAATCCGCGACATGCTTTTGACCGGAAAACACGCGTCCGAGGATGACCTGAAAGCCATCGACAAGGACATCAAAGCCATCGTGAACGAGGCCGCAGAGTTTTCCAAGGAAAGCCCGGAGCCCGCGCTGGAAGAACTTTGGACAGATATTTATGCGAAAGTGGAGGGCTAACGCCATGGCAATCGAAATCCTAATGCCCGCCCTGTCGCCGACAATGGAAGAAGGCACGCTGGCCAAGTGGCTGGTGAAAGAGGGCGATACCGTATCATCAGGCGATATCATGGCCGAAATCGAAACCGACAAGGCGACGATGGAATTTGAAGCCGTTGATGAAGGCATCATTGGCAAGATTCTAATCGAAGCTGGCACCGAAGGCGTGAAAGTGAACACGCCAATCGCAATTTTAGTCGAAGAAGGCGAGGCCGTCCCATCCGCCGATACCGCAGCGCCAGCCGCAAAACAGGACGCCCCACAGGAAACCGCGCCAGCCAAGGCACCAGCGACAGTGGCTGCCGCCGCGCCTGTGACTGACACGACCCCCGACTGGGGTGCCGATGTCGAGGTCAAGCCAACGACCGTTCGCGAAGCCCTGCGCGACGCAATGGCCGAAGAAATGCGCCGCGATCCTGACGTATTCCTGATGGGCGAAGAGGTTGCCGAATACCAGGGCGCCTATAAAATCTCGCAGGGTCTGCTGGATGAGTTTGGTGCCAAGCGCGTGATTGATACCCCGATTACCGAACATGGTTTTGCAGGTATCGCCACGGGGGCCGCATTTGGTGGACTAAAGCCGATCGTCGAATTCATGACGTTCAACTTTGCGATGCAAGCCATTGATCACATTATCAACTCTGCAGCCAAGACACTGTATATGTCAGGCGGTCAGATGGGTGCGCCCATGGTGTTCCGTGGTCCCAACGGTGCCGCTGCCCGCGTGGGTGCACAGCACTCGCAATGTTACGCCGCATGGTATATGCAGGTCCCCGGCCTGAAAGTTGTCATGCCCTACTCTGCCTCTGATGCCAAAGGGCTGATGAAGACCGCGATCCGCGATCCCAACCCGGTCATCTTCCTTGAGAATGAAATTCTTTATGGCAAATCCTTTGACGTACCTGTCATGGATGATTTCACCATTCCATTCGGCAAAGCCAAGATTGAACGCGCGGGCGATGATGTGACAATCGTTAGCTTCGGGATCGGTGTGACCTATGCCCTGACGGCCGCAGAAAAGCTGGCGGAAGAAGGCATCAATGCCGAAGTCATCAACCTGCGCACCCTGCGCCCGATGGACACCGAAACTATTTTGGCATCGGTTCGCAAGACAAACCGCTGTGTCACCGTCGAGGAAGGCTGGCCGCAGGGCAGCGTCGGCGGGTACATCAGCAACGTGATCATGCAGCAGGCGTTTGATTATCTGGACGCCCCAGTGATCAACTGCACCGGCAAGGACGTACCAATGCCCTACGCAGCCAACCTCGAAAAACATGCTTTGCTGACCGCCGACGAAGTCGTCGCCGCCTGCAAACAAGTGACTTACCGGTAAGGAGACGCAGCGATGCCCACAGAAATTCTGATGCCCGCCCTGTCCCCCACGATGGAGGAGGGCACACTGGCAAAATGGTTGGTCAAGGAGGGCGATACCGTGTCGTCCGGTGATCTTCTGGCCGAAATCGAAACCGACAAAGCCACGATGGAGTTCGAGGCCGTCGACGAAGGCGTTATCGGGAAGATCCTGATCGCGGCAGGCACCGAAGGTGTGAAGGTCAACGAAGTGATCGCCATTCTGCTTGAAGAGGGCGAGAGCGCGGATGATATTGGCACCGCCCCTGCACCCAAAGCGGCGGCGGCCGCACCGGCGGCTGAAACAGCGGCACCCGCTGCGACGGCGCCTGCCCCGGCGGCCCCCGCCAAAACCGACGGTACGCGCGTCTTTGCGACACCCTTGGCCCGACGGATCGCTGCTGACAAAGGACTGGACCTAAGCCAAATCACCGGCTCTGGCCCACATGGTCGCATTGTCAAAGCAGACGTTGAAGGTGCAACCGCTGCGCCTAAATCTGCACCACCGGCAGCAAAAGCGGCAGCGCCCGCCGCTGCTGCGATGGCGGCAGGTCCATCGACCGATGTGATCCTGAAGACCTATGCGGATCGCCCGTTTGAAGAGGTGAAACTGGACGGAATGCGCAAAACCATCGCGGCCCGCCTGACCGAGGCCAAGCAATCGGTCCCGCATTTCTATCTGCGTCGGGACATCAACCTTGATGCCTTGCTGAAATTCCGCAGCCAACTCAACAAGCAGTTGGAAGGTCGCGGTGTGAAGCTGTCGGTCAACGACTTTGTCATCAAGGCCTGTGCGCTTGCGCTGCAACAGGTACCAGAGGCGAATGCAGTTTGGGCGGGTGACCGGACGCTGAAGTTCGAAAAATCTGACGTTGCGGTTGCCGTCGCCATCGAAGGTGGACTGTTTACCCCCGTGCTCAGAGATGCCGAGATGAAATCGCTTTCGGCACTTTCAGCCGAAATGAAAGACCTCGCCGGGCGGGCACGTGCGCGCAAACTTGCCCCGCACGAATATCAAGGCGGCAGCTTTGCTGTTTCAAACCTTGGGATGTTCGGTATCGACAACTTTGATGCCATCATCAACCCACCGCATTCCGCCATTCTGGCTGTCGGTGCTGGCGCGAAAAAGCCGATCATTGGTGCAGACGGGGAACTGACTGTTGGTACCGTGATGTCTGTCACGCTGTCTGTTGATCACAGGGTGATTGACGGTGCACTGGGTGCCAACCTGATGCAGGCGATCAAGGACAACCTTGAAAACCCAATGACAATGCTGGCCTGATCAGGTCGCTTTATATGACGAAAACGCCGACCCGGTACCGGGTCGGCGTTTTGCGTTCAATCCATGTGATCAAGCAGATGATCCATTGTCATCGACGGCTGGGAACATCCCGCCTCGCCGACGATTCTTGCCGGGACGCCTGCGACAGTTTTCATCGGCGGAACGTCTTCTAACACGACTGAACCCGCTGCAATTCTGCTGCACTGCCCGACAGTGATGTTGCCAAGCACCTTCGCACCAGCGCCGATCAGGACGCCGTTGCCGATCTTGGGGTGGCGATCATCATCTTCTTTGCCGGTGCCGCCCAGCGTCACCGAATGCAGCATTGATACATTGTCGCCAACCACCGCCGTCTCGCCCACCACGATGGAATGGGCGTGATCAATCATGATGCCTTTGCCAATACGTGCAGCCGGGTGGATATCAACACCAAATATCTCGCTGCCGCGCATCTGAACGAAATATGCCAGATCATGCCGCCCCTGCCGCCAAAGCCAATGACCAAGCCGATACGCCTGCACAGCTTGGAACCCCTTGAAAAACAAAAGTGGTTGCACGAAACGGTGGCAGGCAGGGTCGCGATCATAAATCGCCACCAGATCGGCCCGCGCATCAGACGTCAGCGCAGGCTCGATGGCATATGCCTCGTCGGCAATCTCGCGCAGGATTTGCTCGGACATTTCCGGCGAAGCGAGTTTCATCGCAATCCGATACGCAAGCGCACCTTCAAAATTCTTGTGGTGCAGAACGCTGGCGTGGATCAATCCACCCATCAACGGCTCAGCCACCACCGCATCCTCAGCCTCTTCGCAGATACGGTGCCAAACTGGGTCAAGCTCTGTCAAAGATGTTTGTGCATATGCCATGGCGTCGATCCTTCATTACTGGCCCTTGTTTAGTCCAGATAGGGTCACTTCGCCAAGAACAAAGCTGTGAGTAGCTCAATCACAAGAATTGATTGCTATGCCGGTCCGTCAAGACGCTCGCAACAATCACGATGCAAGCCAGATAATCCCGCCCACATGATACTGGGCGGGCGATTTTTTCATAGCGTTCAGCGGCCGACATCAACGTGCCGCATCCGAAATCCGGGTGGGCCCTGCCGCATGTTTTTCGATAGCGGTCTGCGGCCACAGCCCTGTCGACAATCTCTGTCATGACCCGGAAACGCGCGGGCGGGTCAATTGGCATCAGCACCCGCGCGGCCACTTCGATGTCGGCCAATTGAACCGGACGCATCGCGCTGTTTACGGTTGCAGCGTTTGCGCGACAAACGGCCCCGCACCAAACCGCGATGACACCTGAGCAACCTCGACCCTGTACGGTGCCGACCCGACCTCTCCCGCGAGGGTGGCAGCATCATAGGCCCAAGTTGTGGCTGATAGCGTTTCCTCGCGCCGCAAAACTCCGTCCTGGATGATGCGCACCACGTAACTCTCGCTTTCCTCGCCCAGCGGAATATCGCCATCCGGCCATATATCGCCATCAATCCGACTGCACCTGATCCAACTGACGTCCAGTCCCGCAACCGATGGAACAGCCCGCAAATGGGCCACCGGATAAGGTCGCAACCCATTGCCTTTGAATGTAGATACAGAATACCGAAAGCTCGGGTCGGCAATCGGGCGCTTTGCTGGTCCATAGCGGAAATGGCGCGCGGTGCCGCGTGTGGCAGTCGGCAGTGTGATTTGTGCGGGCACACCATTCAGCACCACAACACGCGAACCCGCCGGCCAGATGTCTGGCATAACCCCGCGGCTACCCGCCTGACCGCGCAGCAGTCCCGATACCGCGAATGTCCTGTCCGCCAGCGGAACCGCATCACGAAATTGCACAATTTCCCAAAGATCCGCTGAACCATCACCAATCGCAATGGTGTTGGCCCCCGATAGCAAAGCCTGCGTCGTAACCGCGCCCAGCGCGCCGTTTATCAGCCTCACGTCAAACCCACTCTGCCGGTCCCAAATCCCCACCGGCCCCCGTGGCAGTGCCGATTGCGTCACGCCGATGACAGCAGCGTCATTGATGATCTCCTGCAAGGTATATCCGCTGTCCTGCGCCGCACCATAAAGCGCGATACTGCCGGGCCACGGTCGCCCAGCCGCAGCAATATGCGGTGCGTGCGGCACCTCGTCCCCGGTCAGTAACGGCAGGTCCATAAACAGCATCTCAACCGGCACAGGGCCGACGAATGGCTGCAGAACGGTGCCATTATCCAGCGTTGTCTGTGCACGATACACTTCTGGATCAATCCGCGTCGCTTCGGCGAGGCGCAATCCCGCGTCTTCGATCCGATCAATGCGATACAGGCCGTTATGCTGCGCAGTCTGCAACGCGACCACATCCCCAGCCCCCACGCTCAATTGCGATGGCGGCAAAGAAAATGTGGCCGTGTCGCGCCCTACGCGTGCTTCTTGAATCCAGCGTGACACAGTATTTTGCCCTTCACTGCGCGTCAACGCGATGGGCACTTCGGTTCTGGTAACGCCCAGACTTACCTCATCAGGATGAATGGCCTCAGCCGCGATGGCTTCATAGTCGGCGTCCGCATCAATATATCCCAGTTGCACACGGCCGGCAATTTCTGCGGCAGGCGCGCGGGTCAGAGCGACAGATTGGTCCTTTTCCGGGTCAATCGCCAAAGTATCCTCTGTGATCAGGTGATCAGCGCGTCCATCGCGGTTCTGAAACACCAAGACGCCGCCGCGCTCCATTGCTTCAAAGCCGTAGGTCAGCATCAGTGGCTGCAGCGCCGCGCGCGCTGACGTGATATCGCGTGTACTATAGCCGCGCACCACGCCATAAAGGCGCGACACGTCATACCGGATCAATCCGGACCGTTCGCATATCTCTGCAACAACGCAGGCCAATGTGCGGTTTGACGCACGCCCGTTCAGCCAATGCCCACGTGCATAATTGCCGCCGTCAGACCACAACGCCCGATTGCCCGGAAAGAACGGATAAGGCCGCGCATCCCATGACCAGACATGCATTCGGTCCGTCGCAATCATGCGTCCATCATACTCGGTCGAGTTGGGATTATGCGCCTCATCCGCAAAGTACCCATAAACTGCGCGCAGATATTCCATTTGCATAAAATCATCGCGGTTGCCGTTTGAATAGTAGGGCAACTGCGATTCCGACGATTTCGGATCGAGAAACTTGTTGGGCTGATTGGCCCCCTTATCAATCGCCGCACAGCCGAATTCGGTAAACCAGATCGGTTTGCTCTGCGGCACCCACGCCGTGTGGCTGGCCTGCCTTACACCATCAATGCGGTCATGGTGCTGATTGCTCCACCACCCGGCAAAGTCCTTGTACCGCCACACCCACGGCTCCCCGGCACCATCAGTGATCGGTGTCCTGATCTGCGCATCACGCGCCTCGGGAGAATGGTAATACCACGCATACCCCTCGCCACCGGCCACATTTGCCTGCAAGTAATCAAGGTTATAAATAGCGCCCGCTGCGATATCAGCATGATCTTCACCGTCGCGCCAATCTGCCAACGGCATGTAGTTGTCGACGCCAATGAAATCGATGTTTGAATCAGCCCAAAGCGGATCAAGATGAAAGAACTTGTCTGCGGTCCCTGCGGGTTGATAGCCGTGGTATTCCGACCAGTCCGCCGCATAGCTGATTTTGCAGTCAGTCCCCAGTATCGCACGCACATCAGCCGCGAGCGCTCTGAGGGCGGCAACACCGGGAAAGGTGTTTCCCGCACCTCTGATCTGCGTCAGCCCGCGCATCTCTGAACCGATGCAAAACGCGGTCACCCCGCCTGCGGCCACACAAAGAGACGCATAATGTAGAATGAACCGACGATATCCCCATTCATCAGGCCCTGAATAGGTAACCGATGTGCCGGAAATCGCAAAGTCGCCCAGCGCAGCCGTGCCCATAAACGCCGCAACCTCAGCCTGTGCGGCGGCGGTGCCATCGGGCGTGCCCGCCTGCATTGGCGCAAGCGAAGTAGTAATCCGCCCCCGCCACGGCAACGCCGGCTGACCCACCGTTCCGCTCCACGGATCAGGTAATGCGTTCTGCGCCAATTGCTCCATCAGGATGAACGGATAGAACACCGGTTCCAGCCCGCGTGCCCGCAAATCCACGATCGCCTCTACCACGGCCGCATCCGTCGGGGTTCCGCCATAGACCGGTTGTCCGTCAACCAATGGCACATTCGCAGCATTGGTGCGTGATTGCCCCGCGACACGCCAGGGCATATCCGTTGCATCGACTTCGCGCTGCTCGACCTTGGGCGCGATCGTGCATTCCGCACAGCGCAAATCATCCCCGAACCACGACACAACGACCACAACGGATTTGCACTTCGGTAGCTCTTCCTCCAACGCATTCAGTGCAACGGTAAAATCCGTCCCCCCCAAAGGCGAGTTCGTATTTACCGCGACCTGCTCGCCGTAAGCCGGTGACAGATAGACATGTGATGTGGCTAATCCATACTCTCCGGTTCCCGGAATCAGCGCGACACCACTTATCAGATCAGTCAAGCCAGCGACGTTGGCATCTGCATCCGCTGGTGCTGCGCGCATCACCTCGAATGTGAACTGTGGCACCCGTTTGCCGAATTGATCCAGCGACAGGTCCTCGAATACGACATAGGCCGTGCCGCGATACGCGGGCACATTCTCGATGCCTTCAACAGCCGCAATCTTTGGGTCCGGCAACTGATCCGCCGTTCCCGAGTATACCCGCATATTGAGATCATCGCGCGATACCTCCACACCATCGGCCCATATGCGCCCGACACGACCAATCTCGCCCTCGCATAGCCCGACCGCCATACTCACACTGTAAGAATACTGCGTCGTCGCAGGCGCTGGCCCGGCCCCTTTGCCCCCACCCGTCGTCGCACGATTTTCCTGAAACGTCGTCGCCCAGATCACCTGTCCCGGCACACGCATCCGGCCATAGACCTGCTGCATGTCAGCCCCTTCGCTGGCACCCGTCATCCGAAAACGGTCGATCCGCCCGGCTTCAACCGGTTCACTGCCCGCCCCCAAAAGCTGCTGATCAATGCGTTGGCCAATGGCGGCGCCGGCCGCCCGGCCAATCACAGCCATCGACAACCCCAGAACCGAGCCGCCAATAGACCCGCCAATGGCCATACCAGCCGCAGAAAGAACGATAGTGGCCATGTGATTTATCCTTGTGAAAACGAAAAACGGGCAGCGACACGCCTGCGCCACGGGTCAGACAGCGGGCTTTCAACCACACCATGCCCTGCGTATGCGTGGATGAAATGTGGCGACGGCACGCCGCGCGAAACGACGCCCAGATGTTTGGCAATGGCCCCATCGCGCATCCGAAACAATAATATCTGTCCGGGCAAAATCGTTTTGCAGGTGACGCGCTGCATATGTCGCGCGGCAGCGGCAAACAGCACTTCCTCGCCCTGTGGCTCGGCCCAATCGGGGGTATATCGCGGGACGGTTTCAGGCTCAGCCCCAAAAACCTCACGCCAGACACCGCGTACCAGTCCAAGGCAGTCACACCCAACCCCCTTGACCGAGGCTTGATGCAAATACGGCGTCCCGATCCATTGCCGCGCGGCCTGCACTAAAACCGTGCTCATCGGCTACGGCTCGATCCGGTGTTGCCACCATCAGCGCGTGGAATACTGACCAGCCAATCTTCACCCGGAATATCCGGAAATCCCTGAAAGTTGATCAGGTTCGCGAATTTTTCCCGGCATGTTTCGGCCCGTTTGTCACACCCTGCCACCAGCCGCAGCATGTCACCAACGACAATCGACGCCCGGATCGGTTGCCAAAGCGTTATGGTGCGCGCATCACCCGCGACACGATCAAGCTTGATGACACCGCGCAGCCCCTGCGCCGCCCCCGACAGCACCTCAAGAACTCCGCTTTGAAACCAATGGTCATTGTAGCCCCCGACACTTCCCAGCAGAAAAACCTGCGCTTTGGACACGTCCTTAATCGCGGTCTCAACTGAAAATGCGGGACTGCTGGTATCGAACCCACACCGCGTGTCCCCCAGAACTGCGCTGCAAGTGGTCAGGTACGACCGCCCCTGGACTTGGTTCAACGTATCCGTCAGCCCGCGCAGATCTGCCTGAAAACCACCCGAAGCACGCGTGATCTCGCCAATCGTGCCGACAAACCGCACCGTCCGTGCTTCGGGGTTGTCCCACTGCACCAACCACGTCGTCACCTGCGCGCCATCATAGCGGCCGGCCTCGATATCCGCCTCGCTAATCGCGTCCGCCGCCAGAACTCCAATCGCTTCCGTGTTGTTCACCGACAGGCCCGTCGTGCTTGCCAGCGCCCGCGCGGTCAGCCCGCTTTCCGGCATAAAGGCAATGCCATCGAAACTGATCGCGCGATCATGATCCGTGAACCCCAGCGTGAAACCATCCCGGCGGACCACAGACCAACACGTGCACACATGCGTCGCGCCGCTTGCAAGATGCGCGTCAAGCGCGGCGGCATTCATACCCTGATCTCCACAATCGGAACATTAGGGGCCTCACCCGCATGAAAGTTAGAGATCGACGTCATGATTGCATCGGTGTCGAACCGCACTGGCACGTCAAATTCGAAACCTGCACGCACCTCGGCATCCAAATCCGGCGGATGGGTGAACGTGACCGCGCCCGTTTCATGATCGACTTCAAAATCGACACCCTCTTGCAAGGGATCACCACCCAGGGCCACACGTACCGAACCAGAAACCGGTTTTGTAATAGGTCGGGCATAGGTCGTGACACCAGATCTGTAAGCCTTGGTTAGCTGCACAACGTCTGTCACCTCGTCGCCCACGGCTATCAGTTGATCAATCGGCGATATTTCCCGCGAAGGCGAACATGATTTGAAATCGCCCCAATCTTTCCAGCGAAATCCAATCAGCTGGCCCTGTCTGGCCTCAAAAAACGCGATCAGCGTCTCAACATCATCCAGCGACCGTAGCCCAAACCCCGCGTCGTAGCGGCGGCGTGCATGCGCCCAGGGCGTATTGCGCTCTTCAAACCCGTTGGCCAGTGTCACGATATCCGTGCGCCGTTCGGGTCCGCCAACCGACCCAAAGCTCAGCGAAGCGGGAAATCTAACCTCATGAAATGCCATTGCCTGCTCCTCTACCGATTACGCTGACTGCGGCCCAAGGCCCGCGCCATCTGTGTTGCGATCTGCCCCTGACTGCGCTGAAAACCCTGCACATCCGGCGTCCTGATATTCATATTGACGGTCACTGCGCCGCCACCCTGCGTGCGCACACCCAGTCGGCCATCGGCACCGCGCGCAAGCGGCATGATCGCCTCAGGCCCAGCCTCGCCCATCAAACCGGTGCCACCGCGCATTGGAAACGTCATCGGGCCACCGACGACACCACCCTTGGCGAACGGCATGACCCGCCCCTGTGAAAATGACGCACCGTCGGCATAGGGCATCAAGCTGGACACAGCGGCGTTCAAACCACTTGCCAGAACGCCACCCAAGTGATCGGTCACGGGCCGGATCGCTGCGGAATAGGCAGTATCAATCATGGATTGCGCCAACCCACTCAATGCATCCGACAGCTTCATCCCATCCAGAAGCAACCCGTCAAACGCGCGCCGCAACCCACCGGAAAAACCGCGCTCTAGGTTGCCCAAATCGCGTGTCGTTTCCGTCAGTGACCCCTGTACACCGCGCAGCTGCTCGTCAAATGCCGCAGCCATTGCCGCTGTATCGCCCAGCGTCCGCTCAAGCGCGCTGACATCGCTGTCCAGCGTGTCCAGCTTGTCCAAATCATCCATCACTCATTGTCCTTTGGTTTGTCGGGAAACGACCTCTGCAACTCGTCCAGACGGTCACGCCCCATGGGTGCGTTCGCCTTCGTCAACCCCAGCATCACTTGCAGCTCCGCCGGGGTCAGTGCCCAGAATTCACGCGGGGTCAGGCGCAAACCATGCAACCCCGCGCGCATCAATCCCGGCCAGTCGAGCCCAATCATGGTGGCGCTGCAAAGGCGCGCGCCAAAAGCGTCGCCGCGACCTTTGCAGCCCCCACCGGGCCACCCTCAATCTCGGCTGCGATCAGATCGGCGGACTTACCCGTCCACCCACCGCCACGCAGCCCTGCGACAATAACCGCCATCACGTCCCGACCAGAAAAGACACCACCCTCAAACCGGCGGATCAGATCAACCAACGATCCCGCCCCCAATGCGCCCTCAAGCTCTGCCAAAGCACCCAACGTCAGCTTGCAGTCATGGCTTTGCCCATCAATCAGCACCGCCACCTCGCCCGTCCAAGGGTTCGCCATCAGATTGATGCCGTGAACGTCAGCGCACCGGCAGAAGCAAGCGACAGCTCATACGTCGCCTCGCCATTGTGCGATCCCGCATACTCCACAGACGTAATCTGAAACGGCCCTTCGACGGTCCCAAAGTCCGGAATGATCACCTGAAAATCGGGCGTCTCGCCGTCAAAGAATATTTGCCGCGCCCGCTCATCTGTCGCCTCGTCCTTGAACACGCCAGATCCGGAAATGGACGCAGTCTTGACCCCGGCCCCCGACAAAAGTTCGCGCCACCCACCCGAACTTTCCAAACTGGTCACATCAACGCTCTCAGCATTGAAACTGATCCGCGTCGCACGCAAACCTGCCGCAGTTTCAAACAGTCCGTCACCTGTCATGTCGATCTTGACCAAAAGGTCCTTGCCGTTCTGGGCTACCATTGCCATCACTCCTTCAAATGTTTGGGATTACGTGTCATCGGCCACGCGGGCACGAAAGATCAGATTGATCTGGCGAACATCGCCCGTACCGACGCGGGCCGCCTTCGCCTTGTAGAAACGCAGCGATACCAGCGCGCCGCGGACCAGCGTCAAAGCCGCATCAACCAGCGCATCCGATACCGCCGCCGCAGCCACCTTGGCCGATGCAAAACCGGCGCTCTCGGTAATAACTGTCACCGTGAATTCGTGCAGCGCCCCGCCACCGGTCTTGTCTGACGCATCGCGCACATCCTCCGCACCCAGCACCACGTAAAGCGGTGGCAACGTGCCAGATGGCACAGCATCAAAAATCGACGCACCGACCAAAGCGGTCAGGCCCGGATCATTGACCAATTGCTGATAAACGGCGGCCTGAAGTGCTGAAGAAACACCATAACTCATGACGCTGTCTCCTCTTCTGCGTGGCACATAAGGTACTGCGCATGCGCATCCTGCTCCGCCACGGCATTGATATTGAAAATCCGCGCACCCGCGCGAAACCGCTGACCGGCAACCGGACGTGATGCAGCGCCGAAAGGGGCCGCGCGCACCGTGATCCGGTAGGGCACGCGCGACACCGTGGTCGCAGAACTTGCCGTCTCACGGCCAGATCCGGCCTTCACTTCGGCCCAAAGAACACCCATCGACTGCCAGTCGTGGACATAACCACCCGCGCCATCGCCAACCCGCAAAGGCGCTTCCAGAACCAGTGACCGATTAAGATACGGCAGCCTCATACCCGGCCCCCCATGAACAGCCGCACGGTGCGGTGACGCTCAATCAGCGCCGCAACACCAAATGGCATTGCCGGTGTGCTGCGGCTGATATCATGCCGATACTCGTAAAAATGGGCACCCAGCATCATCACGGCTTGCGCCAGATCGGCGGGAATATCGCCCCACTCCGGACCAAAGCCCGCCAGCATTCCGATCCTGAGCTGCCCGTGCGACGGCACCAGCGGCAAACATGCACCCACCGCATTCAAACTCGGGCGCTGGCTGTCAGGTTCAAGATACCATGCGGCACCACTGGCAAGCGTCTCATTGCCGCTGACATCTATCATCATCACTCCCGTGATCGCATTGACCGGCGCCACAGGAAGCGGCTGCCGCCGCCCGTCCCGCCACGCCGTCAGGGTCCAGCTGAACTCGCGTTCAATCAGGATCTTTCCCGTGCGGGCCTCGATCGCGGCCAATGCGGCACGCAGATAGCTTTCCAATACCGGATCTTGCACTCCATCATCGGCGAAACCCGAACCAAGGCGCATATGGTCTTTGAATTGTGCGACCGGAAGCGCCGATTGCGGCACGGTGGTCTCTTCGACTAACATCATGGAATTACTCCAAAAATCACTGATCGTCCCGGCCATGTGGCCCCTAGGGCCCGGACGCACACCCCCCGCATTGCTCGGACGGAAGGGAGCAGCTAGACAATGCGGGATTGCCCAGGTTGCGTCCGGGGATAGGTGCCGCCTTAGTCAGGCAGCACCCCTTCACGCCAACGGCTTAGCTGGTCGCGAACTTCAAAAGCTTGATCGCGCCAAAATCGCTGACCGCCCCGCCCACACGCTTGGTGGCATAGAACAGCACATGCGGCTTGGCCGAGAACGGATCGCGCAGCACCCGCAGATCAGGGCGTTCGGCCACGGTATAACCGGCGCCGAAATCACCGAATGCAATTGCCATCGCGTCAGGGGCGATATCGGGCATGTCTTCCGCAATCAGAACCGGATAGCCCATCAGCCGTGCAGGCTCACCCGCCGCCAGACCATCAGACCACAGGAAACGGCCATCATTGTCCTTGAGCTTGCGGATCGTGCCCGCCGTTTTCGAGTTCAGCAAAAACGTACCATTCGCGCGGTACTCAGCCCCCAGTGCATAGACAAGATCAACAACCGCGTCGCCGCCATCAATGCCACCAGCCGTGCCCGTAGGCACATAGCCAATATTGCCCCAGGCCCAGACATCGTTATCGACCGTTGGATAGGTCAGCACACCCTTGGGCTTGTCAACGCCATCACCATTGATGAACGCCCCGGCCTCAGAGCGGGCGAACTTGTCGGCAATACGGCCCGCCAGCCAGCCTTCAATGTCAAACGCACTGTCGTCCAACAGCCGCTGCGATGCTTTCGGCAGCGCGGAAAGCTCGTGCAGTGGGATGGTAATCCGGTCGATCTGCGGCGTATCAGTCTCGGACACACCACCGCTTTCGGTTGCCCAACCTGCGCCCATTTCCGTGTGATCAACCAGCACGTCATACGATGTAGCATCCACATTCACGACATTGGCCACGGCACGGATTGACGCTGTCGCACTCAGTGTACCCTTGATGGTATCGGCGGTCTGCGGGTCCACGAGATACCCACCGTCTGCCGCAATCGACGTCCCCATCGCCTTGCCATCCAGCTCAAGGCCACGCAGTGCATCGTCATCACCCGACCGCAGATAGGCCGCAAAGGCCTTCTGATGCGGTGCCTCGTGGGTGGCAGCCATTGCCAGCACAGGGCGTGCATTCATCATTGTCTTTCGATCCAGCTTATTCATCCGGTCATCCTGTTTTTGAAGTTTGGCATTCAAGCCGTGGGAAAAGTCTTTGAAATCGTTCATGAACCCGGCAATTGCCGTCTTCAGTTCCTGGCCCAGAGACACATCTTCCCCGACCCGAGAATCGCTCTCAGTGTTGTTCATCAATCGTTCCTTTAGATCGTGGTGTGGCGCCGGTTAGGTCCGTGCCATCGTGCGGCGCGCATCCTGGAATGCAGCGGCCAAGTCGCGCATCATGGTAGCCGCAGGGTCATCCCCTTTGGCCGCCACACGCGCATCAGGAAGCATGGGGAACGTGACCAAAGACACCTCCCACAGCTCCAGCTCTGACAAAAGGCGTCCGCCCTTGTCGTCCTTGCGGGCCTTGACGGTGCGATAGCCAATGGACAGGCCATCAATCGCGCCAGCCTCGATCAATGCGGCGGCCTCTCGGCCCTTGGCCACATCCGTCAACAAACGGCCTTTGACCCAAAGCCCCTTGGCATCCTCGCGGACCTCATCCCAAACACCGATCGGCTGGGCCGGATCGTGCTGCCACAGCATCTTGATGGATCGGCCCTTGGCCAGCGACGCCTTATAGGCACCCATCTCGACAGTATCGCCACCCTGATCAGACCTGCCAAACAGCGATGCGTAGCCCGAAATGATCGCCCCATCGGTCACGGTCACCACCGCGCCCAACTGGCAGAATTTATGTTCCAAAGTCATAGCGTTCTCCCGCTTAGCGCTTTCACAATTTCGAAAATCAGCAGGCCTGCACAGCCACAGACAATCATCCATATCTGCCACTCCAAACGTGACACCATGAATTCAATCCGCCCCAGACGCACATCCACTTGGGCAAACCAAAAGTCCGACACGGGCGGCTGTGTATCAACACGCACCTTGCCATTCATCTCGACAACTTTATTGACCATCTCCCACCTCCAGGGCAGGCAAACCCAGCAGCGACCGCTTTTCCGCATCGGTCAGAAACGCCGCTTCACTCACCCGCCGCCACTGCGCGTCGCGCTCCGTCGACAGCGCCGAAATCTGATCCAAATCGGGCCGCAACTCGATCCGCTCACCCGAAAAATCCGATAGCCAATCCGCAATCGCACTCGTCACCCGCGTCGCCAGCGGCAATACGGTCAGGCGATAAAACGCCCGGTTAGCCTCTTGATAATTCGCATAAGTCGCATCGCCAGGTATCCCCAGCAGCATCGGCGGCACGCCAAAGGCAATCGCGATCTCGCGCGCGGCCGCCTCCTTCGTCTTCTGAAACTCCATGTCCGAGGGCGAAAACCCCATCGGCTTCCAATCAAGCCCGCCTTCCAGCAACATAGGTCGCCCCGCATTGCGGGCACCTTGATGCTGGGTTTCCATCTCATTCAATAGCCGATCATACTGATCCGCGCTTAACGTCGCTTGCCCATCTGCACCGCGATACACAATCGCACCCGACGGACGCGCCGCATTATCAAGCAGCGCTTTTGACCAGCGCGACGCCGAATTATGCACATCAATCGCACTCGCCGCCGCCTGCAACGGCGAAAATCCGTAATGATCATCTTGCGGGTGGAAACTCTTGATATGGCAAATCGGGCTGCACGCCTCTGTCACCGCAAACCGATGTTTGCGCCCGCTGACGTTATACTCATACGCCACAGGCCAGCCGTCCGGTCCCGGCACAATTGACATACGATCCGACCGCAGGACGTGCATCTCCAGCGGCAACGCGTCGTCGGCAACCGCCTCCAGATATCCGTTGCCAGTCAGCAGAACCTGCCCGAACAATGCCTCCAGCAGCTCTGCCCGGCCCTGCCCGCCATTGGGCCGCGCCATCAGTGCCTGCACCGGATGGGTATCATACCGCCGCTCGGCATCCTGCACGACCAATGGCAATGCCGCTGCAGCTTCGGCGATCATCTTGACCACGCGAAACCCAATCGGATTACCGGTAAAGCCTGTGCGTGTCAGTGACACAACATCACGCGGGCTCCATGCCACACGCCCCGCACCTTGCATCGCCATGACACGCCCCGTAGCCGAGGCTTTCACCTCGACCTCAGCGGTCACTGGCTTCGCACGGTTCAAAAATTCAAACATCCAAAACTCCTTGATGACCGTCTGCGATCCATGAAAACAATTTGCGCCTAATTCATGAGGAAGGTGACAAGGCTGCGTACGTTGCCGCACGCAACACCCGTCAAAGCCCGCGAATCTGCGGGTTTAGCCACTTTGCAGCCGGTTCAATCATCAAATCATGCAAGGCCCAGACCAACGCATCAACACGGTCCGGCGACCCTTTGCCCGCAAAACCCTGCGTGGTCATCTGGCACATCTGATCCTCAAGAACGCCCAAGCCGCGCACATGCAGCACCCGCCCTTGTTCGTACAACGCCGCAATCGGCTCTGCGCGCGCCGTCTTGCCTTTCGACGCATGAACCGACCGATACGACACAAGCGGATCTATCTGCCGCACAACAGCCTCGACCATATCACCACCTTGATTTACCTCAGCCACCAGCCGGTCCGCACCATGCCGCTGCATCGCCGCAATCGCGGCCTTCGCCCAATCCGTGGGCCGGGCCGCACTCACCGTGGCATCCTCCAGCACATACGCCCGCCAATCCTGAATTGGTCCGTCCATGACAACGCCCGCCACAACGATCCCGCACGCGTCTGACCCGGCATGCGACGTCCCCGGCGGGTCGATCGCCACAACGACACGCGTCAACGCCGGCACATCGGCAATCTGACAGTCCGCCAACTGCGCCAACCCCCAAAGCGCGCCTTCAAAGTCCGTCAACATGGTCCCTTCAATCTCTTGACGACCCAGTGACGTCCCACCATAGCGTGCCTCGATTTCAGCCAAAAAGCTTGCGGCCAGGTTCGCCCGGTTCGCGTGTGTCGGCGCATGCGTGACCACCGTGGTGTCCATTGCCAACAAGTCACGCAGCACGGCCGCACGCCGTGGCGTCGTCGTCACGCAGGCGCGCGGATGCTCCCCCAGGCGCAAGCCAAACTGCAACATATCCCACGCGTCACCACCACGGCGCCATTTTGCCAACTCATCTGCCCAAACCGCATCGAACTGCGGCCCGCGCAGGCTTTCTGGATCGTGGGCCGAAAACAACTGTGCGGTGGCACCATTGGGCCAAACCAACAACCGTCGCCCCGAAACCCATGCTGGACGGCGGTCCGGTGGGGAAACCGCCAATATCCCGCTCTCCCCAAACACCATCACCTCGCGCGCCTGCTCGATCGTCTCGGCGATGATGGCAACGCGACGCGCCTTGCCTGATGATTGCGGCAGCGCACCTTCGACGATCGACCGCACCCACTCTGCACCGGCGCGGGTTTTTCCCGCGCCACGTCCACCCAGAATGACCCAGGTCCGCCAATCGCCCGCTGGCGGCACCTGATGCGGCATCGCCCAGAAATCAAACAGAAAGGGCAGCGCGGCAAGCTGCGCACAGCTCAGGCGCGACAGAAAGTCCCTCTGCTGTGATCGCGGCCCGGAGGCGATCAAGCTGGCCCCCGATGTCAGCACGAATTGCATCGACGTCAATGTCTTCGCTGCTCGCCGATTGCCCGTGTTGCGCATGGAATACCTCCTCTGCCGCCAGCACCTTCAGGTGGGCAGACTGCAATTCATTCAACTTCGTAATAATGGCTTTCGGGGTCCGCCCGTCCGGGGTGCCAATCACGCGGATCATCTGATCCAGGACCTGACGGATACTCTCAAATAATCTGGAAATTTCCGCGACACGTGCCGTCGCGTTTTGCAGGCCCTCAGGGCCCGGATCGTTCAATTCATTCATGGCAATGTGGCCTGTAAGGGTGCTTCCGTTACAGTCGAGAGGCGGTCATGCTGCGCAAACCTGCCTTCTAGCTAAATCACACTACGCCGATGTGACCCCAAAAGTCAATCAGTCACAGGTTGCGATGCGCGCACATCATTAACGATCTATTGATGATTTACAGACGGTTACCCGTCATTCTTTGCCCGTTCTGCTTCGATTTCGCGCCAGCGGGCCACATTGCGGTTATGGTCATCCAAGTTGGTCGCAAACGCATGCCCACCCGTGCCATCAGCGACGAAAAAGATATACGCTGTGCTGTCAGGATTCAGCGCCGCCTCGATACTGGCCCGCCCCGGGTTCGCAATCGGCGTCGGCGGCAGCGCGTCAATGACATAGGTGTTCCACGGCGTCTCGGCGCGCAATTCGCTCTGCCGCAAACCACGGCCCAAAATACCCTCGCCCCGCGTGATCCCGTAAATGACCGCCGGGTCCGTCTGCAGCCTCATCCCCTGATTCAACCGGTTCACGAAGACGCTCGCAACCTGACGCCGTTCCTCGGGCACGCCCGTTTCTTTCTCGACCAGACTCGCCAGAATCAATGCCTCTTCCGGCGAAGCAATCGGCAGCCCGTCGGCTCTCGCGGCCCAAGCCTGCGCCAAAATATCTGCCTGTGCCGCCTGCATCCGCGCCAGAACGTCCGACACAAGCTCGCCCGGACGCACATCATAGCTTTTCGGCGCCAGACTGCCTTCGCTCGGCGTCTCGGCCACATTCGCCTCCAGCACGTCAAAAGCTCCCAACGCGGTGGCAACCTGCCAGCTGGTCACACCCTCTGCCACGGTGACACGAAACGTGGTATCGGACGCGTCACGCACAACCTGATAATTTTGCGGTACATCGCCGTCGACGGGATCGAAACGCGCAATTTCTTCATAACCATTCGACACCGGATCAAGTTCACGCACCTGAATGTCAGCCGCGTTTATACCGATGCGATAGATCACTTCGGTGCCGCAGCTATTGCGACCACTTTGAGTCACGATATCGACAATTGCTTCCATCGAGGATTGCTCTGGAATGCGGTAACTGCCGAACTTCAAAGCGTCCGATTTACCCGAATAATCAGATCCTATCTCAAAGATGAACTCAGAGGAGATCGCGCCTTTCTCGGCAAGATCAGCGGCCAATTTGTCCATGTTTCCACCACGTGGAACCTTCAGGCAAATTGCCTGCTCCAGAGGGCCCGCAACACGATATTGCTTCGCCCCCCAGCTGACCGCGCCCACCATCAAGAACAGGGCAACAATCAGAAATGTCAGCGCATTGGAGGCAGTGTGTCGCCACATCAGCGTAGTTTCCCGAAGACGACGCTCGCATTTGTGCCGCCAAAGCCAAACGAATTCGACAACGCGATATCAATCTTGCGTTCGCGTTTACTGTTCGCGCACAGGTCAACAACGGTTTCCACGGCGGGATTGTCCAAATTAATCGTCGGCGGTGCCACTTGATCGCGAATCGCAAGGATGGTGAAAATCGCCTCAATCGCGCCAGCCGCGCCCAGCAAATGCCCGGTCGCCGATTTGGTCGACGACATCGTCAGCTTCGATGCCGCATCCCCAACAAGCCGCTCAACCGCCATCAGCTCGATCGTGTCTGCCATGGTGGATGTGCCGTGCGCATTGACATAATCAATCTCGCTTGGTGCGATCCCTGCATTCTTGCATGCAGCCCGCATCGCCCGTTCCGCACCCTCATGATCCGGCGGTGGGGCTGTGATGTGATAGGCGTCGCCGCTCAACCCATAACCCAGCACCTCTGCGTAAATCCTGGCACCACGGGCCTTGGCATGCTCGTACTCTTCCAGCACGACCATCCCCGCCCCCTCGCCCATGACAAAGCCATCACGGTCCTTATCCCACGGCCGGCTGGCCTTTTGCGGGTTATCATTATGCTGCGTGCTCAGGGCCTTGCAGGCATTAAAACCGGCAATCCCAATTTCGCAAATCGCCGCTTCGGCGCCGCCGGCGACCATGACGTCTGCATCGCCATGCTGGATAAGACGGGACGCATCACCGATGGCATGCGCGCCCGTCGAACAAGCCGTCACAACCGCATGGTTCGGGCCACGGAAACCATACCGGATCGACACCTGCCCGGAAATCAGATTGATCAACGCACCGGGCACAAAGAACGGCGACACACGGCGCGGGCCTTTTTCCTTCATCATGATCGCGGTGTTGGCGATCGAATTCAGGCCGCCAATCCCGGACCCCATCAAAACACCCGTGCGTTCCTGATCTGCACGTTCTGTCGGCATCCATCCGGAATCTTCGATCGCTTGCTGTGCCGCAGCCATCCCGAACAGAATGAAAGTGTCGACCTTCCGCTGCTCTTTTGGCTCCATGTATTTGTTGGCGTTGAACGTCCCGTCAGACCCGTCACCCAAAGGCACTTCGCAGGCATAGGTGGTGGCCAACCCACTGGCATCAAAGCCCTTAATGGTGCCAGCGCCCGACTGACAGTCCAAAAGCCGTTCCCATGTGTTTTCCACACCATCCGCAAGAGGTGTGACCAACCCCAAGCCCGTTACAACAACACGACGCATATCCTGCCCTCACCTTTGGGGTAATTTGCGACACTGATACCCCACCCTGCTACAAAGGGGCAAGAGCAGCACAGCATCTCGGGCCAGAGAATAGCATTCAGTTCACACCCGATTAACGCATCACGGATAGGGCGCAGCGCCAGCATAGCGATGCGATGGGCTGCATATGCCATTGCCGCGCGGCCGCTGCCAATGGCCTCCGGTCCCCATGCGTCGCCGAAAACAGCCACATAAAAAAAACGGCGCCCCAAGGGACGCCGTTTTCAAACAAAATCAGTATGGCTTACTGGGCGCCGTTAATAAACTTCACAGCATCACCGAAAGTCTGAATTGTTTCAGCAGCATCATCAGGAATTTCGATACCGAACTCTTCTTCAAAAGCCATAACCAATTCGACTGTATCCAGACTGTCAGCGCCCAGGTCATCAATGAAGGACGCCGTTTCCGTCACTTTGTCTTCTTCAACACCAAGATGCTCTACAACGATCTTGCGTACGCGGTCAGCAACGTCGCTCATGTCAATTCCTCATGTCTTTCTGGGCAAGTGCCCTGTTTTCCTTTGGGCCTGAGCCCATATTGATCCCACCCTAATACGGGCAGCTCCTCCGCCTGACGGCAAATCTGCGTGGCCTATAACAGACAAATCCACTTAGGCAAACGGTTTTGGGCAACACAATGCCGCCCGTTGTCAAAGCATGGCCATCCCGCCGTTCACATGCAAGGTCGTACCGGTGACATAACCGGCCTCCGGACTTGCAAGATACAGCACCGCAGCCGCAATCTCTTCGGGGTCGCCCATGCGCCCGGCCGGCACCTGCGCCAAAATCCCCGACTTTTGATCATCGGTCAGTTTTTCGGTCATCGCCGTGGTGATAAACCCCGGTGCCACACAGTTGACCGTGATGCCACGGCTGGCCACCTCATAGGCAATCGACTTTGACATACCGACCATGCCGGCCTTTGACGCGGCATAATTCGCCTGCCCCGGATTGCCCGTCGCCCCAACGATGGAAGAGATATTCACGATGCGCCCCCAGCGGGCCTTCATCATGCCCCGGATGACACCTTTGCACAGCCGCATCGTGGATGTCAGATTGACCTCCAGAACCGATGACCACTCATCGTCCGACATCCGCATGAACAGGTTGTCGCGGGTGATGCCGGCGTTGTTCACCAATATGTCCACCGACCCCATCGCCTCGGCTGCCTGTTTGGGCAGGGCATTTACGGCGTCGGCGTCGCTCAGGTTGCAGGGCAGCACATGCGCCCGGTCGCCCAGCGCGGCCGCCAATGCCTCCAACGGCTCAAGCCGCGTCCCCGACAAGCCGACCGTCGCACCCGCGCCATGCAGCGTTTTTGCAATCGCACCGCCGATCCCGCCGGACGCACCCGTTATAAGAACATTTTTCCCATTCAAATCAAACATTTGTCAGCCTTCTTTCATCTATCATGCATTAATTGCAGCGGCGGCGGCAGCAACATCATCGGGTGTGCCAACCGCATGGCTGATCATCGCCCGGTCAATCCGCTTGACCATCCCGGACAGGGCTTTTCCGGCCCCGATCTCGAACACCTCGGTCACGCCTTGGGCGGCCATATACAGGACACTCTCGCGCCACCGCACCGACCCCGTCACTTGGTCCACCAACAGCGATCTGATCTCGGCGGGGTCCATGACCTCGCGTGCGACGACATTCGCGATCAGCGGCACCGCAGGCGCCGCAATATCCACATCATTCAACGCATCGGCCATTACCTGTGCGGCAGGGGCCATCAGGCTGCAATGAAACGGTGCGCTGACAGGCAGCAAAAGCGCGCGCTTTGCGCCCTTGGATTTCGCAATCACCACAGCCCGCTCCACTGCGGCCTTGTGTCCCGACACGACCACCTGTCCGGGATCGTTGTCATTGGCGGCCTCGCACACTTCGCCTTGCGCAGCCTCCTCCGCAATCGCACGCACCGCCGCAAAGTCCAGACCAAGCAGCGCCGCCATCGCGCCGACACCCACAGGCACCGCCTCTTGCATCGCTGTGCCCCGAATGCGTAGCAAACGTGCCGTATCGGCAATCGTCAAAGCCCCCGATGCCGCCAGCGCGGAATATTCGCCCAATGAATGCCCCGCCACAAAGGACGCCGCCGTGATTGTTACGCCCTCCACCTCCAGCGCACGCATCGCGGCCAGCGATGTGGCCATCAGGGCCGGTTGCGCGTTCCGGGTCAGGGTCAGATCTGCGATATCACCCTCCCAGATCAGTGCCGATAAATCCTCGCCAAGCGCCTCGTTCACTTCATCAAAAACGGCTCTGGCCGCTGGATATGCATCAGCCAATGCTCTGCCCATCCCGATAGTCTGTGCGCCTTGGCCCGGAAATATAAATGCCCGCATCGGCCCCTCCCTGTCGTTCATTGTGTTGATCAGACCTACTCCGCCCAATCCGCGCGCACAAGCAGCCTCGGACCTGAGCAGCGACGCACAGGCGTTACATGCCCTGCACACAGACGCCCCCCTAGGCCCGCCTGCACGGCAGTGCTAGCTTTGCACCGAACCAAACGGAGAACCCCATGCCCGCCTCAAACACCGCGACCCTTTACGGGACCGTGACCAAGACCTTCCACTGGCTGACCGCGCTGCTGATCATCACGATCATTCCGCTGGGCCTGATCGCCAACGACCTGCCTTATGAAACAAACGCACAACTGGCGTTTAAGGCACAGTTGTTTTCATTCCATAAAACGCTGGGTGTCATCATCTTTGCGGTCGCTCTCGCCCGTATCCTGTGGGCGCTGACGCAAACCAAGCCCGGCGCCCTGCACCCCGATCGCAAGGCTGAAACGATGCTGGCCGAAGTGGTCCACTGGCTACTCTACATCTCATTGGTCGCGGTGCCGCTGACCGGCTGGATTCATCATGCGGCAACCACCGGCTTTGCCCCGATCCTGCTGCCCATCGGGCAATCCCTGCCGCTGGTGCCCAAAAGCGAAGGCTTCGCCGACGTGTTTGCCACGCTGCATTGGATTTGGAGCAAGGTCATGGTCGCATCCATCCTGTTGCACATCGCCGGCGCACTCAAACACCAGTTCGTCGACAAAGATGCGACCCTGCGCCGGATGTGGTTCGGCCAAACTCAAGCACCGGCACTGCCCGCCCACCGCGGCAGCCTTGTTGCGCCAATCGCCGCCCTTGGCATTTTCGCTCTGGCGACCGCCGCCGCCGCCGCCGCTGGCTTCTTCTCTCATGAAACACGAACGGCTGGCCCCGCTTTGGCCGCCGTCTCCTCGGAATGGGCGGTCACTGACGGCGCGGTCGCCATCACGGTCACACAGTTCGGCAGCCCGGTAACCGGCACATTCGCGGACTGGACCTCTGCCATCAGCTTTGACCCGGATGCGACCGGCGTGATGGGCAATGTGACCACGACCATCGCCATTGGTTCACTGCAATTGGGGTCTGTGACCAGTCAGGCGATGGGGGCGGATTTCTTTGACGCCGAAACATTTCCCACGGCCACCTTCGCGGCAAATATCATCGCCGATGGGGACGGCTACGTCGCGGACGGCACCTTGTCGATCAAAGGAAATACCGTGCCCGTTACCCTGCCCTTTGCGCTGACCATCGTCGGCGACACGGCAGAAATGACAGGGACGCTGAACCTTGATCGCCGCACATTCGAAATCGGGCAAAGCATGAGTGACGAAACAAATCTGGCCTTTGGCGTCGGCGTCAACGTGACCCTCAGCGCCACACGCAGCGCACAATAACAAAAAAGGCCGCGCTTGGATCAAAGCGCGGCCTTCCAAGACGTCGATAACAGATGCGGCTTACTCGGCCTTCATCGCTTCGACCGAAATCATCACTTGCACTTCGTCGCTGATGAACGGAGCAAATGCACCCAGCTCAAAATCGGACCGGACCAGCGTCGTTGTCGCATCAAAGCCGGCCCATGGCTTTTCGGCCATTGGGTGGTTGCTGGCTTGGTTCAGCTTGGCGTCCAAAACGACAGCTTTCGTGATGCCGTTCAGGGTCAGGTCACCGGTAATCAACGCAGTGCCTTCGCCGGTCACTTCGATGCCTGTCGATGTAAAAGTAACCATCTCGTCTGCGTCGGCGCCAAAGAAATCACCGCTCATGAAATGCTCGAACCGGGCTTCCCAACCAGTCAACATCGTCCGGGCCGGGAACGATACGTTGACGGACGACGCCGCAGGGTCTGCCTGATTGAAATCAATTGTGCCCTCGAAACCCGAGAACATGCCATAGCTCGTAGAATAACCCAGGTGGTTATAATTGAATACGATCTGGCTGTGGCTTGGATCAAGGACGTAGCTTTCGGAAGACGCAAAGCTGGTCGTAGCAAGTGTGGCCATCAAAGCGGTAGCTGTCAGGATATTTCTCATTGGTAGCTCCAAAACTGAATGAATGTGTCGCCTTAAAATAGCGCTTACCCACTCAAAGCAATCCTGCAAAATCGAACAAAAGCTGTTCGATAACAAAGATACGGCGATTAACCGCCAACTGACATCGCCCTGTCCGGCATTAAGCCGCGCGCGAACGTGTCGTTTTTGCCTGCACCATCAGGTCCTGCCCCAAGCGGTCCCGCAATGGCATCAACTGCGCCTCGGTACCTTCCGCGACACAAACCGTCTGGGCAGTGTTGCGATACCGCAAAACCAGCGTCGCCCAGTTTTCATCTTCACGCTCATCAAGAAAGACGCCGCCAATCGTATCAAAACCATAGCAGCCTACCGTGGTTGGCCGCCCTGCACGGTTACAGATGACCTCGCGGATTTCGCCGACGCTGGTGTCAACGTGCAGCTCTGCCCGTGTCCCACGGCTGGCAAACCACAAAAGATATGCGGCCATCGCACCGAAAAGGGTCGCGGCACCCATGCGCATAACGCCGATGTCGCCGTCAAACATCAAGGTCGGCAAAACAAGAATGCCAATCGCCGCCGTCAACAAACACGCCCCCAAAAAGAACGAAGCCGCCTGCGCGATCACAACCCCGATAGATGGGCCAAGCCCGGACCGGACCATATACCCCCAATAGATATCTTCGACGGTAAAACTGGATGTTTTGGCAAAATGCATCTGTCCGTTGCCGCCGGAAGCATTAAAATCGCTCATCAGTGCCACTCCTTGCCCAAATCTTTGATTGTGCCTGCCATGTAATCGCGGCCATAAAACGGCAACGCCAAGGCAACCTTGCGCAAACGGCAATCTTGTCGCGCAACGGGGCCCACCGCCAAGCAAGGCTTGCATCAGCACCGATCAGCGTTATAAGGCCGCATCCTTCCGCGGTAATTTGAACTGCGCAGTCTCTCGTGGGTGGGGTGCGGAAGGAATAGTCGCCCCATGCTTTGAAATGCGCTGATATATGAACTGGAGTAAACATGCCGCTTTACGAGCATGTCATGATTGCGCGTCAGGATCTGTCCAACACGCAAGCTGAAGGCCTCATCGAACATTTCGGAACCGTCCTTGCTGACAACGAAGGCAAGCTGGTGGATCACGAATATTGGGGCGTCAAGACGATGGCCTACAAGATCAACAAGAACCGCAAGGGCCACTATGCCTACCTGCGCTCTGACGCACCTGCCGCCGCCGTGCAGGAAATGGAACGCCTGATGGGCTTGCATGAAGACGTGATGCGCGTGCTGACAATCAAGGTCGACGTCCACGAAGATGGCCCGTCCGTTCAGATGCAAAAGCGCGAAGAGCGCGGTGACCGTGGTGATCGCGGCGACCGCCCCGAACGCCCCGAACGCCGCGAACGTCGCTAAGTTAGATCAGGAAAGGACCATAAATCATGGCAACAAAACCATTTTTCCGCCGTCGGAAGTCTGATCCGTTTGAGGGCGATAACGCCCCCAAGATCGACTACAAAGACACCCGCCTCCTGCAGCGCTACATCTCTGAGCGCGGCAAGATCGTTCCCGCCCGTATCACCGCTGTCGGTGCAAAGAACCAGCGTGCGCTCGCTCGTGCGATCAAACGCGCCCGGTTCCTCGCCCTGCTGCCCTACGCTGTTAAGTAAGGAACCAGTCACATGGATATCATTCTACTTGAGCGCGTAGCCAAGCTTGGTCAGATGGGTGAAGTCGTTTCCGTCAAGGACGGTTATGCACGCAACTATCTGCTGCCACAGCGCAAGGCACTGCGCGTCAATGCCGCCAACCTCGCACGCTTCGAGGCTGAAAAGGCCCAGATGGAAGCACGGAACCTTGAAACGAAGAAAGAAGCAGACGCACTGGCGGTTACGCTGGACGGCCAGACTTTCGTAGTGATTCGCTCCGCCTCTGATGCGGGTTCGCTTTACGGCTCCGTCACCACACGTGACGCCGCCGATGCAGCAACCGTTGCAGGTTTCACCGTTGACAAGCGTCAGCTCGTTCTGACCGGCGCTATCAAAGAGCTGGGCCTGCACGACGTGATCGTGAACCTGCATCCCGAAGTGACCGCGACAATCACGCTGAACGTCGCGCGCTCCGCAGAAGAAGCACAGCTTCAGGCCGCAGGCAAATCCATCGCCGAACTGGCCGCAGAAGAAGAAGCCGCTGCTGAATTCGAAATTCAGGAGCTCTTCGACGATATCGGCGGCGCTGCATCTGACGATTTCGGCGATGACGCCGGATCGAAAGCTTCTAACGAAGAATAAGCATCGCACATTGCGAAAAGATCAGGCCGCTCCTTCTGGGGCGGCCTTTTTTCTGTGCAACGCGATCAACGGCTGACGATGCAAAGTTGATGCACAGCGCCTAGCGGTCAAATGTTTCCATCGTCAGTTGCGCGTCACAATATTCGCCATCATAGGTGCCGACCCAGATGTCGATACGTCCATCCAGCGGTCGGGTCAGCACGATCCGCGGGTCAAGGTTTCCGTTGTCATCATCATCGTAAAACCAGTTGGTCGATGCCGTGTTGATCAGCAAAGCCGCATCACACTCGCTCTCCAGACTGACGACCAGCTGATATCGGGACATCTTGGACAGTTCGAACGAAAAATCCGGTGCCGATGGGAAATACCCCGCGCCAGTGTCCGTTCCCGGTCGGATATGCCTGCAATTCCAGACATAGTTGTCGCCACCTGCAACAACATTGAACGTCCGCGGCTCGTACAGTTCCGGCCCTGATGTGCGATAGGATTCGCTGGGCGTGATGCTGTAATCAGGGCAGGCCATCGCAGCTGTCGCAGGTCCAAAAGCAACCAAAGCTGCAAGCATGATCGTCTTCATAATTATCTCCAAAATCAAACTCTCGTGATCTAAACTTAAACCCAAAGATATGAATGGAGAACGTATTTTTGCCCGATGCCGTGTGAACCACAGAAAAAATCCGCATTTTAGACAAAAAAAGGCGCCTGAAAGGCGCCTTTTCCTATTCATATCCGTTAGAATTTACTCTTCTTCAAGCTTCTCAACGGCTTTCTGCAAATCGTCTTTGCTGACTTCCTTGTCAGTCATGACAGCCTTTTCAAAGATGAGGTCAACGACCTTGTCTTCGAACATCGGTGCCTGCATTTGCTGCCGATATTGCGCATTCTTCTGCACAAATTCAAAGAACTCGCGTTCCTGACCCGGGTACTGACGTGCCTGGTTCATCATCGCCTGGGTCATTTCCTGATCGGTCACTTTGATCTCGGCCTTCTGACCGATATCCGCCAAAAGCAGGCCCAGCTTCACGCGACGCTCTGCCAGTTTGACATGCTCATCCGTCGGGGTCACCTCGGGGTGGTCATGGCCTTGTACGTCAGGATTTTCTTCATGCCACAGCTGATGGGCAATCTGCCCTGTTTCAGCTTCGACCAGACTTTGCGGCAAATCAAACGACACTGCGACGTCAAGCGCATCCAGCAGGGCGCGCTTGGCAATCGCACGTGACGCGCCGGTGTATTCTGCTTCCAGACGCTCGGCGATCTGACCCTTCAGCGCAGCCAGATCATCGGCCCCGAACTTTTTGGCCAGCTCATCATCCATCTCGGGCTTTTTGGGCGCGCGCACTTCTTTGACGGTGCAGGAAAAAACTGCAACCTTACCGGCCAAATTCGCAGCCTGATAGTCCTCGGGGAAAGTGACTTCGACGTCTTTTTCGTCGCCAGCCTTGACCTTCAGCAAACCATCTTCAAAACCGGGGATGAATGAGTTGGAACCAAGCACAAGCGGATAATCCTGAGCCGTACCACCTTCGAACGCTTCGCCATCGACCTTGCCGACAAAGTCGATCACAACTTGATCGTCTTTCTTCGCTTGGGTCTTTTTCGCCTCATAGGTCACGGCCTGTGGCGAAGACGCGAGGTTATCCAGCGCCTCTTGCACTGATTCGTCGTCGGCTTTGACAACCATGCGCTCCAGCTTAATCGCGCTGAAATCAGTTTCAGGAATATCGGGCAATTTTTCATAGGACACGTCGACGGCAACATCGTCGCCCTCTTTCCAGTCCGGGTTGGTCATCTTCATCTCTGGCTGTGCGGCAGGCCGGTCACCAGTTGTGTCCAGATGTGATGTCAGTGCGCCGTCGATGGCTTCCTGCATCGCTTCGCCCATCAGGCGCTGACCGAACTGCTTGCGCAGCAAAGCCATCGGGACTTTGCCCTTGCGAAAGCCCTTCATTTCAACGGTTGGCTGCGCTTCTTTCAGCTTTTCAACCACTTTCGCGTCAAGTTCAGCCGCAGTGACTGTAATCGCATAACCGCGCTTGAGGCCTTCGTTCAGGGTCTCGGTGACCTGCATCTTATATCCTTCTTTCTTCCAAAACTTGGTGCGGGTGAAGGGACTCGAACCCCCACGCCATAGGCGCCAGAACCTAAATCTGGTGCGTCTACCAATTCCGCCACACCCGCATCATAAAAAGGGGAAGGTGTTGGCCAACCCCTAGGTTGGGCGCTGTCTAGCAAAGCTATTGACCGGATGCGAGAGGAAAAATCATCACAGAAAAAGCAGGGCGTTAACTCTTTTTCGCCATGATTGACCGGCCATATCAGAGGTGGGGGCGCGAAGCGGGACAAAGTGATGCAGATACCTGCACAAAATCAGTGCGCGCCAACCAATTTGCAGGTCACAACCGACATCGGCATTTGCGCGGGCACCCGCATCATGACCCGCGATGGCGAAATTCCCATAGAACATCTCACCGCTGGCGACCGGCTGATTACGCGCGACTGCGGCATCGCGGTGTTACTGCATGTGACAAGCCGGCCCGCCGTGGTGCAGCCGATTCTCATCCGGGCGTCCACGCTGGGCTACACCCGCCCGAACCGCGATATGCTGGTGACGCCGGATACCCTCATCCACCTGCGCGATTGGCGCGCGCAGGTCATGTTTGGCGCGCCCACGGTCAATATCGCCGCGCGGCGTCTGGTGGATGGGGAATTCATGACAGTCCTGCCGCCCCGCCTCATCCACGTCTACGCCATCGCGTTACCCGCAGACCACATCATCTATGCCGATGGGGTCGAACTGGTCGCGGCCGCGGCCTGAACCCCAAGCCCGCGCAATACTTTGGGCAATGCCTCGGGCAGATCCTCCGCGATCAACCCCGGCCCGAAACCAAGGGCACATTCGGTGTGCAGCCATGCGCCGGTTTCAGCGGCTTGCATCGGGGAAAACCCCCGCGCCAGCAATCCGGTGATGAAACCCGCCAGAACATCGCCTGATCCGGCCGTCGCCAGCCAAGGGGCCGCTCGGTCATATACAGATGCATTGATGCGGCAGCGCCCACCGGTATCCGCGATCACGGTGTCGGGGCCTTTGAACAAAACGGTACACCCTGCCCGCTTCGCCGCGTCCCGCGTCGCATCCACCTTGGAATAGGCGGGGCCGCTGGTGGCAGGCGCGTCCAGCTTTGCCGCGATATCAGGAAACAGCCGCGCAAATTCCCCCGCATGGGGGGTCAGGATGCAGCGGTCATGCAAGGCCCCAAACAGCGCCGCATCCCCCGCCAGCAAAGTCAGCGCATCCGCATCAAGGACCGTAGGGCGGGGTTCATCCCCGCCAAGGGCAGCGGCCACCAACGCCGCCTCCCGCTCACCCGTCCCCAACCCCGGCCCAAGGCAAAGCGCATTGATCCGCTTGTCCGCCAACACCTCTGCCAAGTCATCCGCACCCTTCACCTTGCGCAACATGATCGCATTCAACTGCGCCGCATTTTCGATCAGCGCCGCAGGCGGGCAGCCGACAGTCACAGCCCCTGCCCCAACGCGCAAGGTTCCCCGCGCCGCAAGACGGGCGGCACCGCCCTTGCCCACACCGCCCGACAGGATGAGGGCGTGACCGTGGGAATATTTGTGGCCCTGCCACTTGCTCACGCCAGCATGCGACTGAACCAAACGCGCCGCTTCATTCTGCTGCTTGGCGTTGTTATTCAGGCCGATATCAACAATGGCCAGCCGACCGCAGTGGCGCGGACCCTGGTCCAGATAGTGACCCAGCTTGGTCCGGTGAAACGTCACCGTCAGATCCGCCGCAGCCATTGCAGCCGGTCCACCACGCCGGATCGCACCAACATCCGTCCCGTCATCCTGCAATGGCCTGCCGCTGTCCGCACATAATCCAGTCGGCACATCGACGGCGACGACCGGCGGCTTATTCTGCCGTAGCCGGTCCGCAAGTGGCAACCCACCACCAGCATCCACGCAATCACACAGCTCTCGCAGCATGCGACCCAATCCATCCGGCGGGCGAAAAAGGCCTGTTCCGAACAGTGCGTCCACCATCAGGGACGCCCCGCTTACGGCCGCCATAGCAGCGTCGGTCAGGGGTTCCGCATTACCCCACCGCTCATAATTCACCCGCGCATCCGGCGGCAGCTTCCCGGCATCGCCATAAAGATACACCGCCACCTCCCACCCGGCCTGCTTCAACAGCCGCGCCACGACAAACCCGTCGCCGCCATTGTTCCCCGGCCCGCACAGCACCACCGCCCGGCGGCGTCCGGCATCCGAACCCGGCGATTGCTCCGTCAACTCCGGCCATTCCCGGAAAATCGCATCGACCACGCCCCGCCCGGCCCGCTCCATCAACTCCAGCCCGGTCACCTGACCGGACGCAATCGCAGCCTGTTCGATGGCGCGCATTTGGGCAGCGGTCAGCAGTTCGGTCATCGTTTCAGCACCTCAGGTTCGCCATTCGCATGATAAAGCGCCATTATGCACAAAATTTAGGCAAACACTGCGCTTTCCCCTTGCAAGCCCATCCTAAGGGTCGGCCACGAATTGTCCCGATGCAAGAGAAATGGTCTGACCAGCGATGAAACATCACAGGGGGAGTCGCGGGCCTATGAAAAAGATCGAAGCGATCATAAAACCATTCAAACTCGACGAAGTGAAAGAAGCACTGCAAGAAGTTGGCGTGCAGGGTCTTTCCGTGATCGAGGTCAAAGGCTTTGGCCGGCAAAAGGGCCACACAGAACTCTATCGTGGCGCAGAATATGTCGTCGACTTCCTGCCCAAGGTAAAAATCGAGGTCGTTCTGGCCGACGATCAGGTCGATCGTGCTATCGAAGCGATCATTGGCGCCGCGAAAACAGACAAGATTGGCGACGGCAAGATTTTTGTCTCAACCATCGAACAAGCCATCCGCATCCGCACCGGAGAGTCCGGCGACGACGCGCTTTAATCCGTAAAATTTGCTAAAAAAGGGACATCCCATATGGACAATCAAGCTGTTCTAAAACTGATCAAAGACGAGGACGTCGATTACGTCGACATCCGCTTTACCGACCCCCGCGGCAAACTGCAGCACGTTACTGTCGTGTCTGACCTTGTCGACGAAGATTTCCTCGAAGAAGGCTTTATGTTTGATGGCTCGTCCATCGCTGGCTGGAAATCCATCGACCAGTCCGACATGAAGCTGATGCTAGATCCATCAAGCGTTTATATCGACCCGTTTTATGCCGAAAAAACCATCTGCATTCACTGCAACGTGGTCGAGCCGGACACGATGGAACCCTACGACCGTGACCCGCGCGGCACCGCCGTCAAAGCCGAGGAATACCTCAAGGCGTCCGGCATTGGTGACACCGCGTATTTCGGCCCCGAAGCTGAATTCTTTGTCTTCGATGACGTGCGTTTTCAGGTGTCCATGAACAAAGTGTCGTTCCAGGTTGATGCCATCGACGGCGCGTGGAACAGCGACACCGAATACGAAATGGGCAACACGGGCCACCGTCCCGGTATCAAGGGCGGCTATTTCCCCGTGAACCCGATCGACGATGCACAAGACATGCGCGGCGAAATGCTTTCCACCATGAAGCGCATGGGTATGAAGGTCGACAAGCACCACCACGAAGTGGCGTCTTGCCAGCACGAATTGGGCCTGATTTTCGGCACGCTGACAAAGCAGGCCGATGAGATCCAGAAGTACAAATATGTGATCCACAACGTCGCACAGGCCTACGGCAAATCCGCAACTTTCATGCCAAAGCCGATCTCGGGTGACAACGGCACCGGTATGCACGTGAACATGTCGATCTGGAAAGATGGCAAGCCTTTGTTCTCCGGCGACAAATACGCCGACCTGAGCCAAGAGGCGCTGTATTTCATCGGTGGCATCCTCAAGCACGCCAAGGCGCTGAACGCGATCACGAACCCAGCGACCAACAGCTACAAACGCCTGATCCCCGGTTTCGAAGCCCCCGTTCTGCGCGCATATTCTGCACGTAACCGGTCGGGTTGTGTCCGTATCCCATGGGCCGAATCCCCCAAGGCCAAGCGCGTCGAGGCACGCTTCCCCGATCCAGCTGCAAACCCGTACCTGTGCTTTGCAGCCCTGCTGATGGCTGGCCTTGACGGCATCAAGAACAAGATCGACCCCGGTCCGTCATCCGACAAGGACCTGTACGATCTGCCACCAGAAGAGCTGGCGGCAATCCCAACGGTCTGCGGTTCGCTCCGCGAGGCGTTGGAAGCGCTGGAAGCAGATCATGAATTCCTTCTGGCTGGTGACGTGTTCACCAAATCCCAGCTCGAAGGTTACATGGAGCTGAAATGGGAAGAAGTGTACGCCTACGAGCACACACCACACCCGATCGAATACAAGATGTACTACAGCTGCTAAGCCGCCAAAGACGCTGAGTTATCAAGGGGCGCCAGCAATGGTGCCCCTTCTTTTTTAAACCGTATCGCAGCCCTTTATTCGCCAAAACGGCGAATTGAATTTCGATTGCTCACATCATGGCGCTTTGACGCATTCAAAGGTGTGAAGTGGCTTGCAAAATCACGACCATCACCATGGTCAAAAATCATACACCTCAAAAAATCAGCGTTATTAACAGCGAGACCGGCAAGAGGCGCATTCTGGGCCTCGGGCAGCGCCGCGAACCCCAATCTCGATATTCGCGGGATGATCAGCAACGGTGACGCCACCCCATTTTATCCGCATCAGGCGGCACAACACCGGTCAGTGGATACTGCTCTGGCAGCACGATCAGCACATTTATCAGGGCACCAACCTCAGTAGCGGCCAATGCGTGACACAGGAATCAAAAGTAGACGGTCGGCACGATCTCGTTGTCGCAGACTGCGGGATTGGCTTGGTTTCCAGAGCGTCGCCCACTGCCTGATCGTCAGGGTCGTGCCCGGCGGCCTGCATCGCGGGGCGTCCGACGACCATCACTCTTTCGCCACATCCCTTGCAACCCCGACCCAGCCGCGCAACCTTCGGGGCAAACGCAATCAAAGGGACCCCAATGCCAACTGAAAAACTTACCTTTATCGGCCACGCAGGCGACACGCTTGCCGCGCGCCTTGATCTGCCGATTGGTCCCCATCTGGCCACAGCCCTTTTCGCCCATTGCTTCACCTGCTCCAAAGACATCACCGCCGCGCGCAGGATCGCCGCGCGTCTGGCGTCCATGGGAATAGCGGTGCTGCGGTTCGACTTCACCGGTCTGGGCCATTCCGAGGGCGAGTTCGAGAATACCAGCTTTTCATCCAACGTCGAAGATTTGCTGGCAGCCTGCGCCGCATTGGGCGCGCGCGGCATGGCGCCCGCGTTGGTCATCGGTCATTCGCTGGGCGGGGCTGCCGTTCTCAAGGCGGTGCCACAGATGCCATCGGTCAAAGCCGTGGTAACCATCGGCGCGCCCTTTGATCCCGGCCATGTGACGCATAATTTCACCGATGCGATCCCGCAAATTCTTGATCAGGGCGTTGCCGAAGTATCGCTGGGCGGGCGGCCGTTCCGGATTGGCAAAGGCTTTATCGAAGATATCTCGGGTGCGGCCCTCACCGCGTCGATCGCAAGGCTGGGGGCGGCTTTGCTGGTGCTGCACGCACCGCGCGATGCGACCGTCGGCATCGAAAATGCCTCGCAGATTTTCATGGCGGCCAAACACCCCAAAAGCTTTGTGACATTGGATGATGCCGATCACCTTATCACCCGCTCCGCGGATGCCGAATATGCCGCCGATGTCATTGCCGCATGGTCCAAACGGTATCTCGCGCTGGAACAACCCCAAAAGCCCGCAGCGGCCCCCGAAGGCGTGATGCGCGTCACCGAGGCGGACCCGAAGGGGTTTTTGCAAGACATCCAGTCCGGCCCACATCACCTGCTCGCGGATGAGCCGACACAATACGGCGGCACCAACAAGGGGCTGTCGCCCTATGGGCTTGTCTCGGCCGGGCTTGGTGCCTGCACGTCGATGACGATCCGCATGTATGCCAGACGCAAGGACTGGCCCCTGGACAGCGTCAGCGTCGATATCACCCACGCCAAAGCCCACGCCATGGACGCGGCCGATCCGGGTGCCAAGGTGGACCAGTTTGATCGCGTGATCCGGCTAGCAGGGGATTTGACCGCTGAACAGCGCGCCAAGCTGCTGGAAATTGCAGACAAATGCCCCGTCCACCGCACGCTCGAGCGGACATCGCAGGTGACGACAACATTGGCATAACCGTCAGGCCGACAAAAAAAAAGCGCCGCTAAATGCGGCGCCTTTACGTAAAAGATGCGGATCGCTTATTTGCGGGCGTCACCGATCAGCTTCCACAGACCGGGCACCAGCAGCGCCGCAACGCCCAGCTTGAGCAGGTCACCAAGCAGGAATGGTGTCAGGCCCCATGCCAAAAGCGGCTTGTCCCAACCGTAAAGCACACCCAGCCATGCCAGACCCGGCAGATAAATCAGCGCATTGCCGATCAGCATCGCCAGCGCCATCATCACGACCGATCGGTCCCAGCCGGCACGTGCCGCCCAGCCCAGCGCCAGCGTGGCCAGAACATAGCCCAGCAGATAACCGCCGGTGCTGCCCATCATATAGCTCACACCGTTCAGATCGGCGGTCGAGCTTTGAAAGATGTCAAAGCCCAGCATCCCGACAATCATGTAGCCCAGAATCGTGGTCAGGCCCAACCGCGGCCCATAGGCAGCCCCGATCGAAAGAACGGCGAATGTGCCCATGCTGATGGCGACGGGGCTGCCGGGGACCGGCACCTTGATCTTGGCGAAAACCGCCAGCGCGGCGATGCCAAGCACCACCATCGCTACCTGCTTGACGCGCAGGGCGGTACCTTGCGATGGGCCAAAAGCCTCGGTCAGGACTGTGTCGTTTCGTGCGAGGGCCATGTGCCGCTCTCCCCTGTTAATTAATTTCGTGTGCTTTTATTGCCCGAGCCGGGGTCAGGTGCAAGTGACATGGTGTGGCGTGCCCCGTGGAGGGTGGGTTAAAACCCACCTTACGGTGCATAAACCGACACGGATGAATAATCCTTGCGCGGTCCGGTCACCACCCAGGTTGCCTGCCACTCCGGCCAGCGTGTAAAATCATAGCGCACCGTATAGAAATCTGCGCCACATGGATGATCGGTGCCTGCGGCATGGCCTGCCGGGGCAAAGCTGTGAAAGGCGGCGCCATCGGCAAAGGTCACTGCAACGCGGTCATCGGCGAACTGCCAAAAATAGCTGCGCGTCGCGGCCAGCACCGGACCGTGACCCAGACGCAGCTGGCCTGTTTCGGTGTACTTCAGGCGGCCCTGCCCTGCGTCCGCAAAATGCGCGGTACCGGTCAGCTGCCCGTCCTGCCCCGTCAGCCGGTCCGCAATCATGCGCCGCAATTGCCAACCACCCGCAAAATCGCCAGAGGTCCGATGCGGCACAGTGATCTTCATGTCATCTCTCCCTTGAGGCTCGGGGCCTGTCTCTTTATGACGCAGGGGAAATCCGCTGCCCACCCTTCATAAAGGTTTGCCCATGATCCCGCGTTATTCCCGTCCCGAAATGGTTGCCATCTGGTCACCTGAAACAAAATTCCGTATCTGGTACGAGATCGAAGCGCACGCCTGTGACGCTCAGGCTGCCATCGGCGTGATCCCCAAAGCAAACGCCGAAGCCGTCTGGAAAGCCAAGGACGTGACTTTTGACGTGGCGCGGATTGACGAAATCGAAGCGGTCACCAAACACGACGTCATCGCCTTTCTGACCCATTTGGCCGAACATATCGGGTCCGATGATGCGCGGTTCGTGCATCAGGGCATGACATCGTCCGACGTGCTGGACACCACGCTGAACGTGCAACTGGTCCGTGCGGCTGACCTGCTGCTGGCTGGCATGGACCGTGTACTGGCCGCCCTCAAGACCCGCGCCTTTGAACACAAGGACACCGTCCGCATCGGTCGCAGTCACGGTATTCACGCCGAACCCACGACGATGGGTCTGACCTTTGCCCGATTCTATGCCGAAATGGACCGGGGTCGCACCCGTTTGATGACAGCACGGGCCGAAATTGCCACGGGCGCGATTTCCGGCGCGGTTGGCACATTCGCCAATATCGACCCCTCCGTCGAGGAACACGTCTGCGCGCAACTGGGCCTGACACCCGAACCGATCAGCACCCAGGTGATTCCCCGCGACCGCCATGCGATGTTCTTTGCCACCTTGGGCGTCATCGCATCCAGCATCGAAAACATAGCGACCGAGTTTCGCCATATGCAGCGCACAGAAGTGCTGGAGGCCGAAGAATTCTTTAGCCCCGGCCAAAAAGGCAGCTCGGCGATGCCGCACAAGCGTAACCCGGTACTGACCGAAAACCTGACCGGCCTCGCGCGTCTGGTCCGCATGTCGGTCGTGCCCGCAATGGAAAACGTCGCGCTTTGGCATGAACGCGATATCAGCCATTCGTCCGTCGAACGCGCGATTGGCCCCGATACCACGGTCACGTTGGATTTTGCCCTGCACCGGCTTGCCGGTGTGGTTGAACAGCTCGTGATCTATCCCGACAACATGCTGGCCAACATGAACAAATTCCGTGGCCTGGTGATGTCGCAGCGCGTGCTTCTGGCGCTGACGCAGGCTGGCGTCAGCCGCGAAGATGCCTACCGTCTGGTGCAGCGCAACGCGATGAAAGTCTGGGAAAAGGGTGCAGATTTCAAAACCGAATTGCTGGCTGACGATGATGTCCTCAAGGCGCTTTCGGCTGCTGAAATCGAAGAAAAGTTCGATCTTGGCTATCACACAAAGCATGTTGATACGATTTTCGCACGGGTTTTCGGCGCAAGCTAAGCGCGCGGTGTGACCGATTGGCAGCGCTCTGCAGCCAACCGGTCACCGCCCTGACATCAAATCACCGATGGCGCATGGACGGGCTGGGGCTGCGACAAGTGCGTGGCCTTGGCTGCATGTGCCGCCTTTGCGACTGCAGAAATTTTGGCGACCAGAGGCATCTTGCGCTCGGCAGGCATGCTCATCGCGACATAGCGGCGTCCGTCGTGCGCATTGACATAAGGCTCGCCGATCAGATGCGCACCGTAGCCGATTTGCCGTAATGTCCGCGCAAAGGAAGGTGGGCAAAGCGCCATGATCTCGGTTGCGCCTTTTGATTTTGCCTCGTCAACGACCCCATCTAGAATCAGTGACAGGCAAAGCGAGCGATCGGCCTGTGTCGTCACTTCATCGGAAATTACCACACGGGTCGCTTCCCAGACATTCGGCGATACGGCGACCTTGTTGATAATCGTCGATGGAATGCCACCCAGTTTGCCGGCAACGGCATCGCGCAGCATATAGGTATGTGATCCCCAGGTCGCGGTTGTCGGCATCGCGCGGATACCCGCAATCACCCGACCCTTGCGCAGAACAAGTGAATAAAAGGCCGTTGGGTTGTCATATTGGTCCATTTCCACATCATCATCGTGGGGAATGTCCCATCCAAGTTGATCAACAAAGAACCGTTTCCTTAGACCCAGAAAGTCATAGAAGGCCGATCCATACTGGTGAAGTTGTGCTAGGTTGAAAGAAATATGGTTCATTTAATTTTAATTCTCCAATTCGAGGCGAACGGAAGCTCGCGTTACATCTGTCGATTGTCGTCTTTACCACGACAGTTCAAATTAGCGCGAAAATTTACGAGAAAATCAATTAAAATGGCGTGTTATATCAGCCCGTATTGACTGGCCAAGGTGGCCGCCTGCGTGCCGGTCTTGGCCCCCAGCTTCAATTTGGCGTTCTTCAGGCGTTGTTTGACTGCGCCTTCGCTGACACCAAGCTCGTGCGCGATTTCTTTCAGTCGCTTGCCTTCCTTGACCATACCCAATGCCTCAAGCTCGGCGCGCGTCAGATTGGTCGGCGGCGCGGTCTCGTTGTGCCTTCGGGTCAAAAACGCCCTAAGCAGTTTCACCTCAAGGTCTGTGTACTCGCGGTCGGACCGGGCAAATGATGCAAACGAACGCTGCGTATCAGCTCCGGTGTTGAGGATGGAAACCGTCACGCCAAATCTCAGACCGAAAGTTTGGGCCTGTGCGATAATGCGTTTGGGGTCATCCATGGGCAAGGCACTCCAACGGCAGGCACCCACGTGGCTATAGGCCCACCTGACCACCGGATCAAAAAGCATAAATCGGTTGTTCGTATAGTGCTCAATCCACTCCACAGGAAGCGCATTGACCTCTTCCATCGGAAACGCGAACCCGATCCGCAAGGCGATGTAATGCCCCGACGGAGCAAGCTGCTCAATCTCCTTTGGACCCAGAAGTCCCGACATCTATCTAACCTCTAGGCTATCCATGAATATAAAAGCCTTGTCGTCTTTGCTTAGTTACACATACAATGACGAACATCAAAGCCATGTACCATGGTATTTCGAACGAACGGCCTTTGGCAACCGGAAAGCGAGTTAAAGACATGTCAACGTCGCAGCTAGAGATTAGTCAAGTGTTAGGCGAGTTAAACAAGCTGGCGCCTGCCGGGTATGCGCTTGGTTTTCATATCCAGTACACGACACCGAAGTTCATGTTTCAGACCTACAAAAAAGAATGGCTGGAGTATTACTCCCAGAACGGGCTTCTCATGTCTGATCCCATGGTGGCATGGGGTTTTGAGCAAGCTGGAGCTTGCCGCTGGTCCGGACTGCAGGATCCCGCCGGCGTTCTGGTCAAGGCAGCAGAGTACGGCATGCGATTCGGTATCGTCTGCGCATCCGACAGTGACGGTTCTCGGAGTATCGGTGGCTTTTCGCGCGAAGACAGGGAATTCACTGACTTAGAAATATCAACAATCACAGCGGCCGTTGACGATTTGCATGCGAATACCGCCGATCAGGCCCAATTGTCGGATGAAACCATCGAGCAACTCAAGAAGATGTCCGTCATGGTCACGCATCCCGGCAGCTGACCACGGTTTTCTAACGGTTCGTTTACACACGGTCCGTTATGACGGGGTATGGGAATTAAATCGCATATATCCGGGGCGCCGACCCTTAGCCGCAGACGCAAGGCCGCGATGATCGTGCAGATGATGATCAGCGATGGAGGCAGCCTGTCGTTGTCCCAACTCCCCGAATCACTGCAAGAACTGCTAACGTGCGAATTGGGGGCTATCCGGCTGGTGGACCGCAACACGGTCTCCGCTGTCGCAGACGAATTTGTGTCGGAACTCGAGGCAATTGGCCTTGCGGCGCCCGGCACCCACGATGGTGCGGTACGCGCCCTTGCCGATCACCTCAGCCCAGATTTGGCAGAACGATTGCGCACGCAACTCGCCAGTGTCCGCAATGGCGACCACTGGCCGCGCGTCATCGCATTGCCCATTGATCGCATCGTCAAGATCATGATGTCCGAAAGCATCGAAGTGTGCGCAGTGGCCTTGTCGAAACTTCCTGTGGCCAAGGCGGCAGACGTATTGATGAAAACCCCCGGTGATCGCGCCCGGCGGATCACCTTTGCCATGTCGCAGACCGCCGATATTGCGCCCGATGCCGTGCGCCGAATAGGCGCCGCGCTGGCGCATGATTACGGCACGATCCTGCCCCTCGCCTTTGAAAAGGCGCCCGTACAGCGGCTTGGCGCGATCCTCAACTCCACCGCAACAGACACCCGCGAAGACGTTCTCGAAGGGTTGGGTGCCGCAGATCCGGATTTTGCAAGCGATGTGCGCAAGGCGATTTTCACCTTCAAGGACATCGCGTTGCGCGTCAAACCCACGGACATTCCCAATTGCATCCGCTCGGTCGATGGCACCGTCATGCTCACCGCCATGGCAGCCGCTCTTTCGGGGGACGCGGCGCTTGTCAACTCTGCCGAATTCATTCTCGGCAGCATATCACAGCGGATGGCAGGCCAACTGCGCGACGATGCCGCCGAACGGGGCCGTGTCAACAAAGCCGACGCCGAAGCCGCCATGGGCGAGATCACCAAGGCGATCCGCGAAATGGTTGATACCGGCATGATCACCTTGATCGACCCTGACGAAGCCGATGATGACCCGCAATAGCGCATGGACAGGCCCGCGTGATCTGAACTAACCTTGGCGCATGACGCAAACACCTGATCCTTTTCACGGCCACCGCTGGCACGACATGGGCGGCACGGCCGCAGGGCCCGTACCCGCCGACCAGCATGATTTCGCCCTTTGGGAAAAGCGTGTCGACGCGCTCATGGTGATTACGTCTGGCAAGGGGTATTTCACCGTCGACGGCCTGCGCCGCGTGCTCGAAGACATGCCGCCCGCATCGTTCGAACAGATGTCCTACTACGAACGCTGGATCGCCTCGGTGAACCAGAACCTTGTCGAAGCCGGGGTTTACACCACCGCAGAGCTGGCAAACCGCATGACCGCCGTCGCCGCACGTGGCACCACATATGGCGAGGCGGCCAGTGACTAGCCGACAATTCATGCGGGTCCGCGCCGATATGCCCCCCGGTCATGTCCGCACCCCCGCCTACCTGCGCGGCAAATGCGGCTGGGTCGAACGCACCCTCGGTCCGTTCCCCAACCCCGAAGAACTGGCCTACGGCCATCACGGGCACCCCCTGCCCCTGCTGCGCATCCGCTTCACCATGGCCGAACTTTGGGGGTCGGCGGCAGAACACCCCGATGACACTTTGGATGCAGAAATCTATGCGCATTGGCTGGAAAAGGTAGACGCCCCCCATGCCCCATGATCACCACGACCACCTCTCGCCGTCGGGCCACCCCTACCGCCCCGACGGTGACCGCCCCCTGACCTACTGGCAACAGATGGAAATCGCGATTCGTGAACTGCTCATTGAAAAAGGCGTGACGACTGCCGCCGAAATCAATGCCCAGATCAACGCCATGGATGCCCGCAGCCCGGCCAACGGCGCCGCCGTTGTCGCCCGTGCCTGGACCGATCCTGCCTTCCGCGCCGATCTGCTGGCCGACGCCAGCGCCGCCAGTCGCGCGATGGGTTATGATATCGGCCCGATGCGCCTGATCGCGGTCGAAAATACCGCCGACGTGCACAACGTCATCGTCTGCACCCTGTGTTCGTGTTATCCGCGCAATCTGCTGGGCCTGCCGCCCGATTGGTACAAATCGCGCGCCTACCGTTCGCGCACCGTCAAGGAACCGCGCAATGTGTTGGCCGAATTCGGCGTCACCCTCCCCGACCGCACGACCGTGCGCGTCCATGACAGCACCGCCGACATGCGCTACATCGTGATTCCCGCCCGGCCCGGCGGCACTGATGGCTGGTCCGCAGGCGATCTGGCCCCACTGGTCACCCGCGACAGTATGATCGGCACGGGGCTGGCCAAGCGACCCGCCGTCTGAGACAACGCACAATGACCACAAACGCCCCTCTTGACGGTTCCACCGCCGACTGGCTTGCCGATCGCGCCCTGCGCGGGCTGATCGGAACCGTGCGGCGCCTGCCCTATGACACACGCGTGCCGATCATGGGCGCGGCCCTGCGCCACGCCATTGGCCCGCTCGCAGGGTATCGCAAACGCGCCGAGGATAATCTGGCACGCATTTACCCCGACATGCCGCCCCCAGACCGGCGCGCGCTGGCCGGGGCCTGCTGCGACAACTTCGGCCGCACCCTGATCGAGAATTATTCCTGGCAGGACTTCGGCAGACGGCTGTCTGAAACGATACCCACCGGCTCCGGGCTTGCGCCCTTGGCCAAGGCCGCAATGGCAAAGCGCCCGGTCATTTTCGTCACCGCCCATTTTGGCAATCACGAAGCCCCGCGTCAGGTCCTGACCCGTCTGGGGCATACCATCGGTGGGCTGTATCGCCCGATGCAGAACGCATATTTCAATGCCCATTACGCCAAAACCATGACGTCATGGGGCGGGCCGGTTTTTGAACAGGGCCGCCGCGGCACAATGGGCTTTGCGCGGCATCTGAAATCGGGCGGCATGGGGACGCTGTTGTTTGATGTCTCGGCCCCCGGGATCAGCATCCCGTTTTTGGGCCAGCCCGCCCATACCGCCACATCCGCCGCGGATATTGCACTGCGCCTGAATGCGCTGGTGATCCCCTATTTCGGAATCCGGCAGCCCGACGGCATGTCCTTCGCAGTCGAGGTAGAGGCACCGATCACCCCCGCAAACCCCCGCGACATGATGGTCGAAATCACCCGGCGGCTCGAGGCGCAGATCGCCCGCAACCCCGCGCAATGGTTCTGGGTACACCGCCGCTGGAAGGTCCGAACCGGCAGTTAGCGCAGCTGCGCGGCCCCCACAATGGGACCACTGCGAATTTGCTGTATGATCACCACGACGGGATCACTGCCGCTCGCATCCGCATCAAGCGCCAGCGCGGTGGTGCCATCCCAGCGGCTCAGGACCGTCCACGAATTGACGATATTGGCATAGCTCACCTCGCGGCCCGCATTTTCACCACGTCCGATCAAAACGGTTTCCTCGGGGGTATAACGGACCAGTTGAACAACATAATCACCGCGATGCCCCGGCGCTGCGGTGATCCGCACCCGGTTGCCATTGCGTGCCAGCGACACAGCAATCGGCGTCCCCTTTGCGCGATGCGCCTGCACCAGATCCATGACCTGCATCGGGCGTGATCCAACCACGCGATCCTGCCCGTTGATCACCATTTGCGGGGTGTAAACCGTTGTCGCACGCGCCGCACGGGCATAGGCATGTTGGCGCGCCGTATAGGCGGGATCGGCGAAAATATCGGCCCATCCAATGTAATCCCAATAGTCGACATGCAGCGCCAATGCGATCACGTCGTCGTATTTGGCCAGATCATGCAACATGGCATCGGCGGGTGGGCAAGATGAACACCCCTGCGACGTATAAAGCTCAATTACCACAGGTGCGTCTTGCGCCACCGCTTCCGTCGTCATGAAAAAGCCTGCAAACGCAAGTGCTGCAAAAATGGGGCGCATGGGGTATCCTGATCTTGTCCTGTCCATTTGGTCTATTGATATTTGCCTGAAATAACCAATCAACGAATTGCGATGGCCGCGTCATCTATGTTTCAGGGCGATCACGCGCAATTTGATCGTGATTGTGTGCAATGGTATACAAAAAATGGCGCTACCCCCCTTGAACGGCCACGCGCCATGGGGCAAAAGCCACGGCAATAGCCTTACACAGCATCAGCCTTGAAAGGGATCGCCATGACAATCACTGTCGGCAAAGACACCGCCAAAACCCGCAAAACGCTTACCGTTGGTGACCAATCCGTCGCCTATTACTCTATCCCGGCTGCCGAAGCTGCGGGTCTGGGCGATTTCTCCAAACTGCCTGCCGCGCTCAAGGTGGTGCTGGAAAACCTGTTGCGGTTTGAAGACGGCGGTTTCTCGGTTTCGGTCGATGACATCAAGGCGTTTTCCCAATGGGCCGACAATGGCGGCAAGAACCCCCGCGAAATCGCCTACCGCCCGGCCCGCGTACTGATGCAGGACTTCACCGGCGTGCCTGCCGTCGTTGACCTCGCCGCGATGCGTGATGGCATTGTGGCGCTTGGCGGCGACGCCCAGCAAATTAACCCGCTGAACCCTGTCGATCTGGTCATCGACCATTCGGTCATGATCGACGAATTCGGCAACCCACGGGCATTCCAGATGAATGTGGACCGCGAATACGAACGCAACATGGAACGCTACCAGTTCCTCAAATGGGGTCAGGGCGCGTTTAACAACTTCCGCGTGGTGCCACCGGGCACCGGCATCTGCCATCAGGTGAACCTTGAATATCTGTCCCAGACCGTGTGGACCGACACCGACCAGAACGGCGATGTCGTGGCCTACCCCGATACCCTCGTCGGCACCGACAGCCACACCACCATGGTCAACGGCCTTGCCGTGCTGGGCTGGGGCGTCGGCGGGATCGAGGCCGAGGCGGCAATGCTGGGCCAACCTGTCTCCATGCTGATCCCCGAAGTGGTGGGTTTCGAGCTGACAGGCGCCATGATGGAAGGCACCACCGGCACCGACCTTGTGCTGAAAGTCGTGGAAATGCTGCGCAAACTTGGCGTTGTGGGTAAATTCGTCGAATTCTTCGGCACTGGCCTTGATCACCTGCCACTGGCCGACCGGGCGACCATTGCCAACATGGCCCCAGAATACGGCGCGACCTGCGGCTTCTTCCCCATCGACGGCGAGACCCTGCGCTACCTGCGCAACACCGGCCGCGACGAAGACCGCATCGCCTTGGTCGAAGCCTACGCCAAGGAAAACGGCTTCTGGCGCGACGCCGGCTACAACCCGATCTACACGGACAAACTGCACCTCGACATGGGCACGATCGTCCCGGCCATTTCCGGCCCCAAGCGCCCACAGGACTACATCGCCCTGACCGGTGCGGCCGAGGCCTTTGGCCAATACATCAAAGGTCAGCGCCCCGAGAAATCCGCAACCCCTGCCGAAAAAGCCCAGATGACAGCCGAAGGGGGGCCCGTCGCCCCCCATCACATCCCCGGTGATCAGGGCCACCACAACAGCCAGCAGGTCGCAGGCGAAGACTATAAACTGCACGACGGTTCTATCGTGATCGCCTCGATCACGTCCTGCACCAACACCTCCAATCCCTACGTGATGATCGGCGCGGGCCTTGTCGCCCGCAAGGCACGCGCGCTGGGTCTGAACCGCAAACCTTGGGTGAAAACATCGCTCGCCCCCGGCAGCCAGGTCGTCTCCGAATACCTCGAGGCCGCAGGCCTGCAGGAAGATCTCGACGCCATCGGCTTCAACCTTGTTGGCTACGGCTGCACGACCTGCATCGGCAACTCTGGCCCGATCCAAAAAGAACTGTCCGACGCCATCACCAAAGGCGACCTGATCGCGACATCGGTGCTGTCGGGCAACCGCAACTTCGAAGGGCGCATTTCCCCCGATGTGCGCGCCAATTACCTCGCCTCACCGCCGCTGGTCGTGGCCTATGCGCTGGCCGGTGACATGAACATCGACATCGCCAAAGACGCGCTTGGGCAGGATCAAAACGGCAACGATGTCTTCCTCAAAGACATCTGGCCCACCAACGCCGAAATCAACGCGCTTGTCGAAAAAACAGTGACCCGCGAAGCGTTCATCAGCAAATACGCCGACGTCTTCAAAGGCGATGAAAAGTGGCAGGCGGTCGAAACCACCGACAGTGAAACCTACGACTGGCCCGCCGCATCGACCTACGTCCAGAACCCGCCCTACTTCCGCGGCATGTCCAAGGATGCAGGCACGATCCAAAACGTCACCAACGCCAAGGTTCTGGCCGTGCTGGGCGATTTCGTGACCACCGACCACATCAGCCCCGCCGGTTCGTTCAAGGACACCACCCCCGCCGGTCAGTACCTGATCGACCGTCAGGTGCCCGTGCGCGAATTCAACAGCTATGGCTCACGTCGCGGCAACCACGAAGTCATGATGCGCGGCACCTTTGCCAACATCCGCATCAAGAACGAAATGCTCGATGGCGTCGAAGGCGGCTATACCAAAGGCCCCGATGGGGCGCAGACCTCGATCTTCGACGCGGCGATGGCCTATCAGGAACAGGGCACGCCACTGGTGATCTTTGCCGGCGAACAATACGGTGCCGGATCATCGCGCGACTGGGCGGCCAAAGGCACCGCACTTCTGGGCGTCAAAGCCGTGATCGCTGAAAGCTTCGAACGTATCCACCGCTCCAACCTCGTCGGCATGGGCGTCGTGCCGTTTGAATTCACCGGCGGCGATACCCGCAAAACGCTTGGCCTGACCGGCGAAGAAACCGTGACAATCAACGGTCTGGACGCGGTGAAGCCCCTGCAGGACATGACGGCGCACATCACCTACGCCGATGGCACGGTGAAGGATATCACCGTCAAATGCCGGATAGATACCGCAGTCGAGATCGAATACATCGAAAACGGTGGCGTTCTGCACTATGTGCTGCGGAATTTGGCAAAATCTGCCTGAGCCGACAAAAAAACGAAAAAGCCCGGTCACAGTGACCGGGCTCGACACGCGCCTGAAATATCAACCAATCGTAGGCCGGGGTTTACCCCGGCACCCCGGAAAGTTCACTCCACCGCCTTTGCCAACTCCGGCAAAAACCGCTGCTCGTAATCCGACCCGACCAGCGGTCCGATAAACCGGAACAGCACCGTGCCGTCGCCATCCACGATGAACGTCTCGGGCGGCGCAGTGACACCCCAGTCAATCGCGACCCTGCCCCGCAGATCGAACCCGGTGGCAAAGAACGGATCGCCCTCGTCGGTCAGATATTCAACGGCCTGTGCCTGCTGATCGCGGAAATTCACGCCCGCAATGCGATACCCCTGCCCTGCAAGCGCAAGCAAGGTGGGATGCTCGGCCCGGCACGGCGGGCACCAGCTGGCCCAGAAGTTCACAATCGTGATCTCGCCACTGCGTAAGTCCGCGTCGGTGATTTGCTGCGTGCCTTGCACCGCCTCAATCGGCACCGGTGGCGCCTGTTGCCCCACAAAGGTCGACGGCAGCTCATCGGCGTTGTCGCGCAACATACCGGCGGCAAACAGCCCTGCAAGGGCCGCAAAAATCACCGGCGGAATGATCACTAGCGGCGATATCCTAGCCATTCTTTTCCACCCGCTCCAATGCCGCACGCACGCGCGCCGACCGCCACCAGCTTAACCCGACAAGCACGACCAGCAACACGATGCTGACCCCATAGGCGGCCAGAACCGCGTTTGCATATTGTCCCAGATCAGGCACGCCGCACCCTCGCCTCTAGCGCCCGAATACGGCGGGCACGGATTTCAGTACGGGTGCGCAGCAGGACCAGCGCGATAAAAAGCAGCGCAAACCCCGCGATGCAGACCACCAGCGGCAGCCAGAACACATCCGCCACGTTCTCTTCCGGGTCCAGCGACAGCGACGCGCCTTGATGCAGCCCCTGATTCCAGAACAACACCGCATAGCGCGACAGGATCGCAAAAATTGACCCCACCATGCACAACACCGATGTCAGGTCAGCGGCGGTATCGGGGTCCTCGATCGCTTCCCACAGGGCGATGTAGCCCAGATAGAACAGGAACAGGATCAGGAACGATGTCAGCCGCGGGTCCCAGGCCCAATAGGTGCCCCACATCGGCTGGCCCCAGATAGCCCCGGTAAACAGCGCAATCAACGTCATCGTCAGGCCCACGGATGCCGCCGCCTTGGCCGCAAGCGCCGAAACATGATGTCGCCGCACGATCCAGATCAACGAGGCAACCAACATCATGATCCACGCGTTGATCGCCATCAGGGCGGCGGGCACATGCAGATAGATGATCTTGACGGTCGATCCTTGGCGGTAATCATCTGGCGTGAAAAAGAAACCCCAGACCAGCCCGACGACCAGACACACCCCTGCCAGCCCAAAGACAACGGGCAGCACCGGTGCTGTCCATCCCATGAACCGTTTCGGATTGGCGTATTCCCATAGCGACATCCGCATTACCTACCCTGCCTCATGACCACCCTCAATCCCCCATCACCGCAGGTTGATGCGCAATGTCGCCGCAGTGGCAAAGGGCAGCAAGGCGAATGTGCCCGCCGTAATCGCGCCCAGCAACAAAAGCGCGCCCGTCGGGTCCAACCCATCGGCGCCGCGCCGCACCGCCTCCGCGCCAAAAATCAACGTGGGAACATAGAGCGGCAACACCAGCAGCGACAACAACAGCCCGCCCCGGCGCAATCCCACCGTCAGCGCCGCACCAAAGGTCCCGATCATCGACAGCGCGGGCGTGCCCAGCAATAGCGAGACCAGCAAATAAACATAAGCCTCCGGTGCGAGGCTCAGCAGAAACCCCAGCGCGGGCGCAGCAATGGTCAGCGGCAACCCCGTGGTGATCCAATGCGCCAGCGCTTTCATCAATGCCGCACCTTCCAATGGCAACGGCGATGTCGCCAGCAACGCCAGGGACCCATCCTCAAAATCCAGCGCAAAAATCCGATCCAGCGACAAAAGCGCCGCCAGCAATGACGCGACCCACAAAATTCCGGGCGCGATACGCGTCAGCACCGCAGTCTCGGGGCCAACTCCAAACGGCACCAGCACCACCACGATCAGAAAAAATGCCAGCCCAAGCCCAAAGCCCCCACCGGCCCGCACCGCCAGCCGCAGATCGCGTAACAGCAGGGCAATCACAGGAACGCCTCGTCAGATCCGCCGCCCACATCGGGCGCCGCCTTGAACGGTGTCAGGTCCAGTTCAGGTGCAGCCAGACCCAGATCAATATGCGTCGCGATCACCGAAATGCCACCCCCCGCCAGATGCGTATTCTGCAACCAATCCGCAAACAGCCTGACCGAAAACCCGTCCAGCGACACGGTCGGCTCATCCAGAAACAGCACTTTGCGACCAATCACACCCAACCGGGCCAGCCCCAATCGGCGCTTTTGTCCCGCCGACAACGTGCCAGCCATGCGGTCGCGCAAATCAACCAGATCAAAGGTCGCAAAAATCCCGTCCGACAGGATCGTACCATGCACATCGGCCCAGAACGCAAGGTTCTCGGTCACGGTCAGCGCGGTTTTGATGCCATCGGCGTGGCTGGCATATGCGCCCTGATCCTGAGGATAATCGGCCGCCCCGGCCAGCGCGGGCTGTAACCCCGCAAGCGTGCGCAGCAGCGTGGTCTTGCCAACCCCATTGGGTCCGCGCAAGATCAGCGCCTGCCCGGCGGCCACGTCAAAACTGACCCCGCTCAGAACCGGGACACCGCCGCGGGCGCAGGTCAGGTTTTGAACCCGCAGCATTCAGACCGGGATCAGGGCAACGGCGACCCGCCGCCCCTCGGACAAAAGCACATTATAGGTGCGACAGGCCGCAGGCGACGCCATTGTTTCCACCCCGATACCCGCATCTTCCAGCGCCTGACGGAAGCCCGCAGGCGGGTGCGCAATCTCGGCCCCGGTGCCGACGAACACCACATCAAGCGTTTCCGCCTGCGCAAGGATCACGTCAATATCGTCAAATCCGCCCCAGGCGGTCACCCCAGATGGGAACACCGCAACCGGCCCATGCACCAGCTTGCCACCAATACGGAAAAATCCGGGGCCGTAGCCGTCAATCGGCACCGAATCGTTATATCTGATCTCGTTCAGGCGCATTGCTGTCCCCCGTCAGCTGTCCAAATGGCCATAGCGTGTGCCCGCGTTGATGTCCTTTTTGGACCAGTCGCGTTTGACCCCCAGCACCAGCAGGATAGCAGAGGCGACAAAGATTGACGAATAGGTCCCGATAACGACGCCCCACATCATCGCAAACACAAACCCCCGGATCACATCACCACCCAGCACGAACAACGCAAAAAGCGCCAGCATTGTGGTGCCCGATGTCATCAACGTCCGGCTCAAGGTTTCGTTGATCGACAAGTTCAGAACCTCTTTCAGGTCCATCTGCTTGTACTTGCGCAGGTTCTCTCGGACCCGGTCAAACACGATCACGGTATCGTTGATCGAATAGCCCACAATGGTCAGCAGCGCCGCGATGATCGCCAGATCGAACTTGATCTGAAGCTCCGAAAAGATGCCGATCGTCAGCAGCACGTCATGCAGCAGCGCCAGCACGGCACCGACGGCAAACTGCCACTCGAACCGCATCCAGACATACAACAAAATCGCGCAGACAGCCAATGAAACAGCCAGAACGGCGGTGTTGATCAGCTCACCGGAAACCTTGGGGCCAACCGATTCGACCGACGGAAACGTGATGGCCGGATCAATGGTTTGCAGCGCGGTCTGGATCGCGTCGATTGTTTCGGTTGCAATCCGCTCGTCGCCCTCCTGTGCCTGAATCCGCACCATGGCCACATGCTGGTTCGCGTCGAATGATGGATCGAACACTTCTGCGATCGACACATCGCCAAGGTTCAGCGGCGCCAGGACATCGCGATAGGCCGCTACATCAACCGGCACCTCCGATTGGGTCCGAATGCTGGTGCCGCCCTGAAAGTCGATGCCATAATTCAGGCCCTGCAACATGAATGACCCAAAGGCCACCACCATCATGACCAGCGATATCCCCAGCCACAGGCGCGAGCGCGCGAAAAAGTCGATCTTGGTATCGTCGCGGACTAATCTCAGGCGCATCTTAAACCTCAATCGTTTTGGGACGGGTGCGCGCGAACCAAATCGCAATCAACGCACGTGTGACGAAAATCGCCGTGAAAACCGATGTGGCGATGCCGAACCCAAGGGTCACGGCAAAACCGCTGACCGGGCCAGAGCCGACAAAGAACAAAATCACCGCCGTCATGAACGTGGTGATATTGGCGTCTACAATCGACGACATCGCCTTTTCATACCCCAGTTCGATCGCGCGCGCCGGCCCTTTGGCCGTCTTCAACTCTTCGCGGATCCGCTCAAAGATGATCACATTGGCGTCGACCGCCATGCCGATGGTCAGCACGATCCCCGCGATCCCCGGCAGCGTCAGCGTGGCCCCCACAATCGATAAAAGGCCAAAGATCAGCCCGACATTGACGGTCAGCGCGATATTGGCAAAAAAGCCAAACAAACCATAACTCAGCACCATGTAAATCAGTACGGCCAGCCCCGCGACGACACAGGCCACCTTGCCCGCGTCGATGCTATCTTGGCCCAACTCCGGGCCAATCGTGCGTTCTTCCAGAAACGTCAGCTCCGCAGGCAATGCGCCCGCGCGCAGCAGCACCGCAAGATTGGTCGCCTCTTCGGTGGTGAAATTGCCGGTGATAATGCCCGACCCGCCCGGAATGTGACTCTGGATCGTGGGGGCCGAAATCACTTTGCTGTCCAACACGATCGCAAACGGCGATCCGATGTTTTCCAGCGTATAGTCGCCGAATTTCCGCGCCGCCGCGGTGTCGAACCGGAACGCCACCGCAGGTCGCCCGTTTTGGTCGAAATCCAGCTGAGCATTCTCAAGGTCTTCGCCCGTCACAACCGGACGCCGCTCAAGGATGTAAAACACCTCCGGCTGCTCTGCGTCAGGCACCAGCATGTTCCCGCTGCCGGGCGATTGCGCGGGGTCGCTCGTGCGGCCCACAACCGGATTGAACGTCAACTGCGCCGTGGTGCCCAATAGCTGAATGATCTCATCCGCAGACCCCACACCGGGCACCTGCACCAAAATCCGCACGGCACCCTGCCGCTGGATCGTTGGCTCACGGGTGCCCACCTCGTCGATCCGGCGGCGGATAATCTCAAGCGATTGCGACATGGTGCGATCATTCATCGCCAGCTTTTCCGCATCACTCAGCGTGATCGTCAGAACTGTGCCGTCAATGCTGACATCAATGTTGCTGGCCCCTGCCCCCGTCAATGTGGTCACCGGACGGCCCAGACCACGCACCAGCTCCAGCGCGCGGGCCGCACCCGCGCTTTCAGAAATCCGCACCCGCAGCGCGGTCACCGGGCTGTCTTCGCGCGTGACAAAACCAACGGTCTGCCGCTCGGCGGCCAGAACATCGCGCACCTCCGGCCAGAACCCTTCGAGGAAAGACGCATGCACGTCCTCAACCTTCACCTCGACCAGCAGATGCGCACCGCCGCGCAGATCAAGACCAAGGTTCACCAGACCCGATGGCAAAAAACGTGGCCACCCCGCTGCCGCCGCGGCCAGCGTCGCGTCACTTTGCCCGGCGTCAATGACCGCCACCGCATCGTTATGCGCCTCAACCCGGCTATAGAACCCATTCGGCAACGCGAACGTCAGGCCAATGATGACCGTCAGCCAGATCATCACCTGCTTGGCAAAAGAGATATTGAGCATTTGATAAGACCCTTCGGCGGGTTTAGGATTTCGCCGGTTCTGTCTTGTTCACAACAGTCACGATCGTCGATTTGACCAGACGGACCTGCACACCGGATGCAATCTCGACCTCCACCTCATTGTCGTCCTTGACCTTGGTGACCTTGCCCATGATGCCGCCTTGGGTGATTACCTGATCGCCGCGACGCAATGCACCCAGCATCTTTTGATGCTCTTTCAGCTTCGTCTGCTGTGGACGGATCAGGAATAAATACATGATGCCGAAGATCAACAGCAGTGGAATAAATGATTGCACGCCCTGCATGGTAGCCCCTTATCTTTATCTATACTGCAGGAAAACCCTGCATAAAAGTCGCGGCACATTAGGTCCCGCCCGGACGAATGGCAACCGCGATCATCCCGGAATAATGGATCGCAACCGCCCCCGTTAGCGCCATATGGGGCCAGCAATTGCCGAAAGCAATTGCGAAGGGCGTAAATGCACCCGTATGGGCGCAATCAAAGCCGGATAATGGCGCGTTCCCTGCCCCGCACAAATCGCAGGCCTCACATGTCGGTTCCACCGATATGCGTATTTAACAGAAACTGCGCACGGATCGGCCCACATGCCGCGCCCAGCGCACGCGCGTTGGCGCCGATGCTGCCCGCTTCGATCTGCGGCGGGATCAGGCCACGGGTGTCTTGCGTCGCCACATAGCGGCGGGTCCGCTCGACCAGTTCATCACGAATTTCAGCCGGAAAGGCCCCGTCGATCAAAACCGCTTCAAAATCTATCACCGAACAGATCGAAAGGCTGGCCTTTGCCAATTCCTGTGCCGTCTGGCCAAGCCACGGATCGACATAGCGCGGCAGCTCCATCCAACATCGCGGATTTTCCCACAGTTGACGCGGATCGATATCCACCTCCAACAGACGCGCCTCAAGCTGATGAATGGACGCCATATCAATCAGTTGCATACTTTCGCCATTGGGGCCGATACTGCGCAATGACCCCAGCGCACCGGCGTTACCCTGTCGCCCCTCGAACACTGAATTGTTCAAGACGACCCCGCCCCCGATGAACGCCCCAATGAAGAAATAGGCGTAATCGCGAAACTCTTTGCCGCGCCCGTAAGTGTGTTCTGCCTGACAGGCCGCCGTCGCGTCATTCAGAACCTGCACCGGCAAATCGGAAAACTGCTTGATCTCGATCGCGATATCCAGATCTTTCCAGGACAAGAAATTCTGCGCTGGCGCACCGTCCAGATCGTGCCAGTTCCACAGCTCGAACGGGGCGGCAACACCGATGCCGCAAATCCGCGCGATATCGCGTGCCGCCATGCTGGCCGTCATCTGATCCATGCTGTCTTTTAGAAACGCCAGCACCGCCGTCGGGATCGGATAGTCATAGGTCATCTTGCATTGATCGTGGATACCGCCGGTGAAATCCATCAACACCAAATCCGCCGACCTGCGCCCGATTTTCAGGCCAAATGACGAAACCCCGCACGGATCAAGACGCATCGGTATCGACGGCTTGCCAACCTTGCCGCGTACCGGGGCGCCGCGCACCAGCAACCCGTCGGCTTCAAGGCGGCGCAATATCCCCGACACCGTCGGCGCCGACAAGCCCGCAAGCCGCGCAAGGTCACTGCCCGGCAGCGCGCCGTGCCGCTGGACAAGCGACAGCAGCAGGCGCTCGTTGTGGTCGCGCACACCTTTTTGACTCAGCCCTGTGCTGATTGATCTGACTAACCGGTTATCCATCCCGCACTACCTAGCCGCCTCCTCGCCTGTAATACATAGGCGAACTTAATTAATTAGGAAAGTTAATTAATTAATTGACAGCCGCCCCCGAATCGCAGTTCCATATCGCCAAGCGGCAGGCTGTAGCTGGCCGTTGCATTGTTGGGACAAAGACCCCGACCCACGGATTATCTGGGAGGATATCATGAAGAAACTGCTTATCGGGACTGCGCTTGCAGCCATCACAACCGCTGGCATGGCGATGGCTGAAAGCCATGCACCATCGGCGTGCTTGATCACGAAAACCGACACCAACCCCTTCTTCGTCAAGATGCGCGAAGGCGCCGAAGCCGCAGCCGAGGCCGCTGGTATTACACTCCGCTCCTACGCCGGACGGGTCGATGGCGACCATGAAACACAGGTTGCAGCGATTGAAACATGCATCGCCGACGGTGCATCCGGCATCCTGCTGACCGCATCGGACACATCGTCCATCGTCAGCGCCGTCTCCCAGGCCCGCGAGGCGGGCCTTTTGGTCATCGCCCTGGACACACCGCTTGATCCGATTGACGCCGCCGACGCCACATTCGCCACCGACAACTTCCTTGCCGGTGAGCTGATCGGTCAGTGGGCCGCAGCCAAGCTGGGCGATGACGCTGCAAACGCACGCATCGCGATGCTGGACCTTGCCGTTAGCCAGCCGACCGTCGGCGTGCTGCGCGATCAGGGTTTCTTGCAGGGCTTTGGCATTGAACTTGGCGACCCAAACAAATGGGGCGACGAAGATGACTCCCGCATCGTCGGCCACGACGTCACAGCCGGCAACGAAGAGGGTGGCCGCAAGGCGATGGAAAACCTTCTCGCTGTCGATCCGATGATCAACGTGGTCTACACCATCAACGAGCCCGCAGCCGCCGGTGCCTACGAGGCACTCAAAGCGATCGGCCGTGAAAATGACGTTCTGATCGTATCCGTCGACGGCGGTTGCCCCGGCATTCAGAACATCGCGGATGGCGTGATTGGTGCGACGTCGCAGCAGTATCCGCTGCGCATGGCCGCATTGGGTATCGAAGCCATCGCCGCCTATGCCGCTGACGGTTCCTTGCCGGAAAACACCCCCGGCAAGAGCTTCTTCGACACAGGCGTCGCACTGGTCACTGACCAGCCTGTCGATGGCGTGACCAGCATCTCGGTCGCCGAAGGCACTGACCTCTGCTGGGGCTGATCACCCTCGCCTGATCGCTCACATCATCAGATCGGGGCGGGTTTTTCCCGCCCCTTTGCTAAAATCTGGTAACGTGATCCAATCCGTACAATCCAAGGGGAACGCCAAATGTCCGGCAATGCTGACGACTTTGAAGCCATCGTAAAGTCCAAGAACACCGAAGCCGTTGCCGCGTTCGCCGCACATAAAAAGGGCTTCATACCCCGCCTGCAACACGCGCTGCACGTCCAGCCCGCGCTCGTCCCGCTGTTTGTTCTCTTGGCGTCGATTACCGTCTTCGGGCTGTTGCTGGGCAGCAAATTCTTCTCGCCCTTCGCCCTGACGCTCATCCTGCAACAGGTCCAGATCGTCGGCATCGTCGCCGCCGCCCAAAGCCTCGTGATCATGACCGCCGGCATTGACCTGTCGGTCGGCGCAATCATGGTGCTGTCATCGGTGGTTATGGGGCAATTCACCTTCCGCTACGGCATGCCCGTCGAAATCGCGATTGTCTGCGGCTTGCTCGTCGGCATGTTCTGCGGCTTTATCAACGGCTGGCTGATTGCCGTCATGAAACTGCCGCCCTTCATTGTCACGCTCGGCATGTGGCAAATCGTGCTTGCCACGAATTTCCTCTACTCCGCCAATGAAACCATCCGCGCCCAGGAGATCGAGGCAAACGCCCCCCTGCTGCAACTCTTCGCCACCAAATTCACCGTTGGCGGGGCCGTATTCACCGTCGGCGTCGTCTTCATGGTCGCGCTGATGCTGTTTCTGGCCTACGTTCTCAAACAAACGGCATGGGGCCGCCACGTCTACGCGGTGGGCGATGACCCAGAGGCGGCACAGCTGTCAGGTGTCAACGTCAAGGGCGTGCTGATTTCGGTCTATGTTCTGTCCGGCCTGATTTGCGCCTTCGCGGGCTGGGCCTTGATTGGACGGATCGGTTCCGTCTCGCCAACCTCCGGGCAACTGGCCAATATCGAAAGCATCACAGCCGTTGTGATCGGTGGCATCTCGCTGTTTGGCGGGCGTGGCTCGATCTTGGGCGCACTGTTCGGCGCGCTGATCGTGGGCGTGTTTACGCTGGGCCTGCGCCTTGCCGGGGCCGACGCACAATGGACGTTCTTGTTGATCGGCGCACTTATCATCGGCGCTGTCGCCGTGGACCAATGGATCAGAAAGGTATCGGCATAATGGAACCCATTCTCAAAGGGCGCGGCCTTGTCAAACGTTACGGCAAAGTCACCGCACTGGACTACTGTGATTTTGATCTGTATCCGGGCGAAATTCTGGCTGTTATCGGCGACAACGGTGCCGGTAAATCCTCCCTGATCAAGGCCGTGTCGGGCGCTGTCATCGCCGACGAAGGCGATGTGTTCCTCGAAGGTAAAAAGGTCAATTTCACCTCCCCCACCGACGCCCGCAAGGAAGGTATCGAAACCGTCTACCAAACGCTCGCCATGTCCCCCGCGCTGTCGATTGCCGACAATATGTTCATGGGCCGCGAGCTGCGCAAACCGGGATTTCGCGGCAAATTCCTGCGCCAGCTGGACCGTCCCCGGATGGAACAATTGGCCCGTGACAAACTGACCGAACTCGGGCTGATGACCATTCAGAACATCAATCAGGCCGTCGAAACCCTTTCGGGTGGTCAGCGTCAGGGTGTCGCCGTGGCCCGTGCCGCCGCTTTCGGCTCCAAGGTGATCATCCTCGACGAACCGACCGCCGCTCTGGGCGTCAAGGAATCCCGCCGTGTGCTGGAACTGATCCTTGATGTCCGCTCGCGGGGGATTCCGATCATCCTGATCAGCCACAACATGCCCCATGTGTTCGAGGTCGCAGACCGCATCCACGTCCACCGCCTTGGCAAACGTCTGTGTGTGATCGACCCCAAAGACTATACCATGTCCGATGCCGTCGCCTTCATGACCGGCGCAAAAGAGGCACCGGCGCTGGCCGTCTGAACCGCGCGGACCATCGCCGCACGGTGTACGTACGCGCTATGTACGCGGTCTGTACGCAATCAAGCTGTGGAAAAGCGACGGTTCCGGCGCGGTACGGCCATGTTTGCAGGGGCGATCCTAACGCTTTGTCACCGCACCGCGCGCGCCCGGACGGCCGCCCATTTTCCGGTTCACTTGCCCCGCACAATCGGGCATATCTGCGCCCACTTGAAACGCCGATAAGGACCGATCCCATGCACGATATCCGCGCCATCCGTGACGACCCCACCGCCTTTGATGCGGCCCTGTCGCGTCGTGGGATCGCGCCCATGTCCCCGCAAATTCTGGCCATGGACGAAGCGCGCCGCGCAAAAATTCTTGCCGCCGAAACCGCTCAGGCCGAAGCCAACAAGGCCGCCAGGGAAGTGGGCGCCGCCAAGGCCGGCGGCGACGATGCAGAATTCGAACGCCTGCGCGCCTTAGTTGCTGAAAAGAAAGCGGAAATCGCCCGCCTCAATGACGAAGCCAAGGCACAGGATGCGGCCCTGAACGATCTCTTGTTGGCTATTCCCAACCTGCCCGACCCCACAATTCCCGATGGTGCAGACGAAACTGATAATGTCGAATTGCATCGCCACGGCACCCCGCGCGCTTTCAGCTTCACCCCGGTCGAGCATTTCGAGATCGCAGGCATCCGCCCCGGCATGGATTTTGAAACCGCAGCAAAGCTCTCGGGCAGCCGCTTTGTGCTGCTGTCCGGCGCCGTGGCCCGCCTGCACCGCGCATTGGCGCAATTCATGCTCGACGTGCATGTCGAAGACCACGGGCTGACGGAAACCATCACGCCCGTTCTGGTGCGCGAAGAAATGATGTACGGCACCGGCCAATTGCCCAAATTCGGCGAAGACAGCTACCAGACAACAAACGGCTGGTGGCTTATCCCGACGGCGGAAGTAACATTGACAAATATCGTTAATGGCTTGACTTTAGACGAAAATAACCTGCCTTTGCGCTATGTCGCCCATACGCTATGTTTCCGCTCCGAAGCTGGATCAGCCGGGCGCGACACCTCTGGCATGTTGCGCCAGCACCAGTTCGAAAAGGTCGAAATGGTCAGCGTGACGCGGCCCGAAGACAGCGCCGCCGAACATGACGCAATGACCAGACGCGCCGAGGCGATCCTCGATAAATTGGGCCTGCCCTATCGGACCGTCGTGCTTTGCACCGGCGATCTTGGTGCCGGGATGCGCAAGACCCACGATATCGAGGTCTGGCTCCCCGGTCAGAACGCCTACCGCGAGATCAGTTCGGTCTCGGTTGCAGGTGATTATCAGGCGCGGCGCATGAATGCGCGCTACAAACCCACCGAAGGCGGCAAACCCGCGTTTGTGCACACGCTCAACGGCTCCGGCCTCGCGGTTGGCCGGACTTTGATTGCCGTCGTCGAGAATGGACAGGCGCAGGATGGATCGGTCGATTTGCCCGCCGCGCTGCACCCCTATCTGCGCGGCAAAACGCGGATTTCGGCAGCCGGTCAGATGATCTGACGTAAGGTGGGTTTTAACCCACCGTGCGCCGCCGCGTCGCGTGGCGGTTCCCAGCCACGCGGCCGCAAGGTCCCATCAACCTCATGCGTCCCCCCCCCATCCCGCGCAACAAGCCAGTCACGCAGTGCAGCAATTTCACTGGCGGGTTTGTCGCGCAAATCATCAAGAACAAAGTTCAACGTCTGTGGCCGATACGACGGATCATGCTGAACCCGGTCAAGCGCCGCCACCGACAGGTTTTCCAGCTCTTTTGGACCATCACGGTGGGCTTTGATCGTGTTCAGAAATGCCCCCGATAGACCGACAGGCCCGAATTTATTGATCAAAGGGTCTTTGTGCGGCGCGAAACGTCCTGCGACGCGGTCGAACTCCTCCCAAGATATCGCCAGACCGGCCCGTTCGGCGCCCTGTGTAATCCAATGCAGCGCGACCGACGACAGCCCCTCGCGCGATCCGCCACCGCCAACCGATCCGTGGTTGCCGGGAAACCATTGCTGCGCATAGGGCTGCACCTGATCGTCGGGGGTATCGGCATTCAGCTTGTCCAGATTGCCCCACGGCGCCGCAGGAAACGTGATCCGCTGCTCATCAATTGCCATGGCATGCCGGGCAGCAGTCACAGATGAGCTCAGGTCAGCATCATGGAAAACGTACTGCATATTGAAACGGTCCGAATAGGGTAAAAAGGCTGGTATTCCCAATGCCTTCACCGTGTCCCAAATGCCCAAATACGCCAGTGTCAGCCGAATGGCCCGCGTATCCTGCCGGTCGATACGCCATTTGAAATCTTTCCCGCTTGTCGCTGTGTCAGGCGCAAATTCTTCACGGAACTGATAGCTGGACGGGTCCTCGGGGTGGGTTGACGGATCACGGCTGATATAGCGCGCCATCGCCTCGGGGATGCGCCCGACAAAGCGGCGCGGCGGAATCCCGCAGCAGCGGATCAACCCCGCCAGTGACCGGGCCGCAAAACCGCCCCGCGAAAATCCGAAAATATAGATCTCATCACCGGGTTCATAGGCAAAGATCAAATTGCGATAGGCCTCCTCAATGATATCGGTCAGCCCCCAGCCAAGCGCACCACCGAACAGACGGTCCAGCCTCCGGTTCAACCAATTGTTGCCCCGCCCGCACCCAACGCCCGGACAATAGATCACCTCCTGGACGTTACCATCGACATCATTGGGCAAGATACAGCGCGACAGGCGAACCACATTGGTCGGATTTGCGGCATCAGGCCGATTCCATGTCCCGTCGATGCAGATAGCAATGCGCTTCATATAAAACCCCCTTGAAATAACGCTATGGTGGTCCACAGAAGCCGCGCAGACAAGTCTGCTTTTCCAGACTCTGTGTTGATCTTTGCCACGTCGTGCTAAATCAATCGGTATGAATATTTCACGCGCAGCCTTTACCCTTCTTTTCACAGTCACATTTGTCGTGTCCCCCGCCCTGACCGATCCGTTCAGCGGGTTCCGGGCCGACCAATTGCCCGTCCCACAGATCAATCCCCCGGTTCAGCCAGCGGGTTATGCCTTTGCGATTTGGGGGCTGATTTACGGGTGGCTCGTGGTTTCCGCGCTATTCGGCATCTGGAAACGTGGCGCTGACCCCGGATGGGACAAGGCCCGCGTGCCGCTTATCATCAGTCTGGCAGCGGGGACACCATGGCTGGCCGTCGCCAACGCCAGCGCGGTTTGGGCAACGGTGCTGATCTTTGTCATGGCCATCAGTGCCGTCGCGGCACTCTTGCGTGCGCCCGCTGCCGACCGCTGGCTGTTGGCTGTGCCGGTCGGCATTTATGCGGGCTGGTTGACGGCGGCATCGTTTGTATCACTGGGCAGTACGGCGGCTGGATATGGGATCATCACAGGCGCGCTTGGGTGGGCCTATATCGGGATCAGCGGCGCACTGTTGATGGCTGTTTTCGTCATCTGGCAAAGCCGTTCGCGGGCCTACGGCCTGACTGTGATTTGGGCCCTGATTGGCATCATCATCGCAAATGGCACCGCGCAAATCGGGGTCAGCGGTCTGGCGGCTGCCGGGATCATCGCGGTGCTGGGACTAAGCCTGCGACCTAACGGTCCGACGGTCCCTTCTTGAGGTGCTTTGACAGGCGCGACGGCTGCGAGGACTTTTTGTCCTTGTACGGGTTTTTATCCCCCTGATCGCGCAGATACAGCCTGATCGGTGTGCCGGGCATATCAAAATCTTGCCGCAACCCGTTGACCAAATAGCGTTTATAGCTTTCTGGCATCAAATCCGGGTGTGATGTCATCACAACAAACGCAGGCGGACGCGTTTTAACCTGCGTCGCATAGCGCATCTTGATCCGCTTGCCGCCCGGTGCGGGTGGTGGGTGCTGCTCGAGCATACCGATCAGCCAACGGTTCAGTTGGGCCGTCGTCACACGGCGGTTCCACACGCCATGCGCCCGCATGATTGCCTGCTGCAAACGATCCAGACCCTTGCCGGTCTTGGCCGATACGGTGACCAAAGGCGCGCCCCGCAGCTGCGGCAACAGGCGTTCAAACGATTCGCGTAGTTCTTTGAGCTTGTCCTGCTTGTCGTCCTCGGTATCCCATTTATTGACGGCAATTACGACCGCGCGGCCTTCGCGCTCTGCCAGGTCGGCGATGCGCAGGTCCTGCTGTTCAAACGGGATTTCAACATCAAGAAGAACAACCACGACTTCGGCAAATTTAACAGCCCGCAGGCCATCCGATACCGACAGCTTTTCAAGCTTTTCCTGCACCTTGGCTTTTCTGCGCATACCTGCCGTGTCGAAAATCCGCATCGGCACGCCATCCCAGACCTGCTTGACGGAAATCGCATCGCGGGTGATCCCGGCCTCGGGTCCAGTCAAAAGACGCTCTTCGCCGATGATCTTATTAATCAGCGTGGACTTACCGGCATTGGGGCGGCCCACAACGGCGATTTGCAGAGGCTTGGACAGGGTCGGGATACGCGGCGCGTCTTCATCATCGTCGCCGACATCAACGTCGACTTCGGGCGCGTCCAGTGCTGCGCGTTCTTCGTGTTCGATCGCAATGGGGCGCAGCACATCCATCAGCTCGCCCATGCCTTCACCGTGTTCGGCGGACATGCGGATCGGCTCACCCAGACCCAAGGCATAGGCCTCAAGGATCGTGGCATCGGCCGCTTTGCCCTCGCCTTTGTTGGCCGCCAGAATGACATTGGCATTTTTCTTGCGCAGGATATCGGCAAACACTTGATCGGCAGGCAGAACCCCGACACGTGCGTCAATCATAAACAGGCACACATCGGCCATTTCCACCGCGCGTTCGGTCAGGCGGCGCATGCGCCCCTGTAAACTGTCATCGGTCGCCTCTTCCAGGCCCGCCGAATCGATGACGGTAAACCGAATGTCAGCCAGCCGCCCCTCGCCTTCGCGCAGGTCACGCGTGACCCCGGGCTGGTCATCGACCAACGCCAGTTTTTTGCCAACCAGACGGTTGAACAGCGTGGATTTGCCCACATTGGGACGCCCCACAATGGCAAGGGTAAAGGTCATCAAACGGCTCCTGACGGATTTGAAATCCGCCAATACACCAATTATCGCCTAACGGAAAGCGTGCAATTGCCCGGTCTTGCTGACCACATACAACGTTTGGCCCGCAACAACAGGGTTTGAGGCGGCGCCACCGGGGATATCCAGTGTCGCCAGCGCCGCGCCAGATGCCGGATCAAACTGTCGGATTAAACCGTCGGACGATGCCACAATCAGACGACCACCGGCCAAAACCGGGCCGCGATGGGCGAAAACCGCCTTTCGACGCGCGCTGGGTTTGTCGCCGAAGACCGGCAGGGCCACCCGCCAAACAGGAACGCCCGTGTCGGCATTCAGCCGCACAAGCTCGTTCAGGTCGTTGATCAAGAACACTGCGTCACCAACCGGCCATACCGGGCTGACCGCACCTTCGGAGGCCGTCCACAACCGTTCGCCATTAATGATATCAAGCGCGACGACACGCCCGCCGAGATTACCGACATACACGCGGTTGCCGTCAATGACAGGATCGCCCCCGATATCAGTCACAAGCGATACCGCACGGCCCAACCGGTCACCGGACACCACGCTGGACCAACGGCGCAGGCCGCCCTCGGGAAATGTGGCGACAACTTCGCCGGATGGGAAGGGAAATATCACAAGGTCATCCGATGCAGCTGGCGCGGCACTGCTCGCGAAATTTGCGGTCGATGGCGTGCCGGTTTGCTGCCAGCGCATACGGCCCGTGGTAATCTCCAGCGCCCAGGCAGTGCTGTCGCGGGCCACAACATAAACCAAATCGCCAAGCACCGTTGGCGCGGCAATCGCTGGCGCATCAAGGCCTTGCACCCACACAACCCGGCCCGATGCCGCATCCAGTGCCGTGATTTCACCAAAGCCGGTGGTCACATAGACCTGCCCGCTGCTGACCGATACCCCGCCGCCAGAGGCATCATTTTGGTTGTCCCGGCGCGGTGTAATATCGCGCGACCACAGCAACTGACCGGCTGTCGTCGTCGCCGTTACGGTGGCACGGGCGTCCAAAGTGTAGATCACACCGCCCGCCACAACAGGGTCGGCAGTGATGCGGGCGCGGCGGCTGTCACCATCGCCAATTTCAGCCACAAAAGCGGGCTGCAATGTCGCGCCAAGGGCGGGATGCGTGATTTGGTGGGTCGGCCCACCGTTGCGATGTGTCCAGTCGGCGTTCGCACGCGCGGCAGGCAAATCGATCGCGCGGACTTCGTTCACCATCACCGGCCGATCACGCAGATCAAAGCGGTCGCCGGGCAGGATCACGTCTTTTTCGCCGCAGGCCGCTAACAGGCTAAACAGGCAAGTCGAAACGATGAAAATTCTGGCTGTCAAAATCCGGTCCAATCCGACTGTTATTGCGTAACGGGCTCAGGCAGCGGCTCGCCCAATGCCACCATCAATGTTTGTGCCCGCTCTCGCAAGCCGCGTGACACGGCCGCGTCCTCTTCGATCCGACGCAGTGTTACGATGGCCGCATCTGTATCGCCCATTTCCAAAAGCGCATAGGCCATCTGTTCTAACGCCAGAAGATGATACGGTTGACCGGGTTGCGCGAGCTGTTCCAGCGCGGCCAGACGACCGGCGGAATCATCAGTCGGCAGCAGCGCCGCCTTGAACGTTGCAATATCACGGTACATTTGTGGAATATCACCATTTGCAGCCAGCGCATTGAGCGTTGCAGCCGCACCGGCGTTGTCACCGGCTTCTTGCTGCGTCGCTGCAGTCAAAAGACCCGTGACCGCAACTGCGGACCCGGCCGCATCCACTTGCGCAATCGCGTCTGCGCGCGCCGCGAGATCATCTTGGTTAAGTGCTGCAAGCAACGCATCGCCAGTCGCTTCGGCCGCGGCACGGGTCTGGGCCGTGCGATATTCATTGAATGCCGCCCCACCCACAAGCGCCACAACAGCGACCGCCGCAATCCAGCCATACCGCTGCAGGTAGCCAAACAGCTTTTCGCGCCGCACTTCCTCTGTGACTTCCTCGATGAAACTGTCCGAGTTGCTCATTTTGGCCCCCAATACTCGCAGGATGCGAAACGCTATCAGCGCGTTCATATCGCGAAGCTTGCCTGATGGACAAGGCCCCTGCGGCCCTTTGGCTGTAAGCCCCATGCGGCGACGCAGAAAAGTGAACTTGCGGCACTGCCGCAAATTGTATAATCTGAACTGAGCAGTTTAGTTAGTGGCTGATCCGTTTAGCTGGTTGCAACGTAAAAATGAGTATCTATGTCAATCGGCATCACATCGGTGTGATTCCCTCAAAAGGCCGTGTTATGAAAATCATTCCTGTGATCACCGCAATTTTGGTGTCAGCATTCCTTTATCTGCTGGTTTTCGAACGCGACAGCCTGTTGGACTTCGCGCAATCATCCTCGCCAGCAGATGATACCGTGGCGTCGCTCGAAGCCGCAGTAGTGGACCAAGATGCTCCCACATCGGGCGGCGTCGGTGTTGTCGCGATCCACTCTGTCTCGCAGAGAATTGAGAGCGCCGTGATTTTGCGTGGCCGCACCGAGGCTGCCCGTCAGGTGACCGTCGCTGCGGAAACATCCGGTCTGATGATTTCCGAGCCACTGCGCAAGGGCGGATACGTCAATGCAGGTGAACAGCTTTGCCAACTTGACCCCGGCGCACGGCAGGCACAACTGGCCGAAACCAAAGCCCGGCTGGCCGAAGCACGGGGCCGCGTCCCCGAGGCACAAGCCAGCGTCACCGAAGCGCTTGCGCGGGTCCGCGAGGCAGAAATCAACCTGAACGTTGCGCGGCAATTGTCGCAGGATGGATACGCCTCTGAAACCCGGCTGGTCAGCGCGCAGGCCGCAATGGATTCTGCATCCGCTGGCGTGCAACGCGCCAATTCCGCCGTGTCGTCTGCACAAGCCGGGATCGAGGCAGCACAGGCCGCCGTGGCCACCGCAGAACGTCAGATTGATCAGCTTTCGATTGTGGCGCCCTTTGCTGGCCTGCTGGAAACCGACACAGCAGAGCTTGGCTCGCTGATGCAGCCCGGCAGCCCCTGTGCGACGATCATTCAACTGAACCCCATCAAACTGGTGGGCTACGTGCCTGAAACGGACGTCAGCAAGGTCAGCCTGGGCGCAATCGCCGGTGCCCGTCTGGCGACTGGCGTGCAGGTGCAAGGCCAGGTGACGTTCCTGTCGCGCAGTGCAGATGAGCTGACCCGCACGTTCCGCGTCGAAGTGACCGTCGCGAATGATGACATGTCGATCAGCGACGGGCAAACAGCGGAAATCGTCGTCGCCTCAGAGGGGCGCACAGCACATCTGATCGCGCAGTCCACGCTGACGTTGGACGACGACGGCGTATTGGGTGTGCGGACCATCGACGCAGACAATATCGCGACGTTCATGCCCGTCACACTGCTGCGCGACACAGCGCAGGGCGTTTGGGTGTCCGATCTTCCAGAAATGGTGGATATCATCACAATCGGCCAGGAATTTGTCATAGACGGCGTGCGTGTCGCGCCCACGTATCAAGAGGCCAAGGGATGACCGGATTAGTTGACTGGGCCGCTTCTCGGGCCCGGATGGTACTGGCGTTTATCGCCCTCTCGCTTTTGGCGGGGGGCATGGCCTATGTCAGCCTTCCCAAAGAGGGCGAGCCGGACATCGAAATCCCTGCGATTTTCGTGTCGGTCCCCTTCCCGGGCATTTCAGCCGAGGACAGCGAGACATTGCTGGTCAAGCCGATGGAAACAGAACTGTCCGATCTGGATGGTCTGAAATCTATGTCTTCGACCGCCGCCGAAGGCTACGCCGGGGTCGCGCTTGAATTCGAATTCGGCTGGGACAAGACCAAGATTCTCGCTGACATCCGCTCGGCTATGAACAACGCCGAAGGGCAGTTTCCCAATGGGGCTGACCAATATTCTATCAACGAAATCAACTTTTCCGAATTCCCAATCATCATCGTCAACCTGACTGGCGACGTCCCCGAACGCACTCTGATCCGCGTCGCCAAGGAGTTGCAGGATCGCATTGAAGGTATTGATGCGGTATTGGAGGCCGGTCTGGCCGGTCAGCGCGATGAGATGCTGGAAGTCGTGATCGATCCCTTGCGGCTTGAGGCGTACAACGTCACCGCAGGCGAGCTGATCGGCGTGGTCACCAACAATAACCTGCTGATTGCTGCGGGCGAAGTAGAGACAGCACAAGGTACGTTCTCGGTCAAGATTCCGTCATCATTCAATGAACCACAAGACGTCTATAGCCTGCCGGTGAAGACCAACGGCGACCGTGTCATTACACTGGGCGATCTGGCCACGATCCGCCTGACATTCGAGGACCGCGCCGGGACCGCGCGCTTTAACGGGGTGAACACAGTCGCCCTGCAAGTGGTCAAACGCAAAGGTTACAACCTGATCGACACGACCGCTTTGGTCAAAGATGTCGTTGAACAAGAACGCGCCAGCTGGTCGCCAGAGTTGCAGGCCGCCATTCAGGTTGGCACATCCAACGACCAGTCGCGCAACGTGGCCTCGATGGTCAGCCAGTTGGAAGGCTCGGTTCTGACGGCGATTGCACTGGTGATGATCGTTGTGCTTGCAGCACTTGGGACGCGGCCCGCCTTGCTGGTCGGTTTTGCGATCCCGACGTCATTCTTGCTGTGCTTTGCATTGCTCGCCGTCATGGAGATCACAATTTCGAATATTGTCATGTTCGGCCTGATCCTTGCCGTTGGGATGTTGGTGGATGGCGCCATTGTCGTCGTTGAATATGCCGACAAGCGAATCCGCGAAGGCTCTGGGCCGATGCACGCCTATACAGAAGCTGCAAAGCGGATGTTCTGGCCGATCATTTCATCCACCGCGACCACGCTTTGCGCGTTTCTGCCAATGCTGTTCTGGCCCGGTGTGCCGGGGCAATTCATGGGCATGCTGCCTGTCACGCTGATCTTCGTGCTGTGCGCATCGCTTGTCGTCGCGCTGATCTATCTGCCGGTCATGGGCGGTGTGACAGGCCGGATGAGCCGGGTATTCGGCAACACATCGGACTTTTTGCGTGCCCATTTGCCATGGGCGGTGCGCGCCGTGCTTGTAGTACCGGCGATTATGATTGTTTTTGCCGGTGCTATGCTGACGCTGAACCCCGGCTATCTGACGGGCGATGCCGTGCAAACCGATGGTTTGATCGCGTCACTGCCCGGTATGATTTTGTTCCTTGCGGGTGCAATGCTCCTGTCGATTTCCATCGGCGCGGCCACGGTCGAGCGTAAGGCGACACAGATTACGGCGGGCTATCGCCGTACAGTTTTCGGGCGCGTGATCCATTTCATTACCGGCAATCCGATCATGCCCTTGGTATCGGTGGCGGGTGTCGTGTTTTTGGTGGTCTCGATATTCGGCTATTATGGCGCCAACAACAATGGTGTTGAGTTCTTTGTCGAATCCGAACCCGAGCAGGCGATTGTTTACGTGCAGGCGCGCGGCAACCTGTCACTGCAGGAAAAGGATGCGCTTGTCCGTCAGGCCGAGCTTGTCGTTTTGGCCCACCCCGGTGTGATAACTGCCTTTTCGTTTGCCGGTGACGGCGGCCTGAATACCGATGCAAGCGGGACCAGCACGCCCGGTGACACAATCGGGCAAATCCAACTGGAAACGATCCCATGGGAAGAGCGTGCAGGCATTGCCGAACTCGACGGAGATCTTGTGATTGCTCAGATTCAGGCCGAGCTGAACAAAATCCCCGGAATCCGTACTGAAATTTTGGCGCAAGCACGTGGCCCCGCATCCGCCAAGCCGGTGCATTTACGCCTGAAAAGTGACAATTGGGACGAATTGCTGGCCGCGACGGCGACCGTGCGCAACCACTTTGAACAGACCGCAGGTTTGATCACTATCGAGGATTCGCTGCCCTTGCCCGGTATCGACTGGCAGATCGACGTCGATGTCGAAAAGGCTGGCCGCTATGGCGCAAACGTGGCCGCAGTCGGTGCGATGGTGCAGTTGGTGACCCGCGGCATTCTGCTTGATACCATGCGCGTTGACAGTTCGGACGAGGAAATTGAAATCCGGGTGCGCCTGCCCGAGAAGGACCGCGTCTTGTCTACGTTGGACAGTCTGCGGGTGCGCACGTCATCGGGATTGATCCCGCTCTCGAACTTCATTTCGCGTACGCCTGTAGAAAAGCTCGCACAGATCGACCGGATTGATCAAAAGCGCTACTTCGATGTGAAGGCTGGCGTGGAGGCAAATATCGTTGGACTGACAGATACTGACAGCGGCAACACTCTGGCCGTGCTGCGTGAAGTTACGACACCGACAGATGAACAGACGCTGATGATCGGCGACACCGCCTATCTGATCGTTTCCCTGACCGACGGTGTGTCGCGTGACGACGTGCTGGCACACGATAGCAAAGATACCGCGACAATTGCACCCATTAACGCAAACGAGCGGATCGAAATGCTGACCGCGTGGTTGAACACCGCCCCCCTGCCCGCGTCGATTGATTGGGAATGGACTGGCGACCAAGAGGACCAGGCCGAATCGGGCGCCTTCCTGATGAAGGCATTTGCCGGTGCGTTGGGCCTGATGTTCATCATCCTGTTGGCGCAGTTTAACAGCTTTTATAACGCGATCCTTGTTTTGATGGCTGTGATCATGTCCACAGCCGGGTCGCTGGTTGGTATGCTGGTTATGGATCAGGCGTTCTCGATCATCATGACGGGCACCGGGATCGTGGCGCTTGCCGGGATCGTGGTGAACAACAATATCATCCTGATCGACACCTATCAGGAATACAGCCAGTATATGCCAAGATCAGAGGCGATCACCCGTACCGCCGAGGATCGCATACGCCCCGTGCTGCTGACCACTATCACCACGATGGCCGGTCTGGCCCCGATGATGTTCGGCCTCAGCCTTGATTTCATGAACGGCGGCTTCTCCGTTGACAGCCCGACGGCGCTTTGGTGGAAACAACTGGCGACAGCCGTGGTCTTTGGCCTTGGCATTGCAACGATCCTGACACTGATCTTTACACCATCCATGCTGGCGCTTCGGGTCTGGTTCGTGACCTACGTGCAGTGGTTCGCACAGCTTTTGGCAAAGCTGTCCATGGGCCGTAGCAGCCGCGCCGCGCGCGATTGGGCGCTGCAACGGCAGGCCCGCCGGATCAAAATGCCAGAGTTCATCTGGACAGAGGACAATGCGCTGCCACCGTTGCAATTGAAGACACCGTTGCAGGCGGCAGAGTAACCGACCAATGGATCGCGCAGTTGTGCTCTGTCCGCAATCCGGGGCGACGGGCAACGCGCCAAGATGGTTTTAGTGGAGTGTCTTATCGCACCTACGCGAAGGCCCGGTACAAACACCGCACATTAAAGTCCGGGCCAAAGCAAGCTGCGTGATGATCACCCGACGCGGGCACCGCTCAGACCGTTTCCTCTTCGGACTGGCGGTTCCACAGATGCGCATAGCGCCCTTCGCTGGCCAGCAGATCATCATGCTTGCCCTCTTCTATGATCACGCCATTTTCCAGCACCACGATCCGGTCGGCATCGGCAATGGTAGAAAGCCGATGCGCAATCGTGATCACGGTGCGCCCCTCGCCCATCGCCTTGAGTTCGGCCTGAATTTCGCGCTCGGTCTGCGTATCCAGCGCGCTGGTCGCTTCGTCCAGCAACAAGATCGGCGGGTTTTTCAGCAGCGTCCGGGCAATCCCGACCCGCTGTTTTTCCCCACCTGACAACTTTAACCCGCGCTCGCCGACCGTGGTGCTGTAACCGTCTGGCAAGCTGACGATGAAGTCGTGGATCTTGGCGGCCTTTGCTGCCGCGATGATATCCGCCTCGGTCGCATCAGGGCGGCCATAGGCGATGTTGTAATGCACGGTGTCGTTGAACAGCACCGTATCCTGCGGCACCACCCCAATTTGGGCATGCAGGCTTTCCTGAGTCACATCGCGGACATCTTGCCCATCAATCCGCAAGGCGCCGCCGCTGACATCATAAAAGCGAAACAGCAGCCGCCCGATCGTAGATTTCCCAGACCCCGATGAGCCAACGATCGCCACGGTCTGGCCCGGCTCCACCTTTAGGTTGATCCCCTTCAGGATCGGACGTGCCGCGTCATAGCCAAAGGCCACATTGTCCAGCGTGACCTGACCACCCGTGACCTGCAACCCGGTCGCATTGGGTTTGTCCATCACCTCTGCGGGCTGGCCCAGAAGGTCAAACATGTCACCCATGTCGATCAGCGCCTGCCGAATTTCGCGGTAGACGGTGCCTAGGAAATTAAGCGGCATCGTAATCTGGATCATATAGGCATTGACCATCACAAAATCGCCGACCGTCAAGTCACCGCGCTGCACGCCCATCGCGGCCATCACCATCACCGCGACCAAACCGCCCGTGATCAAGAGAGACTGGCCGAAGTTCAGAAATGCCAATGAATAATTCGTGCGAATCGCGGCATTTTCATATTGTGCCATCGCGCTGTCATAGCGGTCGGCCTCCCACTTTTCAGCGCCGAAATATTTGACGGTCTCAAAGTTCAACAGACTGTCGATCGCCTTTTGGTTGGCGTCCGTGTCCTGATCGTTCATCTCCTTGCGGATTTTCACGCGCCATTCTGTCACGGTGAACGTGAACCAGACATACAGCCCGATGGTCAGCACAACGGTGGCCAGATACCAAACATCAAAAAGGAAGAACAAGATGACCGAGATCATCGCCAGTTCAAGAACGAGCGGACCCATTGAGAACAACAAGAACCGCAGCAGAAAATCGACGCCTTTCACACCGCGCTCGATCACGCGGCTCAGCCCGCCGGTCTTGCGGGTGATGTGATATCGCATGGACAGGCGGTGGATGTGGGTAAATGTCTCAAGCGCCAGTTGCCGCAGGGCGCGCTGGCCCACGCGGGTAAATACCACATCGCGCAGTTGCTGAAACGCGACAGTCGCAAGCCGGGCCAAGCCATAGGCAAGTGTCAAACCAACCGCGCCCAGACCCAGCACCGTCGCCGCTGACGCACCGTCGGGGGCCAACGCATCGACGGCCTGTTTGTAAAAGATCGGCGTGCCGACAGCGATTACTTTGGACAGCAACAGCACGGCAAGCGCGATAACGACGCGCCGTTTGACCCATGTCTGCCCTTCGGGCCACAAATAGGGCACAACGCGCTGGATGACGGTCCAGCCCTGCACTTTGGTATTTTCAAGATTAGCATCTGTCTTGGCAAGGCGGCGCATTTATGTCTCCGGGTAACGGCCCCTTTAATTAGGGTGCCGACCCGCAGATGACCAGACCCGGCGTGTTATTGCGTTTGTGTCGGAATACGAAAAATCTGGCCTGGATAGATCAGATCAGGGTCCTTGATCAAATCGCGGTTCGCCTCGAACACCTCAACATAGAAAACGCCGCTGCCCATGTTTTCCTGCGCAATCGCCCAAAGCGTTGCCCCCGGCTGCACTGTTTTGACAGCGACTTCGAAACCGTCAAGGGATGTTTCCTCGGCCAGCACGGCCGCAACATCGCCCGCCTCCTCGCGTTTGAACGGCGTCTCAATGCGGGACACAACGGTGCCGTCGGTGTCCACCTCATCAATGCGCAACGTGTAAACGCCGGTATCGACGCCCGGCAAATCAACGCGCCAATCGCCACCTTGCTGGACAGGTGACGTTGTGATCGGTCGGTTATCAAGATAAATGCGCACCGCTCCGTTTGCCGTCGCGCGCCCCGAAAGCAAAACCTCACCCGCAGGATCATAGGTGATTGCATCAAGCGCTACATTTGCCGCAACCCGGGGCGCAGATGACCCTGATTGGATCACACGGATACCGTCGGCATCCGCCTGCAGAACCATGGGCGCAACAGGGGCAGCCGGCGCAAGGCCGATGGCCGCATCGACATCCGGCGATATCGGCGGTGCAGGCGCGGTCACAATGGGCTCTGTTGTCGCGGCGGCCTGAAGCGGCGCAATTATCGCGCCCCCCGGCGCCCCTGCCTGCGCCACAACGATCGGCGCAACCATATAACTGGTGTCCGAAGCGACCGCCGCGCCATCAGGGTCACCCAAAAGCGACAGCCGGCGCGGCTCTTGCGATGGGCCCGCAAGCGGGAAAGCCACAAAGCTGCCAGATCCGTTCGCCGTTACACGATCAATCGCCTCACCTGCCAAAATAATATCGACCACCTGCCCCGGCTTGGCGCGCCCCGCAATCACCATCACGCCATTGGGTTCTACACGAAACGTATCAAACTGCGGCCCGACCACTGGGGCCGGTTCTGGCACCGTTGGTGCCTGGGTCACGATGATGGGCGCTGGCTCCAACACCGCAGTCAGGGCCGTTGGGGCCGGTTTGGAAGGCGGCAGGAACATCAAGACCGCAAGGCCAAGACAAACCGCACATAATGCGCCCAGGGCAATCCGCCCGACGTTCGATTTCGCTTCTTCAGACACGTTTCGTCCCCTTTGCGGCACCGTATGCGGTAAAAGCCCAACCGCATACGGTTGAGACAGCATAGCAATGCCGCTATGAGCGGTCAAAGCCAAGGTTCATGAAAAGGTGCCCCATGTCCACATTCCCCAAATCCGTCTGCATCTACTGCGGCTCTCGCGATGGCGCGCGCCCCGTTTACGCTGCGGCGGCCCTTGCAACTGGTCAAATGCTGGCGGCCAATGGCTGGCGGTTGGTCTATGGCGCGGGCGATGTCGGGCTGATGGGCCAGGTCGCGCGCGCAGTTCAGGGTGCAGGCGGCCAGACGTTCGGTGTTATCCCCACGCATTTATTGGATCGCGAAGCCGGCAAACGCGACCTGAACCAATTCGTGATTACCGAAACGATGCACGAACGCAAGAAAGTCATGTTCATGAACGCTGACGCCGTGGTCGTGCTGCCCGGCGGCGCGGGATCGCTGGATGAATTCTTTGAGGCCCTCACCTGGCGACAGTTGGGCCTGCATGCCAAACCGATCATCCTGCTCAATATTGATGGGTTTTGGGACCCCTTGTCAGCCCTGCTGAAACACGTCGTTGACCAAGGCTTTGCCGGCGATGATATCTTGTCCTACGTCACCACGGCCACGGATGTCACCACGCTCGAGGCCGCCCTGCGCGATGCCCTTTCCTGACGGATTGCAGCGATAGAATAGATCACCAAGGCAATCCAGATCAGCGGGAACGCAATCGCGTGCCATTGTGTGAACGGTTCGCCAAAGGCAAAGACCGCGCAGGCAAATTGCAGTGTCGGATTGATGTACTGCAACAACCCGACGGTCGACATCCGCGTACGCCGCGCTGCATAGCTGAACAGCACCAACGGCATCGCGGTCAGCGGTCCCGACAGCGCCAGCAATGCATGGGTCTGCCATGTGGCATCACCCTGGGTTCCCGCCCACAGCAGCCAAAAGATGGCCAAAGGTGCCATCAATGCCACCTCTGCCGTGACCGAGACAACCGGGCCAAGCGACAGTTGCTTTTTGATCACCCCATAGGCCCCGAACGTGCCCGCCAAAGCCAATGCAATCCACGGCGGCACGCCCAGCCCAACGGTCAGGCCAAGCACCGCCAAACCGGCAAGCAGCACCGCGACCCATTGTGCGCGGCCCAGCGTTTCACCAAATAAGACCCGGCCCATCACCACCGCCACCAGCGGAAAGATGTAGTATCCAAGCGACGCCGCCATGCCCTGTCCGGCCTGAATGGCAAAGATAAAGCCGAACCAATTGGCCGAAATGAACACTGCAGCCAGACCGATCAGCCAGACCTGCCGCTGGGCAATGGCGTGACCAACAAGGTGCAACCGACCCTGCGCTGTCAGAATGACGGCAAAAAACCCAAGCGACCAAAGGCTACGATACGACAGCACCTCGAGGGGGGGCACATGCTTCAGCAACGCGTAGTAAAGCGGTGACAGGCCCCAAACCGTGCAGGTCAGCACCATCGCCAACACGCCCTTGGCCCCATCGGTCATGATGGCATCAGGCGACTGAAGCGGGCAAGGCTGATATTTGAACCACAGGCAATAATGCCCACGTGCCGCCCCGCCAATTCATCGCGTAACGGTCCAAGAATGGCCGCCAAAGACGCGGCACAGGCAGGTTCTGCCATGATACGCAGAACCCGCTGATAATGTTCCATCGCCCTGAGCATTTCAGCGTCTTCAATGCGTACAATCCGGTCGACGTGCGCGTGTGCGACGGCAAATGAATACGGCATGGCCAGCGGCGCGCTCAGGCTGTCGGCGATCGTATCGACCCGATCAAGACGTACCGGATGGCCAGCGGCAAAGCTGCGATACAGACCGTCGGCGCCAAACGGTTCGACCCCGATCACCGTCGCATCGGGGCGCAATTGCCTGATCGCACAGGCCATGCCACTGATCAGGCCACCGCCACCCACGGGCACCACGAACGTATCAATCTGCGGTGCCTGCTGGTGATATTCCCGGCCACATGTGGCCGCGCCAAGGGTCATCGACGGCCCTTCAAACGGGTGGAGCATCGTGCGCCCTTCTTGCGCGAATGCGTCCATCGCCGCAAACGCCCCGGCCATATCATCATAAAGACGCACCGTCGCGCCCAGCGCCTCGCAACCTTCGATGCGGGCCGGGTCAACGGCGCGGGGCATGGTGATCAGGGCATCGACCCCCGCCTCTTTCGCCGCCCAGCACACGGCAAGCGCATGATTGCCACCGCTGGCGGCGACAACCCCCGCCGCCCGCTGTTCCGCAGATAACGCGCGCACCGCAAGCAGCACACCGCGGGCCTTGAACGATCCTGCCTGCTGAAACAGCTCTAGCTTGACGGTGACGCTGGCACAGTCGGGCAGAATTCCGTCCCATCGTGCCGAGGTCAGCGGCAAGATCGGCGTCTGCAGTATAGCCCCGTGCAGCGCATCTGCAGCCGCAGCGATTTCCGGCAATTCCGGTCCGACCATAGTCGTCTCTCCATCCCATAGCTGTGCCGCATTTCACATGCTGGGGGTGTTTTGTCTACTATGCAAATGTGGCGCGGTGCTGCGTGGGCATGGCCACCGTGCGGGATACTTGGAAAACGCAGGCTTAAATCAAAACCTGGACCCAATCGGGGGGGCAAGCCCGTCGATATCCGATGATTTGCGCGACCCCCCGGGAAACCATCGCAACGTCGAACAGAAAAGCAAGCGGCCACCAAAGGCAATGCCATCAGGGGCCGCTTGATCGTGTTACATACGGCTGGCGACGTTTTCCCAATTGACCAGATGATCAAGGAAGTTCGTCAGGTACGCCGGACGTTTATTGCGGAAGTCGATGTAGTAGGAATGTTCCCACACATCACAGCCAAGCAGCGCAGTTTGCCCAAAACAGATCGGGTTCACGCCGTTTTCAGTCTTGGTTACGCGCAGGCTGCCGTCGGTGTCTTTGACCAACCACGCCCAGCCCGAACCGAACTGGCCCGCACCTGCCGCGCTGAATGCGTCTTTGAACTTTTCAACAGAGCCGAAGCTGATGTTCAGCGCACTTTCCAGCTCGCTTGGCATCTTGCTGTCGTCGGGCGACATCATTTCCCAAAACTGGTTGTGGTTCCATAGCTGGCTGATGTTGTTGAAGATACCGTTCTGGGCAACCGCGCTTGGGTCGTATGTGCCCTTGATGATCTCTTCAAGAGATTTGCCTTCCCACTCTGTGCCCTCAATCGCCTTGTTGCCGTTGGTCACATAGGCATTGTGGTGCAGGTCGTGGTGATACTCGAGCGTTTCAGCTGACATGCCTTTGCCCGCAAGAGCATCATGCGCATACGGAAGATCTGGAAGTGTAAAAGCCATTTTAATATCTTTCTGAGTTTGTGAAAGGATGTTTCGATACATGTCACATAGGGTCGCAACGTCAACCCCAGCGTCGCTGCAAACCGCAAGGCGTCAGACTGCGGTACCGATGCAATCAGGCGTCACGCGCCGAATTGATCAGGATCAATCGCACACGATCTCCACAACATATACAGTTATTGCAATGTGTTTGTTAAATGGAGAATCCCATGCAAAAGAAATCTACAGTCCAGCGAAAGATCCTTCTCGCATCTGTTTGCGCCTGCGCATTCAGTCTTGTCCTTGTTGGCGGCATTAATTCTGCATCAAGCCCAGGTTTGGTCGGGACCGCATGGGCGCAAGACAGCAGCGGTGGACAGGATCGCGGCCAAGGCAACCAAGGTGGTCAGGGTGAAGGCTCTCAGGGGTCACAGGGTGGTCAGAGCAACCAAGGCGGATCCGGCGCAGGTCAGGGCGGCCCTGATCCAGATTCGGACTCCAAAGGCCCGCAAGCTGGTGGCCCAGCCAGCACAAATGATGGCGGCGGTCGCCCCGTCTGGGCAAAAGAAGGCATCCCCGAGGTCGAACTTGGCCGCCTGAGCGTGGCGCGTTCACCCGATCAGGTTCTTGATCGTTCACTGGCCGAAGCCTTGGCCACATGGACAGACGCAATGGTGGATTTCTATAGCTTGCCATTGGACAGCACCGATCCGGACACGACGACCATCTTGTCAGAGCTTAGCCTGAACTGGGACAACCTGACGATCTACGATTCACCGCTGCAGAACCTTGCGTTGATGAAAGACATTCTGGCCGATGGTGACAGTCAACTGCCGATCAACAATGACTCTGACACATTGCTCGCGGTCTTCCTTGGCGTGGCGTCAGACAAGACTGTGCCGATCACGACCGATACGGTGATCGCCATCACGACGATCCTTGGCTATCCCATTGTCGGCGATGCCGCCGAAGATTTGGCACAAGATGCCGAGGCCGTGCGGATTGCCGTGCTTGCCGGGCATGGCTGACACGCATGAGGCCCGCCCACTGTTCAGGTGGGCGGACCTCATCAGGCGGGATTGGTATCAGCCTGCCCGCATGAACGGGGCAAAGCGCGGGGTTTAGAAATAGCCGACAGGGCCAGCCGCTGCGCTTGTTGCCAACAGATCAAAGGTATAATCGGCAACCGATCTGAAACAGATCACGTCGATTGTATCGACATCACGCATCCAAAACGCCGCAGCTACCTGCCCCAACCGGGTCCGGCGGAAATTGCCCGGCTTGAAGTTGGCGGGGTGCAGATCGACGGGGGCCAGTTTCGCCAATACTTCGGCGGCAAAAGGCCCTTCGATCTGTATCAGCGCGCGTGCGTCCGACACGTTTTCGGCCAGATAGTGCTGCCCCTTGAGCGCCTTTGCGACCAACCCGAGCGCGGCAGGAACCTCCGCATAGGGGACCAGCAACAGTATTTCATCCGGCGACATCCACGCCAGACCTTTGTCGCCAACACAGTTCGCTTGACCGGGAGCCGGCCAATCAACGCCCGTCAACCCGGCGCAGGCTGCTTTGAGTTTCGTATTGGTAATATCTCCGCGCAGGGTGATCATCCCGCGCAAGCCTGCGTCGCGGACCATTACCTTGGCGGTGGCCACTTTGCCTTGCAATGCGCTGACAGAATTAGACATTTTGCTTTTCCCCCGCTTTGTCATAGAATACCGGATCAACGATTTTCGCATCTACCGTTGTGCCATCAACCTTGTTGAACGCGATCACCTCGCCCGTGCGGTCGGGCCCGTTGTGAACCAGCCCCATGGCGATCCCCTTGTTCAGGGTCGGCGAATAATATGTCGATGTCACACGGCCCTGCGTGCTGCGCTGCCCGTTGGGATTTACGCCAGCCGCGATAGCATAGGAGCCGTCAGGCAGGACCGAACCATCCACCGTCTCCAGCCCGACCAGCTTCCAGCGCTCTGGATCGGCCATGTGTGACCGGTCATGGGCGCGCTTGCCAAGATAATCATCCTTCTTCTTGGACAACGCCCATTGCAGGTTCAGGTCTTGCGGGATTACCGTGCCGTCGGTTTCGTCGCCGATCATGATGAACCCCTTTTCAGCGCGCATGATATGCAGCGCCTCGGTCCCATAAGGCATCACGCCAAGCGTCTCGCCCGCCACCAGCAGCGCATCCCAGAACGCGCGGCCCTGCCCTGCTGGCACCGCAACTTCATAGCTCAATTCACCCGAAAAACTGATCCGGAACACCCGCGCATCAAAATCGCCGATCTTGCCATCCGCCCATTGCATAAACGGCAGCGCATCGCGGGACAGGTCCATGCCGCCCAGCGTTTGCAGCACCTGACGCGCGTTCGGACCCACAACAGCGATCTGCGCATATTGTTCGGTCACATTGGCGACATAGACCTGCATGTCCCACCATTCGCATTGCAGCCAGTCTTCCATATGGGCATGGATGCGTTCCGCGCCACCTGTCGTCGTGTGGCACAGCCAGGTGTCTTCAGCTATCCGGGCGACAACACCATCGTCCATCAAGAACCCGTTTTCGGAACACATCAGCCCGTAGCGGCATTTGCCGACGGGCAGGGTCGACATCATGTTGGTATACATCAGATCAAGGAACTTGCCCGCATCCGGCCCTTTGACAATCAGCTTTCCAAGGGTTGATGCATCCAGCAGCCCGACGTTCTCGCGCACGTTGCGCACTTCGCGGTTGACGGCGTCATGCACCGTTTCACCGGACCGCACATAGGCATAGGGCCTGCGCCACTGGCCCACAGGTTCATTGTCGGCCCCATTGGCGTTGTGCCAGTCCGAGATTGGTGTTTTGCGGATCGGCTGGAACAGCGCGTCTTTTGCCACGCCAGCAATCGCGCCCATCGAAATCGGTGTATAAGGCGGGCGGAACGTCGTCGTGCCGACATTTGGAATATCGGCGTTCAACGCTTGCGAAAGCACCGCCAGACCATTGATATTACTCAACTTACCTTGATCCGTCGCCATACCAAGCGTCGTATACCTCTTGGCATGCTCAACGCTTTCGAAACCTTCTTGCGCGGCCAGTTGCACATCTGTGACCTTGACGTCGTTCTGGAAATCCAGCCACGCCTTGGCGCGCAACGCCTGACTGGCGCCCTGCGGCATCAGCCAGACCGGCGCGATTGGCCCTTCGTCTGTATCGGCACCCAGCGGGGCCTGCCCACCGCGTTTGGCATACCCTGCCGCCTGCGCAGCCGCGCGTCCCGCCGCCCAACCATCGCCGACGGTTTCGGCTGTGAACAAATGCCCGTTCGCAGTGCCTGCGGCGATCACAAAGGGCTGACCATCCGCGCCAGTCGGTGCCTTGGCATGATCGGGCCGGAACATCACCTGATCGGCGTCCCAGATCAACTTGCCGCCGCAATGGGACCACAGGTGGACCACCGGCGACCAGCCACCCGACATGGCGACACAATCACACGCCAGTTCTTCCAGCACCGCGCCCTCGCCCGCCTGGGCGCAAATCGCGACGCCGGTGACCCGTTTGCCGCCTTTGACCTTTGCAATGCCCTTGCCGAGTTCGACGCGGATACCCAGATCGCGCGCCTGATAAATCAACGGTCCGTCCGCGTCGGCCCGCGCATCGACGATGCACGGGATATCGAGACCGGCCTGTTTGAGAATGATCGCGGTGCGATACGCGTCGTCATTGTTGGTCACGATCACCGTGCGGTCACCCAGCGAAACGCCGAAATTCACGACGTAATCGCGCACCGCCGAGGCCAGCAGGACGCCGGGCACATCGTTGCCGGCAAATGACAACGGCCGCTCGATCGCGCCAGTCGCGGTCACAATCTGCTTGGCGCGCACCCGCCAAAGCCGGTGACGCGGGCCGTCCTGATCTGGCGCGTGATCGGTCAGACGTTCATAGGCCAGCGCATAGCCGTGGTCATACACACCCGCGCCCATGCAACGCAAACGAAGGTCAATATTATTCATTTTTTCAAGTGCTTGAATAGCATTATTCACCCATTCCTGCGCGGGCAACCCATCAATTTCGGGCATGTCAACAACGGCGCGACCACCCCAATCGGCGGTCTGTTCAATCAACATTACGCGCGCGCCACGCGCGCCTGCGGCCTGTGCTGCGGCAATGCCTGCGATACCGCCGCCAACGATCAGCACATCGACGTGGGCATGGAAATGTTCGTAGGTGTCCTGGTCGCGGGCTTTGGGGGCGCGGCCGAGGCCGGCGGAGTGGCGGATGATGGGTTCGTAGACGTGTTTCCAGAATGCCTGCGGGTACATGAACGTCTTGTAGTAGAAGCCAGCGGGCAAAAACCGCGACAGGTGCGTGTTGATGGCACCGACATCGAACTCAAGACTGGGCCAGTGATTTTGCGATGTGGCGGTCAGACCGTCGAACAGCTCCGTCGTGGTGACGCGCTGATTGGGTTCAAATGTTGCCCCCGCGCCAAGATTGACAAGCCCGTTGGGTTCCTCGGCACCGCTGGCAATCACGCCGCGTGGCCGATGGTATTTGAACGACCGTCCCACCAGCAACTGATCATTGGCCAGCAAGGCGGATGCGAGCGTATCACCTGCGAATCCACGCAAGTGTTTTCCATTAAATGTAAAAGATACAGCATTGTTTTTATTTATCAAACGACCATGATCTACCAAACGGGTACTCATTTCGATATCCCCCATGACCAGCCCGGTCGTTTTTCAGAAATCGTGTCGAGGAGGTCCTTTGGGGGCGCGGTTGTTTGTGCCGCATAGGTCCCGAACACCTCAAGCGTGTTGGTGCAGCGGGCGGCCAGAAACCATTTACCGCAGCCGTAAACGTGGCGCCAGCGTTCGAAATGAACGCCCTTGGGATTCTCGCGCATGAACAGATAATCTTCAAAATCGGCATCCGACGAGTCCGGGCCCTTGCGCTTGAGATGGGCCTGACCACCGGCGTGCAGGTCCGTTTCATCGGCGTCCACGCCACAATAGGGGCAGTGCAGGATCAGCATGGGGTCACCTCAATTTCGGGGATATTTATGGCGTATGGCGCGCGTACAGATCGCGTACGTACGGCGCATGGACGCATGCCAAAGGCGGGTGCTGTGCGGCACCCGCCTTTGGTCGTCAGAGCGTGAGTGGTATCATTGCGGCAGTGCAGGCCCCGGATCGGGGAGCGGTGGCGCGGTTTCAGGTGCGACAGGCGCGGCTGGCGCTGTGTCCTGAACCGTCCCGACGCCAGTTGCGTCCTGTGTCGTGCTGACGCCGCCACCGGCGAAAAGCGCGTAGAGCAGGACCAGAACAACGACGGCACCAGCAATGAGCCATCCGATTCCGCGACCGCTGCCTGTTTTGGGTGATGTGTAGTCAACCATGGTTTGTCCTCCTTTGCAGACGCACCTATCAAAACAGATTCAGCCTGCAGTGGAAGATAAGCGGAAATCCCCGGCGATTTTGGGCCAATCGCAGCCAATTTCCCCACTATTGATGCGCTACCGCCCGCCGAGGTATTATTCGCACGCGGAGTTGCTAGTGTCGCGCCATGGAGCTGATACTGATCATCATCGGGTGCGTTCTGGTCGCGGCGATCATTGCGATGATCGTGCAACGTATCCGCAGCGGACCTTTTGCGGAAACCGATGAAACCGCCACGCGGCCCGGCGACGATGACCACGCCAGCCCGCATGGCGACGGCAACCACGGCTAGGCCGACAGCCGGGACGGAACGGGCCGAAAGCGCAGGCATCAATGCGCCACCCCGGCGGCCACGCTTTCGTCGATGAATTTACCCTCGCGGAAGCGGTACATGCTGAATTCTTCGGTCAGGGGGGAATGACCTTTGGCCATCAGTTCGGCCATCGCCCAACCAGAGCCGGGAATCGCCTTGAAGCCGCCGGTGCCCCAACCGCAGTTGACAAAGACACCCTCGACCGGGGTTTTTGACAAGATCGGGGACCGATCGCCGGTCACATCCACGATACCGCCCCATTGGCGCAGCATCTTGAGCCGGGAAATCATCGGGAATGTTTCGACCAATGCGCGCACTGTTTCTTCGATGTGGTGGAACGATCCGCGCTGGGTGTAGTTGTTATAGCCATCGGTGCCGCCGCCGATGACCATCTCGCCTTTGTCTGACTGCGACATATAGCCGTGGACGGTGTTGGCCATCACGACCACATCCATGCAGGGTTTGATCGGTTCGCTGACCAGCGCCTGCAAGGCCACCGATTCGATAGGCAGCCGAAAGCCGGCCATTTGGGCCAGCACGCCGGAATGTCCCGCAACCACCATCGCCAGCTTGTCGCAACCGATGTCGCCCTTGGTCGTGGTGACACCGACCACCTTGCCGCTTTCCTGCCGCAGGGCGGTGACTTCGCATTGCTGGATCACGTCCATGCCCATGTCCGAACAGGCGCGGGCATAGCCCCACGCGACCGCATCATGCCGGGCGGTGCCGCCGCGCGCCTGATACAACCCGCCAAGCACCGGATAGCGCGGCCCGTCGATGTTCATGATCGGGCACAGTTCCTTGACCCGGTCCGGGCCGATCCATTCGGTCTGCACACCTTGCAGGGCATTGGCGTGTGCGGTGCGTTGATAGCCGCGCATTTCGTGCTGGGTCTGCGCCAGCATGATCAGGCCACGGGGGCTGAACATCACGTTATAGTTCAGGTCCTGCGACATCGTTTCATACAAGCTGCGGGATTTTTCATAAATCGCCGCCGACGGGTCCTGCAGGTAGTTGGAGCGGATGATCGTTGTATTCCGGCCCGTATTGCCGCCGCCCAGCCAGCCTTTTTCCAGAATCGCCACATTGGTAATCCCGAAATTCCTGCCCAGATAATAGGCTGTGGCCAGCCCGTGCCCGCCAGCCCCCACGATGATCACATCGTATTTCTTCTTGGGCGCCGCTTTGGCCCATGCCCGGTCCCAACCGGTGTGATTGCGCAGGGCCTCGCGGGCGACGGCAAAGGCGGAATAACGTTTCATCAGTTCCCGATTCCCTGTTTGGTCATGGTCTTGGCTTTGGTGCCCTGTCTGGACCCTTTGCCATCGCCTGTGGATACTGCCAGCGGCGTCTGGCCTGTCTTTTACGACATGGCCGTGCAGATGCAAATGGCAGGTCGTCGCAGGGTCTTTCAACCCGGGGCCGGGATGGTTATGTCGGTCTGGAGAAGTAAGATGGATTGCGCATGTTGTTCTGGCTGGTTTGTATTGTTTTGACCCTTGCGGTGGCGGCCATGCTGGCCGCGCCCTTGTTGCGCCCTGCGGCCCCGGCGATGGCGAATCCCGATGTGGCGCTATACCGCGCGCAACTGGATGAGATCGACCGCGATATCGCCCGCGAGCTGCTGCCCCCCGAAGAGGCCGCACAAGCCCGCACCGAAGTCGCCCGCAGGCTGCTGGCCGCCAGCAAGATAACCGACACGCCCACCGCTAAGGGGGCGCATACCATTGCGCTGTCGCTGATTATTGGCGTTGTGGTGCTGGGCGTCAGTTTTGCGGTCTATCGGGAGCTTGGCGCGCCCGGCTATGGCGATCTGCCGTTGCAGGCACGGCTGGACGCCAGCGCGCAAGCGCGTGCGAACCGGCCATCGCAGGCCGCGTTGGAAACGGCCGCACCGCTGCCGCCGCCCGTGGACGCGCCTGAAACCTATACCACCGCGATTGATCAGCTGCGCACCATTGCCCCGACCCGCCCCGACGATTTGCAGGCATGGGAATTGCTGGCCTTTCACGAATCAGAGTTGCGCAACTTTGGTGCTGCGTCGCAGGCGCAGGCACGGGTGATCGCGCTTAAGGGTGACGCCGCCACGATCGAAGACAGCCGCCGCCTACTGGACCTGATGGTCATCGCCGCCGGTGGATTTGTGTCCCCCGAGGCCGAACTGGTGATCCGTGACATGCTGAACCGCGACGAAAACAATATCGCGGCCCGCTATTACCTTGGCGCACTTTACGACCAGACGGACCGGCCTGACTTCGCGTTTCGACTGTGGCGTGCGATTGTCGAAAACGGCGATCCGCAGAATTTTCATGTGACCACCGCGCGCGCGCAAATCGAGAATGCGGCGTTCCGCGCCGGGATCGAATACAGCCTGCCCCCGCTGCGCGGCCCATCGGCCGCAGACATCGAAAACGCCCAGGACATGACCCCCGAAGACCGGCAGGCGATGATCGGCAATATGATCGCGGGCCTTGCGGACCGGCTGGCCAACGAAGGCGGCCCGGCGTCCGATTGGGCGCGCCTGATCACCGCTTACGGTGTCTTGGGGGATACGGTTTCGGCGCGTACGGTCTGGGTCGAGGCGGCCGATGTCTTTGGCGCCGATCCCGCCGCGATGGCCGCGCTGACCGATGCGGCCGAATCGGCGGGCGTGCTGGAATGATCTGCGAAACACCGCAGGATTTCGCCGCTGCCATTCCGGCATTTGGCGCGGTGGCGGGTCTGGATCTGGGGACGGTCACCATCGGTGTGGCGGTGTCGGACCTGACGCGGTCGGTCGCAACCCCGCTCGAGACGATCAAACGCAAGAAATTCGGCCTTGATGCCGTCCGCCTGTTTGAGATTACCGGCGCGCGCCAGATCGCCGGCCTTGTGCTGGGCCTGCCGCGCAATATGGACGGATCAGAGGGGCCGCGCTGTCAGGCGACCCGCGCATTCGCGCGCAATCTGGAACGGCTGACGCCGCTGCCGATCACCTATTGGGATGAACGCCTGTCCACCGTCGCCGCCGAACGCGCCCTGCTAGAGGCGGATACGTCACGCAAACGTCGCGCAGAGGTCATCGACCACGTCGCAGCCAGCTATATCTTGCAAGGTATGCTGGACCGGCTGGCGCATCTGAGGAACAACCCGTGACAAAACCTGAAAACACCGATCATGTCTGGGCCCGCGCCGAAATCGAAAGCCCCTGCATCAAAATCTGCGTGATCCAGCCGGAAAGCCGCCTGTGCACCGGCTGTTTGCGCAGCATCGACGAAATCGGTGCCTGGTCGCGGATGACGCCAGAGGCGCGGTCTGCGGTGATGGCGGACCTGCCCGCGCGGGCAGGCCAGATCACGAAACGCCGCGGGGGGCGTGCGGGGCGGTTGAAGTAAGCTGCGGTCGTGGCAAGCGCGTCTGTGGTATTAGAGGTGGTCCCCATTCTTTGGACATGATCTGGGGCTTTCTAAGCTCTTCTTTTCTCCTGCTGATCGGGTTGTGTGACTTCGATTTGCAGTGAGTAGAGCACGGCCGGTGGTCTGCCGCCAAGGGCCGCCGCGTGTGGACGGCGGTGATTGTACAACTGAACGCCAGAACACCCACGTTATCGATCGGCGCGAGGTTCTATAT
>NZ_JAFMHJ010000006.1 GCF_017854565.1 Yoonia sp.
GCTACCACACTGGATTCACTAGATGAATCCCTCACAGAATTTGTGCAACAGAGCCATCCCAACCCCAAAGTGGCAACATTTTGCGCTGCCCTTTGGCTCACTTTTACTCTGCCGTTGACAATAGCGGAGCTGGTTGGGATTTCTATTGAAGGCTCTTAACTTCCACCGAGATTGCACCTCAGATCGTCTGATCGGCGGACACAAGATTAGTTTCGAACCTAGTTGGCGCATAGATCGCAATACGTGCACACACAAAAAAGGGGCCCCCGAAGGGACCCCATTAGTTTTGCTGATCGGGCTCGTGATTATACCGCTCGTGTTTTTATGCCTGTTGGCCCGATCTGCACCGAAGGCGAGCGCACCCGCCTCCGGATCCTTATTTCTAACGTGTTTCACCCGATCGGGAGAAACTTTGCCCCCAGATGGGAAAACCTTTGCCCAAATTGGGAAGAACTATGCCCAGAGGGACACCTCGGTGTAGACCCGAGCATCACGCAACGCGCAGCTAGCCCATCTTTTTGTCGATGAATGAAAAAAGATGGTGCGCCAAGAGGGAAAAGGATTGAACCCCCAGTTCAATTCCCTCAGCGCAGAAGAGCTGAAAACTCTTTTCGATGCCCTTGAGGCCTGGGAACGCCATCTCGCACAGTTAGACTTACAGCCAATCTCAAGAACTCAAGTAACAGATTCCAACGCTTGTCTTCAGTTTTGCGGCTTTGAGAATAGGTTGAGAATGGCTGGCAAGGAGCACAACCTGCCAATACTCTGACTTTCGCGCTCCCAAACCATTCATTCAGATCAGATGGGGTCACCTTTGACACATCGCGACAGACGAACTCGGCGGAGGTGTTTGTCTCCAGCGCATACTTACAGCTCGGATCTAGGTCCACTCCTGCGGCAATCTTGCAACCTGCCGTTTGCATGCCGTAAGCTAGACCGCCCGCACCGCAGAACAGGTCAACAACGACTGGTGCTTCGACTACGGGGTTTGATTTTGACATATTGCCGTCAATTATTTTCATGCCACTACATATAGCTGTCTTCCGGCTGGATTGCCAAGAGTCAGAGTAGCCTGTTTGGAGAGACATCACTCTAAATGATTGGTCGAAAAAAGGGGCCCCCGAAGGGACCCCGTTAGTTTGCTGATCAGGCTCGTGATTATACCGCTCGTCGTTTGTTGCCTGTGGCCTGATCTGCGCCGAGAGCGAGCGCACCCGCCCCGGATCCTTATTTCTAACGTCTTTCACCCGATCGGGAGAAACTTTGCCCCCAGATGGGAAAACCTTTGCCCAAATTGGGAAGAACTATGCCCAGAGGGACAAAATCCTCCTCAATTTCTCAGCTGCACCCGCTTGTCCCGCCACAGGTGTTGCACTTCATGCAGGTGCCGTTGCGCACCAGCGTATAGTTGCCGCATTCGCCGCAGGGATCGCCCTCGTAGCCCTGCATCTTGGCCTTGTCGCGGACCGTGATGCCGACGGTGCCGGTGCTGAGTGCGGTTATTGTCCGCACCTCCGGGACGAGTGTCTGAAGGGCCGCAATCGCATCCGTACCGGTGCGCAGCGCCGTGGCACCCATGCCCCCCTGCAGCACCACCAGTTCCTGTGGCATCCGCTTGCGCAGATATCCTGTCGATGAAATCTGCTTGAGCACTTCGAGTGACCGTGACGCAGCAGATTGGCTTGGTGTTTGAACGTTCGATACGCCTTCCTTTTCGCCGCGGCCGATATCATCGAACGACGCGCCTTCCGGTTTCACATGGGCCAAGTCAGTCCGGTCCAGATAGGACACCGCCAATTCCCGGAAGATATAGTCAAGGATCGAGGTCGCATTCTTGATGCTATCATTGCCTTGGACCATGCCGGCGGGTTCGAATTTGGTGAATGTAAACGCATCCACGAACTCTTCCAGCGGCACGCCGTATTGCAGACCGACAGACACTGCGATGGCAAAGTTGTTCATCATCGCGCGAAAGCCGGCACCCTCTTTGTGCATATCAATAAAGATTTCACCCAGTTGGCCATCCTGATATTCGCCCGTGCGCAGATACACTTTGTGCCCACCCACAATCGCCTTCTGGGTATAACCCTTGCGGCGTTGCGGCATCTTTTCACGCTCACGGTTGCGCACTTCCTGGATGATAATCCGCTCGACGATCTTTTCTGCCAGAACGGCGGCCTTCGCGTGATGATTGCCGCTTTCCAGAATTTCCAGCGCCTCGTCGTCATCTTCAACCAACGCGGACGCAAGTGGCTGCGACAGCTTCGATCCATCGCGGTACAGCGCGTTGGCCTTCACACCCAGTGACCAGGACAGCTCGTAGGCTTTCTGGCAATCTTCGATGGTCGCATCATTGGGCATGTTGATCGTTTTTGAAATCGCGCCCGAAATGAACGACTGCGCCGCAGCCATCATGTAGATATGGCTATCAACGCTCAGATAACGCTTGCCCGTTTTGCCGCAGGGATTGGCGCAATCAAAGACGCTATAGTGCTTTTCATTCAGGAACGGTGCACCTTCCAGCGTCATCGTCCCGCAGACGTGATCGTTCGCAGCCTCGATGTCCTTCTTGGTATAGCCAAGATGGCGCAGCAGATCAAAGGTTGGATCGTTCAGCTTATCAACGGGAATACCCAGTGTCTTGGTGCAGAAATCCTCGCCCAGCGTCCACTGGTTGAAAACAAAGCGGATATCGAAGGCCGACTTGAGCGACCCTTCGATCTTGTCCAGCTCGGCCTGTCCAAAACCATGCCCAATCAGGCTGGTGTGGTTGATCGCAGGCGCCTGCCCCATCGACGCGTGACCAACGGCATACGCGATGATCTCCTCGACCTGCGCAGAGCCGTAGCCGAGCTTTTCAAGCGCGGCCGGCACCGACTGGTTGATGATCTTGAAGTAACCGCCACCCGCCAGCTTTTTGAATTTCACCAAGGCAAAGTCAGGCTCAATTCCGGTGGTATCACAGTCCATGACCAGACCGATCGTGCCGGTCGGCGCGATCACCGAGACCTGCGCATTGCGGTAGCCGTGCTTTTCGCCCAGTTCCAGCGCCTCGTCCCAGGCAGTTATTGCCAGTTCGACCAGACGTGCGTCGGGGCAATTGCCATGGTCCAGCGGCACGGGCTTTACATCCAGTTTGTCATAGCCTGTGGACTTGCCCAGGGCTGCCTGCCGATGGTTCTTGATGACCCGCAACATGTGCTTGCTGTTCTTGGCATAGCCGGGGAACGCGCCCAGTTCGCCTGCCATTTCAGCAGACGTCGCATAGGACACGCCGGTCATGATCGCCGTCAGGGCGGCCCCCATCGCACGCCCTTCGTCGCTGTCATAGCCAAAGCCCATGTTCATCAGCAGACCACCGATGTTGGCATAGCCCAGCCCCAGCGTACGGAAGTCATAGGACCGCTGCGCGATTTCCTTGGACGGGAACTGTGCCATCATCACGGAAATTTCCAACGTCACCGTCCACAAACGAGTCGCATGGATGTAATCTTCGACTTGAAACACGCCGTCTGCATAAAACTTCAGCAGGTTCATCGAGGCGAGGTTACACGCTGTGTCGTCCAGAAACATGTACTCGGAACACGGGTTCGAACCGCGGATTTCACCGTCTTCGGGGCATGTGTGCCATGCGTTGACTGTGTCATGGTACTGGATGCCCGGATCAGCACAGGCCCATGCGGCATGGCCCACCTGCTCCCACAGATCGCGGGCCTTGATGATGCGGGCCACTTCTCCATTCCTGCGATTGATCAGCTTCCAGTCGGCATCATCTTCGACCGCCTTGAGAAACGCATCGGTGACCCGGATCGAGTTGTTGGAGTTCTGCCCGGACACGCTCGAATAGGCTTCAGAATCCCAATCCGTGTCATAGGTCGGGAATTCAATGCTGGTGTGACCCTGCTTGGCATAGTCAAGAACGCGCTTGATATAGGTCTCGGGGATCGCGGACCGCTTTGCGTCCTTGACCGCAGACGCCAAAGTCGCATTGGTCTTGGGATCATATGCAGCGACATCTTCGCCATCCCATGATTTGATCGCCGCAAAGATCGCGTTCAGGTAACGCTCGTGCATCTTGGACCCCGCCACGATGGACGCTACCTTTTGCTCCTCGATGACCTTCCAGTTAATGAAATCCTCTACATCGGGGTGATCTGCATCGACGATCACCATCTTGGCGGCCCGGCGTGTGGTCCCGCCCGATTTGATCGCCCCTGCCGCACGATCGCCAATCTTAAGGAACCCCATCAGGCCCGATGACTTGCCACCACCCGAAAGCGCCTCACCTTCGCCGCGCAGTGACGAAAAGTTTGTGCCCGTGCCAGAGCCGTATTTGAACAGGCGTGCTTCGCGGACCCACAGGTCCATGATGCCGCCTTCATTGACCAGATCATCGCTGACCGATTGGATGAAGCAGGCGTGCGGCTGCGGATGCTCGTAGGATGATGTCGATTTAGTCAAGACGCCCGACTGGTAATCAACGTAATAATGCCCCTGCGCAGGACCATCAATGCCGTAGGCCCAATGCAGACCTGTATTGAACCACTGCGGGCTGTTTGGCGCGGCACGTTGCGTGGCCAGCATATACCGCATTTCGTCGAAATACGCGCTGGCATCTTCCTCGGACGAGAAATAGCCGCCCTTCCAGCCCCAATAGGTCCACGCACCTGCCAGACGGTCAAACACCTGCTTGGCCGAGGTTTCACCGCCAAAGGTCGCCCCTTTGGCTGGAACCGACCGCCACAGGAACGCAGGAACGTCCTTTTCTTTTACCTTTTTCACTTCCGAAGGCACGCCGGCCTTGCGAAAATACTTTTGCGCGATGACATCGGATGCAACCTGGCTCCAACCGCCCGGAATTTCACAATCGTCCAGTTTGAAAACAATCGTCCCGTCCGGATTACGAATCTCCGACGTGGTCGTCTTGAACTTCAGCGCCGCATAAGCGTCTTGCCCGACTGTTGTGAAATTGCGTTCGATTTTCATCGTGTCTGCCCCTATTTTTTTTGCCGTCGTTGCGGCCTTAACCTGAAACCCACCGCATGATCGCGATGCGAAGAACTATTCGTGCCCAAAGACATGCGGCGGCAAACCAAAATGGTCCGGCCATTGGTAAACTGCAGTGAGAGTGCGCAATAAATATCTGCGCCCGCCTGTAAAACCTGTCCCGGTGTTACTACCACATCTAGTGCTGCGGCCGTCAACTCGCACAAGGTGACGCATCTAGCCCTAGTGGGTCAACGAATTTTTAACACTAAATGCGGATTAAAATGGTTGACGTGTCCCATGTGAACCGTCCCCATCACACCCCAGTGATTCATCCCCCGAATTATCCACAGGCGGCACCGCTACAGGCAGCAAAAGAAACCCTTTTGTTCGGCATATTTAGCACCACAAACAAAGAGAGTGGTTGAAGACATAGCGGCAGGCCAACATGCATTTAGAGAATGGTTAACAAAGGACTAACAATCACTTTCGGGCGCGCCTTGCTGTCACCCGCGACCCGTCGTGCGACGAATCGGTGTCAGTTCCGACACCCGGTTCGTACCCTTGCCTCTGTGCGCGCTATCAACGATTGTCGCCCGATATGCATCGTGATTAAGGGCGGCAATCGTGACGAAAACAACAGGTTCGACAGACTTCAGTTTCATCTATGTTATTGACCCGCCTAATCTGATCACCCATGCGATTCCTTTGCTGCTGTCACTGCGACGTCATCATCCGGATACGCCGATCTATCCCTATGCGCCCTTGGGAAAAGCAGATCAGGTCCCGGACCGCGTAAAAGCAATTCATGCAGCCATGAACGCACCGATTCAGACGCTCTCACGCGAACTTGCCTTCAGCATGAACCGCTATCAGAAACCCTACCACCACGGGCACAAGCTATTGGCCGTCGCTGAGAATCGGCCACATGCGTTTTGTGTCTTTGTCGACACCGACACCTTGCTGCGCAAGCCATTGAACGATCCCACACTGTTTCAACACGACAAGATTGCAGCTGTGCCCGAATCCGTTGCCGGATACGCACAGCGTTTCATGGACGTTTGGGAAGAAACCTATGCCATCTTCGACCTGCCGCTGCCCGATGAACGGGTCAAAATGCTGCGCACGAATCGCGAGACGGCACCCTATTACAATGCGGGATTTGTGGCATTCCCGGAAACGGTGCCCGACGGCACACGCTTTGGCGCCCGTTGGCTGGAAACAGCGCTGACTTTGGACTTTGATCAGCGCATCGACGATGAGCGCAAGCGCCCATGGCTTGATCAGGCATCATTGCCAGTCGCGGTGTACCGCAGCGGGTGTCGCTTTGAAACGCTCACACCTGCGTTCAACTACCCGATTGATGGGACCATGTTCCCGGCAAACGACGACGCCGTTCTTTACCACTACCACGGGTTCGAACGTCTTGAGGCCGCAGAAAGCATGCATGAAATCGAAGACCTCTTGCTGGCTTCTGGGCGCTTTGCGTCATTCGAACATTTCTGCACCCCGCTCAACATGCGCAGGAATGCGATAAACGCGATCATGCGGCAGGTCGCCGGATTAGCTGAACTGCGGCGCAGCCTCAAACCGCAAATCGTCGCACTGAAGGGAAAAGGGCCAAGCGATGCGTCCAAAAGCCTGAACGTACAGATGCTGGAGGCCAGGCGCAAAAATCACGAACTGCGGCAATCCCTCACAGATGTCACAGAAGACAATTTCTACGATGAAACTTGGGGGGTCTGATAATGTAACCGGCTTGGTGCTGCCGGTTCCACAGACAGACAACACCGCGTGCTGCCGTCTATATTCTTAAAATTGGTCGGGGCGGAGAGATTCGAACTCCCGACCCTCTGTTCCCAAAACAGATGCGCTACCAGGCTGCGCTACGCCCCGAACCGAGGCTGTCTTTAGCCCCCCTAAACTGATTTGAAAAGCCCTAACTGTCGCTATTTTCAACACAAGGTGAAATTGCTTCGGGACCAAAGCTCGGATGCTGCAAGACATCGCCAACGCCAATGCCCAGACGCCGGGCAAGACCGCCGTTGATCTCAAGCACCATCTGCACGCCATCCCCACCCGCAATCGGCGTCAAATCACCGGGCACTGCATTGTCATGGATAGCCAGCACTTCACCAGTGGGGCTGACAAACAGTATATCCAATGGAATCAGCGTGTTCTTCATCCAAAAACTGACGCTCTGCGGGCGCTCGTAGACAAACAGCATCCCCGTCAGCATCGGCATTTGCGCGACAAACATAAGACCGCTGGCCCGCTCTTGCGGGTCGTCGGCCACATCGACGGTGAAATGCGCCCGCCCCCAAGGGCCGGACACCGTCACCTTGTCCACAGCACAAACCGCCCAAAGCGGCTGCCCCAGAACGGCCAGAACGATTGAAAGCGCGCCAGCTTTTAACGTGCGGCTATTTCCCATCCAACAACCTCAATCGCCATGCTGCCCCGTTCGCCGTCAACCAGACGCAGGCCCACTGCTTCACCTGATTGCAAATCAGACAGACCAGAGCGACGCAGCACCTCAACATGAATGAACACATCATCGTTGTTGCCAAAAATATTCGCAAAACCGAATCCCTTTGCCTTGTCGAACCACTTCACGCGCGCGGGCAGAATAGGACGCCGGGCGATATCGTCAGCGGTAAATTCGACCATGTCGCGCAACGGAACCGACGCATCACTTTGCGGTGGCGTGATTGACAGCACCTGTGTGGCCTGCAGGCCACGCTCGGTATCCTGCACCAGAATTTCAATGGCGGAGCCATCAACGACTGATCCCTGTCCGAAATTACGCAATACGTTCGCATGCAGCAATATATCCGGCCCACCAAGGTCGGCGATTACGAAACCAAAACCCTTTGCAGGGTCGAACCATTTCACCCGGCCATTAATTTGCCGTTGGCCATCGGTGTCTTGCGTATCCATCACGTCTTCCCCTCGGCCACATTCAAGCTCCCGCAATGTGTCCGTCCTTTTCTTTCCAAAACCGATCTCGACCAGAAACTAACCTGAACTTCAAGGCCCGATATTTCACGAAGCGTGAAATTCAGGGGCTCAGGCGGGTAATTTCCCATGCTTGATCACTCGTTTCACGTGACCACCGAAACCGGTCATGCAGTCGAAACGCGCCGTCGGACCAAAACTCGATCTCTAACGGCACGATACGGAAACCACCCCAAAAAGGTGGCCGTTCCGGATCCACACCTTGCTGCACTGTTACCTTGGCAACTTCTGCTACTAACGCACTCCGTGACGACAACGGCTGTGATTGCCGCGACGCCCAGGCACCCAACCTGCTTTTGAGCGATCTGGACTTGTAGTACGCGTCCGCGATCAGTCCATCTTCTTTACTGACCAAACCGCGCACCCGGATCTGCCGGGCTTGCGTTTTCCAGTGCACAACAAACGCAGCCTTACCTGACTGCGTGATCTCAACGGCCTTTCGGCTTTCATAATTGGTGTAGAAGACAAATGCGTCAGGCTCAATATCCTTGAGAAGCACCATGCGCACATTCGGCAAACCTGTTGCATCGACGGTCGATAACGCAATGGCATTGGGATCGCTGATTTCCGTCTGCGAAGCTACGTCAAGCCATTGCTGCGCAATGACAAATGGATCATCGCCTACAAAAATCCCATCCCGATCAGACATACCCGACCCTCAATTGCACCCCTAATGACAGGCTTAGGATTAATCGTGCAAGCTGGCAACCTTTTTACTGAATGGCGTCAACAGCTTGCCGCCGTCTGGGCAATCGCCTAAACGATAGGTCAACTCGATCAATTCCGATAAGGGAAACAGCAATGACGTCACAGCTGATGCAGGGCCAGCGCGGCCTGATAATGGGCCTGGCCAATGATAAATCAATCGCGTGGGGTATCGCAAAAGCCTGTGCCGAAGCTGGGGCAGAACTCGCCTTTTCGTATCAGGGCGAGGCGTTGAAAAAACGCGTCGGTCCACTGGCAGCATCCGTTGGTTCCGATATTGTTCTGCCCTGCGATGTTGGCGATGAGGCGTCGATAGACGCGCTGTTTGCCGCACTTGAGGACCGCTGGGGCAAGTTGGACTTCATTGTCCATGCCATTGGTTTTTCTGACAAAAATGAATTACGTGGCCGTTATGTTGATACCAGCCGCAGCAACTTCCTGATGTCGATGGACATCTCTGTCTACTCGTTCACGGCTGTCGTGAAGCGGGCGGAAAAACTGATGACAGATGGCGGGTCTTGCCTGACGCTTACGTATTACGGCGCCGAGAAGGTGATGCCACATTACAACGTCATGGGCGTCGCCAAGGCCGCCCTTGAGGCCTCCGTGCGCTACATGGCCGAAGATCTCGGCAAACATAACATCCGCGTCAACGCAATCAGCGCGGGGACAATCAAGACATTGGCAGCCTCCGGCATCGGCGATTTTCGGCTCATCATGAAGTGGAACGAATATAACGCGCCGCTGCGCCGGACCGTCACCCAGGAAGAGGTCGGCAAATCAGCACTTTACCTGCTTTCCGACTTGGGCAGCGCCGTCACCGGCGAAGTGCTGCATGTCGATGCCGGCTACCACGTTGTCGGCATGAAAGCCGTCGATGCACCCGACGTTACCAAAGAATAGGATCCGCGCCATGACTGACCGCCTGCCCCATGAAAAGGGGTTTCACATAAGCTGGGACCAGATCCATCGTGACAGCCGGGCACTGGCTTGGCGGTTGGATGGCAAAGGGCCTGACAACGGTGCATGGAAGGCCGTGGTCGCGATTACCCGCGGCGGGATGGCCCCCGCAATGATCGTCGCGCGCGAGCTTGATATCAGGACGGTCGATACGATCAGTATCAAAAGCTACGATCACCAGGACCAGTCAGACGCGGCTGTTCTCAAGGCCCCGGACGCTACGCTTATGGGCAACGGCACCGGGATTTTGATCATCGACGATCTGGTCGACAGCGGCAAGACCCTCGAACTGGTACGGCTCAAGTATCCAAACGCCCATTTTGCTACGGTGTACGCCAAACCCAAAGGGCGCCCCCAAGTGGACACATTCATCACCGAGGTCAGCCAGGATACGTGGATTTTCTTCCCATGGGACATGGCACTGCAGTACGTTGAGCCATACCGCGGCAAAGATTGAACATGCGGGACGCGCCGCGGGGGATATTGTGGCTCGGAAGAAGCGGTTTTTCGACAAGCCATTCTTCCGAGTAAAAATATCCCCGCCGGAGGCAAAAGATTAAGTCTTGCGGCGCAGCCGCTCCGTTTGGAAAGATCATGACCCGACCGCGTACAGCCACCACCTTTGCTCCTCCGGTTATGCAGGCACGGCGCTGGCTTGATGGCGTAACCCATCCCACTGATCGCCCCTTGCTGAACGTCAGTCAGGCGGCACCCGTTGACCCACCGCCCCACGTCATGCGCGAAGCTATGGCGCAGATGATTCTAACCGATCCCGCGGCCCACCTGTATGGCCCGGTGCTTGGCCTGCCTGCATTGCGGGAACAAGTCGCCGACAGGTGGTCTGCAGCCTATAGCGGTGCAGTAGCACCCGCGCAGGTCGCGATCACATCCGGCTGCAATCAAGCCTTTGCCGCAGCAATCGCCACGCTCTGCGCAGAAGGCGACGAAGTAATCGTGCCTGTGCCCTATTACTTCAATCACCGTATGTGGCTGGACATGTCAGGCGTCAAAACGGTGCCTTTGACAACGGGTACCGGTATGGTGCCCGAGGCAGATGCCGCTGCGGCATTGATCGGCGATCGCACCCGCGCCATTGTGCTTGTCAGCCCAAACAACCCCTGCGGAGTTGAATACCCGGCCGAGACCCTGCGTGCCTTTTTGACCCTTGCGCGCCGACACAAGATCGCCCTGATCGTCGATGAAACCTATCGCGATTTCGACAGCCGCGTCGGCATGCCGCATGATCTGTTCAGCGACCCCGACTGGGACGACACACTGATCCAACTCTATTCATTTTCCAAGGCGTATCGGCTGACCGGCCACCGGGTTGGCGCAATCACCGCAAGCGCAGCCCGCCTGTCCGAGGTCGAAAAGTTTCTCGATGCCGTTACTATCTGCCCAAATCAGTTGGGACAGCGCGCCGCCCTATGGGGGATGCAAAATCTGGGCGAATGGCTTGCCGACGAACGCCGGGAAATTCTTGATCGACGCGCAGCCATCACCGATCATTTCCCAATGCTTGCCTATCACGGCTGGGCCTTGCTGGGTAGCGGTGCTTATTTTGCCTATGTCCAACATCCATTTCCGATGTCATCCGCCGATCTCGCACCGCTTCTGGTGCGCGATGCAAGTGTCCTGCTCCTACCGGGAACGATGTTCATGCCTGTCGATGTCCCGGGCGGCGAAACGCAGTTGCGCATCGCATTTGCCAATATCGACCGTTCAGGGATCGCCGCACTGTTCAACAGGCTGTCAAACCTCGCGCTCTGACCCTTGCACCCACGGGCCTGCGCCCGTATTCAGACGCGACCCACTTTAGCGGTCAAACGAACAACGGGCGGTATCCACGCATGGCGGAAAAAAAGAAAAACCGATATGGGGTTTGGTTCATCCTGATCCTGCTTTTGGTCGGGCTTGCAGGTTTTGGGGCCAATGGCCTTTCGGGCAATATCCGCAGCATCGGCACAGTCGGCGCAAAGGACATCAGCGTGACGTCGTATCAACGCACCCTGAACGAGCAGATTCGCGCCCTTCAGGCACAATTCGGCACGACGCTGTCATTTCAGCAGGCGCAGGCGTTTGGCATTGATCAAGCCGCCCTGAGCCAGATTATCCTCACCCGCACCCTTGATAATGAGGCGAGCGACCTTGGAATTTCCGTTGGTGATGCGCTGGTGCTTGAGCGGGTTATCGCCATTCCACAATTCCGCGGCAGCGATGGTGCCTTTAACCGCGAAAGCTATCGCTTTGCACTACAGCAAAACGGGCAGTCAGAAGCGGAATTCGAAGCCGACATCCGCGAAGACCTGACCCGCAGCCTGCTGCAAGGCGCCGTCGTCAGCGGCGTGCCAACGGCGGATGCTTATGCGGACACGCTGGTTCAATATATCGGCGAGCGTCGCAGCATCACGTGGACAACCATTGATGCAACAGCGTTGACCGCGCCCGTGCCCGGCCCAACCGAGGCGGATCAGCAGACCTATTACGGCGACAATCCTGCGCTGTTCACCCTGCCCGAAACCCGCGACATCACTTATGCTTGGCTGTCGCCTGATATGATCCAAGGTCAGATGACCGTCACAGATGAGGCCGTCAGACAGCTTTATGAAGACCGCAGTGCGGAATTCATCCAGCCTGAACGTCGCCTCGTCGAACGTCTGGTTTATGTCGATCAGGCCAAAGCTGAAAATGCGCGTGCCCGTCTTGACGCAGGGTCCGTCACATTCGAAGGACTGGTCGCGGAACGCGGTCTGAACCTGTCCGATATCGACTTGGGTGATGTCGATCAGGCCCAACTGCGCGGCGCTGGCGAGGCGGTTTTCGCCGCCGATCCCGGTGCCATTGTCGGGCCCTTCAATTCCTCTCTCGGGCCTGCGCTGTTTCGTGTGAATGCTGTTCTGGCTGCTCAGGAAACCACATTTGAAGAAGCCGCGCCCGACCTGCGCAATGAACTGGCCGCCGATGCGGCACGCGAGGTTATCAACGGCGACACGGACACCATCATCGACCTGCTCGCCGGTGGCGCGACGCTCGAAGATCTGGCAGAGCGTACCAATATGCAGCTTGGTACCATCAACTGGGCGGCCGATGACGCCGCGGGCATTGCCGCCTACGAGGCATTCCGCACAGAGGCCGCCCTGATTGAACAAGGCGCATTCCCAGAGGTGTTCGACCTCGATGATGGCGGTATCTTCGCGCTGCGGCTTGATGGAATCACCCCGCCCAAGCTTCAGCCGATCGTAGATGTGCGTGACGCGGTCATCGCAGGCTGGCAGGCCAAAGCCCGGCAGGAAGCCGTCGTTGCGCGCGCCGAAGAAATTGTCGCCTCCATCCAGCCGCTCACTGATTTTGCAACACTCGGCCTTGAGCCATTGACCGAGGCGGAATTGACACGGCGCAGCTTTGTCGAAGGCACGCCACCGGACTTTAACGATGCCCTGTTCGAAATGGCCATTGGCGAGGTGCGGGTAATTGATGCGCTGGATCGTGCGATCATCGTGCGGCTTGATGATATCGCGCCCCCCGATCCGCAGGATGCGACAACGATTGCCCAACGCGAATCACTGGCAGCGAATGCGGCCGCCGGTATCGCGCAGGACATCTTTGATGCCTATGCAACACAGCTTCGGCAGCAGACCGACATCAATATCAATCAGGCCACCGTGAACGCGGTCAACGCCCAGTTCCAATAGGTTCGACATGGCCCTTACGCCCCACTACGACAGCTTTGCACATGGCTACGACGCCGGTGAAAACCAGATTGTCTATACCCGCATCGCGGCCGATCTGGACACGCCGGTGTCGCTCATGCTCAAGCTGTCAGGCGCGGGGAAAAACGCCTTCATGCTCGAAAGCGTGACTGGCGGTGAAATCCGGGGGCGATATTCGATTATTGGGATGAACCCGGATCTGATCTGGGAATGTCGTGGCACCACATCGCGGGTCAATCGCAATGCGCGGTTTGCCGATGACAGCTTTACCGACATCGACGCCGACCCGCTTGCGGCGCTGCGCGCGCTGTTAGCCGAATCGCGGATAAATTTGCCTGCGGATATGCCCGCTGCGGCTGCGGGTCTGTTCGGTTACCTTGGCTATGATATGATTCGACTGGTTGAACGGCTACCCAACGTGAACCCCGATCCGCTGGGCCTGCCTGATGCAATGATGCTGCGGCCATCAGTCGTCGCCGTTCTGGATGGTGTCAAAGGTGATGTTATTCTGGTGGCGCCTGCCTATGTCAATTCCGGTCTGACTGCGCGTGCCGCCTACGCCCAAGCCGCCGAACGTGTCATGGACGCGCAGCGCGCCCTTGAACGCGCAACCCCCAGCAACAGCCGTGCGCTGGCTGATCCTGCGCCGGTTGCCCCACCGGTGTCCAACTTCACGCATGACGCCTACTTGCAGGCCGTTGAAAAGGCCAAGGACTACATCCGTGCGGGCGATATATTTCAGGTCGTGCCGTCGCAACGCTGGACTCAGGATTTTCGCGAACCGCCCTTTGCACTGTATCGCTCACTGCGGCGGACCAACCCATCGCCATTTATGTTTTTCTTTAACTTCGGTGGGTTTCAGGTCATCGGCGCCAGCCCCGAAATCTTGGTCCGCGTCTTTGGATCACAGGTTACAATCCGCCCCATCGCAGGCACGCGCCCGCGCGGCGCGACCCCCGAAGAAGACAATGCAAACGAAGCAGACCTGATGGCCGATCACAAAGAACTGGCCGAACATCTGATGCTGCTTGATCTGGGGCGCAACGACACCGGCAAGGTCTGCAAAATCGGCACCGTGCGGCCAACCGAAAAATTTATCGTGGAACGCTATTCCCACGTCATGCATATCGTGTCCAATGTGGTTGGTGAACTGGCCGATGACCAAGACGCCCTAAGTGCTTTTTTTGCGGGAATGCCCGCCGGCACCGTGTCAGGTGCGCCAAAGGTCCGTGCAATGGAAATCATTGACGAGCTTGAGCCGGAAAAGCGCGGCGTCTATGGCGGCGGCTGTGGCTATTTCAGCGCGAATGGCGACATGGACATGTGTATCGCCCTGCGCACCGCGGTGCTGAAGGACCAAAAGCTATACATTCAGGCAGGCGGTGGCGTTGTCTACGACAGCGATCCCGAAGCCGAATATCAGGAAACCGTCCACAAATCGAATGCCATTCGCAAAGCCGCAGCAGATGCCGGGATGTTTCAGGGCGACCGCAACTAAAGCCGCCACTCTATCGGATTACGGCGCAGCAAATGCCCGAACGTAAGGTGGGTTTCAACCCACCCTACGGCCCACGTTACCGTGCGCCCAGAACGGCCGATGCGGGGGCGACGGCGATCTCGTTTGCAGCCGCCTCAGACGCCCAATCAGCCAGAACGGCCAGTGTCTGCGGCGTGATGCGCGCCAAAAGGAACACACCGCTGTCTTGCCGCGCCCGCAGAACCGCCTGATCCAGTGCCCGGCGCATCCCACCGATATCTTCATCGGTCAGATCACGTTGCACCAACCCGGCAGGCACCGCCGCCTGCTCTGCCGCGCGCAGGGCATTGCCCAAACCTCGCTGCTGCACAATCAACCCCAGACCATCGGCCGCAAGCACCTGCATTGCCTGCGCTGTAACGGCACGGTCCGCGTGCAGACTGTCGCCACTGTCAGAAAAGAAAACCGCCGCTTCCGGGATCGTCTTGAACGCCGCCTCAAAGATCACTTCGACATCGCGCGGCGTCGCACCCGGTGGCAACGGCGTCTGCATACCCACCTCGATACCCGCATCGCGGTAGGCCCGCATCAGCGCGTCGGCGCCATCCTCAAGCGCGTCCAGAATGACGGTTGGCGAAAATGGCAGCGACGACACCGCTGCAACCGGGTCCGGCACGCCGCCCGCGTCAATCAATACAATACTGACCATTGGCCAGCCTTGCGGGTTTTCGAACGCCGCCGCAAATTTCCAAAGGGCCGGTGCATCGTCAGGCATGGCGGGTGCCAATGTCACCTCAGCTTCGGTTCCGGCGCTGTCCGAGCCATCGACGCCGAGCCTGTTTACACGCACACCTGTTGTCGCCTCTGGCAATGGCACATCTTGGGGGTCAGCCATCGTAGTTGTTGGGGCTGTGTCCACATCCTCCGACGCGGGGGCCGCTTGATCATCATCGGCGCTTTGGCCAACGGGCATCTCTTGCGGCGCGCTCGGCTCTTGTTGGACCAGATCCGCCTCGGCAATCGGCACGTCTGCGGCGCTTGCCGGGGCAGGCTGACCTGGCGCAGGCGTCACTGGCAGAGCTGGCACTTCAGGTGCTGACGGCACCGCCTGCGTCGTCACAATCACCTCCTGCTCGACCGCAGGCACCTGAGGCGCAGCCGACAAAGCAGTCGGCAACACCGGCTCTTCGCGCATGGTGGCCACGTCGGACTCCATCACTGTGTCCGGCGCACGCAGCCCTGTTTCAATCTCGACGGTTTGTGGGGCCACGGCGGGTTCCGTATCCGGCACAGGCTCAGCGGTCACGGCCGTCGGTGGCGTGACCTGCGGTGCCGTAGCCGCGAAATCACGCAAGTTTTCTGGTGGCTCGCCGGTCAAACCCTGTGGCGCGGGTTCAGTCTGTGCCGTTTGCGACACGACCAGTTGCGGGATATCTGGCACCACGTCGCCGATAGGCTGCTCGCCTACCAGCGACGCAATACTCAATCCGGCCCCGCCCAGTACCAGCCCCCAAACCACACCAGAAACTGATCCACGCATCCTGTCACTTAACCTTATCATTGCTCGCCGTTTCGCCCTTCGACCTTGACGCTACCCCGCATCCCGGCCCATGTATGGCGCAGCTTATACCGTCAGCCATGGGGAAGACGGTAGCCCCTAATTCCACCTGCGCGGGATTTACCATGCTGCTTTTGATCGATAACTACGACAGCTTCACTTATAATTTGGTCCATTATCTGGGCGAACTGGGTGCCGATGTCGTCGTCCGGCGCAATGACGCGCTGAACGTCCAGGACGCGATGGCCATGCGCCCCGAGGCAATCATGCTGTCCCCGGGCCCCTGTGACCCCGCACAGGCGGGGATTTGCCTGCCCCTTGTGCATGCCGCTGCGGAAACGGGAATGCCGTTGATGGGTGTCTGCCTGGGCCATCAGGCCATCGGCGAGGCATTTGGTGGCAAGGTCGTGCGCTGCCATGAAATCGTACACGGCAAAATGGGGGCGATGCAGCATGCCGGTCAGGGCCTGTTCGCTGGCCTGCCCAGCCCCTTTGACGCCACACGCTATCATTCGCTGATCGTGGAACGCGACAGCCTGCCCGCCTGCCTTGAGATCACAGCAGAACTGGAGGATGGCACCATTATGGGACTGCAACATAAGACCCTGCCGATCCACGGCGTGCAATTCCACCCCGAAAGTATCGCCTCGGAACATGGCCATAAGCTTTTGAATAACTTCCTGAAAATGGCAAAGGTCACGGCATGAGCGAAGCCCTCAAACCGCTCATCCATGCCGCTGCCGAAGGTCCGCTATCCCCCGCGCAGGCCGCGCAGGCCTTCGAGATATTATTCGAAGGCGGTGCAACACCATCCCAAGTCGGCGGCTTTTTGATGGCCCTGCGGACCCGTGGTGAAACCGTCGCTGAATATGCAGCGGCCGCCGATGTGATGCGCGCGAAATGCCTGCCCGTAAAGGCACCACCCGGCGCCATGGACATTGTCGGCACTGGCGGCGACGGGAAACACACGCTGAATATTTCGACGGCAACCGCGTTTGTCGTCGCGGGTGCAGGGGTTCCCGTGGCCAAGCATGGCAACCGCAATATATCCTCGAAATCCGGCACCGCCGACGTCCAAGGCCAACTGGGCATTAACGTCATGGTCGGACCAGAGGTGGTCGAGCGTGCGCTGGTCGAGGCCGGGATCGGTTTCATGATGGCCCCGATGCATCACCCCGCCATCAAACACGTCATGCCGACGCGGGCCGAACTTGGAACAAGAACGATCTTCAACATATTGGGGCCGCTTACAAATCCGGCTGGCGTGAAACGGCAATTGACGGGCGCATTCAGCCGCGACCTGATCCGCCCGATGGCCGATACACTGCTTGCACTCGGGTCGGACGCCGCGTGGCTTGTGCACGGCTCTGACGGCACGGATGAACTTGCCATTTCAGGCGCATCCTGGGTTGCGTCCCTCGCTGATGGCGCTGTGACCGAATTCGAAGTGCACCCAGACGATGCAGGCCTGCCCGTCCACGACTTTGCAGCCATCATCGGCGGCACGCCCGCACAAAACGCAACCGCGTTTCGCGCGTTGCTTGACGGCCGCAAAGGCGCCTATCGCGATGCGGTATTGCTGAATGCCGCCGCAGCACTGCTTGTCGCAGGCAAGGCAAGCACGCTACCGGAAGGTGTTGAAATGGCCAAGGACAGTATCGACAGCGGCAAGGCCAAACGCGCCGTCGAAACCCTTGCCCGCATCACGTCCGAAGGCTGATGTTCGCCCGTGGCCAACTTGGCGCTTGGGCTGATTTGCCGTTCTTTACCGATGATTTACCGGGTATTGCGGCCAAATTGGACAGGGACATTCTGCCACCGGCCACCTTGACCTTCGCCGCGCTGGAACATTGCCAACCCCAAGACACACGTGTCGTGATCCTTGGGCAGGATCCCTACCATACCGCTGGCAAAGCAGATGGGCTGGCGTTTTCCATTCCCGATCACTTTAGCGGTCGCCTTGATAGCCTTGGTAATATTTTCAAAGAGTTACAGACCGATCTGGGGCAGACCCGCAGCCGGACATCGCTGGCCGACTGGGCGGATCAGGGGGTTTTGCTGCTCAATACCGCACTGACCGTGCCACCCGGCAAACCCAAGGCGCACGCCGGGCTGGGTTGGTCGAACCTTGTCACCCAAGTGCTGAACCGGCTCAACGACCGCCCCCGCGCCTATCTTCTTTGGGGTGGCCCGGCACAGAGCTATGCCCCATATATCGCAGGCGATAATTTGATCATACGGTCCGCGCATCCCTCGCCTCTGTCAGCCCATCGCGGTTTTTTCGGCTCGCGCCCATTTTCAACTGTGAACCAGTGGCTTATTGATCGGGGCGAACAGCCAATTAACTGGGCGGACCCATGACCGACATCCTGCAAAAGATCAAAACCTACAAGCTGGAAGAGGTGGCCGCCCGCAAGGCCGCCGTCCCTCTGGCCGAACTCGAAGCGCGCGCCAATGAGGCACCCCCGACACGCGGTTTTGGTGCCCGTCTGGCAGAGGCCGCGCGCGAGGGCTACGGCCTCATCGCCGAAATCAAAAAGGCCAGCCCCTCAAAGGGTCTAATCCGCGCCGACTTTGATCCCCCCGCACTCGCGCAAGCCTATGCCGAGGGCGGCGCAACCTGTCTGTCAGTGCTGACGGACGGCCCTTCGTTCCAAGGCGATGACAGCTACTTGACCGCAGCGCGCGGTGCCTGCGATCTGCCCGCCCTGCGCAAAGATTTCATGTATGATACCTATCAGGTGGCCGAAGCACGCGCGTTGCACGCGGATTGCATCCTGATTATCATGGCCAGCGTCAGCGACGCGCAGGCCCAGGAGCTGGAGGAAGCGGCAACGCTGTGGGACATGGATGTCCTGATCGAAGTACACGACGCCGCCGAACTGGAACGCGCAACCCTGCTCAAATCTCCGCTCATCGGCATCAACAATCGCAATCTCAAAACATTCGAAACAACGCTCGATACCACGCGGAAACTGTCCAAACTGGTTCCTGCCGACCGGATGATCGTGTGCGAAAGCGGACTGAACACGCCCGAGGAATTGGCCGATATGGCCCGTTACGGCGCGCGCTGCTTCTTGATCGGCGAAAGCCTGATGCGGCAAGATGACGTGGCCGCCGCCACCAGGCATCTACTGGCCAGCCCGGCAAAAGGAGCGATATGATGTCAGACCTCACCCACTTTGACGCGGATGGTCAGGCGCATATGGTCGATGTATCCGACAAACCTGTCACCGCCCGTATCGCCGTGGCCGAAGGATATATCCGCATGACTGCCCAAACCCTCGCACTGATCACCCAAGGGCGCGCGACAAAAGGCGACGTGCTGGGTATCGCACGCATCGCCGGGATCATGGGCGCCAAGAAAACCGCCGAGCTGATCCCGCTCTGCCATCCGCTGCCGATCACCAAAGTCGCGTTGGACCTGACACCCGACCCCGCCCTGCCCGGTATCCGCATCACCGCCACCGTCAAGACCGGCGGGCAAACCGGCGTCGAGATGGAGGCCCTGACGGCCGTCACCACAGCCGCGCTGACCGTCTATGACATGGTCAAAGCAGTGCAAAAAGACATGGAAATCGGCGGCATCCGCCTGACCCTGAAAGACGGCGGAAAATCAGGCCGGTTCGAAAACCCATGACGCTGCGGCGCCGCGCCTTCGACCGGAAACATTTCAGCAGCGGCCCTGCCGGAGGTGTTATCGCAAAAGCGTCTGGCGGGACCAGTCTCTGGTTGCGCGCCCACACCATCAAGGCGCGCGACCAATGATCACCGTCAATGACGCGCTCGCGCATCTTTTCGCCCTCGTCGATCCGCTGCCGACTGAAACCGTGCCGCTGACCCAAGCCAACGGGCGCGTGCTTGCCCGGAACGTCACCGCCCGCCGCGATCAACCGCCATTTGCGGCATCCGCGATGGATGGCTATGCCGTCGCGGATGCCGACGTGGCCCCCGGCGCCACATTCACGGTCATCGGCGAAGCCGCCGCCGGCCATGCCTTTGCCGGGACCGTTGCCAAAGGGCAAGCTGCGCGTATTTTCACCGGTGCCCCGCTTCCAGCCGGCACCGACCGCGTCGTCATTCAAGAGGACGTGACCCGAATCGGCAGCACGATCACCCTTTGCGACACGCCTGAAACCAAATGGCACGTCCGCCCTGCGGGCGCCGATTTCAGGACCGGTGATAGCATCGCCGCGCCGCGCCTTTTGACGCCATCAGACATTGCCTTGCTGGCCTCCATGAATATCCCATGGGTGCCGGTCACGCAGCGTCCCGTGATCGCGATCATCGCAACCGGCGACGAACTGGTGCAACCGGGCGAAGACCCCAGCCCGGATCAGATCATCGCCTCGAACAGCTACGGGCTGGCAGCGCTGGTCGAATCCTGTGGCGCGCGCGCTCGGCTGTTACCCATCGCACGCGATAATGTGCCCGCGTTGGAACTTGCCTTTGCGTTGGCCCGCGACGCCGATCTGATTGTCACCATCGGCGGGGCGTCGGTCGGCGATCATGATCTTGTCGGCGCGGTGGCACAGGCGCAGGGGATGCAGCGGGCATTCTATAAAATCGCCATGCGGCCGGGCAAGCCACTGATGGCGGGCCGCATGGGTGATGCGATCATGATCGGCCTTCCCGGCAACCCGGTGTCCGCGATGGTCTGCGGGCATATCTTTCTTGTGCCGGTGATCCGCGCCATGCTGGGCTTGGGCAAAATGCCAGCGCCGCGTGAAATCGCCCCGCTGACCGCCGACATCGGCCCCAACGGTTCGCGCGAACACTACACCCGTGGACAGGTCGGCGCTACGGGTGTGACGATTTTTGATCGACAGGACAGTGCCCTGCTGACTGTGCTGGCCGATGCCAATTGCCTCGCGGTGCGTCCTGTCGATGACACCGCTCGCGCCAAAGGCGATCTGATCGAAATTATTCGCCTCTGACCTCATCGTTGACACAAAACGGGAACATGCGTAGAACATATGCAAAACCTGTGACGGGAGATGACGCATGTTAACCAAGAAACAACTCGACCTGTTAGAGTTCATCCACAAACGGGTGCAGCGCGACGGCGTCCCGCCCAGCTTTGATGAGATGAAAGAGGCGCTTGATCTGCGCTCCAAGTCCGGCATTCACCGGCTGATCACAGCGCTCGAGGAACGCGGCTTTATACGGCGCCTCGCACATCGGGCGCGTGCGCTGGAAATCGTCAAGCTGCCGGATGCGATGCTGGCCAAATCCGGATTTAGCCCGCGCGTGATTGACGGCGACAAACCCGACAGCACCCCCGCGCGTGCGATGCAGATCAACACTGGCGCAATAGATCTGCCGATGATGGGCCGCATCGCCGCAGGTGTCCCGATCGAGGCGATCAGCCAAATGTCCCACCATGTGTCTGTGCCGCAGTCGATGGTTGGCAAGGGCGATCACTACGCTCTCGAAGTGAAAGGCGATTCGATGATCGACGCCGGGATCAACGATGGCGATGTGGTGGTGATCCGCGAAACCAGCGTGGCCAATAACGGCGATATTGTCGTGGCGCTTATCGAAGGGCACGAGGCAACACTGAAGCGGTTCCGCCGCAATGGCAGCGCGATCGCGCTTGAGGCGGCGAACCCCGCCTACGAAACCCGGGTGTTTCCCGACGATCAGGTCAAGGTGCAGGGCCGGTTGGTTGGATTGATCCGAACCTATTGACTGGCGTCGTTGTGCCGCCGAAGGGTCGCGGCGGCGGCCCTTTTTTCATGGTCCCGGATTAAACGCGGGGGCACGTCAACCGGCCCTTGGGCCCGGTTCCATCGCCTTTGGCCTGCGTTCGCGTGGGCCGTGTTGATGATCAGATCACCGGTCTCGGACAGGTCCAACGCCACGGCTCCCGTCTTGCGCAGCCGCGCGATATCAAAAACCACACAGGACCGCGCCACCGTATCCACCTGATTGCTGATCAACACATCGGCCCCCCCGCACCCATCCAATGCCGCCAATGCGGTCTTGCCCGACACCTGCATGATCTGCCAGTCCCCCAACCCCGCCCGTACCACACGACCATCGCGCGCAAATCCGTCCCGCGCCGCGGCCAACTCTTGGGCGACCGGGGCCCCATCATTCTCAAGCCAAATCCCCGCAACAAAGCCGCTGCCCGTCGGTTTGGACAGCGCACGCCCGTGTCCTCCCACAACCCCGATCAACGCGCCATCGTCCGCGATCAAGACAGCGGGCCGCGTCGATTGCTGCCAAAGAAAGCCTGCGATGACGACCGCCGTGATGCCCAGAAACCGCATCCGCCCCTGCCACAGCACCAGCCACAAAAGCCCAAGCGTCAATACCGGCAGCACCGCGCCGGACGGCGCAATCACATGCCCAACGGCCCCATCCTGCCCCGCGACCTGTCCGGCCACAAACAATATCCAGCGCAACCCAAGGTCCATGAACCAAAGTCCGACGTTCCACAGGCCCAAGGGCGCCAAACACGCCGCCAAAACCGCCGCAGGCATCACCAGAACCCCCATCAGCGGAACACTCAGCAGATTGGCGATCAGCCCATAGTGGGCAATCTGATTGAAATGCGCTGCGGCAAACGGGGCCGTCGCAAGCCCGGCCACAAACGATGACAACACAACAGACATAATCGCCCGGGACCATTTCGGCAGGCGCGTCACATTCATGCGCCGCAAGGCACCAAAGACCACGACCAGTGCCGTCGTAGCCGCGAATGACATCTGAAACCCCGGCCCGGTCAACGCCTCGGGTTGCCACACCAGCACGATGATGGCAGCCATCGCAACGGCCCGCAGGGTCAGGGCCCGACGGTCCAGCAGCACCGCCACAAACATCACCGCAACCATGATAAACGCCCGCTCCGTCGCGACATTGCCCCCCGACAGGAAAAGATAAAGTGCGCCAATGATCAATGCGCAGACCGCGCCGATCTTTTTTGTGGGCCAGTACAGGGCAGCCCCGGGGATCATGGCCATGCCATAGCGCACGGTCGCAAAGATAAATCCGGTCAGCAGCCCCATATGCAGCCCTGAAATCGCCAACAAATGTGCCAGATTAGCCGCGCGTAAATCCGCCAGCGTGCCCTGCCCCATCCCGGATCTGTCGCCCGTCATGATAGCGGCGGCAAAGGCGCCGGTCTCGCCCGGCATCGCGTCTTGCACAGCACGCGATATCGCCATCCGCACCGCGAAAATGCGCATCGAAAACCCCGCCCGCGCCGGTGCTGCGATACGCAATACAGGCGTCCGTGTGTAGCCAACCGCACCCAATTGCAAAAACCAGGCGTGTCGCTGGAAATCAAATCCTCCGGGCTCTGCCGGGCCCGCAGGTGGGGACAGATGACCTGTCAGCATCAAGGTTTCACCGGGCAAATAGCCGGCGATCACCTGTTCACCGTGGACCGACACCCGCACCCGTTGCGGCGTGCGGCCCGGCGCAAAGTCCTCCAATACCACGCGGTCCAGTGTCAGCCGTGTCGCGTCGCTGGCTGATCGGTCAATGTTGATCACGCGCCCTTCAATCGCGCCGTAATAACGAAACCCCAAAACCGGCGCTGCAATGGCATCGGTGCGCCATTTGGCCAGCCCCGTCCCCGCCAGCACCAGAATAAGCCCAATTGCCAGCGGCGCATAAGCCACATGTACCAACCGCGATAGCGCAAAAAGTAACAGCGCGGCCAATCCAAGCACCGCAAGGAACGCGGTGCCCGGCTCCTCAGCCATCGCAAAATACCAGCCGATTCCAATGCCAAGGCACACTGGAACCCACCCAATCAGGGCACCGCGCTGCGCCAGAAGCGCGTCTTGCAGAATGCCACGCACTTGTTCTTCGCCCCTCGGCTTAGTATCCCCATCCCAAGCCCGGAAAATACCGGAGAGATGGTTAGCGAAAGGTTAAGTTCCCATGTCAGACACACCCGTTGTCACCCGCTTCGCGCCCTCACCGACAGGGGCTTTGCATATCGGCGGCGCCCGCACGGCGCTGTTCAACTGGCTTTATGCCCGTGGGCGCGGCGGGAAATTCCTGCTGCGGATCGAAGACACCGACAGGACCCGTTCGACCGACGCCAACACCCAAGCCATTCTTGATGGGTTGACTTGGCTCGGACTGGACTGGGATGGCGCCCCCACAAGCCAATTCGCACACGCACCCCGTCATATGCAGGTGGCGCATCAAATGCTGGCCCAAGGCGACGCCTACAAATGCTACAGCAGCCAGGACGAAATCGAAGCGTTCCGTGAAAAAGCCCGCGCCGAAAAGACATCGACCCTCTTTCACTCGCCTTGGCGCGATATTCCAGAGGCCAATCATCCGGATCTGCCGTACGTCATCCGTTTGAAGGCCCCACAAAACGGCACGACAACCCTGCACGATGCGGTCCAAGGCGCGGTCACGTGGTCCAACGACCAACTTGATGACATGATCCTGCTGCGTTCCGATGGCACGCCGGTCTATATGCTGGCCGTTGTGGTGGATGATCATGATATGGGCGTAACCCATGTGATCCGGGGCGACGACCACCTTGCCAACGCCTTTCGTCAGAACCTGATTTACGAGGCGATGGGTTGGACCAAGCCCGTTTTGGCCCACATTCCACTGATCTTTGGCCCTGATGGAAAGAAATTGTCGAAGCGGCATGGCGCAACCGGTGCCGCGGAATATCAGGCGCTTGGCTATCCTGCCGCAGGCATGCGCAACTACCTGACCCGCCTCGGCTGGAGCCACGGGGACGACGAGTTTTTCACCGATGAACAGGCACGCGCATGGTTCGACCTTGATGGAATCGGCAAATCACCAGCGCGCTTTGACATCAAGAAGCTGGAGAACATCTGCGGACAGCACATTGCCATGGCCGACGATGCTGCACTGCTGCAAGAGCTTCAGGGTTACCTTACGGCATCTGGGCGGCCACGACTGACTGAAACACAGGCTGACGGAATGTTGCGGGCGATGTACTGCCTCAAGGAACGTGCCAAAACATTCCCAGAACTTATTGAAAAAGCTCACTTTGTTATCACTGAACGCCCGATCATCGCGGATGAAAAGGCGGCAGCGCAACTTACGGATGTATTCCGTGGTATACTGTCTGAATTGACGCCGCACCTGCAAAATGTTAGCTGGGACCGTGACACTCTAGAGGGGGTCGTTTCGTCCGTCGCCGAACGCCACGAGATGAAACTTGGCAAGCTGGCCGGACCGCTACGTGCGGCATTGGTCGGGCGGTCTATCTCTCCGAGCGTGTTCGATATTATGTTGGTCCTCGGGCGCGATGAAACGATCGCCCGGTTGCAGGATGCCAGCGCCTGAAACCAATTCGTTACGAATTTCGGTTATCGGCGTGGGGACGATTTTAGACTGGCCAGCGACGCAAGAACTGTGCGCGGCATTAAGAGGAAGACAAACATGGCTGAAAACACCGGCACCGCGACGCTCACGATCAAAGGCAAGACATACGAACTGCCGATGCATTCGCCCACAAATGGCCCCGATGTGATCGACATCCGCAAACTTTATGCACAGGCCGATGTGTTCACTTACGACCCCGGCTTCACCTCGACCGCCGCCTGTGACAGCACCATCACCTTTATTGATGGCGACAAGGGTGAACTGCTGCACCGTGGCTACCCGATTGATCAACTCGCCAGCCAGTCCCACTACCTCGAGGTGTGTTACCTGCTGTTCTACGGCGAACTCCCCTCCGCAGAGGAGCTTGAGAAATTTGAATCGCTCGTGACCAATCACACGATGATTCATGAACAGATGCACAACTTTTTCCGCGGTTTCCGGCGCGACGCGCACCCGATGGCCACGATGGTCGGTGTCGTGGGCGCCATGTCCGCGTTCTATCACGATAGTACCGACATCAATGATGCCCACCAGCGCGAGGTCGCGTCGATCCGCTTGATCGCCAAGATGCCGACGATTGCCGCGATGGCCTATAAATACTCGATCGGCCAGCCGTTCGTCTATCCGCGCAATGATCTCGATTACGCCGCAAACTTTCTGCACATGTGCTTCTCCGTGCCGGCTGAGACGTATAATGTGAACCCGATCATGGCCCGCGCGATGGACCGGATTTTCACGCTACATGCAGATCACGAACAAAATGCCTCGACGTCGACCGTGCGTCTGGCATCATCTTCGGGTGCCAACCCGTTCGCTTGTATCGCGGCAGGTATCGCCTGTCTTTGGGGCCCGGCCCACGGCGGCGCAAACCAAGCCTGCCTCGAGATGCTGCGCGAAATCGGCACCGTTGACCGGATCCCGGAATTCATCGCCCGCGCCAAGGATAAGGACGATCCGTTCCGCCTGATGGGCTTTGGCCACCGCGTCTACAAAAACTTCGACCCGCGTGCCAAAGTCATGAAAGAAAGCGCGGACGAGGTGCTTGATCTGATGGGCGTGGAAGACAATCCCACACTGCAAGTCGCCAAAGAGCTGGAGCGCGTCGCTCTTGAAGATCCCTATTTCAAGGAAAAGAAACTCTACCCCAACGTCGATTTCTATTCGGGTATCATCCTCGATGCGATGGGCTTCCCGACGTCAATGTTTACGCCAATCTTCGCCCTCGCTCGGACCGTCGGCTGGATTTCACAGTGGAAAGAACAGCTTGCCGATCCACAACTCAAGATTGGTCGGCCACGTCAGCTGTATCTGGGCGAAACGGCCCGCAACTACGTCGATATCGAAAAACGCTGAAACGATGGGCTGCCTCAGGGCAGCCCTTTTTCCATCAGGCTTGCGCAAAGCCGGGGGGAACGTACAATGATCCTGACCACAGACCGGCTCGTTTTACGCGCACCCATGCCCACAGACGTTGATGCGATGTTTGCCGCCTACAGCGACCCGCGCGCAATGCGCTACTGGTCCACGGCACCGCACGAAACGGCCACCGTCACCCAAGACCTGCTTGACCGCTGCATCGCATGGTGGGCCATTCAACCGGTCAATTTTCATATCACGATCAATGACATGTATATCGGCAGCGCTGGCAACTTCCGCGGTGATGAAATCGGCTTTATGCTGCATCCAGACTACTGGCGCCAAGGCATCCTGACCGAGGCAATGCAGGCCATTATCCCTTACCTATGGGAGGTCACAGATCACACCCAACTCACGGCGGACGCTGACCCAAATAACACGGCTTCTGTCAGACTGCTGCAAAAATTAGGTTTTCACGAAACGCATCGCGCTGAAAAAACATTCGTTATCAATGGGGTGTGGTCCGATAGTGTGTATTTCGCCCGCTACCGGCCAGCGCTGTAACAGACCCCTTAACGCCCTTCATAACGGGCGGGGCGTTTTTCCATAAAGGCCACGACGCCTTCCTGAAAATCGCGGGTCTGACCGCAGCGCCCCTGCAATTTCGCCTCAAGCGCCAATTGCTCGTCGAGTGAATTCTCAAACGACCCTCGGATCGCCTTTTTCAACTGCCGGTAAGCGACAGTTGGGCCCTGCGCCAACTGGGCCGCACGGCCCTGCACATGCGCAAGAAACGTCGCCGCCGGGGCTGTTTCATAGATCATGCCCCACCGTTCCGCCTGCACAGCCGAAATCTTGTCGGCAAACAACGCAGCCCCCATCGCCTTGGCGGCCCCCATCTGGCGTGGCAACCAATAGGTACCACCCGCATCGGGGATCAGACCAATGCGTGTAAACGCCTGCACAAAATAGGCGTCCTCGGACGCGATCACCACATCGGCCGCCAGCGCCAGATTCGCCCCGGCCCCGGCAGCCGGACCATTGACCGCAGCAATGGTGGGAATCCGGCAATCAAAAATTGCCTTCAGCATCGGCACATATTCATCGCGCAGCGTTCGTTCCAAATCCAGCGCCGCAGCCGACCCACTGTCGCCCAGATCCTGCCCCGAACAGAACGCCTTGCCGGCCCCTGTCATGATCAGCACCCGCGCCTCTTTTTCGGCGGCTTTCACGGCGTGGGTAATCTCGGCCCGCATCTGCGTGTTAAGGGCGTTCATCAATGCGGGACGGTTCAGCGTAATAACAGCGACCGAATTGCGAATCACAAGTGTAATGGCCTGATAGTCCATGCGCGCTGTCCTTTTTTGTCTGTTGTCCGTAACCTACTGAACTCATCGGTTCAGGAAAGGGCAACCGAACGTCACGCCTCTAATATTTTATCTAACTCGGCCTGTTCAGCGTCTGTCAGCGCCGCCGGGGCGGTCCGCCGCCGCCGAATGGTCGCCCAGCCCACACCAAGCGACAGCACCAACATCGCGGGTGCGGCCAGCCACAGGATCAGATTGGCGCCACGCGCATCAGGCCGCAGCAGCACATATTCGCCATAGCGCGCCACCATGAAATCCACGGCTTGCGCATCAGTGTCGCCTGCAACAATCCGTTCGCGCAGCACAATCCGCAGTTCCCTGGACAGCGTCGCGTGGCTTTCATCAATGCTTTCATTGCGGCAAACCGGACAACGCAACCCTTGCGATATCTCCCGCGCGCGTGCCTCCAGCGCGGGATCATCCAACATCTCGCCGGGTTCTACGGCCCAAACGGGCGCAGCCACCAGCAACAAAATGATCAACAACCGCCTCATTCGGCTGGCACGGCTTTGGCCATCTTTTTCGGCGCAGCGGCACCCACGCGCAACCGCCGGTCAGACAACGAAAGCGCGCCCCCCAACGCCATCAGCATCGCACCACCCCATATCCAGTTGGCAAACGGTTTGACATAGACACGCACTGCATAGCCGCCATTGACCTGCGGATCGCCGATCACCACGTAGATATCGCGCAGAATACCATTGCGGATCGCCGCCTCAGTCGTTGGCATGTTTGCCACCGGATAGAACCGCTTCTCCGGGGTCAAGACTGTCAACTGGCGGTCGCCCTGCCACACTGACATATCGGCCATTGTGGTCACATAGTTCGGCCCTTGCTGTTGCCGCACCTCGTCCAGCTGGAATGAAAACTGGCCGACTGACCAGCGATCACCGATATCAGCGACGCGAATGTCCTCTTTTTGCCAAGCCGTTATCGCTGCGATTCCAAAAATCGTGACGCCCATCCCGATATGCGCAACAGCCTTGCCCCAATCGGCACGCGGTAGCCGCCTGATCCGGGTCAGGCGCAGCGCCCAACTCTCGCGTCCACCGCGCATCCACAGATCGGCCAACGCGCCACCAACAACCCAAACCCCCAACGCCACGCCAATCGGCCCCAGCGCGGAATGCCCGCTTTGTATCGCGAATGCCAAACCCGCCAGCGCCACGGCCAAGATCAGCCATGCACCCAACGGCTTGGCCGCACGGCCCAACGTGCCCCGCTTCCATGCCAGCATGGACCCCAGCGGCAAGATCACAGCAAGCCCCACCATAAACGGCGTAAACGCGGCATCAAAGAACGGCGGTCCGACGGAAAGCGTACGATCGAACAGCAGCTCCGCCACCAGCGGCCAAACCGTGCCGATGAACACGACAAACGCGCTCACCGCGAGCAGAATATTGTTCAGGATCAGCGCGCTCTCACGGCTCACCGTCGAAAACACACCCTTTGACTCCATCGCACCGGCACGTGCGGCGAACAGCGTTAGCGCCCCACCCAGAAACACCGCAAGAATGATCAGGATCAAAACACCGCGCGCCGGGTCATTGGCAAAGGCGTGCACCGACGTCAGCACCCCCGACCGCACGATGAACGTGCCCAGCAGCGAAAATCCGAAAGCCAAAATCGCCAGAAGGATCGTCCAGCTTTTCAGCGCCTCGCGCTTTTCGACCACGATGGCCGAATGCAGCAGTGCGGCGGCAATGAGCCAAGGCATGAAGGACGCATTTTCAACCGGGTCCCAAAACCAAAACCCGCCCCAGCCCAATTCGTAATAAGCCCACCAAGACCCCAGCGCGATGCCCACCGTCAAGAACATCCACGCGGCCAGCGTCCATGGCCGGACCCAGCGCGCCCATGCCGCATCCACCCGACCCTCGATCAACGCGGCCACGGCAAAGGAAAACGACATGCTCAGACCGACATAGCCAAGATACAAGAACGGCGGATGAAACGCCAAACCGGGGTCCTGCAACAGCGGGTTCAGGTCGCGCCCATTCAGCGGCGGCACGGCCAGACGCAAAAACGGGTTCGATGTGAACAGGATAAAGGCCAGAAACGCGACCCCGATAGATGCCTGAACCGCCAGCACACGTGCCTGCAAACGTGCCGGCAACCCGCCGCCAAACAATGCGGCAACGGCCCCGAACAGCGTCAAAATCAGGATCCATAGCAACATGGACCCTTCGTGGTTCCCCCAAACGCCGCTGATTTTATAGATCATCAGCTTGTCCGTGTGGGAATTTGCATAGACCAGCTTCAACGAGAAGTCAGAGGTTACAAAAGCCCACGTCAGCACTGCAAATGAAAACCCCACCAGCAAAAACTGCGTAATCGCCGCAGGTTCCGCCACGGCCATCATGGCCGCATTGTTACGGTGCGCGCCAACCAAGGGTACGATCATCTGAACCAAGGCGACGCCAAAGGCCAGAATCAATGCGAAATGTCCAAGTTCTATCAACATACAATATACATAGCGCAAACCGACGCCGGGCAAAATAGCTGGCGCATCACATCGACGATACATTTCAACGCACCCCAGCCAATCCCCCGGCCCAAATCAATCTCAGTGCGCAAATCCGCCCTGCAGCGCGTAGGTCAGTGCCGCCATCAACAGCCCGCCAATGATCAGCCGCACAAGCCATTTCAGGGTGTCTTCGATTGCGCCCAAACGATCCGCGACATTGCCGCGATGGACCTCATCCACCGCATTGCGCATCTCCAACACGATCAAGCGGCGCTTTATCTGATCCGACAACTCATCATCCATGGCTTGCCTGCCAATCCATCAATGCCGCGTTGGGCGCCGCTGCGGTCCGGGCGTCATAGATATGCTTGGCCGGGTCCGACACACGCTGCGCCGTGATCAAACTTTGTGCGACAGAGTGTTGAAATTCCTGCTCTTTCACCTGATGACGTGCCCCAAAATAGAAACTCACAATCGCGCCCATCAACCACCAAAGCGGCTCCGGCACCAGCGCAAGACCCGCCATTCCTTTGGTAAAACCATCTGGATCGCGCATCGCCGTCACAAACAGCCAGATCGTTCCCAACGCCAGAAACGGCCTTGGCAACCGGTTCAGCGCGTCAACCAAGCGGTCAAACAACCCTTGGCGCGGGTGCGCAAACTCTGCGGCGAACTGCTGCAGGCTCTGGCTTTTGGCATCCGCATCGCGCATCGCACCCTTTTCGGCGTTGACCCGAAACACCTCGGCTGTCTCGGCCAGCACATTGCGCCCATCACCAAAGATATAACCCATCAAACCCGTTATCAGTCCCATCGTGCTGTCCTTTGCTGATGTTGTGCATCTGTAAGGTGATACTTCGGCGCGATGAATTCCTCGGCCCGCACGATCCAGCCACCCTTCCCGCCGTCGCGGCGGCGCGCGTATTTGCGGCTGTTCGCCCGCCGGTCGGCCAAATCGTAATAATAATTGCGCCGGGCAATCCCATAGGCATCCACCAGATGCTCCGGTGCCGCCTCTGCCGCCCGCGTGGCCGCTGCAATCGTCTGCGGACCGATGACACCATCGACCGTCACGGAAATGCGCATGTCACCCAACAAACGCTGCATGATTTTGATCGCTTGCGCCCCTGCGTTGACATACATGTCGAAAACGCTGGCGTGCAGCACGACGGGCAATTGATCAATCTTGGGTCGCCGAAAATAGTGTTCGACGAAAATAGACACCGCCTGCACCTTGTCCAGAACACGCACATCCGCTTCCGTCACCTGCCCGTCGCCCGTCAGGTCAAGGCCAAGCCTGCGCATTGTGTGGATCGTCACCCCGTGTTTCGTCGCCCCGCCGGGATCATCGGGGTCATTCACATATCCACCCTCGCGGGCGACAATCGCGGTCGCAATTTCCGTGATGTTTTGCATCGGCAGCCCTCATGTCCGTGAAACATGAAGGCTGCGCTGAATGTGTTAATTCGTGACTGCGGCACCGTCCGGTGTGACGTATGTCCCCTGCGCCTTAAGCGCGTCAATCACCTCTTTTGGCATGTAACTTTCGTCATGTTTCGCAAGGATTTCAACAGCTTCAAAGCGACCGTTTATGTAATTCCCCTGCGCGACCATACCCTGACCCTCATCAAAAAGGTCTGGCAGAATGCCGGTGTAGACAACGGGCACAGACGCGCCGCCATCGGTCACGACAAAACTGATCTGCTCGCCCTGACCACGCACCAACGACCCGCCTTCAACCAGCCCGCCAATCCGAAACCGCTCGGTCGGCGGCGGCGGTGCCTGGGTTACCTCACTGGGCGAACGGAAGAACTGAAACGATTCGTCCGGCAAGAACCAAAGGAGTGTCAGCACCGCCGCAAGACAGACGCCCGCGATCCCGATCACCTGAACCCGGCGGCGTTTCTTCAGGGACTTCAAACCGCTCATGGGAACACCGGCGACAGCTGCAATCCCGCCGTCTCCTCCAGCCCCAGCATGATATTCGCATTCTGAAGCGCCTGCCCAGACGCCCCCTTCATCAGGTTATCCAGTACCGACACGATAATCATGCGCCCCGGCGCGCGATCCGCAACAACCCCGATATGACACAGGTTCGATCCCTTCACATGCTGCGTCGCAGGGGTTTTGCCCAATGGCAGCACCTGCACGAACGGCGCATCGGCATAGGTATCAACCAGCACCTTATGCGCCGCCGCAGCATCCCCCGCGGCATAGATCGTGGCCATCATGCCCCGGCTCATCGGCAGCAGATGTGGGGTGAACGTCGGCGCGACCGCGACGCCGGCGGCCAGTGACAGCTCTTGATCCAACTCGCCCATATGCCGATGATGGGCCACGCCGTAGGCCATGAACCCTTCGTTCACTTCGCAATACAGATTGCTTTCTTTCAACGCACGCCCCGCGCCCGACACTGCGGACTTGGCGTCAATCACCAGCCCCTCGGGCTTGACCGCACCAGCGCGCAACAGCGGGATCAGCGGCAACAGCGATGTGGCCACATAGCAGCCCGTGTTGGCGGTGATCTGCGCCTTGGCAATGGCGTCGCGGTAAACTTCGGGCAGCCCATAGGCAACCTGCGGCTGGATATCCATCGCGGTATGGTCAAGCCCATACCACTTCTTGTAACTTTCCGCATCGCTCAGCCGGAAATCCGCCGACAGATCGACCAATTTCAAATGTGCAGGCATCGTCTTGGCAAACCCGTGGGTCAGCCCATGCGGCAGCGCACAAAATGCCAGATCAATCCCGGAAAAATCAATTTCCTCAATTGTTTGCAGCCCGGGCAAATCCAAATGCCGCAGATGCGGAAACACATCCGCCATCTGTTGACCGGCATTGCGATCCGCAGACAGCGCCACGATCCGCAGATCAGGATGGGTCGTGATCAACCGGACCAGCTCGGCCCCGGTATAGCCAGAAGCGCCCAGAATGGCGACGTTGTGGGTCATGGTAAGATCCCCCTTTGGATCAGATGTAGGAGAACTGGCGCGGCGGTTCAATCAGGCCGCCTGAAACGTGATCTGTCGGCGCAAGAACTGTGTGGCACGGGTTGACACGCGCACCGGGTCCCCCGTGGTCAAAAACGCGCTTTGCGTCCCCGGCCCTACCATTTCAGGGCGGCGCCCCAGATAGTCGGCCAAACTCTCGGCGACCAGATTGGCCTGTGAAAACACCTTTACATCCGCACCCAATGCGTCCTGAAACACCTCCGCCATCAGCGGGTAATGCGTACAGCCCAGTATCGCAGCATCCGGCATGGGCATCTTGCGCCTGAGAGCATCAACATGGCTGCGCACCAGCGCATCGGCCAAGATCATGTCGCCATCCTCGATGGCATCAACGACACCCCCACAGGCCTGCGCCTCGACATCCACGCCGATGGCCCGGAATGCCAATTCCCGCTGAAATGCGCGGCTGCTGACCGTCGCGGGCGTCGCAAACAGCGCCACATGCTTGGTGGCCACCTCGCGGGGCGGGGAGTTGTCGCCCCACTGCCGCTCTGTCAACGCCTCGATCAATGGCACAAACACACCCAAGACCCGCTTGCCCGGGGGCACCCACGCTTCTTGCATCCGGCGCAAAGCCGCAGCGCTGGCCGTATTGCAGGCCAAAATAACCAAATCACAGCCCGCATCAAACAGCCGCTGGGTCGCCGCCGTGGTCAGGTTGTAAATATCGTCCGGCGCACGCACGCCGTACGGTGCATTGGCGCTGTCCCCCAGATAAACCAAGGGGACGTCCGGCAGCCGCTTTGCCACAGCCTCCAGCACCGTCAGCCCGCCCAACCCGCTATCGAATATGCCCACTGCCATTGCGCACCTTGTATTTCTTTTCAAATTCGTGCCCCAGATGGCTGCTATCCACGGGGCTTGGACTCAGCTCATACGTCGCTTTGCGCAGGAAATCCATGCAGGCTTTGGGGTCTTTCTTATACGCTGACAAAACGTCGGACGGGATCGGGTCGCCAATGACAACCCGCACCGGCTTGTTGATCCGGGCGCGGAACTCGCGGATGAACATCCCCGTGCGCAAAGTGCTATGAATATGACTGGCGATCTGAAAAATTCGGCTGTTCCCACCCTCAAAGAAGATCGGCACGACCACGGCGTCAGATCTGGCAATCATCTTGGCCGTAAACGTCCGCCAACTGGGGTCCATCGGCTGCGAAAACGGTGTCGCCGACGTGGACACCGTGCCGCCGGGGAATATCCCGATGGCACCGCCCGCAGACAAATAACGCACCGCTTCGGCACGGGTTTCAAGGTTCAGCTTGGCGGCTTCCTTGGTCTCATCAAACGAAATCGGCAGGATCACCCGCTCCAGATCCGGCGAACGGCGGAAAATCCGATGCGCCAGCACCTTGAAATCGCCACGGCGCCGCTCTGACAGGATACGGCCCATCATCAGCCCATCCAGAATGCCGTACGGGTGGTTAGACACCAGGATCAGCGGCCCGGTGCGCGGAATACTGTCCAGCGACCCCGAAACCACCTCCAGTTTCAGCCCATAGCGCGCTGAAATGACTTCCCAAAAGTCCTGACCATCAGCAACATCCAGATCATAGCCTTTGGCCTTGTAGATCAGCCGCAACCGGCCCGTTGCATTTTCCATCACCCGGATTACCGCGCGCCCACCCCGGCCCTTGGCCGCGCTGGCATATGTGATGTCGCGGGCAACCCCATCGTCGTTTCTCGGCATGCGTCCGGCCTGTCTACTGCGTGTTGCCCGACGTTAGCATGGCCGGGCAACAATCAAATGACAATCCCATCATGGACCCACGTTACTCTGCCGCCTGTTGCATCGGCGCGGTACGCAACACAGCCAGCAGTTCTTCACGCCGCTTCGCCGCCTTGCGCACATTTGCGTCCTTGACCGGTCCGAAACCGCGAATATCCAATGGCAGTGCCGCCAAAGCGGCCGCCGCATCGCGGGTATCGGGGCGCACACTTTTCAGCATATCGGCCATATCCGCCTCATATTGCTTGATCAGCGCCCGCTCCATCCGCCGTTCGGCCGTCCGCCCAAAGGGATCAAACGGCGTGCCGCGCAAAAACTTCAGCTTGGCCAACTTCGGAAATGCCCACGCCATGCGCTCACCGAACTGCCGCTTGGCCGGGCGGCCATCAGGGCCGGTCTTGCTGATGATCGGCGGCGCCAGATGATATGTCAGCTTGAGATCACCGTCGAATGCGTCTTCTGCCTTCTGCCGGGTCTGCGTCAACAGCCGCGCGACCTCGTATTCATCCTTATACGCCAGCAACTTATAGTATCCCTTGGCGACGGCCTCCCGCAGCGGCGCATCCTGAAACCGATCCACCAATCCGCGATAGCGTCTGGCCAGCCGCATCCCCTGATACGCGACCAACTGATCAGCGCGGAATGAGATTTTTTCATCAAGCGTCTGCGGCAGTTGGGCCACATGCGACGTCAGCAGCGCATTGGCTTGCGCAGGGTACAAATACGCCCAACGGCCCAGTTCGAACGCACGGATATTGCGGTTGATCGCCGCGCCGTTCAGCTCGATCGCACCAAGGATGGATTCGTATTGCAACGGAATGGCCCCCATCTGCCACGCCGCGCCAAAGATCATCATATTCGAGAAAATACTGTCCCCCATCAGCGCTTTGGCCAGTTCCGACGCATCGAACATCGCCAGCCCATCTTGCAAACGCGCCTCAAGCGACACGCGCAACTGATCCGCAGGCAGGCGGAATTCGGGATCGCGGGTGAAATCGCCGGTCATGATCTCGTGACTATTGACCACACCCTTGGTGCGTCCGGTTTTCATCAAACCAATCGTCTTGGACCCGGCGCTGACCACCAGATCACCCCCGATCAGCACATCACATTCGCCCGTGGCGACGCGAATCGCAGTGATATCACTTGGCTTCTCGGCAATCCGGCAATGGATATGCACAGCCCCGCCCTTTTGGGCCAGCCCCGCCATTTCCATCATGCCTGCGCCCTTGGCATCCATATGCGCAGCCATCGCCATCACCGCGCCGATGGTGACCACACCCGTGCCGCCAACCCCGGTAATCACGACGTTATGGGTGCCGCTGATCACTGGCAGCTCGGGATCGGGCATATCGGGCAGATCCACCGTCGCCGTCGCCTCTTTGCGGATTTTTGCGCCCTCTATTGTGACAAACGACGGACAAAACCCTTTGACGCAGGAAAAGTCCTTGTTGCACGACGACTGGTCAATTTCGCGCTTGCGGCCCAACTCCGTTTCGACCGGCACGATGGACACACAGTTCGACTGCACCCCGCAGTCGCCGCAGCCCTCGCAGATGTCGGTATTGATAAACACACGCTTGTCAGGGTCTGCAAACAGCCCCCGCTTGCGGCGGCGCCGCTTTTCTGCCGCGCAGGTCTGCACATAAACGATGGCCGACACGCCTTTGTATTTCCTGAATTTATCCTGAACCAAAGGCATCTCGTCGCGCTCATGCACATCCAACCCTTTGGGGAATGCAGCCAGATCAATGTCTTCTTTTTCATCATAGACAAGCGCCACATTGCGCACGCCCATTGCCTGCAATTCACGGCAGATCTGCGCCGCCGTAAGGCCCCCGTCATTGCCCTGCCCACCGGTCATCGCCACCGCGTCATTATACAAAATCTTATAGGTGATATTGGTCCCGGCCATCAGCGCAAAGCGGATCGCCTGAACGCCCGAATGGTTATACGTGCCATCGCCAAGGTTCTGAAAAACATGGTCGCGGGTCGAAAACGGCGCCTCACCAACCCAATTGGCCCCCTCGCCGCCCATCTGCGTAAAACCAACCGTGTCGCGGTCCATCCATTGCACCATGTAATGGCAGCCGATACCGGCATAAGCGCGCGACCCTTGCGGCACTTTGGTCGATGAATTATGCGGGCAGCCCGAACAGAAATACGGCAAACGGGCCGCGATTTCGGGGGCATTATCGGCCCGGCGCGCCTCTGACAGCGCGACAAGCCCGGCGGTCACGCCGGCAGAGCCACAGCCCTCTTCCACCAAAATCCCACCCAGCTTTTCAGCTATCCAAATCGGATCGAGCGCGGCACGGGTCGGGAAAATCTCTTCGCGACGCCCCTCTGAATGTTCGTCGCCCTTGTGCCAGCCATAGACACGGGTGTTGCTGTCGTCAAAAAGCGCCTCTTTCACCTGCACTTCGATCAGCTTGCGCTTTTCCTCGACGACGACCACCAGATCAAGACCCGCCGCCCATTCATAGAACGACGCCATATCCAGCGGCCAAACCTGACCGACCTTATATGTGGTAATCCCCAGCCGTTCCGCCTCGGCTTCATCAATCTGCAACAGCGACAGCGCATGCTGCAAATCCAGCCAGTTCTTACCGGCGGCCACAAAACCGATCTTGGCCCCTGCCTTGCCCCATTTGCGCTGATCCATCCGATTGGCACGCGAAAACGCCTCTGCGGCGAACCGTTTGTGGTCAATCATCCGCGCTTCTTGCAACTGCGGCGTATCGACCAAACGGATATTCAGACCGCCCTCAGGCAACGCCATGTCAGGTGTCACAAACGTCAGCCGGTGCGGGTCGGCATCCACAACCGACGTCACCTCGATGGTGTCCTTCATCGTCTTCAGACCGACCCAAACCCCCGCATACCGCGACAGAGCCCAGGCATATTGCCCATAGTCCAGAATCTCCTGCACACCTGCGGGGGACACAATCGGCATATACGCATCAATCATCGCCCAATCCGACTGATGCAGCGTGGTCGAACTTTCGCCCGTGTGATCGTCGCCCATCGCCATGATCACGCCGCCATGGGGGCTGGTGCCCGCCATATTGGCATGCCGCATCACATCGCCGGACCGGTCCACACCGGGGCCTTTGCCGTACCACAGCCCAAAGACGCCGTCATACTTGCCCTCGCCGCGCAATTCCGCCTGCTGGGCCCCCCATAGCGCCGTGGCCGCCAAATCCTCGTTCAGTCCGGGCTGGAACGTGACCTGCGCAGGCGCCAATACGTCTGCCGCCCGGGTCATCTGCATATCCACCGCCCCCAGAGGCGACCCGCGATAGCCGGTCACATAGCCCGCCGTGTTCAACCCGGCCTTGGCGTCACGCGCCCGCTGCATCAGCATCAACCGGACAAGCGCCTGCGTGCCGTTCAGCAACACTTGCGTCTTATCTAGGTCGTAACGATCACTTAACGATACATCTTGATGGGCCATGTCGCACCTCCCCGGACGTCAAAACACTTAAATCACAGTATAGGTCAAAAATACTGACCTACAAAGCGGAAAATAAAACCCATAAGGTTTGCAACTGAATGCCCGCATGGCGTAATGATCTTTCCATAAGCGCGGTTATTTGACAGACAGCAGGATAATATGGACTGGGATAAGTTAAGAATATTTCACGCCGTCGCGGACGCGGGCAGCCTGACACACGCCGGTGATGTGTTGCACCTGTCGCAATCCGCCGTCAGCCGGCAAATCCGCGCGCTCGAAGAATCACTCAGCACAACGCTGTTTCACCGCCATGCCCGCGGACTGATCCTGACCGAACAGGGTGAATTGCTGTTCGACGCCGCCAAATCAATGAACAAACGGCTCGAAGCGGCCTCTGCCCGCATCCGCGACAGCGAAGAAGAAGTGTTCGGCGAATTGCGCGTTACCACGACCACCGGCTTCGGCACGCTGTGGCTCGCGCCCCGCCTGCCCAAACTTTATGAACAATATCCCGACCTCAAGATCGACCTGATGCTCGAAGAACGCGTGCTTGACCTGCCCATGCGCGAGGCCGACGTGGCGATCCGCATGAAAGAGCCGTCACAGGCCGACCTGATCCGCAAACGGCTGATGTCCGTGCGCATGCGGCTTTATGCAACCGAGACGTATATCGCACAGCGTGGCATGATGCATGATATATCCGACATCACGAACCACCGCTTGATTTGTCAAAGCCTGAATTCCACGCAGGTCGCTGCCAGTGCCACACTGGTCCAGCACCTGATGACCTACGACGTGCCCAGCCTGTTCACCGTCAACAACTACTTCGGCGTCCTGCAAGGCGTGCTCAACAATCTCGGCATCGGGGTCCTGCCTGATTACGTCACCGAAGATTTTCCCGCCCTCGTCCGCGTCCTGCCTGATCTGGAAAGCGGCGAAGTCCCGGTGTTCCTCGCCTACCCCGAAGAACTGCGCCAATCCAAACGGATCAGTGCCTTTCGCGACTTTGTCCAGGATGAAATCTTTGCCCACCGGCGTAAAATCAGAGAAGCGTCAGCACCGTCATAACCCCAGTGGCGCAGCTACGCCGCATACTCAGGCTGGCGCGCGTCGCCCCGGACTTTGGCCATTTCCGCGACCAGCTTTTCCGCCTGCCGACGCGTGATCTTTGCGCGGACCGTCGGCCCATACCCATTGTCAGGGTCGCTGCGCAACGCAGGCAAAACATCGAACAACGTCTCACGCTGCGCCGCACTCAGCATCGCCACCCCGGTTGGACCGGGATAAAAACTTTCCGACTGCGCCCCATTCGCCCGCAAAAGCGCGTGTTTCGCAAGCAACAGATGAAAATAGGTCGCCTCTTTTTTTCCACGCATCCAGCGCACGCCAACCATTTCGGTCAGTCCCTTTGCAGGCGCCAAGACCTCCGCATGGCCAAACATTTCCTGACACAGTTCATTGCGGATCAAAACATGATGCTGCGGCGACACAACCAGCTCAACAAACGGCAAACCGCGCCCCAACGCACCTGCCTTGATCGCAATCGGCTTATACTTCTCATCCGCGCCGGGCCATAGATGGGTCGAATGGGTGGCCCAGATCAACGGCTGCGGCCCGTCATCACCAAACTGCCACGACGCAGGTCATCGACACGGACCGGTCCGGTTGGCGTCTCAATCATCGTGCCTGCAAGATAGCACACCGGCGTCGGCGGCGGCGTAGTGTCAAGACCCTGAACCGTGATCGCACCATTGCCGAACGCATTCATTTGCGTTTCGGTCGCACCGGATTCAGGCAGAAACGCCAGCCGCGTTACGTCACCGGGCGCAGGATAATCAATGACCGAGACAAGCGCGACTGGATCACCCCGAAACAGTACCGGCACCTGATTGGCGCCGTTATTGTTGTTCGTTGGCAATGTGCCAGAAAATTCGTAAACAAAATCATAAGCCACGCCATTGATCAGGACCTGCGTATCGGGGTCCGTGATACCCGCGCCCAGCTGCTCCAGAATTGTGTCGCCGGGGTCGGTTCCGGACGCCAGGCGTATAAACGTGATTTGTACACTGGCATCACCCGTCAAATTCAATGCCGCGTTATTTGCCGATGGGCTATCGGTACGTGCCCAGAATGTGTCCGTCAAAGCTTCTTCACTCTCAATTCCCCCCCGGAGGCTCAGATCTCCGACACTGGTTTTACGGCTCATCGCACCAATGCCCGGCCCAGCCATCAAGTCACCGGATTTCCGCGTCGATCATTCTGTTAAAGCACCCGAGTTAAACCCCCGATGAACCGAACCGCATCAGCCATGCAGAAACCACATGGCGGCATTGCGGTCGCGTAATGGTATTTTTTCTTGAATGGTCAAATATTGCACCCTATCTGATCATTCGAAGGCGATGATGCGTAAGCGCGCATCGCTTTCACCTCCCTGTTGGACTTCGCCGGGCCTTAGTGCCCGGCACTTTTTTCTTTAAAATCGTGCTTCCCCCTCGCCGCTGGCACCGTTAAAAGGCCAACAACTGCCGGAGGCCGCACATGCAAGAACCCCACATCACCGATGAATTGATCGCCGCTCATGGGCTGAAGCCCGACGAGTACCAGCGTATCCTCGAAATCATCGGGCGCGAACCGACCTATACGGAGCTTGGTATTTTCTCGGCCATGTGGAACGAACATTGCTCCTATAAATCATCCAAGAAATGGTTGCGGACCCTGCCCACGACCGGCCCCCAGGTTATCTGCGGCCCCGGCGAAAACGCAGGCGTGGTCGATATCGGCGATGGTCAGGCCGTTGTGTTCAAAATGGAAAGCCACAACCACCCCAGCTACATCGAACCTTATCAGGGGGCGGCAACCGGCGTGGGCGGTATTCTGCGCGATGTCTTCACAATGGGCGCGCGCCCCATTGCCGCAATGAACTCGCTGTCGTTCGGTGAACCCAGCCACCCCAAAACCCGGCAACTGGTCAACGGCGTCGTCGCGGGCGTCGGCGGCTACGGCAACTGCTTTGGCGTGCCCACAATCGGCGGAGAGGTCCGTTTTGACCCCGCCTACAATGGCAACTGCCTCGTCAACGCCTTTGCCGCAGGTATCGCGGACACCGATAAGATATTCTACTCTGCGGCCTCAGGCATCGGCATGCCCGTCGTCTACCTCGGCGCCAAGACCGGACGCGACGGCGTCGGCGGCGCCACCATGGCCAGCGCCGAGTTCGACGACACCATCGAAGAAAAACGCCCCACCGTCCAGGTCGGCGACCCTTTCACCGAAAAACGCCTGATGGAAGCGACCCTTGAACTCATGGCGACGGGTGCCGTGATCTCCATCCAGGATATGGGCGCGGCCGGCCTGACCTGCTCGGCGGTGGAAATGGGCGACAAGGGTGGGCTGGGCGTCCGCCTCAACCTCAACGCGGTGCCCCAGCGCGAAGAAAACATGACCGCATACGAAATGATGCTGTCCGAAAGCCAGGAACGCATGCTCATGGTCCTCAAACCAGAGCTTGAGGCAGAAGCCCGCGCGGTGTTCGAAAAATGGGACCTCGATTTTGCCATCGTCGGTGAAACCATCGCCGAAGACCGCTTCATCGTCCTGCACAACAACGAAATCAAGGCCGACCTGCCACTGGCCACCCTCTCCGGCTCGGCCCCTGAATACGACCGCCCTTGGGTGCCGACACCCGCCGCCGACCCCTTGGGTGACGTGCCCGGCGTCCATCCGATTGACGGGCTCAAGGCGCTGATCGGCAGCCCAAACTATGCGGGCAAACAATGGGTCTATGAACAATACGACCAACAGGTCATGGGCGATACGGCCCGCACACCGGGTGCCGGCTCTGGCATCGTGCGAATCCACGGCACCGATAAATCTCTGGCCTTCACCAGCGACGTGACCCCCCGCTATGTCAAAGCCAACCCTGTGATGGGCGGCAAACAGGCCGTCGCCGAAGCCTATCGCAACCTGACCGCCGTGGGCGCCACGCCCCTTGCCGCAACCGATAACATGAACTTCGGCAACCCCGAAAAGCCCGTGATCATGGGCCAGTTTGTCGGTGCCATCCAAGGTATCGGCGAAGCCTGTATCGCCCTCGACATGCCCATCGTTTCGGGCAATGTCTCGCTTTACAACGAAACCGACGGCACCGGTATCCTGCCCACCCCGACCATCGGGGCCGTGGGCATCATCAAACACCCCGATGACATGATCATCGGTCAACTCCGCGAGGGGCACGTGCTTCTTGTGCTCGGCGAAACCCTTGGCCACCTGGGCCAGTCCGCCCTGCTCGCCGAAGTCCACAACCGGGTCGAAGGCGACGCGCCGCCCGTCGATCTGTCCGCGGAAAAGCGGCACGGCGACTTCATCCGCGCCAACCACACCCTGATCACGGCCTGCACCGACCTCAGCGATGGTGGCCTCGCGCTGGCCGCCTTTGAACTCGCCGAGACCGCAGGGGTCGGCATCACGCTGGATGCCGAAGACACCCCAACCCTGTTTGGCGAAGATCAGGCGCGCTACCTCATCGGTTGCAACTTCGATCAGGCCGAAGCCTTGATGTCCGCCGCCGCCAGCGCCGGAGTGACCCTGACAACCGTCGGCAAGGCAGGCGGCACCACCGTCACCCTTGGCCAATACAGCGCACCGCTGGATGAACTCGCCCATATCTACCGCACAGCATTTGAAGTGGCCGTCGCCTGATCCTTTTCTTATGTCCATAAAATACTCCCGCCGGAGGCGCAGACTTGCCGACCGGCACCAGCGTACTTAGATTACGTGCAACAGACCAAAGGACCGCCCATGCCGATCACCGCCCATGAGATCGAAACCCTGCTGCGCAGCAGCTTCCCCGACGCCCGGATCAGCGTGCAGGGCGACGACGGCGCACATTTCGCCGCCGAAGTGATCGACGAAAGCTTTCGCGGCAAAAACCGGGTCCAGCAACAACGCGCCGTCTACGCCGCCCTCAAAGGCAAAATGGACGGCACCAATGGCGAACTTCATGCCCTGGCGCTGACCACCAAGGCGCCGGACTAACGCCACATATGACACCAAAGTCGTTCTCAGACTTTGCCCTCACCACAAAGGACATCCCCAATGACCGCCGTAGACAAAATCAAAGACACCGTGACCGCCAACCAAGTCGTGCTCTTCATGAAGGGCACAAAGTCCATGCCGCAGTGCGGTTTCTCCTCCCGCGTTGCAGGCGTGCTGAACTTCATGGGCGTCGATTTCGCCGACGTGAACGTGCTGGCCGATGAGGAAATCCGCCAGGGCATCAAAGACTACTCCGACTGGCCCACCATCCCCCAACTCTACGTCAAGGGCGAATTCGTGGGCGGCTGCGACATCATCACCGAAATGATGCTCTCGGGCGAACTTGATACGCTCTTTTCCGACAGCGGCGTGTCCTTCGACAAAGACGCCGCCGACAAAATCCGCGAAGCCAACGGCTAAACCAAAAACAAAGGCGACGCTCATGCGAAGCGTCGCCTTTCAAATCGCGATATCAAGAATGCGCGGTAGCGCCCCTTTTTGGTCAGCCCGCCTTCGCCTCGACCTGATCGGCAAGAGCCTCGGCACGGGCGGCAATTTCGGCCAGCGTATCGGTCACCGCCGCAGGCACCACAGGCACTTCAATCCGTTCCGGTGCCGGCGTGGGACGCTGCTCCAGTTTCTCAATCTGCCCATGCAGTTTCGCCACTTCGGCATCCGCGACGCGTACGCGGTCTTCCAGTCCTGCGGTCTTGTCCGCCAGCATCAGCCCCGCCATCAGCAGCATCCGCGCCTCGGGCATCCGGCCAATCTGCTCCGACAGATGCGCCGCCTCGCCGTCCAGCATGGCCGCTGCGGAATGCAGGAAATGCTCTTCCCCGTCCTGACAGGCCACTTCAAACGTGCGGCCGCCAATGGAAATTTCAACCTGCGGCATGGGGTGCCTCCGTGATCAGGGGTTTCAATTCGGCCAGGATCGCATCAATTTCAACAGCGTCCGCAGACCGCTGCGCGTGCAATGCCTCCACTTCGGCGGTCACCGCCGCGTCATGCAATTCAGGTGCAAGCCCTTCGGTGATAGCGGCACGCAACTGCGTATTCATCTCGCGCAACTGGACATTGGACGCCCGCAACCGCTGCAATTCCCGGTCAAGCTGGGTCATCTGCGCGCGCTGTGTCTCCACCCGCTCGGTCAATGACGCCACTTGCGTGTCCTGCCGTTCCTTGAGCAGCCGCACCCGCTCAACCAATGCGACGTTGGCCGCGCGTTCGTTTTCCAATGCCACCGAAATCGACGCACTGGCAGCCACCTGCGCATCCTGTGCGTCAACGCCGCGCCTGATCCGGTCAAGAGCCGCCGTTATCCGACTTTCCAACGCACTAATATCACTCATCCGCCTGTCCTTTCGTGGCCACCAACGCTGGCCCGGAAATGCCCCGGTGTGTCCGCCGTCCGCATCAAAATCGACCCGGCGTCAGGCGGCTCTTGTGCAAATTTGCAGCCCCGCGCGCCGAATCGCACCCTTGTTGCACCAGACTAAGCCATCGACACGGCCCCCGCAAACGGGCAGGTTGTAAGAAAATGAATGACTTAGCTGTCACGCTTGATCTCAGGGGGGACCCTGATATGAGGCTGACAAACTTGTCGTTCACCATTCTTAATAGGACTTGACCACCTTGGATATTGCAGCCCTTCGGACCGCCCACCCTGATCACTGGATGAAAGCCGCGGCCATCCGCACCCTGACACTGGACGCGGTCGCCGCTGCCAACTCCGGCCACTCCGGCATGCCCATGGGGATGGCCGATGTCGCCACCGTGCTTTTTGAAAAGCACCTTAAGTTCGATCCGAAAAATCCCGCATGGCCAGACCGCGACCGCTTCATCCTTTCGGCGGGGCACGGGTCCATGCTGCTGTATTCCTTGATGTACCTCACCGGCTACGAAGACATCACCCTGCAGCAGATCAAGGATTTCCGCCAATGGGGTGCCAAAACCGCAGGTCACCCCGAATTCGGACACGCGCGCGGCATTGAAACCACCACCGGCCCCTTGGGTCAGGGCATCGCCAACTCAGTCGGCTTTGCGATTGCCGAAGAAATTCAGCGCGCCACCTGGGGCAAAACCATCATCGACCACCACACCTACGTCATCGCCGGCGACGGCTGCCTGATGGAGGGGATCAGCCAAGAGGCCATCGGCCTTGCCGGCATGCAAAAACTGTCACAGTTGGTTGTTCTGTTTGACGACAACAACATCACGATCGACGGCACCGTGGACATGGCCGACATCACGGACCAGCCTGCGCGCTTTGCGGCATCCGGCTGGCACGTGCAATCCATCGACGGCCACGACCCGGTCGCGATCGACGCGGCCATCACCGCTGCGAAAAACGATCCGCGCCCGTCCATGATCGCCTGCAAAACCCACATCGCTCTGGGACACGCGGCACAGGATACCTCCAAGGGCCACGGCGCACTGACCAACGCCGAACAGCTGATCGCGGCCAAGGCGGCCTATGGCTGGAACCACGGGCCCTTCGAAATTCCCGCCGATGTCAAATCCCAGTGGGAAGCCATCGGCGCGCGAGGCGCGACCACCCGCAGCGATTGGGACGCCCGCTTTGCGGCACTGTCGGACACCAAACAGGCGGAATTCAACCGCATCTATGCCGGCGAAGCCCCCAAGAACCTCAGCGCGACAATCCGCGCCCTCAAAAAGCAGATCAGCGAAGGCCAGCCATCGGTCGCAACCCGCAAATCATCCGAAATGACGCTGGAAGTGATCAATCCGATCATGATGGAAACCATCGGCGGCTCGGCTGACCTGACCGGCTCGAACAACACCAAGACCGCCGATCTTGGCATCTTCAACCCCGGCAACCGCAAGGGCCGCTACATCTATTACGGCGTGCGCGAACACGGGATGGCGGCTGCAATGAACGGCATGGCGCTGCACGGTGGTGCGCGGCCCTACGGCGGGACGTTCATGTGCTTTACCGACTACGCACGCGGTGCGATGCGGCTGTCGGCCCTGATGGGGATCCCCACGACCTATGTGATGACCCACGACAGCATCGGCCTTGGCGAAGACGGGCCAACGCACCAGCCGGTCGAACATCTGGCGATGATGCGCGCGACACCCAACACCCATGTTTTCCGCCCCGCAGACACCGTGGAAACCGCCGAAGCCTGGGAACTTGCGCTGACGTCGAAAACCACGCCGTCGGTGCTGTGCCTGTCGCGCCAGAACCTGCCCACGGTGCGGACCGAACATAAGGTTAAAAACCTGACCGCCCAAGGCGCCTATGTGCTGGCCGACGCTGACGGCAAACGTCAGGCGATCATCATGGCAACCGGGTCCGAGGTCGAAATAGCCCTCGCCGCCCGTGACCTGCTGCAAGCCGATGGCATCGGCACCCGCGTTGTGTCCATGCCGTGCTGGGAATTGTTCGAAGAACAAGACGAAAGCTACCGCAAGCGCGTCCTGCCCGCAGGCCCCGTGCGCGTCGCCGTCGAGGCGGGCATCCGCTTTGGCTGGGACCGCTGGTTGTTCGGCGAACGCGGCAAGCGCGAAAAGTCTGGATTTATCGGCATGCACGGCTTTGGCGCGTCGGCCCCGGCGGAACGTCTGTTCGAAGAATTCGGCATCACGGCGAAAGACACGGCCGCCAAGGTGAAGTCCTTGATCAAGTAGGGGTGGGTCAAGACCCACCTTACGACCATATGACCCGTAGGGCGGGGTTTTCCCCGCCTTATCTTTTCTTAAACGAAAAACGCCCGGCCACGGCCACGGCCAGCGCAACACACCCCCCGGCAATCGCCCAATTTTTCACGAAAATGGTCATCTGCCACGGATCATCCGGCAAAAAGTAAAAAATGCTGGTCACCCCACAATAGGCCGCCAGCGACAGCGCCACGGGCCGCACAGCGATACCTGCCAACAAAGCCGCGCCCGCGACACCGTCATAGATCAGCGCGATCCAGACCAATACGGTCGGCAAGCCGAATCCTGCCAATAGTAGCGCGGCGTCCTGCGGGTCTTACCGCCTTTTGTACGGCTCCGCCCAGAAACAGCACCGCGATCAGACCCCGGGCCACCAATAGCAAAGCATCGTTCACCCCGGCATCATCCGCTGCCAGATCGGCGTGATGACTTTGGTGCCCAGTGGGATCAGTCCAAGCCCAAGCGCCAGCCCGAACACACCATCCATCGCCGCTTTGGCGCTCCATTCCACAGCATCTACCCCCGACGCCGGCACCTGATGCCCGATCATCGCGGCCCAATCGTGGATATGATGACCCAGCCAGCCAAAGCCCAGCTCGTCCAGCCCGTGAACGATGATCGACCCGCCAACCCACAGCATCGCAGCAGTGCCGACCCATGTCAGCAGCACCAACACCCCCGGCATGCCGGCGACAATACCGCGGCCCACCGCCCGGGTCGCCCGCAGCCGCCCCCCTGCAACCATCGCCAGCCCGACATCATCGGCCTTCACGATCAGCGCGACGGCCCCATAGACAATGGCCGTAATGCCAACGGCTACGACCACCAAGGTCGCCGCCTGCATCCAAAGACTTGGCGTATCAATCGCGGCCAGCGCAATCGTCATGATCTCCGCCGACAGGATAAAATCCGTCTTGATCGCGCCGCGCACTTTTTCCTCTTCCAAATGCGCGGGGTCGCCTACAGGCGCCGTGTGGGTATCACCGGCGTGAAACGCATGGGCGATCTTCTCGGCCCCTTCGAAACACAAATACCCGCCGCCCAGCATCAGCAACAACGGGATCAACCAAGGTGCGAATGCCGACAACAGCAGACCCACCGGCAACAAGATCAACAACTTGTTGCGGATCGACCCCAGCGCAATCCGCCCCACGATCGGCAACTCGCGCTCTGCGGAAAAGCCGTGGACATATTTCGGTGACACCGCAGCATCATCAATCACCGCACCCGCCGCCTTGGCGCCCGCTTGGGTGGCCTGTCCGATCACATCATCGACCGACGCCGCCGCGACCTTTGCAATAGCCGCGACATCGTCCAAAAGTGCCAATAGTCCGCTCATAGGTGTCCCTTCCGATTCTGTGCTACACAGTTAACCCCTGCCCCACCATCGGCAACCCCGCAATGTTGGCGCCAACCGTTAGCGATAACCGATACCGACAGGCAACCGTTAACGGTAACATATTGAGAAATCGCCCATTTCAACTGGACACAGCCGTCCGAACCCGCCACGAAACCCCAAAAGCACGGGGATACACGCACATGACAGTCACCATCGGGATCAACGGTTTTGGCCGCATCGGCCGCTGCACACTGGCGCATATCACAGAGGCGGGGCGCAACGATGTGCAGGTCGTCAAGATCAACGCCACCGGCCCGATTGCAACGAACGCCCACCTGCTCAAATACGACAGCATCCATGGCCGCTTTGGCAGTCCTGTCACGGTCAAGGGCAACACCCTCGACCTTGGCCGTGGCCCGATCGACGTGATGTCCACCTACAACCCCGAAGACCTTGACTGGTCCGGTGTGGATGTGGTGCTGGAATGTACCGGCAAATTCAACGATGGCATGAAATCCGCCATCCACCTTGATCGCGGCGCTAAAAAAGTGCTGATTTCCGCGCCCGCCACCAACGTTGACCGCACCGTGGTCTATGGTGTGAACCACCGGGACTTGTTGGCGACGGAACGGATGGTGTCCAACGGCTCTTGTACGACCAACTGCCTTGCCCCGCTGGCCAAAGTCCTCAATGATGCCATCGGCATCGAGCGTGGCATCATGACCACGATCCACAGCTACACCGGCGACCAGCCCACGCTCGATCGGCGCCACGACGACCTTTACCGCGCGCGCGCCGCCGCCATGGCGATGATCCCCACCTCGACCGGCGCCGCCAAGGCATTGGGCGAAGTCTTGCCCGAACTGGCCGGCAAACTTGACGGCACCGCCATGCGCGTGCCCACCCCCAACGTCAGCGCCGTTGACCTGACCTTCGAAGCCGGCAAATCCGTCAGCGTCGCAGACGTGAACGCCATCGTGGCCGAGGCCGCAGGCGGCTATATGGGCATGGTCATGTCCTATGATGACGAAGCAAAGGTCAGCATCGACTTCAACCACACCACACATTCCTGCATCTTCGCCCCTGATCAGACCAAGGTCGTGGGTGGACGCACGGTGCGCGTGCTAGCATGGTACGACAACGAATGGGGCTTTTCGGCACGCATGGCCGATGTTGCAGCCACAATGGGGCGGCTGCACTAATCGGTCGCTGGCCCGTTCACAAGTTTTGCCAAACCGGCACATCCCCGCTAAAGCTACACCATGACCAACGCCATCGCCCTGTTCCTTGCCGCCCTGATCATTGGCTTTCTCGCCCTTGATCACTATGTCCTTGCATGGGGCGCGCCCGAATTTCTGATGCGACGCCTGATCGAGCTTATTGACTACATCGCCTTTTGGCGGTGACACTGACCGTACGATCAACGGTTGACCTTTTGCCATAAATCGCAATGTTAGCGCCAACATTGACCCCGAAGGAGGACATACCATGGCCGTCAAAGTCGCGATTAACGGATTTGGCCGGATTGGCCGCAACGTACTACGGGCCATCATCGAAAGCGGACGCACCGATATTGAGGTGATTGCCATCAACGATCTGGGCCCGGTGGAAACCAACGCCCACCTGCTGCGTTTCGACAGTGTGCATGGCCGCTTTCCGGCCACGGTGACCACGACAGAGACAACGATCGACGTCGGGCGCGGCCCGATGCAGGTCACGGCCATCCGTAACCCCGCCGACCTGCCATGGTCTGATGTTGATGTCGTCATGGAATGCACCGGCATTTTCACCAGCAAGGAATCCTGTCAGGCCCACCTCGACAATGGCTCAAGCCGCGTTCTGATCTCGGCGCCGGGCAAAGACGCCGACAAGACAATCGTCTACGGCGTGAACCACCACACATTGACCAAGGACGATATCGTCGTATCCAACGCCTCTTGCACCACCAATTGCCTGTCGCCCGTGGTCAAGGTTTTGAACGACGCCATTGGCATCACCAAGGGCTTTATGACCACGATCCACAGCTATACCGGCGACCAGCCGACGCTGGACACGATGCACACGGACCTGTACCGCGCCCGTGCCGCCGCCCTGTCGATGATCCCGACCTCGACCGGCGCCGCCAAGGCCGTGGGTCTGGTACTGCCCGAACTCAACGGCAAACTCGACGGTGTCGCGATCCGGGTGCCCACCCCTAACGTGTCCGTCGTCGATCTGACCTTCGAGGCAAGCCGCGCCACAACCGTGGACGAGGTGAACGCCGCGATCATCGCCGCCGCCGATGGCCCGCTCAAGGGTATTTTGGGCTATACCGACCTGCCACTTGTCAGCTCTGACTTTAACCACGACCCGCACTCGTCGATCTTCCACCTTGACCAAACCAAAGTGCTCGATGGCACGATGGTGCGGATTCTCACGTGGTACGACAACGAATGGGGCTTTTCGAACCGGATGAGCGATACCGCCGTTGCGATGGGCAAACTGATCTAAGACGCCCGTCATCCCAATCAAAAGCCGCCCCGATCAGGGCGGCTTTTTTTGTGCAGCGTCCGTGTTATGCACCCTTGCGCGCAAAGCGGTCCATCAGCGCCTGATTGACCGCAGGGGTGACAAACTTCGACACGTCCCCGCCCAAACGGGCGATTTCCTTGACCAGCTTCGATGCAATCGCCTGATTCTTGGCATCTGCCATCAAAAACACCGTCTCGATCGCGTTATCCATCGAACGGTTCATGCCAACCATCTGAAATTCATATTCAAAATCCGCAACCGCGCGCAGGCCACGGATAATCACACCGGCCCCCACATCATGGGCGCAATGGATCAAAAGGTTCTCAAACGGATGCACGACGATCTCGCAACCAATGTCACGGCCCAGCGGCACGCATTCCGATTCGACCATCGCCACCCGCGCCTCGAGCGAAAACAGCGGGCTTTTGTCGCGGTTGATCGCCACGCCAATCACCAGCCGATCCACCAGCGAACAGGCGCGCCGGATAATATCAATATGGCCATGCGTCACCGGATCAAACGTGCCGGGGTATAATCCTACGCGCATGGCGCACCTCATGTACTTGGGTCATTGCGCGCACGCAACAATATTGCCAGCCAGAATGCAAGTGGGCTAGTGCCCCATAATCATCCCCTGCAGCGCATCCTTTTCCATCGACAACTCTGACAGCCGCGCCTTGACCACATCGCCGATCGAAATCAGCCCGATCATCGCCCCGCCGTCAACAACCGGCAAATGCCGAAACCGCCCGTTGGTCATCATCTCAAGCACCGCATCCGCGCTGTCTGTCGGCGCACATGTCACCAGCTTGGCCGTCATCATCGCGCTGACCGGCTCATCCAGACAGGACGTGCCGCGCCGGCCCATTTCGCGCACGATATCGCGTTCCGACAGAATCCCATCCAGCGACGTGCCATCCTCCGACACCACCACCGTGCCGATCCGTTTTTCCGACAACAGCTTGACGGCCTCCCTGACATGGTCCGTCGGACGCACCCAGATAACGCCGACATCGGCCTTCGACTTCAAAATTTGTGAAACGATCATAACGGGCTCCTTTGCCGGACTCCTAGAATGACAGCGTGTCAAATCACCACGCTATCTGTCAAGCGTGCCAAGGTCTCCAATCGGGCAACTTCCGCATGGATGCCCACCGTCAAGGCCGCAGCAAACCGCGTCAGCCGGTCCGATTGCCGATCAGACGTATGGCGCACCAGATAGAATGACCGCGTCAGTGACACCTGATCCGTCAGGACCCGGCGCAGTTCGGGTGCGAACGGCAGCGCAAAGTCGTGCACGATCCCCACGCCGCTTTGCCGGATCATCTGCAACTGCACCGCCACTGAATTTGACGCAAGCTGCACACCATCCGCACCCAATGCCCCCAGATAATCCAACTCTTTGTCGAAAATCATGTCGGGGATATAGCCCACAACCGGCCTGCCCTTCAGGTCATCCAACGTCCGCACGGGCCGCGCATCCGCACGCATCGCCAGATGCAGTTGATAATCCGTGACCTTGCGCACCGTCAGCCGCCCCGCCGCCGGGGGGCTGACGGTAATCGCCATATCCGCCTCGCGCCGCGACAGGTTCACGACCCGCGGCAGGGCCAAAATCTGCACCTCCAGATTGGGGTTGTCCGCCCGGATCGCGGCGCAGACCTGCGGCAGCAGAAAATTCGCAGCGCCATCCGGTGCCCCGATCCTGATCTGCCCCGTCAGCCCTGCGGACGCGCCCTGCCCTTCGTCAAATGCCAATGCCAACTGCACTTCCGCCTCTGCAGCGCGGTCCCGCATCCGCTCGCCCAGATCGGTCAGCGCATAGCCTTGCGGTGATTTCACAAACAACGCCGCGCCCAATGCACGCTCCAACCGCGCGACACGGCGGCCCAATGTGGCCGGGTCCATCTTCAGCATCGGTGCCGCACCCGACAGGCTTTCGGCCCGCGCCACAGCTAGAAACACCCGCATATCATCCCAGTTCTCCATGGCGTCCTTGCATCTTTGCAAAATGATTTTGATATATTCATTCTTTTAGGTTCAAAAACGCAAGCCTATAGTGTCACAAATCTCAGGAGGATATCATGCAAGAACTGACGCACTACATCGGCGGCACGCACGTCAAAGGCACATCAGGCCGCTTTGCCGATGTCTACAACCCCGCCACCGGCGAAGTGCAGGCACGCGTGCCGCTCGCCAATGCTGCGGAAATGGCCCAAGCGGTCGAAATCGCCGCCAAAGCCCAGCCCGCATGGGCCTCCGTCAACCCCCAGCGTCGCGCGCGCGTCATGATGGCCTTTGTTGGCCTGCTGAACCGCGACATGGACAAACTCGCCGAAGCCCTCAGCCGCGAGCATGGCAAGACCCTGCCCGATGCCAAGGGCGACGTGATCCGCGGCCTCGAAGTCGTCGAATACTGCATTGGCGCGCCGCAGTTGCTCAAGGGTGAATTCACCGACAGCGCGGGCCCCGGCATCGACATGTATTCCATGAAACAGGCGCTTGGCGTCACCGCCGGCATCACCCCGTTCAACTTCCCCGCCATGATCCCGCTGTGGATGTTCGCCCCCGCCATCGCCTGCGGCAACGCTTTCATCCTCAAACCGTCTGAACGTGACCCATCCGTGCCATTGATGCTGGCTGAACTCATGGAAGAAGCGGGCCTGCCCAAAGGGATCCTGCAGGTCGTCAACGGCGACAAGGAAGCTGTGGATGCGATCCTTGATCACGATGTGATTCAGTCCATCGGCTTTGTCGGCTCGACGCCCATCGCCGAATATATTTACGGACGTGGCTGCGCGAACGGCAAACGGGTGCAGTGTTTCGGCGGCGCCAAAAACCACATGATCATCATGCCCGACGCCGACATGGACCAAGCTGCCGATGCGCTGATCGGCGCGGGCTACGGTGCCGCTGGCGAACGCTGCATGGCGATCTCGGTTGCGGTCCCTGTCGGTGATGAAACTGCCGATCGGCTGATTGCGAAACTGATCCCGCGCATCGAAAAGCTCAAGGTTGGGCCATATACATCCGGTAACGACGTGGACTACGGCCCGGTCGTCACGGCAGCGGCCAAGGCAAACATCCTCAAGCTCATCGAATCCGGTGTGGCCCAAGGCGCCGAACTGGTCGTCGATGGCCGCGATTTCAACCTGCAAGGCTATGAAGACGGGTTCTTTGTCGGGCCCCACCTGTTCGACCGCGTCACCAAAGACATGGACATCTACACCAAGGAAATCTTTGGCCCCGTCCTGTCCTGCGTGCGCGCGCAATCCTACGAAGAGGCGCTGGGTCTCGCGATGGATCACGAATACGGCAACGGCACCGCGATTTTCACCCGCGATGGCGACGCGGCACGCGACTTTGCCAACCGGATCAACATCGGTATGGTCGGCATCAACGTGCCGATCCCCGTGCCGCTGGCCTATCACACCTTTGGTGGCTGGAAGAAATCCATGTTCGGCGATCTCAACCAGCACGGGCCGGATGCGTTCAAGTTCTACACCCGGACCAAAACCGTCACGTCGCGTTGGCCCTCGGGTATCAAGGATGGCAGCGCCTTCTCGATCCCGTTGATGGACTAAGTATCACACCAGCATCTTGCCGATGTAATGCGCCACCGGTGCAATCAGATCGGCATCATCCCAGCAGGACCCGTGTGAAAGCGGGTCCCACCTGACCGCCAATGGCGCGCCCAGACTGATCGGCACATCGCGCAATTGCCGTAGCTCTTCCGGCGGATAGGCAAGCAGTAACACCGGAATGTTGCAGCCAAAGGTCATCAGCCCCGCCACCTTGCGCATGTTTTGCAAGGGCGACCTGTACCGCCCGGTGCCAGTGCGTTTTTCAAACCGCTGCAAATCGTGAATATAGTGCGACACGATGTGCCCGCCCAGCGAATGGGCCAGAATCAACACCGCGCCGTCAGGGCCGATATCGGCTTCCATATCGCGCCCGGCCATTTCAATACGGGCGTGGACCTGTTCGTAAATCGCCGCCGATCCATCCGCTGTCTGCTGTCTTGCGATAGGCCGCCGCGTCCGACAACGCAGACATGATGAACGCGCGCGGTGCATCCGCATTTGTCTTGTCGCGGATCGTTTTGAAATATGCGGCCTGCCGCCCGTGCAGAATGTCCTCCCAGAACACCTCGCGTCAGGCGACATGGCCCGCCCTTTCACCCAAATTCCGCCGAACCCGGCGGGACATATCTTTGGAAAATGACAATGCATCGGTACGCTCCGGGCGGGAATTGTCCGGATTGCCAACGCCATGAATGACGATACCGCCGATTCGCTGTTGGGACACTCAATTATCCTTTTGCTGCTCATGCTCTTATGCACAGGCAAGAATAATCAAATACTAATGCCCATCGGTCAGCTGGTGGTGCCCGGCGTATAATGCTGGCTTTGCTGTCCAAATGCCGCCTGAACGCGCCCCGTCGCCTTGCCAAGGTTTCGCGCGGCCAGTGCCAGACCTCGGAACTTGTCAAACGGTGACACCAGCAGATAAACCGTCGCACGCATGACGCCGACGAAATACATCACAAACGCATCCAACTTGCGCTTTGGGCGCCGCGACAGCCGGCTCATTTCAAGGTCGCGACAGCGTTGGAAATGATATCTCAGGGTCAAACGCGACAGCGGACGTATTTCGGTCGCCACCGCATCCGCAACCCACCCCGTCCGGCCCCCCGCCGCTGCAAAGCTTGCGTGAAATGCACTGTCTTCACCGCCTGAAAAACGCAGGCTCTCATCGAATCGGGTGCCCAGACGGCGCTGGGTCGCAAGGCGCAGCATCCAATTGCCTGTGAAAATCGCAAAGCCGCCTTCGCGCGCCGACCCTACGCTTTGTGCGCGCTCCGCGTGGTTGCGCGCGGCGCGGGTCCGCACATCGGCAAGCACGCTGCGTTGTACAAACGCCAATTCCGCGCCCGCCGGTGGGTCGAACAGAACCGGGCCACCCACCAGATCAAGGTCGCGTGTCGCAATACCCGCGTACAGCTTTTGCAGCCAATCTTGCGCGACCACCTCATCATCATCGACAAACGCAAGAAAATCACAGCCCTCAGCCAGCGCCATATCAAGCACCTTATTGCGGGCAAACGGAATACCCAGTTCCGGCTGCAGCGCCAGCTTGACCGCAAACACCTCTCCCAGCGGGTGCCCTTCGACAAGCGACTGCGTGGTCATGACCGTGTCATTCTCGACGACCACGACAATGATATCGGCGTCGGGCAACGGCGCCATGGCCAAAATACTGTCCAACAATGTCGACAGCATATCCAGTCTGCGATGTGTGATCACACCAATCGCTATCTTTGGTTTCAGGTTCGCCATGACCACCCTCCGGAACGATAATTTACGATGCCAGTCTCCCCATGGCTGGACCCATGCTGCAATGGGTTGCCAAAGGCAACAAACAACTCGACAATATGAACAAGTGTTCAATTCTTACCGAGGGAAGATATCATGGACTTCGCCCTGACCGAAGAGCAAACCGCCATCTTTGACATGGCACAGGCGTTTGGCGCCGAACATATCGCCCCCAACGCCCGCATTTGGGAAAGCGCGGGCACAATCCCCAAAGACCTTTGGCCGAGACTTGCCGATCTGGGGTTTGGCGGGCTTTATGTGTCCGAAGACAATGGCGGATCAGGGCTGTCGCGCCTTGACGCAACGTTCGTCTTCGAAGCCCTCTCACAGTCCTGCGCCTCGGTTGCCGCTTTCCTTTCGATCCACAACATGTGTGCAAAGATGATCGAAACCTATGGCTCGGATGCCCTGCGTGCCCGCGTCCTGCCCCGCGCGCTGCGCATGGACATGGTCCTGTCGTACTGCCTGACAGAACCGGCGTCCGGCTCCGATGCTGCCGCACTGAAAACGCGCGCACAGCGTACCGACAACGGCTACAGCCTGACCGGAACCAAGGCATTCATCTCAGGCGGCGGCTATTCCGATGGCTATATCGTGATGGCGCGCACCGGCGATGACGGCCCCAAAGGGATCAGCGCACTGCTGGTCGAAGCCGACGCACCCGGCCTGTCATTTGGCGGGCTCGAGGACAAGATGGGCTGGCGGTCCCAGCCAACCCGGCAAGTGCAGCTTGATGATTGCACGACACCGGCCGAAAATCTGCTTGGCGACGAAGGCCAAGGCTTCAGATACGCGATGGCAGGCCTTGACGGTGGGCGGCTCAACATCGCCGCCTGCTCCATCGGGGCGGCGCAATCGGCACTCGACCAGACGCTGGCGTATATGCGCGAACGCCACGCCTTCGGCAAATCCATTGACCAGTTCCAAGGTCTGCAATTTCGCCTTGCCGACATGGAAATCGACCTGCAATCCGCCCGCATCTTCCTGCGCCAGGCTGCGTGGAAACTCGACACCTGCGCGGCTGATGCGACAAAATTCTGCGCAATGGCCAAGAAGAATGCAACCGAAGTCGGCAGCCGCGTCGCCGACGGCTGCTTGCAGCTGCATGGTGGATATGGCTATCTTGCCGACTACGGGATCGAAAAGATCGTGCGCGACCTGCGGGTCCATCAAATCCTTGAAGGCACCAATGAAATCATGCGGCTGATCACCGCGCGGCACCTGATCCAATAACGCAACACCGTCCCGGACCTGATCCGGGACCTCCACCCCGGACAGACCATGACCGATATCCTCATCCGCAAAACCGGGCGCGCCGGACATATTACGCTTAACCGGCCCCAGGTGCTCAATGCGCTGACATGGGACATGTGCCTCGCCATCGAAACCGCCCTGGACGACTGGCGCAACGACCCCGACGTTGCCCTGATCATCATCGACGGTGCCGGCGACCGCGCCTTTTGCTCGGGCGGTGACATTGCGGAAATGTACGCAACCGGCAAACGCGGCGATGCGGACTATGGCCGCCGCTTCTGGCGCGACGAATACCGGCTCAATGCGAAACTGTTCAAGTTCCCGAAACCTGTCGTCACCTTTCTGCAGGGCTTTACGATGGGTGGCGGCGTCGGCATCGGCTGCCACGGCTCACACAGGATCGTCTGCGACAGTAGCCAGATCGCAATGCCGGAATGTACCATCGGACTGGTCCCCGACGTCGGCGGATCGCTTATTCTGGCGCGCGCACCGGGCCACTGCGGCGAATACCTCGGCCTGACCGGCGACCGCATGGATGCGGGTGATGCGCTCCATGCAGGCTTCGCCGACTACTACATCCCTGAACTACATTGGGACACGCTCAAACAAACCCTGGCCCGCACCGGCGCGCCCGCCGCCGTTGATGCCGCAGCCCACCCCGCCCCGCCAAGCCGCCTCCAAGGATGGCAAGCCGACATCGACCGGATTTTCAGCGGTGACCGGCTTGGCGATATCTACCGCGCCATGGCATTCACGCCCGGCCCGACAGCCGAACGCGCGCGCAAATTGATGGACCGCAACGCGCCCCTGGCAATGGCCGTAGCCACCGAGATCATCCACCGCGTCCGCATGGGTCAACGTATTGAAAACGCACTGGATCAGGAATTCCGCTATACCTTCCGCTGCGTCGCCCAGGGCGACTTTATCGAAGGCATTCGTGCGGCGATCATCGACCGCGATCGCACCCCGCGCTGGCAACACAAAAGCTGGGAAGACGTGCCCGGCAAGGATATCTTGCGCATGACCCTGCCACTGGGCCAGGATGCGCTGCAATGGGAGGAACCATCATGAAAATAGGCTTCATCGGACTGGGCAACATGGGCGCACCCATGGCGGCAAACCTTGCAAAAAAACATGATGTCATCGGCTTTGATACAGCGGCCAAACCCGATGGCCTCACCTTGGCCGACAGCGCCGCCGCAGCCGCAAAAGACGCCGACGTCGTGATCACCATGCTGCCCAACGGCAATATTTTGCGCGCGGTCGCATCCGAAATTCACCCGGTGATGAAGCCGGGCGCAATCCACCTGGACTGCTCGACGATTGACGTCGAAAGCGCGCGCGCCGTGGCCGCTCAGGCCGAAGGCAGGGGGCTGCACGCGATGGACGCCCCGGTCTCGGGCGGTATCGGCGGGGCCACCAACGGCACCCTGACATTCATGGCCGGCGGCCCGGATGCCGCCTTCGCCACCGTCAAACCACTTTTCGACATCATGGGCCAAAAAGCCGTCCACTGCGGGCTGGCCGGCAACGGCCAAGCCGCCAAAATCTGCAACAACATGATCCTCGGCGTCACCATGATCGCCACCTGCGAGGCTTTCGTGCTGGCCGACAAACTCGGGCTCGACCGGCAGGCCATGTTCGACGTGGTCAGCACATCATCAGGTGCCTCCTGGAGCATGACCGCCTACTGCCCCGCCCCCGGTATCGGCCCGACCAGCCCGGCTGACAACGATTACAAACCGGGCTTCGCCGCTGAACTGATGCTCAAAGACCTGAATCTCGCGCAAATGGCCGCTCAGGCTGTGGATGCGGACACACCCATGGGTCACGCCGCCCGCGCCCTTTATGCACAGTTCGTCGAAAACGAAAACGGCGCAGGTCGTGACTTTTCGGCCATGCTGCCCCGCTTCGAAAAACGCGGGCGCGGATAATTTCTTATGTCCTGAAATACTCCCGCGCGGCGCGCATCAAATTTCTGGAAATTTGATAACACCCTTAGCAAACCTGCGTTATTCAGCGGCCAACTTGCGCGGGCGCAACATCTCCTTGAGATAGCGACCCGTGTGACTTTCCGCGACCTCGGCGACTTTCTCGGGTGTCCCGGTCGCAACGATCCGGCCACCACCATCGCCACCCTCAGGACCAATATCAATGATATGGTCGGCCGTCTTGATCACATCCAGATTATGCTCGATCACGACAACGGAATTGCCCTGATCCACCAACTCATGCAGCACCTCCAACAGCTTGCGCACATCCTCGAAATGCAGGCCCGTCGTCGGCTCATCCAGAATATACAGCGTGCGCCCCGTTGATCGCCGCGCAAGTTCCTTGCTCAACTTCACCCGCTGCGCCTCACCGCCCGACAGCGTCGTCGCCTGTTGACCAACCTTGATATACCCCAGCCCGACCCGCATCAGCGCATCCATCTTCTCACGAATGCTCGGCACCGCCGTAAAGAACTGCTGCGCGTCTTCCACATTCATGTCCAGCACATCGGCAATGGATTTACCTTTGAACTTGATCTCCAAGGTCTCGCGGTTATACCGCGCGCCCTTGCACGTCTCGCAGGTCACATAAACGTCGGGCAAAAAGTGCATCTCGATCTTGATGACACCATCACCCTGACACGCCTCGCAACGCCCGCCCTTCACGTTGAACGAAAACCGCCCCGGTTTATAGCCGCGCGCCTTCGCCTCGGGCAGCCCGGCAAACCACTCGCGGATCGGGGTGAACGCGCCCGTATATGTCGCCGGGTTCGACCGTGGTGTGCGACCAATGGGGCGCTGGTCAATATCAATCACCTTATCAAGATGCTCAAACCCTTTGATCGTCTCACAAGGCCCCGGCGTCTGGCGCGCGCCATTCAACTTCATCGACGCATTCTTGAACAAGGTCTCGATCGTCAGCGTGGATTTGCCGCCACCTGACACGCCCGTCACACAAACAAACATCCCCAGCGGAAAATCCGCCGTGACATTTTGCAGGTTATTGCCCGTGGCCTTGACGACGGTCAGCTTTTTCTGGGTGCCCTTGCGGCGCACCTTTGGCACCGCGATCTCGCGCGCGCCGATCAGATACTGACCCGTCACCGACGCCGGATCGGCCATAATCTCGGCGGGTGTGCCCTTGGCAACAACCTGCCCGCCATGCACCCCGGCCCCAGGCCCGATATCAAAGACATAATCCGCCTCGCGGATCGCCTCCTCGTCATGTTCGACCACGATCACCGTATTGCCCTGATCGCGCAGGTTCTTCAGCGTCGTCAGCAGCCGGTCATTGTCGCGCTGGTGCAACCCGATCGACGGCTCGTCCAACACATAAAGCACCCCCTGCAACCCCGACCCGATCTGACTGGCCAGCCTGATCCGCTGGCTTTCGCCGCCCGACAACGTCCCCGAATTGCGCGATAGCGTCAGATACTCAAGGCCCACATTGTTCAAAAACCCCAGCCGCTCGCGCACTTCTTTCAAAATCGCCTTGGCAATTTCGTTCTTCTGCTTGCTCAGCTGATCCGGCACGGCCTTGCACCAATCATAGGCCTCCTTGATCGACATCTGCACGACGTGACCCACATGCAGGCCGCCAATCTTCACGGCCAACGCCTCTTCGCGCAGACGGAACCCACCGCAGGCTCCGCAGTTGCGGTTATTCTGAAAGCCCTCGAACTCTTCGCGGATCCAATTGCTGTCGGTCTCGCGGTATCGGCGCTCCATATTGGGGATCACACCCTCAAAGGCCCGCTCTACCTGATAGACGCGGCCACCTTCATCATACCGAAACTTGATCTCCTGCTTGCCCGAGCCGTACAGAAACACCTGCTGCACGGCGGGGTCCAAATCCTTCCAGCGGGCGTTCTTGTTGAACCCGTAATGTTTGGCAATCGCCTCGATCGTCTGCAGGAAATAGGGGGATTTCCCCTTGCGCCACGGCGCCAATGCACCATCGGCAATCTTCAGCGTGACATCAGGCACCACGAGTTGCTCATCAAAGAACAGCTCGACCCCCAACCCGTCACACGACGGACAGGCCCCAAACGGTGCGTTGAACGAAAACAAACGCGGCTCAATCTCGGGGATGGTGAACCCCGACACCGGACAGGCGAATTTCTCGGAAAATGTCAGCCGCTCCGGCGCGCCCTCAGCCGGTGCCGTCTCAAGCACGGTAATTCCATCGGCCAGATCCAATGCGGTGCGGAAACTATCGGCAAGCCGCGTCTCCAGCCCCTCGCGCACCACGATCCGGTCAACGACCACATCAATGTCGTGGCGAAACTTCTTGTCCAGCGTCGGCGGCTCGTCCAGCTCATAGAATGCGCCGTCCACCTTGACCCGCTGGAACCCCTGCTTGCGTAGCTCCAGAAACTCCTTGCGATACTCGCCCTTGCGGTCACGCACGATCGGCGCCAGCAGATACCCCCGCGTGCCGTCCTCCAGGGCCATCACCCGGTCGACCATATCCTGCACCTGCTGCGCCTCGATCGGCAGACCGGTGGTCGGCGAATAGGGCGTGCCCGCACGGGCGAACAACAGCCGCAGATAGTCGTAAATCTCGGTAATCGTGCCAACGGTGGACCGCGGGTTTTTCGATGTGGTTTTTTGCTCGATCGAAATGGCCGGGCTTAGCCCTGAAATATGATCGACATCGGGCTTTTCCATCATATCCAGAAACTGCCGTGCATACGCGCTCAGGCTCTCGACATAGCGCCGCTGCCCCTCTGCATAGATCGTGTCGAACGCCAACGAAGACTTTCCCGACCCCGACAGCCCGGTGATCACCACCAGCTTGTCACGCGGAATATCCACGTCGATGTTCTTCAGGTTATGTTCGCGCGCGCCGCGCACTTCGATGTATTTCAGCTCAGCCATGTCTTCACCCTCATCCACCTGTAGGCACATAAGGCAGCCAACAGCATGGTCCAACCGCAATATAGAACATAGGCGGAACATTTACACATTTATTTCACCCTGCCCGCATTCACACGGGCCTGCCGCCGCACTTGACCTGCCGCAATCGGCCCATCCGCCAATCTGCTAAAATGGCATTGCCCAATAATACAGGTGACGGCCATGCAAACCAATGCCCTTCCCCACTACGACGACAGCGTGAACACCACCGGTTGCTGCCCCAAATTCAACCCACGCGGCTGGGACAACGCAGACCTGCACTTCAAGGACAAGGACTTCATCCGCGCTATTACCAAAAGCGCGCTGCATATCCCAATCGACATGGGCAGGGTCTTTGGCCGGGTCCAAGGGCATATCGACGATGCCGGCGCTTATGACAACGACAACTGCATCGTCCTCAGCCGCGATTTGTCCCCATGGCGGGCCGAGCATCTCTTCTCCGTGTCAAACCCCGTCCCCGACGAAGAAACCATCAAGCTGTCGGGCGATTTCATCACCAAAGTGTTTGAGGGGCCCTATCGCGAAGCCAGACATTGGCACGATGACATGCGCGCCCTCGCCAAATCCAAAGGCGGCACATCCGACACGGTTTATTTCTTCTACACCACCTGCCCCAAATGCGCCAAAGCCTATGGCAAGAACTACGTCATCGGCGTTGCACGCCTCTGATCCCGCATGTCTTAACGCGGCATGCACACCTTGACCGCACGCCAGATTAACCCGCCCGGTGCATGACATCGGTACTTACGCGGTCTGTACAGGTTCTGCACGGCGTCTGCATCGCCAATTTCCCAATAAAATAGGGCTTTAACACATGAAAAAGGCCCGCCGTTTCCGACAGGCCCTCAATAGTCACCGTGCGTTGCGCCCGCTCAGAAATGGATCGCCCGCCCGTAAGCGTCCAGCACACTTTCATGCATCATTTCGGACAATGTCGGATGCGGGAACACAGTGTTCATCAGGTCCTCTTCCGTGGTCTCCAACTGGCGGCCCACAACATAGCCCTGGATCAGCTCCGTCACTTCCGCGCCCACCATATGCGCGCCCAACAGCTCGCCTGTCTTGGCATCAAAGATCGTCTTTACCATGCCCTCGGGTTCACCCAACGCGATGGCTTTGCCGTTACCGATAAAGGGAAAACGACCAACCTTGATGTCATAACCCAGATCTTTCGCCTTGGCCTCCGTATACCCCACGCTGGCGACCTGTGGATGGCAATAGGTGCAGCCGGCAATGCTCTCTGGCTTGACGGGATGCGCATGTTTGCCCGCGATCAGTTCGGCCACCATGACGCCCTCGTGCGACGCTTTGTGCGCCAGCCAGGGTGCCCCGGCGATATCGCCAATCGCATAAAGCCCCTCAATCCCGGTGCGGCAGAATTCATCGGTCACGACATGGGTCCGGTCAATCTTGACACCCAGCGCCTCAAGCCCTAGATTTTCCACGTTACCAATAATGCCTACCGCACTGATAACAGTATCGAATTCCATCTTTTCAATCTTGCCGCCAGCCTCGATATGGGCGACCACCTTGCCGTTGCCACGGTCCAGCTGTTTGACCATGGATTTCTCCATGATCTTCATGCCCTGCTTCACGAACGCCTTTTTGGCAAAGGCCGAAATCTCGGCGTCCTCTACGGGCAGCACGCGGTCCATCACTTCAACGACCGTCGTGTCGGCACCCAGCGTGTTGTAAAAGCTAGCAAATTCAATCCCAATCGCGCCCGAACCGATGACCAGCAGCTTTTTGGGCATCCGTTTGGGCGTCAGCGCGTGCTTGTAGGTCCAGACCAGGTCGCCATCCGCCTCGAGGCCGGGCAATTCGCGGGCACGAGCGCCGGTGGCCAGAACGATGTTCTTCGCCGTCAGTTCCTCGGTTCCCTTCTCACCTTTAACAGTCACTTTACCTTTTGCGGGGATCATAGCCTCGCCCATAAAGACCGTGACCTTATTCTTCTTCATCAAATGGCCGATACCACCCGACAGCTGCGCCGCAATACCGCGCGACCGCTTTACAACCGCATCAAGATCATAGCCGATTCCATCCGCCTTCAGGCCAAATTCCTTGGCCCGGTGCATCAGATGAAACACTTCCGAACTGCGCAGCATCGCCTTGGTCGGGATGCACCCCCAGTTCAGACAGATACCGCCCAGATGCTCACGCTCCACGATGGCGACATTCATCCCCAACTGTGCGCCCCTAATTGCGGCCACATAGCCGCCCGGTCCAGCACCGATTACGATCAGGTCAAAGTTCTTCGCAGCCATGCACGGGCCCTCCAGTTTCAAATTTAGTTGAACACTAAACTATTTCCAAAGGGACCTCTAGTGACCTTAAGGCATATCAGCTATCGCGCGGATGCAGTGCAGCCTATTTTGCGGCTTCAAGCTGTGCGCGAATAGCTGCGCCATAGCCACCAGCGTCCAGAAATGCCTGCTCAGCAGCCGTTGTTTTCCGACCCAAGGCCTTGTTACGATAGGGAAAACGCCCAAACTTTCGGATCACAGCACGATGCGCGCAGGCGTGGTCTTCATTATTGCGGCCGGTTTCGGGCATCCGCGCATGGATCAAGCGCACGGCGCGATCCTGATCGGCCAGATTTTCGGAATGCATCATTGGCAGATAGAAAAACTGCCGGGCCGGTTCGCTGATTTTCATATCCCAGTTGCGATCAACAGCCATCTTTGCCGCCGCCAGGGCCAGCCTGTCGGTCGCGAACGCCTTGCCGCTGTCACGGAACATGTTGCGCGGAAACTGATCCGTCAGAATGATATAGGCCAGCGCACCGGACGGATATGTCAACCACAATCCAAGCGCCCCTTGGGTCGCTTGTTGCCATGTTTCAACAAACAAATCTCGGATCTTGGCGTCAAACGCCGGGTCCGATTTGTACCAGTCTTCCGGCTTGCATTCATCTAGCCAGAACGCCAGCACATCTTCCGGGGTTACCACGGCACCACTCCCTTAAACGGCCACGTAATTAGGCCCAAACAAACAGATAACCCCAGTCGAGACAAGACGTTACTACGCTGCATTGGGCGATTCTTCTTCCTCTGTCTCAATATACACCTCTTGCGCGACCGCCGCGACGATCGGCGTCGATGATGCCGAAACCGGCACATAGTGAACCGGCTCACCTTCCAGGTCGCTGCGGCTACGCTGCGTCGACCGGTACAGGCCATACGCCCCGACCGCCAACATCAGCAACGCCGTGAACAACCAAAAGCCGTTGGCACCGATCCGGTCCATCATCCCGCCCACGATCAGCGGGCCCATGATTGCGCCCAGCCCGTTAATGAACAACAGCCCCCCGGACGCCGCCGCCATATCATCTTTCTCAAGATAATCATTGGTATAGGCGATCAGCAGCGCATAAAGCGGGTTCGACGTGCCGCCCACAATCGCACCACTGATCAGGATCAGCGCAAAACTGCCCGGCATCAGGAACGCAATCAGCGACCCCGCGCCGCCAATCAGCGATAGCCAGATGATCAGGACCCGCCGGTCCATACGGTCCGACAGCCAGCCGATCGGATACTGCAGAAACAGCGCGGCGATATAGATGACCGACACGAACAGCGAAATCTCTCCGACGCTCAGCCCGACCCGGTTGCCGTAAACCGCCGACATCCCGAACTGCGCGGAAAACACGCCGCCCAGCATGAACATACCAACGCACGCCAGTGGCGACGCAGCAATCAAGCCGCTGACTTTCATAGGCTTTGTAGATGCAAATGCCGGCGTTGGGCGTACCGACAGCAAAATCGGCGCAAAGGCCAGCGACACCAGAATCGAAGGGATAATGAACAGCACATACCCCGAAATATCCCCCTGGCTGACGATCCACTGCGCAAACACGATGCCCGCCATCTGCACGATCATGTAAAGCGACAGCGCCTTGCCGCGGGTTTCATTGGTCGACGCATCGTTCAGCCAGCTTTCCGCAGTAATATAGACCCCGCAAAAACAGAACCCGATGATCACACGGCCAATCGCCCATGCCCACGGCTCAACCAGTGTCGGGTACATGATCAGCACGGCAGAAATCAGTGATCCGAATGCCGCAAAGACCCGCACATGGCCGACCCTGCGGATCAGGCCGGGCGTCAGCCGCGAACTGAACAGAAAGCCCAGGAAATAAGCCGACATCACGATCGACAGCGCAAAGGTGCTAAACCCTTCCTGATCGCCGCGCAGGCCCAACAGCGTGCCCTGCAGGCCATTCCCGACCATCAGCAGAAAAAGACCTAAAAATAGGGCCCAGGACCCCGACAACACCTGAAACATTTTGATCCCTTTGCCCTGACGACTGCCGCGTAGTCGCGCCTTGCTTGTCAGTATCTGCGCAGTTTACCGCAATCGGGCTTACAAACCCGCCTGTTCACGCGCCCTTTGGCAGTAAAAGCGACGCATCGCCATAGGAAAAGAACCGGTAGTCCGCATTTATTGCATGGGTATAGATGGCCCGGATTTGCGCGCTGCCCATCAGCGCCGAAACCAGCATCATCAGCGTTGATTTCGGCAGGTGGAAATTGGTCATCAGCCCGTCGGCGATCTGGAACGCAAACCCCGGCATGATGAAGATATCCGTCGGCCCGGTCCATGGCTGCAATTGTCCGTCCTTCGCCGCACTTTCAATCAGCCGCAAGGCGGTCGTGCCCACCGGAATGACCCGCCCACCGGCGGCTTTGGTGGCGTTGATCTGGGTCGCGGCCTCGGGCGTCACCTCGCCCCATTCGGAATGCATTTTATGATCGCGGACATCGTCCACCTTGACCGGCAGAAAGGTGCCCGCGCCCACATGCAACGTCACATGTGTGAACTGCACGCCACGCGCGGCCAACGCCGCCAGCAACGGGCCGTCAAAATGCAACGATGCCGTCGGGGCCGCCACGGCCCCGGCCTGACGCGCCCAGTAGGTCTGATAATCGTGCTTGTCTGCCTCATCCGCCGGTCGCTTGGCGGCGATATAGGGTGGCAAGGGCATTGCACCAACCCGCGCCAGTGCCGCATCGAAATCATCACCTATCAAGTTGAACCGCAGCACCGCCTGCCCGTCTTCGCGGGCCATGACCTGCGCTGACAAATCGTCGGAAAAGATGATCATCTCACCATCGCGCACCTTCTTGAGAGGCTTGAGCAAGGCCGCCCAATCCCCGCTTGCGCGTGGCTCAAGCAAGGTCACTTCGATCCGGGCCGCCGTGTCGCCCGCCTCGCCTGATCTGTGGCGCATGCCCGACAATCGTGCAGGGATCACCTTGGTGTCATTCAGCACCAACCGGTCACCGGGGCGCAGAATATCTGGCAAATCAGACACCGTCCGATCCGCGATCCGGTCGCCGTCAGCCAGCAGCATGCGCGCCGACGATCGGGGCCGCGCGGGACGCACCGCGATCAACCGCTCGGGCAGGTCAAAGTCAAAATCACTTAGCTTCATTGATCGAGTTCCGGCGGCGGTCTGCGGAAAATCTCGCGGAACATGCCCGGCGTCAGCGCCGACAGCGGGTTCACGCTGACCTGCGGCGCATCAGCGGTTCCGCCGATGTTGAAGTTGAAGCCAATCAGCCCCTCACCCTTGCGGGTCAGGAATGAGCCAACGCTATTCAGAAGATAAAATGGTGACACGACGCCCTGCAGATCAATTTGTTTGCTCGCCAGCGTGTAGATACCATCGACCGAAATGCCAAGACCGGGACCGACCGCGCTGGCCTGCGTGACAATCACCTGTGTCGGGCTTAGCCGGAACCGCGCGTCCACCTCATCAAAGGCCAGCCCCTTCCCGTCCATCTGCTGCAACAGCCCGACCACACTGATCGCATCCAGCAACGCTGCAATGGCAGGCGCATCGCGCACCCGCAAACCGCGCAGCGCCAAGGCCCCGTCAAACGCGCCTGCGTCCCCCGCCGGCAACAGCGTCAGATCAAGCGTGCCACCGACCGCATTGCGCATGAACCCAGCCGCAAGAAGCACGCCGCCCGCGTCATCACTGCGCAGCCGGACGGCAGATCGGCCATCGCGCGGCGCTACGGCACCCTGCACCGCAACCGCACCGTTGACGCGCGCATCAAACTGCCCGCTGAACCCGCCAGCGCCGTTGAAATCCCCCCGAAACCCGGTCAGCGCGATACCTTCGGTAATCTGCAAACGATCCAGCGCAATCTGCATCGGCCCGCCCTCGCCTTGCCCGGCACCAAAGCTGGCCCGGCGCAGGTCAAGCGTGCCGCCCGCGATCTCGACGCCCACGGGCTGGCCACGTCCGCGCCCCACGATGGTGATCGGCGCATCAAACCAATTGCCAATGCGCACCCGTTCAAAACGGGCCGCCGCCAAGGTCCCGCCATCGGTAAGGTCGATGCGCCCCTGCGCCTGCAGCCCGCCTCCATTGATGACAAGCGTCTCAATGCGCGGCACAGCCCCCAGCGTACCCGCGACACGCAGTTCACCGGCGGTATCGGCAGCTTTGGCCCACCCAATCGGCGGCAAGGCCACCCGCAGCCCCCGCAAATCGGACGCCAGCGTAAAGGCAGGCGGTGCCCCGCGCAGCAGATCAATCGTCAGCTGTCCTTGCCCTGCACCCGTGATCGTCCCGGGCGGCAAAGCGATGCCGAACGCATCCAAAAATCGCGGCGACAGCTCTATCGTCGCCTGCACCTGACTGCGGCCTTTGAACTCCGGGCCAAATTGCTGCGTCCACATCCCGTTGACCGGCACATCCCCCACCCTGATCGGGCCGCCAATCTGCAACCCGCTGCGGTCGGCGCGCACCGTCAACGCTGGCGCGGACAGGGTACGACCGGGGATCAATACCGCGCTGCGCACCCCGCTTAAATCAGCAGTCATGTCAAAATCGACCTCGGCGTTGGTCAACCGCGGCTTCAGCGGCAGCGTAATCCGACCGGCGGCAACCGCCCTGCCATCCGCGATGGCTACCGGCAAATTGGCCTTATTGAGAAACTCAAACGGGGGCTGGTTCAGGACAGACAGCATCGCGGTCACCGAACTTGCAACCCGCAAATCCAGCACGGCAGGCGCGTTGGGCACACGCATGTTGGGAATACTGAAAACCGACCCGGCAAGGTTCACCTGCCCACCCTCGGGGGCCGCGACATGCCCGGTATCAAGGCTGACAACGACGCTGCTGTCGATAAACGATACCGCCCCATATCCGTCGGTAATCGGCGGCAGATGGCGTAGAAATTTCACCTCCGCTCCCGCAAACTCGAACCCGGCAGCAAAATGCGGCACCACCGTGGGCCGCAACCGCAGCCCGGCTGCAACATTGAATATCCGCCCCTGCGCCAGATTATTGACAAACCACGTGCGGGTCCGGGGTTTCAGCGTGGGCGGCCAATAGGCGATCAGTTTGGCGGGCGTGATCTCATCCGCCGTGACATCCATCGCCACCTGCCAGCCTGCAGCAGTGGCCGCAACATTGCCCCGCGCCATTGCCATGACTGGCCCGTCGTTGATGACCAACTGCCCCACTTCGATGCGAAACGGATCAAGACGCAGACGCAGATCAATTGCGACCGCAGGCACCGCCAGCGGTGCCTCATAAAGCCCGGCTGGGTTCACCACCAGATCACGAAACTGGAACTGCGCCAGCAGCGCACGCGGCAAGCCGTCGCGAAATTCGCGCAGATATGCCTGCCCCGAGGCCTTCAACTGCCCCCATTCGGTTTCCAGCGTGATCTGATCAAAAACAATCTGATCGCGCGTCGGATGATACGTCAGATAGGCCTTCGCGGCGTCAAACCGCACCGGTGCCGTCGCCGGGTTCGGCTGCAACACCCCCTGCCCGATCTCAAGCACGGCACTCAGCGGCCCCAGCGCACCATCCGCATCCAACGACGTACGCATCGCGGCGGTCATCGGCGCATCAATGTCACGCAACCACGTCAGTGCGGGCGATTGCGCCGCGATATCACTGGCCGCAGCGTCACTGATATTCAGCCCCAGTTGCGCCGCACGACTGCCGCGCGGACTGCTATAGGACAGCGAAACCGTCGTCACCCCAGCCCGCCCCGACAACAGCGCCAGATCACCGCGCAGCACCGTCTGGCCGCCGCGCAGATCAAGCGCGAGCGTACCGCCATCTACAATCCAGCTACGACCGGCCCGCGCATCATCGAAATTGACGATCAAGCCATCGGCGCGCACCGTCTCAAGCGCGATCAGCGCCGGGCGTTCAAACAGCTGATCAGATTGATCAAGCAATTCCGCCAGCGACCCGGCACGGCGCACCTCTCCGGTGCCTGCCCCGAACGCAACGCCGATTGACCCGTCGCGTGCGCGGCGCAAATTGATCTGCGCACCGGTCAGCCGGATGTCTTGGATCAGCACATCTTGTTGCAGGATCAGACCACGCGGCGAAATCAGCCCCTCGACCTGCGGCACACGGGCAATCGTCAGGCCGCTTTCATCATAAAGCTGGGTATCGACAAGGCGGACGGTCGGATGCAGGTCACGGCCAATGCGCAGCGTAATGGCACCAAACCGCAGTGCACCCCCCTCCAACAACTCTGCCGCGCGGGATTCGATTCGCGTGACGATCCAACTGGGTGCCGTGATCTCGCGGTCGATGATCATCACGCCAGCGGCAAGAGCGAACGCAAGCGGCATCAGACAAATCAGAACCGCCGCGCGCAGCCAGACCCCGCCCCGACGCCGCCTGTTGCGCGGCTTGGGGTCTCGCTTGAGGGGATGTTCGTCCTGCTGTGTCACGTGTCCTCGCCTTTGGTCTTTATCTTTGCCTGTGTCGGGCTAAAACAAAACCACGAAAGCATGAACCGCAAAAGGACGAACAGATGACCGACCCAGCCATCGGCGACAATGCCCCTGCCATCAGCCTGCCCCGTGATGGGGGCGACTTGGTGAACCTGTCTGACTTTGCAGGCAAGAAAGTCGTGCTTTATTTCTATCCCAAAGACGACACCCCCGGCTGCACCAAGGAAGCGATCAGCTTTACCCAAAGCGTCGATACCTTCGCGGCCCGCGATACCGTCATCCTTGGCGTGTCCAAGGACAGCATCAAAAAGCATGACAAATTCATCGCCAAACATGACCTGAAAATCGCCCTCCTCTCGGATGAAACCGGCGACGTTTGCGAACGCTACGGCACGTGGGTCGAAAAAAGCATGTATGGAAAAACGTATATGGGGATCGAACGGGCGACGTTTCTGATCGGTCCGGACGGCAAGATCGCGCAGGTCTGGCGCAAGGTCAAAGTGCCGGGTCATGTTGATGCCGTGCTTGATGCAGTCCGCGCACTGTGACGCTTTCGGAAATGGCCGTCGCGGTCCTGACAACCGCAGACGGCCGCGCAAAGGCCGCTCTGTCGCGCCAGTTGGCGGCGCAATGGCAGGCTGCACGCGCGGCGGGCACACACCTTGCCATTGGTGACGCCAAACCGCCGCTGCAGCCATCGCGCCCGGAAAAGCCCGCGCTTCTCAACCCCCGCGACGTGCCCCACCGCAAACCGGGCACCGAGGCTGGGCGCATCGCATTGCTGCACGCCGTCGCCCATATCGAACTGAACGCCGTTGACCTGCATTGGGACATTATCGCCCGCTTTACCGATACGACACTGCCGTTGGGGTTCTATGATGATTGGGTCAAGGCGGCGGACGAGGAATCCAAACACTTCAACCTGATGTGTGACTGCCTCGAAGCATTGGGCAGTCATTACGGTGCCTTGCCCGCCCACGTCGGCATGTGGCGCGCCGCCGAAGACACCGCAGATGACCTGATGGGGCGGCTTGCCGTCGTGCCCATGGTCCTTGAGGCACGCGGGCTGGACGTCACGCCGGGCATGATCAAAGTCTTCAGACAGGCCAAAAATGATGCGGCTGTCGCGGCACTGGAAACGATTTATGCCGAAGAGGTGCATCACGTCGCCTATGGGTCGAAATGGTTCCACTTTTTGTGCGGCCGCCATGATCTTGACCCGACAGGCGTGTTTCATGATCTGGTCAAACGCTATTTTTACGGGCAGCTCAAACCACCGTTCAACGAAGAAAAGCGCGCCGAGGCTGGAATCCCGCCCGATTTTTACTGGCCTCTGGCCGCAAGCGCCAAAGCTTAACCACGCAACGGCCCTGCTCTGTCGGCAACTCCTCGCCCAAGATCCGATAAACATGGTGTATTCCATCGGCAGATGCGCAAAATTCTTGCAGCATGGGCCGTGCCTGTTTAACACAGGTTAAGCGACGTCGGTGCGGGGACCGGCAAGGCAAATAAGACGGGACAATAACGTGAGATCAAGAGCGACCAAACGCGTACACGCGATACTAGAGCGATTGTTCCCGGAAAAACGTCTTTTTCTGCGATCCGATACCGAAACGCGCTTTATCAGGCTGAAATCAGAGACCCAATTGGTCGCATGGACCGGCAGCATTATCGTCGTCGCATGGACGATCATCGCGACGGCTATCTTGCTGATGGACAGCATTGGTGCTGGAAACTTCCGCGCGCAGGCGCAACGCGATCAAATGACCTATGAACAGCGGCTCAATGCGCTGTCCGGCGAACGCGATGCCCGCGCGATCGAAGCCCTCGCGGCTCAGGAACGGTTCAACTCCGCCCTGCAACAGATTTCCATCATGCAGTCCGAGCTGCTGAACACCGAAGAAAAGCGCCGCGAGCTGGAAACCGGGCTTGATGTCGTTCAGTCCACACTGCGCGACACCATGAAAGCCCGCGAAGAGGCGCGCCGCGAGGTCGCATCCCTGTCTGCCGAAACCGATGACACGACCGTAGCCGCCATGAGCGAAGACGCCGTTGGCACGGTCGACCTTTTGGCAAACGCATTGGCAGAAACCGCTGCCGAGCGCGACCTGATCGCCGCCGACGCCGCCTTTGCGATCGACCACGCCGCCGAGATGGAACTGGAACTGCGCCTGCTGCAAGAACGCAATGACCAGATTTTTCGTCAGCTTGAAGACGCGATGCTGGTCTCCGTTGAACCTCTGGATCAAATGTTTCGCGCGGCGGGCATGAACCCCGACACCCTGATTGACCAGGTGCGCCGCGGCTATTCCGGCACTGGCGGGCCACTGACCCCGCTACAGTTTTCCACCCGTGGCGGCGCGCCGGACCCAGATGCCGAACGGGCCAACGGTATCCTGTCCTCGATGGACCGGATCAACCTTTACCGTATTGCTGCCGAAAAAGCGCCGTTTTCGATCCCGGTGAAGTCGAACTTTCGTTTCACGTCTGGGTTTGGGCCGCGATGGGGCCGGCTGCACGCCGGCACTGATTTTGCCGGACCTATCGGAACACCAATTTATACCACCGCCGACGGTGTTGTAACGCACGCAGGCTGGTCATCTGGCTATGGGCGTCTCATCAAAATCCAACACGAGTTTGGAATCGAGACACGATATGCCCATTTGAACGCAATGGATGTGTCAGTTGGTCAAAGGGTCTCGCGTGGAGAACGAATAGGTGCTATGGGGAATTCTGGTCGGTCGACTGGCCCACACCTTCACTACGAGGTCCGCGTCGGTGGCGACCCCGTCAATCCCATGACCTATATAAGAGCTGGACAAGATGTTTTCTAAATCCAAAATCAACGAACCTGGGCCAAAGGCCGATAATACAACAACTGGCGCGGACGGCAGCAAGACGGGTGGCACAGGTGCGGATTACAAATCATCTGCTCCGAAAGCAAAGCCACCTGCGTCCATTCTGTCGGCTGATCTGCTGATCACCGGCAACCTCAAGACAACTGGCGACATTCAGGTCGAAGGTCAGGTAGATGGCGATATTCGCGCGCATTTGCTGACTGTTGGCGAAGGTGCCACCGTCAAAGGCGAAGTCGTTGCAGACGACGTTGTGGTCAATGGCCGCGTTGTTGGCCGCGTGCGTGGCCTGAAGGTACGCCTGACATCGACCGCGCGGGTCGAAGGTGACATCATCCACAAAACGATCGCAATAGAGTCCGGCGCCCACTTCGAAGGATCGGTCCAGCGTCAGGACGATCCGCTGTCCACTGGCACCAAAAAGATGCCAACGACAGGCACGCCTGACGCAACCAAGCCTTGATTTCAGGTCATGCGAATCGCCACTGGGCGTCCCTCGGGGCGCCCTTTTGCGTCAGACCACCGCCCGCCGATACAAATGCCAGGTCGCATGCCCCAAGATCGGCAGGACAACCACCAATCCCAAAAACCACGGCACCAGCGCCACCAGCGTCAGTGCCGCAATCACCAGCGCCCAGATCAGCATCACCCCCAGATTTGTCCGCACCACCTGCATGCTGACCAGCATTGCGGTCACGAAATCAACTTCGCGATCAAGCACCAGTGGCAGGCTCACGACCGTAATCGAAAACAGCAAAAACGCCAGCGCCACGCCAATCCCCAATTCGACCCCGATCATGCGCATCCCATGGGGCGTCCACAACACCTCCCAAGTCTCCGAGATGTTCGTCATCGTCGACAGCCCCATAAACAGGGCAAAGATCATATGCGCCAAGAAGGTCCAAAACAGGAAATAAATGACGATGATCGCCCCCAGCCAGGGTAATTGCCGGTTGCGTTCCTGCCAGACAATGCCAAGCACTGCCGCCCAATCCAGCGGCTGACCCGTTTCAATCCTGCGGCTGACCTCATAAAGGCCCGCAGCCGCAAACGGCGCCACCAGCGGAAAACCAAGCGATGTTGCAATGGTCCAACTGACCGTCCCCGCCCCGAGCCAAATCAGAAAAAATCCGCCCGCCACGTATACCATGCTGAAAAACAAACCAAATTGCGGCGCCCTGCGGAAATCACCCACCCCCGCAGCCAGCGCATTGCGCAGGTCCGCCAGTGTCAGGCGCGATGTGGCTATTGTCTGTAACATCCCTGTGCTCCGCCCCCTGTGACCGCGCCGCCATAGGGCGGTCACGCTCCGGCAAGGATGATCAACTTGCCATGCCCTGTCCTTGGCATAGATCAAATGGGCGGTCAGTACGCCAGTGCCGCGTCCCGGCTTTTACCAGACATATCCAGCGCCAGCGTCGCCGCCATAAAGCCGTCCAGATCACCGTCCAACACCCCTTTTGTATCCGACGTCTCATAATTGGTGCGCAGGTCCTTTACCATCTGATAGGGTTGCAAAACATACGACCGTATCTGATTGCCCCAGCCCGCATCGCCTGCGTTCTCATGCGCCTCGTTGACCAGGGCGGACCGCTTGTCCAGTTCCATCTGATACAGACGGGATTTCAGCGCCTTCATCGCGATGTCGCGGTTCTGGTGTTGGGATTTTTCCGAAGATGTCACCACGATACCCGTTGGAAAGTGCGTGATCCGCACCGCCGAGTCGGTCGTGTTGACGTGCTGACCACCCGCTCCAGACGACCGATACGTATCCAAACGAATGTCCCCGGGGTTCACTTCAATCTCGATGTTGTCATCGACAACCGGGTAAACCTTGACCGATGTAAATGACGTGTGCCGCTTGGCTGCACTGTCAAACGGTGAAATCCGCACCAGACGATGCACGCCACTTTCGGACTTCAGCCAGCCATAGGCATTGTGGCCGCTGATTTTATAGGTCGCAGACTTTATGCCAGCCTCATCGCCGGACTGTTCGGCCTGCAATTCGACCTTGTAGCCCTTTTTTTCGGCCCAACGCACATACATCCGCGCTAGCATATTGGCCCAGTCACAGCTTTCGGTGCCACCGGCACCCGCATTGATCTCAAGAAACGTATCGTTGGCGTCGGCCTCGCCGTCCAACAGCGCTTCAAGCTCTTTTTGGGCGGCCTTTTCGCGCAGCGATTTCAGGGCGTTTTCGGCTTCGGTCACGATTTCGGCGTCGTCTTCCATCTCGCCCATCTCGATCAGCTCGATGTTATCGGCAAGTTCTTGGGCGATATTGTCATAATTGGTCATTGCATCAACCAGCAACTGCCGATCACGCATCAGCTTTTGCGCGGCATCAGGATCGTCCCACATCGTCGGATCCTCCACGCGCGCGTTGAACTCTTCCAAGCGATGCGGCGCAGTCTCGCGATCCATCCGCTGCGCAAGAAGGTTCAGCGATTTTTCGATCGCTACGACGGTATTTTCGATTTCTGCGCGCATCGGGCACCTATCAGGATCTTGGGAATGTCAGGGGGTCTTACAGCGCTGCACGCCGCACGACAAGCGGATGGTCAGTAAAGACCACCCGATGAAAGCGTGCCAAACGTGGCCTTGGGTCCGACTGTCGCCGTTTCACCGGTCGATGTCGTGACCTGACGCGACGGCCGCGGGGCCTCGTCAAACAGCGGCAAATCCGCCGACATCGCAAAACCACCATCGAACATAATGCCAAACAGCGGTTCTTCGCCGGGGCGGAAACATTCTGCAATCACATTGTCGCCAAAGGCTTCTGGCGGCAATCGGGCACCGCTGAAACGGTCAATATTGATGAACTGACAATCCGCAGGCACCTTGAACGGCTCGCCACCGAACCGTTCAATCGCCTGACCCATGAATGTGTTGAACACTGGCCCGCAAATCCCCCCGCCCGAGGCACCCCGGCCCAAAGTACGCGGTGTATCGTAACCAATATAGCAGCCCGCGACGATACTGGATGAAAATCCCACGAACCAAACGTCCTTGGCATCGTTTGTCGTCCCGGTCTTGCCTGCAATCGGCACCGGCAGATTGATCGCATTGCGCGCGGTCCCGCGTTGGACAACGCCCTGCAGCATTGATGTCAGCTGATAGGCGGTAATTTGATTCATCACCCGATCACGGTTCGAAATGATCGTGGGCGCATCGCCTTCGCGCAACAACGGGTCACTGCAATTTTCGCAAATTCGCTGGTCGTGGCGAAACACCGTGTTGCCATAGCGGTCCTGCACCCGGTCAACCAATGTCGGCTCCACCCGCTCACCGCCATTGGCGAACATCGCATAGGCGGCGACAATCTTGAACAATGTGGTCTCGTCCGAGCCAAGTGCAGTGGACAAGACCCGGTTCATGTTTTCATAAACACCGAATTTCTCCGCGTAGCGCCCGACCGTATCAATCCCGATTTCCTGGGCCAGTCGGATCGTCATCAGGTTGCGCGACTGCTCGATCCCGGTGCGCAGCGGCGTCGGCCCATAATATTGGTTCGATGCGTTTTGCGGCCGCCATGTGCCTTGTGGCGTGTTGATGGTAATCGGCGCATCCACGACAATCGTCGCAGGTGAATATCCGCTATCCAACGCAGCGGCGTAAACGAACGGCTTGAACGCGGAACCCGGCTGACGCTGCGCCTGCGTTGCGCGGTTAAACACCGACGCCTCATAGCTAAAACCGCCCTGCATCGCCAGAACACGGCCAGTGTTGACGTCCATGGCCATGAAACCGCCCTGCACTTCGGGGATTTGCCGCAGGCTCCACCGGATGAATGCGCCATCGCTGTCCTGCGTCAGGCGGCGGACGTGTACCACGTCACCGGGCGTGAAATTGTCAAAGAAATCGCCGCGCAGCCACTGAATATCAGCGCGGGGCACGACAAATGGCTCGGCGTCGGTTTCATCGACCCCTTCAATGCCCATCCGCAGCGTATTTTCGGCGACGTCCAGAACCACGGCAGGATACCATTGCGCCACCAGATTCACGTCGCGGGGCACGTTCACCGCGGCCAATGCTGCACGCCACGCGTCTTCGCTGCCCAATGCGTCTTCGGCAATCGTCTCGCCAGTGCCGCGCCACTCTCCGGTCTCGCGGTCGAACTTCTCGAGAGCTGCCTGCAACGATTGCGCCGCAGTAATCTGCAACGCAGGATCAACCGTCGCCCGAATGGCCAGCCCGCCCGAAAAGAATTCCTCTTCGCCAAAGTTCTGGCTAAGCTGGCGGCGGATTTCATCGGTGAAATAATCACGCGGCGGCAGGCTCTCGCGGAAATCCTCATAGTCACCGCCCTGCACCGACAGCAACGGCGCCGCGCGCTCTGCCTCATAGGTAGCTTCGTCAAGATAGCCATTGCGTAACATCAGACGCAGCGTGTTGTTGCGCCAGAACACCGCCGTTTCACGATCACGCACCGGGTGGCGATTGCTGGGCGATTTGGGGAGTGACGCAAGATAGGCAGCCTCGCCCGGTGTCAGATCGTTGAGCGGCTTGTTGAAATAGGTCAAGGCGGCTGCGGTCACGCCAAAACTGTTCTGCCCCAAGAAAATCTCGTTCAGGTAAAGTTCGAGAATTCGCTCTTTGGGCATCGCGCCTTCGATACGAACGGCAAGGATCAGCTCTTTGATCTTCCGCTCGACCCCCTTTACGCCTGCACGCGCGCCATCCAAAAGAAAATTTTTCATCACCTGCTGCGTTATGGTTGACGCGCCGCGCACGTCCTCGCCGCGTGATGTGATCGCATCGCGCAGCGCCGACACCATCCCCAAAGCATCAAATCCTTGGTGCGTATAAAAATTTTTATCCTCAGCCGAAATAAAGGCCTGCTTGACGATGGCAGGAATTTCCTCGGCCGGGGTGAACAGGCGGCGTTCGGTAGCAAATTCGTCAATGATCCGCCCCTCGCCCGAATAGATTCTGCTGATTGTCTTGGGGGTGTACTGCGATAGCGTCTCATAGCTGGGCAGATCGCGGCCATAGACATGGAAAACGCCGCCAAAAGTCAGCACGCCCATGATCAGGCCAAGGGTCAGCAGCGAAAAAATACCGCCAAAGAAGGAAAGGATAAAGCGCAGCACAGGGGTGATGTTCCTCATTGTTAGTCCCCGCTTATACGCGCACGTCCGGCATTGGTCAAAAGACCAAATGCCAATTTCGGCCAGAAGACGCCTTCAAACCGATCACATTCGACTGACCAGCAGCATCGCTACTCGATCAGACTTGCCACGGCAGCCACAATCGCCTGCGCCAACACCGCCCGCCCGCCCCTGCTTGCCAGCAATGCTCGGTCGCGGGTGTTGGACAAAAACCCCGCCTCGATCAACACACTGGCGAAATCGGCGGACGTCAGAACGGCCAACTGGCCTTCGCGGCGCGGGCGGGAATTGACATCCACACCGGCGGCACGCATCTCGCTGACCAGCGCATCGGCAAAATGACGCCCCGCAGGACCCGTGCTGTCGCGCGCGAGATCCATCAATACCATGGCCACACGGTCGCCCTGCGCGCTCAAATCGACACCGGCCAGCAGGTCACCCCTCTCGTGGCGTTCCACCATCCGGGTCGCAGCCGCATCGCCGCCGCCCTCAGACAACGTATATACCGACGCCCCCTGCGCCTCGTCTTCTTCGAGCGCATCCGCGTGCAGCGAAATAAACAGGTCAGCCCCCGCCGCCCGCGCGATAGTCATGCGCGCATCCAGTGGCACAAACGCATCCGCGTCGCGGGTCAGCAATGCCTGCACACCGTCCATGGCATTCAACGCCAGCGCCACCTCAAGGCCCAGCATCAGCATCACATCCGCCTCGCGCACACCGCTGCGGTCAGCGCCGGGGTCAATGCCGCCATGGCCGGGATCAATCACCACGGTAAAAATACCGTCGGCGGTTGGGCGCAGCGCAGACAGATCGACCGTCCCCAGCACGTCCCATCCCGGATCAGGCGGCGCGCCAGCACCCGCGGCGAAATCCGCCGCCGATACCTGCCGGAGTACAACAGCAAGATCAGCGCCAGCGTCGGTCACCCGCATCTGCGCTTCGGTCACCTCCAATGGCGCGGCCAGTTCAACGACCAGCCGCGACCAACCCGGACGCATCGGACCAAATCGCAACCCCGTCGCGCGCCCCGCCTCCAACAGTTGATCGGGCTGCACGCCTGTCCAGTCAACACCTTCGAAATCCAGCACCAAACGGCGCGGGTCATCCAGCGTGAACACTCTGTAGGGCACAACGGCACTCAGCCCCAGCTCCACCTCAAGGCTCCACCAACCGTCGGCCACGCTGCTGCGACCGGGATCGACATTGACCTGCGCCGCAGCACCCGATGCCACCACCAGCAAGAGACACAGCAGCCGCATCATAGCTTTCGCGCCTGCATGAAACGCGCCAAGCGGTCCATCCCTTCGCGGATATCATCCGTTGATCGGGCGTAGGAAAACCTGAGCCAGTTCTGGCCCCGCACGGCATCAAAATCGATCCCCGGAGTAACGGCCACGCCTGCGACCTCCAATATCTCAGCGGCAAACGCCAGCGCATCATCGGTATGGGCAGACACGTCAACATAGACGTAAAACGCCCCATCAGGCGGCGCAAACCGGTCTAGCCCTGCCGCCTGCAAACCCGCAATCATCAGCGCCCGGTTAGCCGCATAGACCGCCTTGTTTGCCTCTAGTTCATCGGTGCAATCCATTGCGTGCAAGGCCAGCCGTTGTGACGCATGGGGCGCGCAGATGAACATATTCTGGGCCAAACGCTCGACCCGGCGCACGTGATCTTCTGGCACGATCATCCACCCGACACGCCATCCGGTCATGGAAAAATATTTGGAAAACGAATTGACGACATAGGCGTCATCGGTGACCTGCAGGGCGCTGACCGAAGCGACATCATAGTCAATCCCGTGGTAAATCTCGTCCGAGATCAGGGCCGCATCGGCCACCGCACAGGCGTCGGCCAAAGCGGCCAACGCGGGCCGATCCAGCATCGTCCCCGTCGGATTGGCAGGCGACGCGACAATCAATCCGGCCAGATCATGCGCGGCCACATCGCCGGGGCGTGGCTGAAACCGCTGCGCCAATGTTGTGGGAATATCGACCGGCGTTAACCCCACCGCCTTAAGGATTTGCCGATATGACGGATAGCATGGTGCCCCCAACCCTACCCGCTCATCATTGTCGAATAAGGCCGAAAATGCCAACAAAAAGGCACCCGACGCCCCGCTGGTAACCACGACCCGCGCGGGGTCCAGATCGACATTGTACCACTGCGCATAATGGCGGGCGATCCGGGCGCGCAGTTCCGGCAGCCCAAGGCCCACGGTATACCCCAAAGGCGTCGCCAGTTCTGCCACCAGTTTCGCGCGCGCCTCTGCGGGCGCCCCCGTGCCCGGCTGCCCGACCTCCATGTGAATGATGTGGCGGCCTGCGGCCTCGGCCTTGCGGGCGGCTTCCATGACGTCCATCACAATAAAGGGATCGACCTCGCCTCGGGTTGAATGTCGCATCATCTGCCTCTTATACTTTTGTCATGTTTGCCCTTGTGGCCCATGAGACGTCAATGCACCTTGGCAACGGCTGGCCGATATGGTCTGTCTCGCCTAACTTTTCCCAATGAGAATGCCTTATGAAACTCCGTTTTGCCCTGCCTATGATGCTCGCTCTGACCAGTCCCGCTGCCGCGTTGGAACTGGATGCCATGACCCCCGCCGAACGGGAAGCGTTTCGCGCCGAAGTACGCGCCTATCTATTGGACAACCCCGAAGTACTGACCGAAGCTATCGGCGTCCTGCAACAGCGCGAACAACAACAACAGGTTGGCAGCGACACGGCCCTTGCACGGGCGCATGCCGATGCGTTGTTCAATGACGGTCATTCCTTTGTCGGTGGCAACCCCGATGGCGATGTGACCGTGGTGGAGTTCATGGATTACCGCTGTGGCTATTGCAAACGGGCATTCCCCGAAGTCGAAGCCCTGATCGCCGGCGATACAAACATCCGCTACATCATCAAGGAATTTCCGATCCTAGGCGAACAATCCGTCCTCGCGTCACGCTTTGCCATCGCCACGCAACTTGTTGCAGGTGATGCCGCCTACAAAGACGTGCACAACATATTGATGGAATTTCGCGGTGATGTCACCCAGCAAAGCCTGAACCGTGTCGGTGAAACACTTGATCTCGACATGGCGGAAATTACGGCGAAAATGGCCAGTGATGAGGTTACGGCCATTATCGCCGAAAATAGCGCATTGGCCCAACTGCTGCAGATCACCGGCACGCCGACTTTTGTTTTTGATGACCAAATGGTGCGCGGCTATGTGCCCGGGCCAGATATGGAACGACTGGTTGCACAGTTGCGCGGCGAATAACGGTCCGAAACTGTGCGCCATTGCAGAACGAGTGTTCATAATTTCAACAGGCTCCAACGTGGACGTCGCGCGTCTGTGCGCTAATTCATCCTCAGTCGCCTCTGAACAAAGGATATGCAATCATGCCAACGCGCCGTACATTTCTGACTGGGGTTGCCGCTGTGGGAACCACAACTTTGCTACCCTATACCCTCCATGCCGCCGGTCACAGCAGTGACGCATTCGCGACCGCGAACGGCGAAATCGTTGTTCACCCTGTCTCCCATGCGTCCTTCGTCATGGAAACACCCAGCGGTACAATTTATGCCGACCCTGTGGGTGAGCCCGCAGCCTATGCCGGCCTGCCCGCACCCGACCTGATCCTTGTGACCCACGAACACGGAGATCACTTCAACACCGAAACGCTTGCAGCGATCATGGGCGAAAACACCACGATGATTGTCAATCCCGCCGTCTTTGACATGTTGCCAGCGGATCTTCAGGCCCGTGCGACGGCCATCGGCAACGGTGAAAGCACGATGACCGGCGATGTCATGGTCGATGCGATCCCAGCCTATAACATCAGCCCCGATCGGTTGAACTTTCACCCGCAAGGCCGTGACAACGGCTATATCGTGACCGTTGACGGGCTGCGGGTCTATATCTCTGGCGATACCGAAGACACGCCCGCGATGCGCAGCCTGGAAAACATCGACGTGGCCTTCGTCTGCATGAACCTGCCGTTTACAATGGGCATGGAAGCCGCAGCATCTGCCGTGAACGAATTCGGGCCCACCTATGTCTATCCCTACCACTACCGGGGCCGCGACAACGGCACGCAGGACCCACGCGAGTTCGCCGCGCTTGTCACCGGCGATACAGAAGTCAAGATTGGCAACTGGTACGGCGGTGTGATGCCATCGTGACATGCGAACCAGTGGGGTGGGTCAAGACCCCCACCCTACGACCTTGCAATGTTGCAGTATAAAGACCGATATCGCGGCATTGATGCCGAGTAAGGTGGGTCTTGACCCGCCTTACTCGGCGGCCAAATCCGCAGCCGCATCCAGTTCCGCAGCCTTCTTTTCCACCTGCTCCACGATATGTTCGATCATATCGTCGTTCGATTTCTTGTGGCTTTGCTTACCCGCCAGATAGACCATGCCCGCACCGGCCCCGCCGCCGGTAAAGCCCACGTCGGTCATCAGCGCCTCACCCGGACCATTCACAACGCAGCCAATGATCGACAATGACATCGGTGTTTTGATATGTTCCAGTCGCTTTTCCAGCGCTTCGACTGTCTTGATCACGTCAAAGCCTTGCCGCGCGCATGACGGGCAGGAAATAATATTCACACCCCGATGCCGCAGGCCAAGAGATTTAAGAATTTCAAATCCCATCTTGACCTCTTCCACCGGGTCCGCCGACAGCGACACGCGGATCGTATCGCCAATCCCCATCCAGAGCAGATTCCCCATGCCAATCGCGGATTTAACCGTCCCACTGATCAGCCCGCCAGCCTCGGTAATCCCAAGATGAATTGGCGCATCCGTCGCTTCAGCTAATTGCTGATAGGCCGCCGCAGCCATAAACACATCCGACGCTTTGCATGAAATCTTGAATTCGTGAAAATCATTGTCCTGCAGTATCTTGATATGATCGAGCCCGCTTTCCACCATCGCATCCGGGCAAGGCTCACCATATTTGTCCAGCAGATGCTTTTCCAGCGACCCCGCATTGACCCCAATGCGGATCGAACAATTGTTATCGCGCGCGGCCTTGATCACCTCTTTGACACGGCTTTCGTCGCCGATGTTGCCCGGATTGATCCGCAGGCAAGCCGCCCCTGCCTCGGCCGCCTCAATCCCCCGTTTGTAGTGAAAGTGGATATCGGCGACGATCGGGACCGACACCTCTGGGACGATCAACTTCAGCGCCGCACTTGACGCCTGATCCGGGATCGAAATCCGTACAATATCGGCCCCTGCGTCCGCCGCAGCCTGCACCTGCGCAATCGTTGCCTTTACATCCGTCGTCAGCGTGTTGGTCATCGTCTGAACCGTGATAGGCGCGTCCCCCCCCACGGCCACGTTTCCCACCATGATCTGACGAGATTTGCGGCGATAAATATTACGCCATGGACGTATATGGTTCAGGGACATAGGACCGCTTTCAGATAAGTATTTGCAACTAACCTAAGCGTCAAATCAGGCCACAGCAACCATTCGCTGGCGGGATTATTGGCCCTCTATGACTTCGGCGACGTTGACAATCTCAGCAAGATCATTGTCAGCCGTAAGATCGGCCACAGCATATGACTGCCTCAGGCTTTCGGTGGTCAGCGTCACATTTGACGTCACGACGCCCTTGCGCCCGACAGGGCCATAATGCGTGCCATTGACCGCAAAATACAATGCGCCGCTTTCGCCGACACGCAGCGTTGCAGGCTCCTCGGTCGCGGGGACCACAAAATTCTGTCCGGGTTCCATCACGCCTTCAAAAAGCACGATACCATCCGCGGCACGCACCCTGACCCAGGCAGGGCGCACCGCAACCAATTGCAGTTCCGGCACTTGCGGCTCTACCACTTGAATTGCGGGCGTGGCACGTTCAGGCACAACGGCTTCGGCCATCACGACTTCGACGCCCAGATCAACGCCCAATGCGCCGATTGATCCCGGTGTTAACGTCGAAATCGGCGCATCGCGCGCAACCAACACTGGCACCTCAAGCGCTTGCGGTCGGTAAAGCCGATCCAACCCCTCGCGCGAAGGGCCGTCAAAAGCGGCCAGCGGATCACCCGTCTCGATCGCGTTGCTTGCCCCGGCCAGCGGGTCAAGGTCCGCCACCACGACCGGCGTTTGTTCAACCGGCGCAAATTGCACCTTCTGCACTTCCTGCAGAACGGTCCAGCCCCCATAGCCCAAGCCGCCAATCAACGCGACAAGCACCAACATCGACCCAACCGCACGTGGCTCGATCCCCGAAAGAATGGCTTCACCTGCGGGAATAAACGGCGTTGCTGACGATGAAAATATGTCTTTACCAAAGGCGCCAACAGCGTAATCGCCAGTCTTGATCTTCACAGATGATGCGTCGGCGGACATGCCATGCGCCGTCACAAATCCGCTTTCCCGGCAGAATGTGTCAAACGCCCAATCAGGATCCATTGTCAAATAGCGCGCATAAGACCGCACATAACCGGCGATAAACCCCGGGGTATCAAAGGCAGAAGGGTCCGCATTTTCAATAGCAGCAATGTAGGCAGCTTTTATTTTCAATTCGCGTTGCACATCCAACAGGCTCTTGCCCATAGTTGCCCGTTCACCGCGCATTATATCGCCCAGACGCAATTCAAAGGCGTCAAACCCCTTGGTTTGAACGTCCCCAGCTGCGTCTGCGCGCCTGAAGCCCTTACCGATCATCGACTGTCCCGTCGCTTACTGCCCCTGAGCGCACAGCATACCCGAATCGGATATTATGAACGCCTGACAAACAGATAACATATCGGCAGTTCGCATGCACATCGTCAAAATAGCTTAACCGGCCAGTTCGGCACGATTCAGCGCACAATGTGACCAAAGACCATCCAAAGCGCCGACAAGTGCATCCATTTCACGCGGTCCGTGGACCGGTGATGGCGTGAAACGCAATCTCTCTGTACCGCGCGGCACAGTGGGGAAGTTGATTGGCTGCACGTAAATACCATAGTCAGTCAGCAACATGTCCGACAGTTTCTTGGTATGCACCGGGTCACCGACAATCAGCGGTACAATATGACTGCCATGATCAATAATCGGCAGGCCCAGCCCTTTCAGGCGCAGCTTCAGAACCTTGGCTTGTGTCTGATGCTGATCGCGCAGGGCTTGACTCGTTTTCAGATGTGCAACGCTTGCGGCGGCACCCGCAGCCACGGCAGGCGGCAAGCTGGTGGTGAAAATAAACCCCGGCGCGTAAGACCTTATGGCGTCACACATCTTGGCTGAGGCCGCGATATAGCCGCCCATCACGCCAAAGGCTTTGGCCAAGGTTCCGTTGATGATATCAATCCGCCCCATCAGGCCATCACGTTCGGCCACGCCGGCGCCACGAGGGCCGTACATGCCAACAGCGTGGACCTCATCACAATAGGTCAACGCGCCGAATTCATCGGCCAAATCGCACATTGCGGCGATTGGGCCAAAATCGCCGTCCATCGAATATATCGATTCAAACGCGATCAACTTTGGCGCAGCAGGATCATCCGCCGCCAGCAGTTCGCGCAGATGCGCCATATCATTGTGCCGGAAAATCCGCTTTGCACCGCCATTGCGCCGGACACCTTCAATCATGGACGCATGGTTCAATGCATCCGAGTAAATGATCAGTCCGGGAAACAGCTTCGGCAGCGTGCTTAACGTCGCATCATTGGCGATATAGGCGCTGGTAAATAACAATGCCGCTTCTTTGCGATGCAGATCCGCAAGCTCGGCCTCGAGCCGCTTGTGGTAGACAGTCGTGCCGCTGATGTTGCGCGTTCCACCGGATCCAGCACCCGTTGCGTCAATCGCTTCGTGCATGGCTGCCAACACCACTGGATGCTGGCCCATTCCCAGATAATCATTGCCGCACCAGACCGTCACCGGCGCCTCGGACCCATCGGGCTTGCGCCAGACGGCGTGGGGGAACTGTCCGCGCTTGCGCTCGATGTCGATGAAGGTGCGATAGCGGCCTTCTTGGTGCAAACGGGTCAGTGCGGTGTCCAGCTGGCTGATATAATCCACTGCTGTTTCCTTCTTTCGTCGTCTCAAAGCGCAGATAACACCGCGTCTTGAATCTGTTCCTGCGTCATATAGGGCCTATTCGCTGCGGGCAATACGCTACAAGTTGTCACCCCTCGCGGACGTAGACCGTGATCTGGATCAAATTGCCACAAAAAACGTAGGCTCTGTGCAATGCGCCGATACCCGCACGCGGAATTGCATGCGCGGCCATTGACCTTCGTGTCAAACACCGCGACCTTTGGGCGGATCCGTATAGAAAGCACCAGAACCATGACCCTTGATCCTGTCCTTGCCCATATCGACGCCGACCTGCCGCGGGCGACAGAACGCCTGTTGGAGCTGCTGCGGATCCCGTCGATTTCGACCGATCCCGCCTATAAGGGCGATTGCGACACCGCCGCTGATTGGCTGGTGGCCGACCTGCTGTCGATCGGGTTCAACGCTTCAAAACGCCCCACCAGGGGACATCCAATGGTCGTTGCGCACAGCGGCGGCGAAGGGCCGCATCTGCTGTTTTACGGCCACTATGACGTGCAACCTGTCGATCCGCTGAACCTGTGGGATCGTGACCCCTTCGACCCGCAAATCGAGGACACCGACAACGGCCGGGTCATCCGGGGGCGCGGTGCCGCCGACGACAAGGGCCAGTTGATGACATTCATCGAGGCGTGCCGCGCCTGGAAATCTGTTCACGGCACCCTGCCCGCCAATATATCGCTGTTCTTTGAGGGCGAAGAGGAATCAGGGTCCCCGTCGCTGGTCCCCTTCATGCAAGAAAACGCGAAAGAGCTGACAGCCGATATCGCACTGATCTGCGACACCGGGCTTTATGGTGAAAACACGCCTGCAATCATCACCCAGCTGCGTGGGCTCCTGGGCGAAGAAATCACGATCACCGGGCCGGACAAAGACCTGCACTCTGGCATGTATGGCGGCATCGCGATGAACCCCGCGCGCGTGCTGGCCAAAATCATTGCCGCCCTGCACGACGACGACGGCCGGATCACCGTGCCCGACTTCTATAACGGTGTGCCCGAATTATCCAACGATTTGGCCGCCGCATGGGCTAATCTGCACTTTGATGCCAAGGCGTTTCTGGGCAAGGTGGACCTGTCGGAACCTGCGGGCGAAAAGGGTCGTAGCCCACTTGAGATGATCTGGTCGCGCCCCACCTGCGAAGTCAACGGGATATGGTCGGGTTATACCGGCGATGGCTTTAAGACCGTGCTGCCCTCTCGGGCACATGCCAAGATCAGCTTTCGGCTGGTCGGCCAACAAGACCCACACGAGATCAGGAATAACTTTCGCAAGATGGTGCAGGATATGGTGCCCGTTGATTGCGATGTGCAGTTCCATGGCCATGGTGCCAGTGCTGCATCGCAGATGACCACCACCCATCCCGCATTCGATAGGGCCCGCAAGGCCCTGTCCGACGAATGGCCGCACCCGGCGGCCTATGTCGGCGCAGGCGGGTCAATTCCGATTGCGGGACATTTCAAGGATATTCTGAACATGGATGCGATGCTGATCGGCTTTGGCAAGGATGACGACGCGATCCATTCGCCCAATGAAAAGTATGACCTGTCGTCGTTCCATAAAGGGATGCGGTCCTGGGCGCGTATTCTGGATGCGATCTCGAAATGATGGCCCTGTTGCGTTGGGCGCTGGCGCTGTCGGTTGTTGGGTTTGGCGCATTTGGGGTCAGTTGGGCGATGAACATGCCGGGCCACGATATCCGAGGCACCTGGGCGACCGACGGCTATGGCCTGCAGATCGATATCGGCCGGGCCGCAATCGACGTCTATGAGGTGACCGCGATCAGTTGCTATCACACGCGGCGTATCCCGGCGCATCAATGGCTTATCGCGGGGCTGACGGACATCCATCTGACACGCGACGGCCCGCGCTTGCGTATTGATGCGGGTGGTTCTGTCAGCCCGATCATGGCTGACAGAACCACCACACTGCCCGCGCACTGCCCGACAACGCCCGACCAACCTGGCACGGCGCGCGACAACTTCGATGTGCTTTGGCAGGCCATGCAAGAACATTATGCGTTCTTTGATCTGCATGGTGTCGACTGGTTTGCACGGCGCGATAGCCTGCGCCCCTTGGCGCAAACCGTTCTGGATGATGACGCATTGCTGGCGCTGTTCAAAACCATGCTGGCGGGCCTTGATGATGGCCATCTATCCCTGCGCACGACCAACGGTTTGATCTATTCACCGTCGGTCAGGCCGTCATGGCATGCCGACAGGCACATGGTGCGCGACAATACGCTTGCGCAATTCAGTCAACTGACCGCCGTTGCCGATACCGGGCTGCTTTATGGCTGGGCCACCCCCGAGATCGGCTACGTTTACATGAGCCACATGGATACCAACGCCGGGTTCAATATCAAAGGCGCTGATCGGGCGCGCAGCGCATTTGCTGAAATTGCGCTGGCGTTTGCAGCAGCCAAGGGCGTTATCCTCGATGTCCGCTATAACCCAGGTGGCAGTGACGAGGTGGCACTGGCCTATGCTGGCTATTTCACCGATATCCCCCACCCCGCTTTTACAAAGGCAACGCGTAACGGCGGCGGGTACACACCCCCGGATGCCGTCGCGCTGGCGCCCAACGGCACCTTCCATATCAAACAACCCACGGCGGTTCTGATCTCTGGGTTCAGCGGCAGTGCCGCCGAGGTTTTCGTCATGTCCACGCGACAGTTGCCCCAGGTCACGGTCATCGGGACCAATACGTCTGGCATACTGTCGAACATCGCCAGCTTTTCCCTGCCCAACGGCTGGGCGCTTGGGCTGTCACATCAGCGCTATGTCTCGCCGGATGGTGTATCGCTCGATGGGGTCGGCATCCCACCAGACATAGAAGTTGCCGTCGCCGTTGATGCGGCGCGCAATGGTATGGATGAAACCCTGCAACAGGCCATCAAGTATCTGTCGGACAAGTAGGGTGGATCAAGATCCACCTTACGGGATAACATCGGTTTTAGTGAAATGGCGCGGTTGACGGGGCTCGAACCCGCGACCCCCGGCGTGACAGGCCGGTACTCTAACCAACTGAGCTACAACCGCGCGTGAGGGGCGGGATAGTCCGGGTTGCGCACTGCGTCAACGCAAAAACGTCCCAACCTGTTATCTTTTATTCATGGGGCGTTATTGTCTGTTTTGCGCCGTGATGGCACAGCCCTGACATATCAGGAAGCAACACCAGAAATAGGGGGAAAGCAGTGGCGCGGTTGACGGGGCTCGAACCCGCGACCCCCGGCGTGACAGGCCGGTACTCTAACCAACTGAGCTACAACCGCGCATCTGCTAATCCGATCAATCGACCGGATGTGGGCTGCTTCTAAGTGGCCCCGCGCGGCCCGTCAAGCGGTCAGTTGCGCAAAAATGCTTCAAGCTCGCATCGCGGGCCGAAACCCACCATGCACCCCGCGCGCAATGGTCGCGAACGCGCGGTGTGGGTCCATCTGCTTCCTGCTGAAATCGGGGGCCCATATTGTGGATATGGCGCCAATAGGCTTGCCTAGAATGCACCGAGTTTCCGCAAATTCGACACATTTGGATAGTGTACCGTGGGGAAACAATGGCCAACAAGGCAGAGAAGATGACAACTGCGATCAACACGGCCATCCGGCGCCGCCGCATCCCCCGGCTGGTGCCTGTCCTATTTACCGCAACAATATTCCTTTCTGCGTCCCTGCTGTTTTTTGTCCAGCCGCTGTTCACCAAAATTGTGCTGCCCTATATCGGCGGTGCTCCTGCTGTCTGGACCACAGCGATGCTATTTTTCCAGACAATCCTGATCGCCGGATACCTTTACGCACATTTGTCCACAAAATATCTGCCCGTCAGTGCGCAGGTCGGGCTGCATCTGCTGCTTTGGGCGATGGCGCTGATATTCCTGCCGCTCTCAATCCAAAGCGGCTGGCAGTTTGACCCAGACACGCCCGTTGCCCTGCAAACACTGTCATTGTTCGCGCTTGGCGTGGGGATGCCCTTTGCCGTGCTGTCCGCCAATGCGCCACTGATCCAAAGCTGGTACGCTAAAAGCGATGGACCTTCCGCCGATGACCCATATTTCCTGTACGGGGCGTCCAATCTTGGCTCGCTCAGCGCGCTTTTGGCCTTTCCGCTCGTGGCAGAACCGCTGTTCGGGGCGACGCAGATCGGCTGGGGCTGGGCTGCGGGATTTGTGGCGCTGGGTGGTTTTTTGGCGCTCAGTGGCCTGGCGACCCGCAAGGGTCACGCTGCGGTGACATCAAGCGCGCCGCTGGCAGAAAACCCGACCCCACGCGACTACGCATGGTGGCTGTTGCTGGCCTTTATCCCCTCTTCGCTGATGCTGTCCGTCACCAGCACGATCAGCACCGATATCGGATCGTTTCCGCTGGTCTGGGTCTTGCCCTTGTCGCTTTATCTGCTCACCTTTGTTCTATGCTTTACCAACCGGCCATGGGTCGGCGCCAAGCTGCTGAACGGGGTGTTTGTTCTTAGCCTCGCGATCTTTGCGATGGTGCTGACGGGCGTAAAGCTTGGGTCGGTAACGATCCCGCTGACCGTGGCATTGCTATTGTCCTTTTTAGTTATCGCGATGAAGGCGCATCAGACCCTTTATGATGCGCGACCGGCACAAAATAATTTGACCATCTTCTATGTGACAATGTCGGTGGGCGGTGCCTTGGGCGGGTTATTCAACGCAATTCTTGCGCCAAATCTGTTCGCTGACCTGCACGAGGCACGGATCACGGTCATTTTGGCGGCAACCTTGCTTTTCGTTGGGACAGGCAGGCTGCGCCTAGGCGACCTGGGCAAAGGCGTTCTTGCTGCTGCCCTGATCATTGCGCCTGTCGCGGCCTATGGTGTCCTGCCGGGTGATTTAGGCATCGAAACTCTGGTCGGCGTAATGGGCGCGGTTTTCATCACGACTCTGGTGATGGCGCGGCACAAACCGCTGATCGGCTTTATCGCGACGCTTGCGGTGCTGGGGATCGGCGGGCAGTTGACCCGGGGCCAATCTGTCTTCAAGGATCGCAGCTTTTTTGGCACTCATGTCGTACGGGATCTTGAAAACACACGGATATACAAGAACGGAACAACCGTTCACGGGGCCCAGCGACGTAGCGAGCTGAACAATGATGCGCGCCCGACGCCGCTTTATTACTATCACCCCGACGGGCCGATGGCGCAGGTCATGACCTCGGTCACGGGCAAGGCGGCGGCGAACGTCGGTGTCGTCGGACTCGGTGTGGGGTCGCTGTCGTGCTATGGTGAGCCCGGACAGAGATGGCAGTTCTATGAAATCGACGCCATGGTGGACCGCGTGGCCCGCGACCCGTTGCTTTTTACGTTTATGTCGCAATGCGCGCCCGATGCGCCAACACACATCGGGGATGCGCGTGTCGTGCTGGACCAACAGACGTCGGCGCGGTTCGATATCCTTGTGATCGACGCCTATTCGTCCGACGCCGTGCCCGTGCACCTGACCACGAACCAAGCGCTGCACCTGTACCGCAACAGGATCAAACCCGGCGGCATCATCATGTTCCACATCTCAAACCGGTATTATGATATCTCGCGCCCCTTGGGGCGCAGCGCCAAGGATTTGGGTCTGTCTGCCCTGATCCAGACCTATCGCGGCGCGACAACCGACCCGACCAACAGCCCCTCGACAGTTGTCATTATGTCGGATCATGCCGCCAGCCTGACCCCCTTCCGCGTCGATGCGCGCTGGTCTGTCCTGCAAAGCGATGCTGGGCGCATCTGGACAGATGACTACGCAAACCTGTTGTCGATACTCGACTAGGTGACCAAGGGGTCGCGTCGGTGCAGCCCCCCCTGACGACGGGCGTTACGGTCGTTGGGTCCGTTTGACATGGCATCAAAGCGGCGCATAGCGCCGTTGCGGTCGATAGGCGTCAATGGCAAGGTTCGGCTGCCGGCCTTCGGCCAGATCGGCCATGATCCGTCCCGTGATCCCACCTAGGGTCAGACCAAGATGCTGGTGCCCGAAAGCGTGGATAATTCGATCCGACGTCGGGCTTGGCCCAATCACCGGAAGAGCGTCAGGCATGGATGGCCGATAGCCCAACCAGTCGCTGGTGGGTGCGGGTAAATCGCCGAACATCTCGGTCCCTTTGCGCGCGATATAGTCAATGCGTTCCTTGTTCTTGGGCGCACCAAGGGCGGCAATTTCGACCGTGCCGGCCAAGCGCAGGCCTTTGGCCATAGGCACTGCATAAAACCCACCTTCGGACCAACCGACAGGCCGGGTGATACGGTGCGCATCTCCGGCGTAAAGCACATGATAGCCGCGTTCAACGCCAAGCGGCAGCTGCTCGGCACCTGACCCTTTGATCTGTTTCGAAAACGCGCCAGCTGCGATGACGACCCTGCCGGCCCGGATCACCGCGTCGCCCGCCGTTACTGTGACTCCATCGGCATCGGCGTGCGTCGATTTGACACTCGCAGCCAAGGTCCGACCGCCCAGAGCTTCGAAACGGGCATGAAATCGCCGGACCAACACTTCGGGGTCGCGGATGTGGCGCGCGCCGGGGTAGTGCACGCCCTTTTCGATCGGCATGGTCAGGCCCGGCTCCATCGTGCGCACTTCATCGCGCGTCAATTCCGTGAACGGAATTCCAAAGCTGCGGCGCAGCGCCAGAGCCGCCACATCACTGGCAGCACCTGACGGGGTCGACCAAACAGTAAGCTGGCCGCGATCAACCACCAAATCTTCGGCTTGCGCCTCGGCGATCAACGGGTTCATGCCAGCATCAGCATGCGACAGTATTGACGCAAGATGTCCAGCAATCTCGCGGCTACGTGACGCGCGGCAATTGGCCAAGAATGACAAAATCCACCGCGGGTTGTTCAAAGCATGCCAATAAGAGATCGACAGCGGGCTGTCGCGGCGGGTCATCAATCCGACCAATCCGGTCAGCACCGACGGGTTGTTCACGGGCATACATGCATAGGTCGCCAAGGTGCAGGCATTCCCGGAGCTGGTCCCCGCCCCCGGTGACTGCGGGTCCACCAGTAAAACTTGATGGCCGCGCAGTTGCAGCCAAAGCGCCGTGCTCATCCCGACGATCCCCGCCCCTGCTACAACGATGTCGATGTCCGGCATCCGCTCACCTTTTCTATCACTTTGACGAAGTAGGATATCTGCAAGGCCGCGCTGTCAATCTGCGACTTGACCATAAACACCCCACGCGGGGATTAAGGCGCCCGCGATACAAACGGGCGCGCCCCTTCTTGTGTCCGTTCTTGAAAAGATCATGCCGCTGCTTTGCAATTAGACGAGGTGTGACAGGGTATATTTATCAATGACCGGTGTAAGCTGAATATATCCCAAATGCGCCGACCAAAACCAAGCTCACGGCCCAGACCACATCAAGGTTGAACCACGTTCGCGACAGAAACTTCAAACCCAGCCAGAAGTAGATCACGACTGCAATGATGCCCCCGGCAAGTGTCATGGACAAAGTATGCACGGCAGCGACCGTGAAAGCCGTCACGATGTTACTTCCCATCAGGCTTTGCGCCGCGAGATGGCCAGTGCTTTCGGCGCCAATGGCACAAAGTCCCAGATAGATTGGGACCAACATCAGCCCCGCACCATGTGCTGTCGCCGCCAAGAACGACCACAGTGCCAGCCGCGCCGGATGGACGCGCGCCAGAAATTTCGGATGTCGCCGGTTGATCAGCAGATAGATACCCATCGCAATGACAAGCACGCCCGCGCCGATGCGGATTTCGACTTCCCAAGTGATCAAGACAATCATCATCGAAAAAGGAAGCAAAATCCCGATCATCGCCAAAAAATGCCCGATGGCGAGCATGACCAATGCCTTTGGCAAGGCTTTGTGTCGGCGCTCCATAAGTGCCGCCGACACAGCCAGCGGCCATCCCATCCCGGGATTGATGCCATGGTAGAGTCCCGAAAAAATGACGGCCCCCCAAAGGGCCGTCACCGATGTCAGCTCGGATATCATCTAGACAGACGGATAGCAGAAGCTATCTGTAGAGCAATCTCCGCCTTCCAGCCGGATTTGGTGTGACCGCAGGCCCTTGGGGAAGTCGACGTAAAAATCCTTGTTCAACGTCAGCCCCCCGTTTTCACCGACGTCCGCCATCACCATCTGCCCGCCCTCATCATTTGGATAGAACTGATCGTCCCATGTAGAATAGAGCGAATTGGTCCAATACACACGTTTGCCGTCACGACTGATTTCAACCATTTGCGGCCCGTATGCAAAGGGCTTGCCATTGGGGTGAGTCTTGCCTTTGGCGATCCCACCCAACTCCACTTTGCCCGCCAGAACAGGGTTCATCGGATCGCTGACGTCATACTGGTGCATCTCACCTAAGCCCCAGCATGCGACGTAAAGATATTTGTCATCCAGGCTCAGATCAATGTCGGTGACCAGCGGTGGCACTGCGCCAAACCCTTGCAACAATGGCGGCAGGTTTGCAGGGTCTTCGGGGCGCGGATCAATTGTGATGGTCTTCTTGGCCTGCCACACACCGTCATCATCCCGCCACCACGTAAAGATGGCACCCTGCAGGTTTGTCGTATCTACGACGACACCGCAGAATCCATATGACTTGGTAGGATCATGCGCAGGGCGGATTTCCAACGCCATCTGGTAGTTTTCGCCAAAGTCTATCGTCTGTATGTTCTTGCGCGCCCGCAGATCCCAGAAGTGGATGGAATGGCCGTATTTGTTCGACAGAAGATCTTCGGGCACAATGCCGTTTTCAAACTGCGGCGGCAGCCCCCATTCGGAACTGACCATGTAATCCTGTGGTAAGTTCCACCAGAAATCATAGTGTTTGTCCTGTTTGCCGCGATCCATCTCGTATTGGCCAATGATCTCGAAGGTCTCGCAATCCATGATAAAGATACCGGGAGGACCGTCGATGCCATCCTCGCCGCCGCCACCCAGGCACGAGACGTAAATCCCTTCAGGTCCGCAATGGATCGTATGGGGGCGCGAATAGCCGGTTTTGCGGAACACTTCCTCAGGCTCGATTGTCTTGTGGATGTGGGCCTTGAGTGGGTCTTTGACGTCAATCACGTAGATACGCGATGAGCGAATACCCGGCACGATCAAATAGCGGCGTTCAAGGAACGCATGGCCAGACAGGGGCGACAAAGATGACGAACAGGCATTCCACCCAAAATGGTGAAACTCGTCGCCTTTATTTGGCACCATGACTTGATGCACGATCTCGCCGTAGGTGTCGGATCCCGGCTTCAGGTCAATGACTGCGATGCCATCAGACTGAGAACCATCAGGGCTCAGCATGACGGTAAAGGCATAATTCTCAACGGGTGCTTCCATCGCCAATTTAGGCGACGCGTGGAATGTTGGGTCAGGTCTCAGGTTCATAATTTTCCTCCCAGTTTAAAATGAATGCCCTGTTGGGGTCTGTTGATTTTGGGCCCTCCCCGGCCGAACCGACAAAGCGATTGATCGCGTATCAACTGCTCACGTCAGAAGCCTAACACCGAAGCCACCAAATTTCGGAGTCCCAATTTGATCATTCTGGATCTGGGATGCGGCGCACTGATGCTGGTGCCACCAAAACGCTGTGTTGCTACACGCCCGGCCTTTGCTGCACACAGACTATGGTTGAGGTGGTCCCCGAAAACTGGACACTGACATAAGCTCTGATTTGCTTACTGCTGATCGTAACCGCGCCATTGGCACCGCCTGCCTGAGGCTGGGGCGATGATCTAAGAGACGTCGCTAATGACGTCATTACTGACGTCTCTTATGCGGGGCCTGTGATGCGTGGCGAAATTCTTGGTGCGGAGCGGCGGCGCTTTTGGCGAGACGAGGACAAGCTCGAGGTTATGGAGCTATGCGGGAATTTGGGTGATGGCGTGATTTGAAGGGCGGCGTATCGTGGCGGG
>NZ_JAFMHJ010000035.1 GCF_017854565.1 Yoonia sp.
GCGCTCGGCATACCCGTCACAGAGACCGTGGGATAAGTCTGTCCAGGGAAAGGGGTACCTCGGCCATCAGCCGATTTGTGCAACAGAGTCATAGGCCCCTATCAAACTTCAAACGCTGAACCTCTAACGTCAGTTTTGTCCGCTCTGCCGACCTTCACCCTCGGAAAATGCTGCATGATGCACGAATGGCCGGTTCGGTGAAGCTGCGCTGCGGCATCGTCACTGACTGCGGAGGTCCGCTGTGGGCCGTTCGAAGACAGCATAGTTCAAAATTCTAAAGATCACATTGCCTAACTTGTCCGGACACCATCAAGATTTTCAGCTAAAAATCGCCACGGCCTTCGCTATTTAGTCACTGCCAAAGTGTTTGCCCTCCTCAGCCAGTCCCAATTGTCAGTGTCATAAAGGCAACAAAAATTCGCCGAAATTGCGATGTATCCGGTAGATACTAGAACCTCCCTGTTGGACTTGCCCGGGCACTTTGCCCGGGCTTTTTTTTGGCGGATGGCTGGTTTTTCGGCTGGCTTGGCATAGGTTGAGACACATGCAACAGGAGAGACCACCTATGAAATCTGCCAAAGCCTATCTTGACGAAGCCAATGCCACCGTCACACGCATCACTGTAGAAGAGGCGATTGCCAAACACGCCGCGGGCGCTGCCACGTTTGTCGACGTGCGTGACAGCGGCGATATTGAAAAGTCCGGCACGATCGCCGGGGCGCACCGCGTGCCGCGTGGGTTCATTGAATTCGCCGCCGATGCGGACATGCAATTCCACAATCCAATCTTTCAAAAAGACGCCGAGCTGTGTCTGGTCTGCGGTGCGGGCGGCCAGGCGGCACTTGCCGGTAAGACATTGAAGGAAATGGGTTATAAGAATGTCATCAACGTAGGCGGAATCGGCGACTGGAAGGCCGCAGGCGGCCCCACCGAAGATTGATCATCTGACCTAACAGGCCAGGAACGGCGCTGAAAGGTGCCGTTCCTTTACATCAATGCATCTCGGTTTCCAACGCTTGGGCCCAGTCGGCGATCAGGTCGTCGATGTCTTCGATCCCGACGGACACGCGCAGCAGCGTTTCGGGAATACCGGTGTGCGGCTCAATCGTGTGGCGATGCTCGACCAGACTTTCGACACTGCCGAGCGACGTAGCCCGCAGGAATAATTCCAGCTTGCCAATGACGCGCAGGGCGTCGGCGCGCCCCCCCTTGACCAGCACCGACAACAGGCTGCCAAAACCGCCATGCATTTGTTTTTGCGCGGTTTTATGGCCCGAATTCTGGGGCAGACCGGGGTAAAGAACATCATCAATCCGGGGATGTGCGACAAGGTATTCTGCCAGCGTCTGAGCGTTTTGCGACATGCGTTCGACCCGCAGTGGCAGGGTGCGCATTGCGCGGGTCAGCAACCACGCTTCGAACGGGCCGAGGATCGCGCCTGCGGTCTTGCGATCCAGCGTGATCGCCTGCCAAATTTCCGTTTGTTTATCGCGGGTTGACAGGACACCGGCAAGAACATCGGAGTGGCCGTTGATACCCTTGGTGGCGGAGTGCATGACGATGTCGGCACCATGCGCCAGCGGGCGCATCAGGATCGGGGTTGCGGCCGTGGCGTCCACGATCAGTATCGCATCGGACACATCCGCAATGCGTTGAATATCAACAGTTTTCAGCCATGGATTGGACGGGGTTTCGACAAAGACCAGATCAGCGCGATGGGTCTGGCAGGCGGTTTGCAATGCGTCTGCGTCGACCTCGTGCAGGGTGATCTGGCGGCGGGTGCAAAAGTCGCGGACCCATTGCGTGGTGCCCCAGTAGATGCCCGATTGCACGATGGCCACAGCACCGTTCGGCAAGGTGCGGAAGACCGCGGCAATCGCGGCCATACCCGAGGGGAAAAGCAGCGTATCATCAGCATTTTCAAGAGCTTGCAGGACTTTTTCAGCCTGCCGGAGATTGTCGGAATTGTCGCGCGAATAGATGTTGTCGGGCCGGATCAGCGCATAGTTTTCATCCCGTAGGTACGTGGTTGACGGCTGCAGCGCAGGCACGACGCCACCCGATTGCGGGTCAAGCGCGCCTGCGGCGTGGGCGGCGATAGTGGCAGGTTTATGTGGTTTGCTCATACGCCTTTGTGGCGTGACGACGGGGCGGGATGCAAGGGGGTGCGCAACGTACGGCAGGGCCACCGGCACGATGACACACTGCGGGCCACGCATTTCGCGTAAAGCTGCGGAAAACAAGGCCTATCGGCCATGTGCATCCCGTACAGAAGGCGTACAGAATCCGTGCATACAGATTGACGGATCTGCCGTGGTTAACGCAGCGCCCGGTGTATGTGTGAACGGCGTGTCAAGAAACGGCTACCGGGGGACCCCGCCCTATGGGCAGGGGGCCGTGAAGTATGTGCCGTCGCCGCGCGCGTAGGCGCATAGATCGGTCTCGCTGTTTTGCGCCACGATCGTACCGGCGGCCGCGCCAGCAAGGGCGGCGATCAGGCGCCAGTCGTCATCTGCGCCCAGAATGTCAGCCGTAATCAGGCCAGCAGCGGCGCCGCCGGTCAGGCCGACAACGGTGCGCTGTTCGGTTGTCAGGTTTTCGCAAGCCTGCACGAGCACAAGGCTGGCGGCGGCGATGGTCATGGCGATCGTGCGGTTCATATCAGTTCTCCTGTACCATTTTGCCCGCAGCTTTTCATAGGCCAAGGCGACGGGGCGGTGGTTCTGTTTAGTCACAGATGACCGGGCGCAGATTGATTTGGCGCAATCGAACGGGGGGCGGTTTTTGGGGCGTCGCCCCTCAGGTCACAAATTCATCGCGCGCGTAGCCCTGCAAAAACAGCAGTGCTGTCAGGTCGCCGTGGTTGATGCGGATATCGCATTGTGCCTGCACCGCAGGTTTGGCGTGAAGCGCCGCACCCGTACCCGCCAGCGACAGCATGCCCAGATCATTCGCACCATCCCCCACGGCCAGCACATCGGCCGGTGTGATGTTCAGGCGGGCGGCAATTTCAGTCAGGGCTTGCACCTTGGCCGCCTTGCCGAGGATGGGGCGGGCGACATCGCCGGTCAGTTTGCCATTTTCAACCAGCAGCGTGTTGGCGCGGTTTTCATCAAAGCCCAGCGCCGCCGCAACGCGGGCGGTGAAGGCCGTGAACCCGCCCGAGACAAGTGCGGCGTAGGCGCCGTTGGCCTTCATCGTGGCGACCAGTTCGTAGCCGCCGGGCATATAGGTGATTCGCTGATCAAGGACCTGTTCGATCATGGGTTCGGGCAGATCCTTGAGCAGGCCAACCCGTTCCAGCAGCGCACCTTCAAAGTCGAGTTCCCCGTTCATGGCGCGGGCGGTGATATCGGCGACGCGGGCCCCGACGCCTGCCTCGACGGCTAATTCGTCGATACATTCCTGACGGATCATCGTGCTGTCCATATCGGCCAGCAGCATCTGTTTGCGGCGATTCGCGGCAGGCTGGATGATCAGGTCGACGCAGGCGTCTTGCAGGTCCGACCAGACGTCCCACTGGTTGTCGGGCATATGCGGGATTGCAAATTCGGCGGCTTCGTCGATGGCAAGCCACTGTGCGTCGCCCCCGCCCCATGCGTTGCGCAGGCTATCGACCAAGGCCCGGTCCAGCGTGCGTTCGGTGGGTGTGGTCAACAGGGTCACGATAAACATGGGCAAGTTTCCTATCCGCGCCGGATGTGTCGCAAAAAGCGGCTCGAACGGCGGTCTAGCGTCATTTTGCGTGTTGTGAAAGGGCCGGAGTGGGCCTATGTGCGGCAGTGGGACACCCTTCCCCAACGAAGGGCGATTATCTGAGAGGATACCAGTGATGGTAATGACCAAACCGGCAACGCGGCCGATGAACCCGCGTTTTTCTTCTGGCCCCTGTGCCAAACCCCCCGTCTGGAATTTGAATGCATTAAGCGACGCGCCGTTGGGCCGGTCGCACCGTGCATCTGTGGGCAAGGCCAAGCTGGCCGAGGCGATTGATCTGACACGCGCCATTTTGGGCATCCCCGCCGACTACCGCGTTGGTATCGTGCCGGCGTCGGACACGGGCGCGTTTGAAATGGCGATGTGGTCGCTGTTGGGCGAACGCCCTTCGGAAATGGTCGCGTGGGAATCATTTGGCGCGGGCTGGGTCACGGATGTGGTCAAGCAACTGAAAATCGACGCCACCGTGCATACAGCGGAGTATGGCGAGATCGTCGATATGGCCGCGCTGAACTATGACAATGACGTCTGCTTTACTTGGAACGGCACGACCTCTGGCGTCAAGATGCCGTCGGGCGATGTGATCCCCGGTGACCGGGCCGGTCTGACGCTGTGCGATGCCACATCGGCTGCGTTTGCGCAGGATTTGCCTTGGGGCAAGCTCGATGTGACGACGTTTAGCTGGCAGAAGGTCATGGGCGGTGAAGCCGCGCATGGGATGCTGGTGCTGTCGCCGCGTGCCGTGGAGCGTCTGGAAAGCTATACGCCCGCATGGCCGCTGCCAAAGATTTTCCGCCTGACGTCGAAGGGCAAGCTGATCGAGGGTATTTTCAAAGGCGAGACGATCAACACGCCGTCGATGCTGGCGGTCGAGGATTATCTTGTCGCGCTCAAATGGGGCCGGTCGATTGGCGGTTTGGATGCGCTGATGCACCGGGCCAATGCCAATGCGCAGGCGATCTGGAGCTTTTGCGCGGAAAACGATTGGATCGAAAACCTGGCTGTTGATCCGGCGACGCGGTCGAATACGTCGGTCTGCCTGAAGTTCACCGATGACCGGATCACCGACGGCGCTGCCTTTGCCAAAGCGATTGCCAAGCGGCTTGAGGCCGAGAATATCGCGCTGGATATCGGTGCGTATCGTGACGCCCCTGCCGGTCTGCGGATCTGGTGCGGCGCAACGGTCGAGACATCCGACATCGAAGCAATGCTGCCATGGCTTGCCTGGGCATTCGAGACAGAAATCACAGCGTAAGGTGGGTTTTAACCCACCCTACCCCTTTCCCCATTCAAGTATAGGAGCCCATCATGGCCCCCAAAGTTCTTATCTCTGATGAACTGTCCCCTGCTGCCGTGCAGATATTTAAGGATCGCGGCATTGATGTCGATTTCCAGCCCGATCTGGGCAAGGACAAAGACAAATTGCTGGCTGTGATCGGCAACTACGATGGTCTGGCCATCAGGTCGGCGACCAAAGCCACCGAAAAGATCATCAACGCCGCGACCAACCTCAAGGTGATCGGCCGCGCCGGGATCGGTGTCGATAACGTCGATCGCGAGGCGGCGTCCCGCAAGGGTATCATCGTGATGAACACGCCCTTTGGCAATATGATCACCACCGCCGAACACGCCATTGCGATGATGTTTGCCGTGGCCCGCCAGATTCCCGAGGCCAGCGCGTCGACACATGCGGGCAAGTGGGAGAAATCCAAGTTCATGGGGGTCGAGCTGACCGGCAAGACGCTTGGTGTGATCGGTGCGGGGAATATCGGCTCCATCGTCTGTGACCGTGCGCGTGGCCTGAAGATGAAGGTCATCGCCATGGACCCGTTCCTGTCCGAAGAGCGCGCCACCGAGATCGGTGTCGAGAAGGTCGAATTGGAAGATCTGCTGAAGCGGTCTGATTTCATCACGCTGCACGTGCCGCTGACGGCGGACACCAAGAACATCCTGAGCCGTGAAAACCTTGAGAAGACCAAAAAGGGCGTCCGCATCATCAACTGTGCGCGCGGTGGTCTGGTCGATGAACAGGCGCTGGCCGATCTTTTGACTGCGGGTCATATCGCCGGTGCTGCCCTTGACGTTTTCGCCGTGGAGCCCGCGACCGAAAACCCGCTGTTCGGTCTGCCCAACGTCGTTTGCACCCCGCATCTGGGCGCCGCCACGACAGAAGCACAAGAAAACGTCGCCTTGCAGGTGGCCGAGCAGATGTCGGATTACCTGCTGACAGGGGCCGTGCAAAACGCGCTGAACATGCCGTCCGTGACGGCAGAAGAAGCCAAGATCATGGGCCCTTGGATCAAGCTGTCAGGCCATCTGGGCAACTTTATCGGTCAGATGACGGATGAGCCGATCAAGGCGATCAACATTCTGTTTGACGGTGAAGCCAGCGAAATGAACCTCAAGGCGCTGACAGCGGCCACCGTTGCGGGCATCATGAAAACCGCTAACCCGGATGTGAACATGGTATCCGCCCCGGTGATCGCCAAAGAGCGTGGCGTGAAGATTTCCACGACCAAGCAAGACCAGTCCGGCGCCTTTGAAGGCTACGTCAAGGTCACCGTCGTCACCGACACGCGCGAACGGTCGATCGCGGGCACGGTGTTCAGCGACGGCAAGCCGCGCTTTATCCAGATCAAGGGTATCAACATTGATGCCGATGTGGGGCCGCACATGCTCTATACCACCAACAAGGACGTGCCGGGTATCATCGGCACGTTGGGCACGACGCTGGGCCAGCACGACGTGAACATCGCGAACTTTACCCTTGGTCGGTCCGCCGCCAAGGGCGAGGCGATTGCCATACTTTACCTGGACGAGCCGGTGCCCGCCGCCGTGTTAAAGGCATTGGAAGCGACAGGTCTGTTCCAACAGGTCAAGCCGCTGACGTTCGAAGTCTGATAGGGCAAAAGGGGGGGGGTGCGTGACATCATGCGCCCCCACCCCCAAACAAGGAAACGCGATGCGCCCGACCTATGCCATTGGTGACATCCACGGCCAGAAAGCCATGCTGGACCGCGCGCTGGCGCTGATCGCGGATGATGGCGGGGCGGATGCGCAAATCGTGTTTCTGGGTGACTATACCGATCGCGGGCCGGACAGCCGGGGCGTGATCGAAACCCTGATCGCAGGGCGCGACGCGGGGCGCAACTGGGTGTTCATCCGCGGCAATCACGACCGGATGTTCAGCCGCTATATCCGGCAGGGCACCTTGCATGATCCCCGGGTGAAATCGGGGCTGAGCTGGCTTAATCAACGGCTTGGCGGTGCCGATACGCTGGGATCTTACGGGGTCGCTGGTGACATGCATTTCGACCGGCATGTGGATGGCACGCCTGAACAGTTGATCTATTGCACGGGCGATGATGGCCGGGTGCATCCCGACGCATTGCATCACAGCGCACGGGGTGTCGTGCCCGCGGCGCATCTGGATTTTCTGGACGCGCTGCCGCTGTGGCACCGCACCGATGACCTGCTGTTCGTCCATGCGGGTCTGCGGCCCGGCATCGCGCTTGCCGATCAGGCCGAGGATGACCTGATCTGGATACGCGACGGATTTTTGGACAGCGATCATGATTTCGGCCATCTGGTCGTGCATGGCCACACCGCGCTGGACCAGCCGCAACATTTCGGCAACCGCGTCGATCTGGACGGCGGCGCGGGGTATGGCCGCCCGTTGATACCTGCGGTGTTCCAAGGGCGCGACTGCTGGCTGCTGACCGATGCAGGGCGGGTGCCGCTTAATCCCGCCTGATCACGCCCGTGACAGCCGCCGCGCCAATGGCGGTGACGATCCAGCCCAGCGCGGTCAGGCACCACTCCAACCACCAAAGCTGCCGCCCCCACCAGCCGCGATTGGTGGAGGGTGACCATGCGGTTTCTTGCCCCAATGCGATGATAGGGATGACAATATCGACGGCATAGGCAACGGGTTGAAAAGTTTCATAATCCTGACCGGGGCCAAGCGGGTCTGACCATGTCGCCGCCGGATTTGGATATGCGGTGCGATCATCAGCCAGCGCCTGCCAACCTGCGGAATTCAGAATCACATCGGAGTTCGGTGCGAAATCACCCGCGTCCCACGCCTTGGCTGCCACATACGCGCCAAGGCTGATCAAGAACACCAGCAAGAAAATGCTGCGATGCGGTTTATAGCCATACCCGACCGTTTCGCGAAACACGATATCTACAATCGTGCTACCGATATTACGCGGCGACAAGATGCTCTTGAGCCAGTGCCGTTTATGACACCGCCGGGCGCGGACTGTTTTGCGCTGTTCGCGTTCCTTGGCGATCAAAATCTCGCGCGCTTCGGCCCGGTGGCCGCTTTCGCGCAGGACCTTGGCGAGTTGTTCGTAGGGTTGCGGGTGGAAACCGCCGTCGTTCTTCGCACCTTTTTTCAGCCAATCCAGCCGTTCCAGCACATCAGTGGACCCGTGCAACACGTCGTAGGTCAGCCCGACCATGGTCAGATCATTACATTTGTCCCAACTGGCAGCGTCGTCAGCCAAATCAGCGAAATGGGCAGAGCTCAGGTTCACCCGGCCTGTCACGGCTTTGACATTTCGCCAAAGAAAACCTCCCTTGACCGACGCGCGTTGCAGATTGAGCGCAGGGCCATCCGCATTTTCCAGCGTCGCGCCTTCACAATCCAACTGCCCGGTGATCGCGGCACCGGAGAGGCTGACCGCGCCCTTTGCCGTGAGCCCGCTCAAAAACACACCCCCGCCCACCTGCGCGCGTTGCAGATTGAGCGCAGGGCCATCCGCATTTTCCAGCGTCGCGCCTTCACAAGCCAACTGCCCGGTGATCGCGGCACCGGAGAGGCTGACCGCGCCCTTTGCCTTAAGCCCGCGCAAAAACACATCCCCGCCCACCTGCACGCCTTGGGCATTCAGGCCGGACGGCAGCGTGCTACGGTTTAGATATAGCCCATGCAGCTTGAGATGCATCATCTCCGGGCGTGCCGCGATGTGGCAATCGTATAGGCTAATCGGCCCGGCGGCAGTGGCGAAGGACAGATCGAGGGTGTGTTCGATCCATGCGCCTTGCACCTCCACCCCCGCCGCCTGTGTACGGCATTCATCACAGCCGCCAAGGATCAGGTAGCGCAGCAGGGGCGCGCGAATCAGGACGGCTTCGGTTTTGGTGGTCGGGGTGGTGTCGCCGATGTTCGCACGCTTACCCGCTTTCGCGGCGTCGATGACTATGTTCTCGGCGGGGGTCAGGGCGACCCCGTTAAGGTCGGACCATCGGGTGATGTGGGGGAGTGGGGTGTTCAACATTTGGGGGCTCGATACATTGTTGTTTGCACGCTAGGCGCGAAAGCGGGGGGCGGCAATGGCGGATGGGCCTTTTGCACCGGCGCGTGCTGGGCTACAGGGCGTGTATGCCGATTGAATTTAACAGTTTGGATGCGATCCTGAACCACGGGTTTGACACCGTGATCGACGTGCGTTCGCCTGCGGAATTCGCCGAGGACCACGTGCCAGGGGCGATCAACCTGCCCGCGCTGACGGACGCACAGCGCGTCGGGGTCGGCACGGTTTACAAGCGGATCAGCGCCTTTGATGGTCGCAAGATCGGCGCGGCGATGGTTGCGCGCAATGTCGCGGATCATATTGACGGGCCGTTGGCCACCAAGGACGGAAGCTGGCGGCCACTGGTTTATTGCTGGCGTGGCGGGCAGCGATCGGGGTCGGTTGCGACGATCCTTAGCCAGATCGGGTGGCGCACCGAGGTCGTGCAGGGCGGCTATCAGACGTTTCGGCGGCTTGTGAACCACGCCCTTTATGATGATCCGCTGCCGCATCGGGTGGTGTTGCTGGACGGCAATACCGGGACCGCGAAGACCGCGATCCTGGCGCGGTTGGCGGCGCGGGGTGTGCAGGTGATCGACCTTGAGGGGTTGGCGGGGCATCGGGGGTCGTTGCTGGGGGCGACTGCAGCGGGGCAGCCAAGCCAGAAGGCGTTCGAGACAGCGCTTGCCGTGGCGTTGAACGGTCTTGATCCGGCGCGGCCCGTGGTGGTCGAGGCGGAAAGCAGCAAGATCGGGCGGATTGCGCTGCCGCCATCGTTATGGGTGGCGATGCTGGCCGCGCGGCGGGTTGTGATCGAAGCCCCGATGCAAGCACGCGCGGCCTTTTTGACCGCGGCCTATGCGGATATTATTGCAGAGCCGGATGAGGTGGCCCGCCGACTGGCACCGCTGCGCAACTTGCGCGGCCATGCGGTTGTGGACGGCTGGATTGCGCTGCTGCGCGGGGGCGAATTCGCGGCATTGGCAACGGCGCTGATGGTCGAGCATTACGACGCCGCCTATACCAAATCGCGCCGGATCGATGAGCGTGACGTGATCGCGGTTGTGCAGGCACAGACGCTGGATGAAGTCGGGCAAGACCGCGCGGCAGATGCAGTCATGGCGGCGCTTAGCGGGCTGTGATGCCCGGATCATGGGTGATTTCGCCGATGATTGCAGCCGGATAGCCGGCGGCTTTGAGATCGCGCAGGACCGTTTCGGCCTTATCGGCGGCGACGGCGGCAAGCAGGCCACCAGCGGTTTGCGGATCGAACAACAGGTCATACGTCGCGCCTCCCGGTCCGGTGACAGCCCCCGCGCCGCGTTGATTATCCGCGAAAAGCGATGAGCGGATGCCCGATTGCGCCAGCGCCAGAGCGCCTTGCATGAGCGGGATTGCGGCAAGCGTCAGTATAGCCCCGGTCCCGGACGCAGCGCAGATACCGCGCAGGTGCCCGGCAAGGCCAAAGCCGGTCACGTCTGTCATGGCGTGCGCGGCATGCAGGCGTTCGGCGGCATTGGCCTGGGGTGCGGTCATCAGGTCAAGACAGGCGATGACATCGGCACCGCGGGCGGCACCAGCCATTTCGGCGGCCATGATCGTGCCACTGCCGATGGGTTTGGTCACGATCAGCGCGTCGCCGGGTTTGGCGCCTGCCAGTGTGATGGGGTTTTCGGTCAGTCCGGTGATGGTAAACCCGATGGTCAGTTCATCGCCAAGCGATGTGTGGCCGCCGACGATGACGGCGCCCGCCTTGGTCATGACGGCGGTCGCGGTTTGCATGATTTCGCTCAGGGTGCGTTGTTGCAGGTCGGCGGACATGCGCGGCAGGATAATGCTGGCGGTGGCGGCTTGGGCGCGCGCGCCCATCGCCCAGATATCGCCCAGCGCATGGATCGCGGCGATGCGGGCCATCAGGGCCGGATCATGGGTGAGCGCGCGCAGGTGGTCGGTCGTGATGATCTGCCCCGGTTGCACGATCGCCGCGTCATCGCCGAAGGTGTCGGCAAGCACGGTTTGCAGCGCGGCCCGCCCGACCTTGGCACCGCAGCCGCCGCACATGGGTCTATCGCCCAAGGCGTCGGCCATCCCAAGGGCGACTGTGCGCGGCAGTTTGGGTCCCTGCATCGCGGGCAATGTGCCGAACTGGTCCATGAACTTGCGGTCAATGTGGTCTTTCCAGCGCCAAAGCAGGGGACCTTTGCGGGCAGTTCCGAATTTCTCGGCGAGGGCGGATTTGCCGCCAAGCGAGATGAGTTTGAGGTAGTCGCATTGCGGTTTGTAGGGGCGCAGATCGCCTCCCGACAAGATCGCGCGCAGGTTGTCGTAAAGCACCGGCGCCTGACGCACGGCAAAGACGCCGGCCTTTGGGCGGGGCGTCGCGCCAAGGTGGGCGCAGTCACCGACGGCAAAGATCGCCGGATCGCTGGATTGCAGGGCAGCGTTGACCGTGATGAAACCGTCGTGCGTTTCGACGCCGATCGTGGCAATCCAGTCGTGCGGTTTCGCCCCCGCAGCCCCGGTGGTAAAATCGGATCGGATCATGCGCCCGTCGGCCAGCATGACGCCCTGTGGGGTGATCTGGCGGACCTCGGCGTTTTCGATCAGCTGCACGCCTTGCGCGCCAAGGGCGGCACGCATTTTCTGGCGCGCGGTGGTGCCGAGGTCTTTGAGGGCTATTCCCCGGTCGATCAAATGCACCGTGGGCGTTTTGTCGCGCAGCGCATGAGCCATCGCCATGGCCAGTTCGGCACCGGCCACGCCACCGCCGATGATCGCGATATGGGGGTCTGTGGTGTCGCGGCGGAAATTATCCCAGCGCGACGCGAAAGTGCCCAGCGGCTTGGCGGGGATCGCATGGGCGGTAAAGCCGGGCAGCGCAGGCATGGCCGACGTGATACCGACGTCGATCGCCACAATATCATAGGCGATGGGAGGGCGCCCCGGAACGGTGATTGTCCGGGTGCCGCGGTCAATGGCCGTGGCGGCACCGTCAATCAGGCGCGCGCCCGCGAAACGGGCCAGTTTGACCAGATCAATATCAAGTTCATCGCGGGTATAGTGGCCGGCGACGAAACCGGGCAGCATGCCCGAATAGGGCGCCGTCGGACCGGGGTTGATCACCGTGACGCGCACGCCGGGCAGCGCGTTCATGCCCCATTTGCGCAACACGAGGGCGTGGCAGTGACCGCCGCCGATCAGGACAAGATCGCGGGTAAGGGGAAGGTTATGCATTGCGGTGTGTTAGCCGGACGCGGGTCAGGGCGAAAGCCATTTCCCGGCCCAGTCATCGGAACGTGAATAGCTGGCGCGCCGGTGATCATCGCCAAGGTGAACCACGTCGATCGTGATGATCCGGCAGTGCAGGACCGCAAAGGTGTCGGGGTACGCATTCTTGATGTAGTCAAGCGCGTCGGGAATTGGCCGACCCGGTGCCGGGCTGACGCCATAGCTTTGTCGTGACTGGGCGGGAATGTTTTCCCACAGCGGGCGCACGGCGGGGCCGGATGCGATTGTCACCTCGGTCTTGAGGCGGATTTGCAGGGCCTGCGCCGGGTCCCAGATGTGCAGCGCCGCGCGGGGGTTCTTCTTGAGGCTGCGGATCTTGTCTGAATGCAGGTCAGAGTAGACGCTGACGATACCCGCTTCGGTATCGGAGCCGCGCAGCACCACGGTGCGCGCCTCGGGCCAATTGTCGGGCGATACCGTTGCAAATGTTGGCCTGCGGGCGGGATGGCCCGCGTCAACGAGACCTTGGATCAGGGTATCCCAGACCTGAATGTGCAGACCTTCGAGGGTCTCGAACCAGTTACTCATAGCCTGTCATCTCCAGATAGCCGTGGCCCGTGTGGCTGCCGGTGACCCGCACCGGGCCTTCCCAATAGGGAACGGAGGTGGTCATCCATGCATCGGGATTTATGGCGTCAACGATCACATTGACACCTTTTTCGGGCAGTTGCACGTGCCAGCGAACGGGGATGTCGCGGTTGGCGGTCGTGTGTGTCATCAAAGGCGCGGCGGTGAAGGCACCGTTGGGAAAGGCCGTTGCCGTCCCGTCCGGGGCGATCCATGTGGCAGAGGTATAGTTTTGCCCATCGGTCTGTTGCAGCCGAAATCCCATCATCTTGGCCCCGTCATCAAACGACAGCGAAAACCAGTCCCAGCCGGTTTGATTGTCGGCCAGCGGTTGCGACGACCATTCCCGGTCCAGCCATGCGGTGCCCGTGACGGCAAAGTCGCCGTCAGGCAGGCTCAGGGTGCCGGAGATATCGTAGAACGGTTGCGAATAGTAATAGGACGCCTGCCCGGCGGCGGATTTGACGGAAAACCCGTTGTCGCCGTGAAATACCAGCGGCCCATCGGCGGTCATGGTCATGTCGTAGGTAAAGTCAGGGCTGCTGGCGGTCATCTGCAGCGCATCCATGTCGCCTGTCATCTGCCAGTCGTCGATCCATGCGCTGAACGGATCGGCGGTCACGCCGGCCTGCCCGATCCCGCCACGTGCGAGCCGTTCGCTGACGTAGTGGTCGGTTGGGGTCGTGACGGCGGCGTGCCCCATCCAAAGCTGCGGCGCAGCCCAGCCCGCCCCGCCCGTCGGCGCGAGGGCAGAGCGGAAAAGTGTCCATTGCAGCCCATAGGCTGTGCCGTCGGCAGAGCGCAGATTAGCGGTCACGTACCACCATTCGATGCGGTAATCGTCATGGGGGCCGTGGTCACGGGGGAAATCGAAGGTCGGGTTGGGCGCAGGCACGCTGAAACCGGCGCTATCGGACCCTAGACCCGCGAAGCCTTGGGCGTTTGCCATCAGGGGGAGCAGCAGCGCGATGACCAGGGCCTTAGCGTTCATTGGAAAAGACTTTCAGCAGGTCCGCAGGCGGGGTGCGCGCCAGACGCCACGCAGGCCACAGCGCGGCAAGCGCGGCGGCGATCAGCGCAAAAAGGCCGAGGCGCGCGTAGTCGGCGGGGAACAGGTACATGGGCAGTTGCCACCCAAACGCGGCCACGTTGACGACCGCCAGCAGCGCCCACGCCAGCCCCAGACCAAGCGGCAGCGCAAGGCTGGCCGTCAGCATCGCCAGCAGCACTGCGCGCAGCAGTTCCAGCCGCCCCAGTTGCGCGCGCGTCATGCCCATGGCCCACGCAGGGGCAAGTTGCGGCACACGCATGCTGGCCAATGTCAGCAAGCTCATCAATATGGCGAAACCGGCGACGGCGAGGGTCAGGACATTCAGCGCCGTCGTGACCGTAAAGGTGCGGTCAAAGACGCCAAGCGAGAACGCTTTTATCCCCGCCTGATTGATCGTTTGGCTGGCGGGGATGCCGATATCAGCCGCCATCCGGGTGACGAAATCGCCGACCTTGGACCGGTCCATCCGCAGGCCAAAGCGTTGCGGGGTGACGGTGGGGTAAAGGCCGGCAAACAGGTCTTCGCTGATCAGCGCCTGACCGATGGGGTTGCCGTAGTCGCCATAGACCCCGGCGATGGTCAGGGTTTGGGATTGCAGGGGCACGGTGTCGCCAATGCGCAGGTTGGCGCGGCGTGACAACTGTTCGTTGATCAAGATGGTTTGGCCCGCAAATGTCGTGTCCCAAAGATCCGGCGCGGCGTTCAGAAAGGTCCAGTTGTCACGGTAGGTTCGGTGGTCGCGGGCACCGAAGACCTCGGTTTGCAGGCCCGCGATCTGGGTCTCGACCGACTGGATCGGCAGCACCGCATCGACGCGGGGGGTGGCGTAGGCGATGATTGCCTGCGCCTGTGTGGCGTCCTGCGCTGAGACGTAAAGCTCGGACGCGAGGCGCTGATCAAGGAACGCGGTAAAGGTCAGCCGGAAGCTGGACACCATCGTGGACACGCCGACGTTGGCGGCCATGGCCAGCAACAGCGCCATGAGCGCGAGCGAAAGGCCGGGCAGTTGCTGGCGCGTATCGGCCCAGAACCACTGGGCGGTGATGGATTTGGCCCGCGCGCTGGTCGCCGCAAGAACACGGTCGAGGATGATCGGCAGGGCCAGGGCCGCGCCGATCAACAGCGCACCCAGCAGCGCGAAACCCGCGATCAGCCCGTCTGCCGTCAGCGCGAGGATCAGCGCGATCACCAGCAGGAGCGCGGCAGCGGCCCCCTGCATGACCGCGCCCTGCCCTGCGGCCATGGCCAGCGCGCGCGGTTGCGCCGATGCAAGCAGCGGCATGCGCGACATTTTCCACAACGCACCGCTGGCCGCGATGGCGGTGCCGCCCAGCGCGATGGCCAGCCCCGAAAGCCACCAGACCGGGCGCAGTTGCAGCGTGCCGGACACGTCTGCGCCATAAAGCCCGCGCAGGGTCGCGGCGACATCGGGCAGCAGCAGTGCCGCGATGACATACCCCAGCATGACGCCAACCCCGCCCGCGATCAGGGCAAAGAACATCAGTTCCGCAGCCATCAAGACGATAAGGCGGCGCAGTGGCAGGCCCAGCGCGCGCAGGGTCCGCACAACCGGGCGGCGTTGTTCGAACGCAAGCCCGATGGCGCCGTTGACGATAAAGATGCCAACAGCAAACGATAGCAAGCCAAAGGCCGTCAGGTTGAGGTGAAAACTGTCCGTCAGCCGCCCGATATCAGAGCCGCCCTGCGCGGACTGTCGGACCAGTTGCGGCGCGATATCGGCAAGATCAGGCCGCTCGCGGGGTTGAACCGGTGCCACGATCAGGCTGTCGATCTGCCCCGGTTTTCCAAGCAGCCGCTGGGCTGCGCCAATGTCGGTAATCGCAGAGCCGGGGGCGATATCGGGGGTGATGGTGATCTGTAGGTCGGGCAGGCGTCCGGCGGTGGCTGCGTTGGCGAAAAGCGGGCCGTTGCCGACAAGAAAGTCGGCGATGTCGGCACCTTGGGTCAGGCGGACGGGGCCAATGCCAGCCGGCGCTGTCAGCGGGTCGATGCCCACGATACGCACGCCGTTCAGCCGCCCCTGAACCACAGGGCTGACCAGCCAACCGGCGCGGCGCAGGGTGATATAGGTCGCTTGATCCATCGGCTGCCCGTCGCGGCGGCCAAGCCTGTCGTATTGCCCTTCGCCAAGCGTGGCGGCAGCAGCGCGATAGCTGGCGCGGGCCTCGGCGTTGACGGCCTGCACGCCGGACCACAGTGCCGTGGCCAAGGCAAGGCCCGCGAGCAACGTAAAAAGCTGCAAAGGGTTGCGCCACCAGTGCGACAGCAGCGCTTGAAGGGTCGCGCGTGTCATGCCACCTGTCCGGCGCGCAGATGCAGGCGACGCCCCAACCGTGCGGCAAGCGCAGCCGAATGGGTGACCATCAGCAGGCCCGCGCCGGTTTCGCGCACCAGTTCCAGCATCAGGTCCATGACAATGGCGGCGGTGCCTTCGTCAAGGTTTCCGGTCGGCTCATCGGCCAGCACAAGGCGCGGTTTGGGCGCGAGGGTGCGCGCGATTGCGACCCGCTGTTGTTGCCCACCCGAAAGCTGTTCGGGGTATTTGCCCAACTGCGATGTCAGCCCCATCCGGTCGGTCAGGGTCGCGGTCCATGCCGGATCGTATTGGTTGGCCAAACGGGCCTGAAAGGCGATGTTATCCGCCACCTTCAGACTGGGAATAAGGTTGAATTGCTGAAACACGACGCCCACGGTGCCGCGTCGCAGATGCGCGCGCCCGTTGTCATCCAGCGCGGCGATATCGCTGCCGTTGATGATGATCTGGCCACGGTCAGGCGTGTCGAGACCGCCGATGAGGTGCAGAAGCGTGCTTTTGCCGCTACCGGATTCACCCGTCAGCGCCAGCGTTTCGCCCGCACCCAGCGTCAGGTCAATACCGCGCAGGACGGCAAAAGGGCCGTCGGCGGTGGCATAGCTTTTGTGAATATCCTGAACGGTAAGCAGCATGATACCTCGTGTGTTGGGATTGATTTAACACGGCATCGCGCAAAGGAAACGCCCCGAACCATTGGGGGGCCGAAATATGGGCCGCCGCGCTGATGAGCAGGCCACAAAAGATTGCGCCGATCACCCGAAGAACGCCGTATATGCGCAAAACTTCACAGCGGCGCGGACATCTTGCAAAGTCCGCATGTGATGACCTGACGTTTCGCTGGTCGCTTTGATGGTCTGCGGTAGGATACGGCAACTGAATTGTGGAGGCATTGATGACTGATATCGTGATCTTGGGTGGCGCGCGCACGGCGATTGGCACGTTTGGCGGGGCATTGGCGGGCACGTCACCGATCGAACTGGGCACGGCGGTGGCCAAGGCCGCGCTGGACCGGGCCGGTGTTGCGGGCGCGCAGATCGGTCATGTGGCATTCGGCCATGTGATCAATACCGAACCCAAGGACATGTATGTGTCCCGCGTCGCCGCGATGCAGGCGGGGATACCGGAGACGACGCCTGCGATGAACGTGAACCGGCTGTGCGGGTCGGGCGTGCAGGCGATCGTGTCGGTGATGCAATCGCTGCAACTGGGCGATGCGGCATTCGGTCTGGCCGGTGGTGCCGAAAACATGAGCAGGTCGCCGTTTATCATGTCGGATGCCCGTTGGGGTGCCAAGATGGGTGATGTCAAATCGCAAGATATGATGCTGGGCGCGCTGAACTGTCCGTTCGGCACCGGGCATATGGGGATCACGGCGGAAAATGTCGCGGCTGCGCATCAGGTGACACGCGCCGCGCAGGATGCCTTTGCGATGCGCAGTCAGGAACGCGCGGCAGCGGCGATGGCGGCGGGGTATTTTGATGCGCAGATCACCCCGGTGCAGGTGCGCGTCAAGCGCGACATGGTGGATTTTATCCGCGATGAGCACCCCAAGGCCACCACGCTTGCGGTTTTGGCCGGGTTGCGCCCGGTGTTTCAAAAGGACGGCACCGTCACGGCAGGCAATGCGTCTGGGCTGAACGATGGCGCGGCGGCGGTCGTGCTTGCGACGGCGGATGCGGCGGCGAAGGCCGGATTGACGCCGAAGTTTCGGATTCTGGGCTATGCCCATGCCGGTGTGCGCCCCGAGGTGATGGGGATCGGCCCCGTGCCTGCGGTGCGCAAGCTGCTGGAAAAGACCGGGTTGACTGCCGCTGATTTCGACGTGATCGAATCGAACGAAGCCTTTGCCGCGCAGGCACTGGCGGTATCCACGGAACTGGGGCTGGACCCGGCCCGCGTGAACCCCAATGGCGGAGCGATTGCACTGGGGCATCCGGTGGGGGCCACGGGCGCGATCATTACCATCAAGGCCATGTACGAGCTGGAGCGGACAGGCGGCAAACGCGGGTTGATCACGATGTGCATTGGCGGCGGTCAGGGGATTGCGCTGGCGATTGAACGTATCTGACAGCCAAGGCCGCTTGCCGGTGGGACTGGACTGTGATTTGTGCGCTGTGTGAAATCACCGCCCATGAAAAGGATCATGTTCTTGACGCATCGGCCAGCCATCCGCCACATCGTATTCTTCAGTGCCAAACAAAAGGCTGATTTGCCCCAGATTATCGCGGGACTTGGGCTGCTGCAGGACATCCCGCAAGCGAATTTCTTTGAGGTGCGAGAGAACACCAAAGGCGATATCTGGTCAACGGACGTGGATGTGGTTGTCTATGCCGAGTTCGCCAGTGAAGAGGATCTGGCCGCATATCGGGCACATCCACTGTATCAACAGGCAATCGACATCGTTCGCCCCCTGCGCGACCTGCGTATCGCCGCAGATTTCTGAGAGAGCCTAGAACACGATCCGTTTCTGCCACTCGGCCAGTGCCGATACCACGCTCATCGCCGCAAGGGCAGAACTGCAGGGATTGTCGGGCAGACCCTTGCCGGTGATCTGGAAATGCAGCTCTCCGAATTGGCCGACAGCATGGATTTCGTGGATGTTGCCTGCCGCAGCGGGGTCGGCGATCAGTTCGACCCATGTGGCATCCATCCCGATACCCGCAAGCGCCACGGCGGCGGCAACATTGGCGTTTTTGGGATAGGCCAGTGCGGCATGTCGGGCAGAGCCGGTGAAATGCGGGGTCGCTTTGGTCAGCGCGGCAAGGTCCAGCACATTCTCGGCTGGTGACCCCTGCCAGCCAGCAGGCGGTTTGCGGCCCTTGTAGGTCACGCTTTGCATCGGGCCTGCGCAGGCGGCGCGGAGTGCATCCAGCCCGCCGATCGCCCCGCTGGCCAGATGCAGGTGCGCGCCGCCGGTCTGTGCGGCGGCCAGCAACTGGTCATAAAGCGCCTGATCAGCCAGCGCCCCAAGCGAGACTGTCAACACGTCTATCCCCTTGGTCAGTGCCGCAGGGCCGTGGGCCGCAAGTGCTGCATGACCGCCGCAATCAACAACCAAATCGACGCCGCTGGGCAGATCGGCAATCGCGCTTATCCGGGGCGGATTGTCCGGCGTCTCCTTGCCGGGGCGGACGATCTGGGCGGCTTCATGAATGCCGTGGGGCAGCCGTGCCCGGACGTAATTGGCGATGGCACCGTGGCCGATGATGGCTATTTGCATCGGCCTTAGAACGCCTTGAAGGTCAGGGTCGTCAGGGTCCGTTCGATCCCGGGCACGCCCAACAGGTTGGCGTTGATGTATTTGCCCACGTCTTCGCCCTCGGGGATATACATCTTGACCAGCAGGTCATACTCGCCGCTGGTGGAATAGAGTTCCGAATGGATTTCGCGCAATGCGATGGCGTCGGCCACGCCGTAGGCGGTGCCCGGACGACAACGGATAGAGATGAAGACACAGTTCATGGGAGGCCCTTTCTGATCTTTGGGCCAAGTTGACCAGAAAGCCGGGCCGTATGCCAGCCCTCAGGCGGACGGATAATCCCGCAGGAATACCCATTTGTCACCTTCGGACAAGTCGGCGTCATAGGCGTAGCCGCCGGTATTGAAGGTCTGGATGTCCTGGGGGTCGGTCAGGCGGTTTTCGACGATATGGCGCGCCATGGCGCCGCGCGCGCGTTTGGCGAAAAAACTGACGATGCGGGGGCGGTTGTCTTTGCGTTCCATGAACTGTGGTGTGATGACCCGCAGGGTCAGGGCCTTGCGGTCGGCGGCGCCGAAATATTCCTGACTGGCGCAGTTGATCAGCGTTTCGGTGCCCTGGGCTGCGGCCTGCGCATTCAGCGCGTTGGCGATGGTATCGCCCCAGTAGTCATAAAGCGATTTGCCGCGCCGGGTTTTCAGGCGACTGCCCATTTCCAGCCGATAGGGCTGGATCGCATCCAACGGGCGCAGCAGGCCATAAAGGCCGGACAGGATGCACAGGTGGTCCTGCGCCCAGCGCAGACCGTCGTCGGACAGGGTTTTCGCCTCGAGCCCCTGATAGGTATCGCCGTTAAAGGCCAGTGCCGCGGGTTTTGTCGCCTCTGGCGCGGGTGTTTCGGCGAAGGCTTTGAACCGATCGCGGTTCAGCCGGGCGAGGTCGTCGGAAATGTGCATCAGGTCCTTGAGCTGGGTCAGCGTCAGGTTCCGCGCTGTCTTGGCCAGCCGGATCGCATCATCCTGAAAGGCAGGCGCGGTGGCCGTGATGGCGACGGGGGCCATATCAAGGGATTTGGCAGGCGAAACGACGACGAGCATAGTATTTTTCCTTATGGTAAGGGCCAAGGATGTAACATGGTGTGCGGCTTTGACCAGCCCTCTGGCATGCGGCGATTGTACGCCCTATCAATGGGAGACATCATCGAGGGGATCATTATGAAATTATGTCGTATTCGCACAGAGACCGGGGTCAGGCCCGCGGCGGTCGATGCTGACGGTGTGCGACGCGATCTGTCGGGCCATGTGGCCGACATCGGAGTCGCACAGATCACGCCAGAGGGGCTGGCCGCGCTGGCCGCCGTCGATCTGGCCACCCTGCCTGCGATTGAAGGCGCATATGCGCCGTTTCTGAACGACGTGCGGCGGTTGTTCTGCATCGGGTTGAATTACTACGACCACGCGACCGAGATGAACATGGCGGTGCCCGAGCACCCGGTCCTGTTCATGAAGGCCTGTGCGGTGACGGGGGCCAATGATCCGATCATCATTCCCAAAGGATCGACCAAGACCGACTGGGAAGTCGAACTGGGCATTGTCATCGGCAGCACGGCCCAGCATGTGGATGAGGCGGATGCGCTGGATCATATTGCGGGCTATTGCGTGGCCAACGACGTGTCAGAGCGGGACTTTCAGATGAACTTTGGCGGGCAGTGGGTCAAGGGTAAATCCTGTGACAGCTTTGCCCCCATCGGTCCGTATCTGGTGACACGGGACGCCGTGCCTGACGTGCAGAACCTTGCGATGTCGCTGGATGTGAATGACACAAGGATGCAGACCGGGAACACCGCGACGATGATTTTTCCCGTCGCGCAGGTGGTGTCGTTTGTCAGCCGTTTCGTAACGCTGCATCCCGGCGATCTGATCATCACGGGCACGCCGCCAGGTGTGGGTTTGGGGATGAAACCGCCCCATTTCCTGAAACCGGGGGATGTGGTGACCGCGCAGATCGAACACCTTGGGGCACTGCGCCAAGAGGTTGTCGCCTTCGACGCCTAGGGGATATCGGCGCGGTTGGGGTATCCCGCTGCGCCCGATGGTCCCGGGCGGTCTAGTTCATCTGTACCTGAAGCGGATAGTGGCCATCTTCGAACGGACCAAAGATATCGTCGAGATCGGGATGGTCCACAGGTTCGCCGGAGTAGTCGGCGACAAGGTTCTGTTCGGACACATAGGCCACGTAAAAGCTTTGGTCGTTTTCCGCCAGAAGATGATAAAACGGCTGGTCCTTTTTGGGCCGGCTATCTTCGGGGATTGCATTGTACCACGCGTCGGTATTTGAGAACATTGCATCCACGTCAAAGACCACACCCCGAAACGGATGCTTTCTATGACGGACCACTTGGCCCAGATGATATTTTGCGCGTGTCTTAAACATATTCACAATTCCCCAGGCAAACATACGCGCGATTGGGGTGCAAAGTCCACGCCCTGTGCTCAGAAATAAAGGAAACAGTCTGTGAACATCGCACTGACAGTCATGAACATCACAGCGCCGGTTTTCCTGTTGGCGGCGGTGGGTTTCGCGTGGGTCAAGCTGGGTTTTGAGTACCGCGTTGAGTTTGTCACCCGCCTTGCGATGACCCTGTCGGTGCCCTGTCTGATCTTTGTGGCCTTGATGAAAACAGATGTCGACCCAGAGGCATTGGCGGCGCTGTCGCTAGCATCTTTGGTGGCTTACGGCATTGTTATGATAGCAAGTTTCGCACTGGTAAAGGTGATGCGGCTGGATGTGCCGACCTATCTGGCGCCGCTGGCCTTTGGCAATACCGGCAACCTTGGTCTGCCGCTGGCCATGTTCGCATTTGGCGAGGTCGGGTTAGGCTATGCGGTGGTGGTTTTTGCCGTCATGGCGATCCTTTCGTTCACGATTGGGATCTGGATCGTGTCGGGTGGCGGGTCGCTGAAACGGGTGATTCAGGAACCGCTGGTGGCGGCCACGCTGCTGGGCGCGCTGTTTTTGTGGCAAGGCTGGGAGACGCCAAGTTTCCTGACCAACGCGCTGGAGCTGATCGGGCAGATGGCGATTCCGATGATGCTGATCACGCTTGGGGTGGCTGTCGCCCGGCTTGAGACACGCGCGATGGGTCAGGCGGTGGTTCTGGCGCTGATCAAAGTCGCCATCTGTGTCGCTGCGGGCTGGTCTGCGGCGACGTGGTTCGGGCTGGAGCCTGTCGCGGCGGCGGTGCTGATTGTGCAGGTGGCGACGCCGGTGGCGGTCACGTCGTATCTTTTGGCGGTGAAATACGGTGCCGATGCGCAGCCGGTGGCGGGGTTGGTCGTGGCCTCGACGCTGTTGTCGGTTGTGGCTTTGCCGCTGATCCTGGCATTTGTGATCTGATCAGGACCAGTTTGGGATTCCCAGAACCGCCTTTTCGCGCTAGGGTGAAAAAAACGAATATAAAGCGAGAGGCAAATGAGCAGTTTCCTTCGCGCGATGATTGTAGTGTTGGTGTTGGGCAGTTGCGGGGGGCCGGGTGATTTTTCGGCGCCGCGCCAGCTTGATGACGCATGCAGCATCGTGTCAGAGCGGCCCGAGTACCTGAGGGCCTTCCGCGCGGTCGAGCGCAAGTATGGCGTTCCGGTGCCATCCCTGATGGCGATCATATATCAGGAAAGCAAATTCATCGGCAATAATCGCACGCCCCATCAATATGCGCTGGGGGTGATTCCGGTTGGGCGCCAATCGTCGGCATTTGGCTATTCGCAGGCATTGGATGGGACGTGGAAAGAATATCAGCAGTCCGCAGGCGGCAGCCGTGCGCGCCGCGATGATATCAACCACGCCACTGATTTCATGGGCTGGTACATGGTCCAGACGACCGCAGCGACCGGTGTGCCGATCTATGACACGCGCAACCAATATCTGGCCTATCACGATGGTCGCACCGGATATATGCGCGGGACGTGGCGGTCAAAAAGCTGGCTTGTGCGGATCGCCGGAGAGGTCGAAGGCCGCGCCATTCTCTATGACACGCAGTTGCGGAGCTGCGGCAAACGCTAGCCGTTGATCGCGATGGATTGGCATGAAAAAGGCGGCCCCGTGGGACCGCCTTTTGTTCGCCGGGCGCGGACCGGTTATTTGTTCCACTGGCGGGTTGCGGCCTGAATATTGAACAAGATGTCGCCCAAGGTGCCGCCCTCGACCAGATCATTGAGGATGATCGTGGTTGCGGTCCCCAGATCGTCGGTCACGATCCACTGCCGCAGCTCGATCGGGTTGGCGGTGAATACCAGCTGGATATTGCCGTATTCGGGGTGATCGGGGTCTTGGGCCGTGACGGTGGTGGTTGTGCCATCAGACGTGCGCCCGGTGACCATGCGCGCGCGTTCAAAATCCACATCGCGTTGCAGGATGATGTTCAGCGGGGTCTGGTTCAGCGGATAGCGATCCGGGCCCGTGTTCGAGCGCGGATCAAAGATTGCCAACTGGCCACCGCCCGCGATCACCATCGACCGTTCTGGCGGCGCATATTCAAAGCGGATGCGGCCGGGGCGTTTGATAAAGACCTGACCGGTCGCGATTGTGCCATCGGGGTTGATCTGGGTGAAACCGCCCTGTGCGGTTTGCATCTGGTTCAGATACTGCGAAATTTGCGCAAGCGACAGTTCCTGCGCCGATGCAGCGCCCGCAAAAAGCGCAAGGAACGCCGCGATGGCGAGAGAGAGCATTCGTTTTATCATAAGGTTTACCTATGTGTTCCGGCGCCTGTTTGCACCTGTCTGACAGGTCACACAACAGCATGTGATGCGATGTTAGGCGATATCATGCCCGGTGATTATCAATAGCAGTGCCGGAATGATCCGACAGGGTGCCCACAAGGTGCAGCGATTGGTCAAGAAGCATGACATCGCTTGCCGCCCGCCCGATCAGGCTGTGCAGATGCGCCGCACCGATCAGGGTGGCGGGAACGGTGATCGCCATGCGCAGGGCTGTTTCCAAGGGAATGCCGATGCGTTGGACCAGGCGCGCGACCCCTTGCGCCTGTGTCACATGGGCGCCGGCAAGATCGCCTTGGCTGTTGATCAGACGTCCGTTGGCGACCCGGATTTCGGCGTCATACAATGTGAAATGGTCTGGCCCGCCGACGGTCGGCATCGCATCGGACACCAGAAACATCCGGTCAGGCACCGGGCGGGCGCGCATGGCAAGGCCGAGCATTTCATCTGCGACATGGATGCCATCGCAGATGAGCCCCGCGTAGGTTTCGCTGTTGATCGCGGCGCCGACAACACCGGGCGCGCGTCCCTGCATTTGCGACATGGCGTTGAACAGGTGGGTGACAGCACGCGCGCCCGCCCCAAAAGCGGCCTGCGCGGCCTGTGCCGTGGCGTCGGTATGGCCAAGCGAAACGATGGCGCCCGTGGTGGCTAGTGCGGTGATTTGGCCAAGGCTGGCGGCCTCGGGTGCGAGGGTGATCATCACCGCGATGCCCCGGCGGCGCAGGTCCGTCACCAGATTGATCGTGGTGGCGTCCAGCGTGCGGATGAAACCCGCGTGATGGGTGCCGCGCCGGGCTGTGGCGATATGGGGACCTTCGATGTGCAGGCCCGCAACGCCTGTGTCGGCATGGGCGGCAATCGCGGCCATCGCGGCCTGCGCCAGAACGGTGGGCGTGTCGGTGATCACGGTGGGCATGATCGCCACGGTGCCGAAACGGCGGTGCGCGGCGGCAATGGCCGCGATCCCGGCCCGCGTGGGCGTGTGGTTGAACAGCACGCCACCGCCGCCGTTGACCTGCAAATCGACAAAACCGGGCGTGACAAGGCCCCTGATCGAGCGGGGGCGTGCCTGATCGCCCAAGGCCATGGTGGGCTGCACATCAGTCACTTTGCCCTTCGTCACCCGCAGCGCCATGCCGCGGCGCAGCGCAGTGCCATCAAAAAGCTGATCAGGGCACAGCCAGTGATCGGTCATGTGACACCCTTTGTCGCGGCATAGGCGGCGCCGCGTGCGCCGCTGGTATCACCACCGCTGGCCAGCACGATGGGCGGCACGGCAAAGCCTGCAAACTGCGCCTTGGCGACGGCGGCCTGTAGGTCGGGCACAACATCGGCGACGTTCGACAGGCCGCCGCCAAGGATGATGCAACCCGGATCGACCGTCAGGATCAGGGTGCGGATCAGATCAGCCGTGAGGGCGCACCAGATGTCCCATGCGGCCTGCGCCCCGGCATCCTTGCTGCGCGCAGCGATCAGCGCGGGCGGGCCAAGCGCGCGGCCCGTGGTCACATTGCCAATCCGCGTCAGCCCCGGCCCCGAGATCAGCGTTTCGATGCAGCCAACACGCCCGCAACCGCAGGCAACGACAGGCAGGTTATGCCGGATCACCAGTTGGGCACTGGCCGCGATATGGCCAAATTCGCCCCCCGTCTGCGTTGGCCCGTTCAGCAGGTGCCCGTCGATCGCGATACCGCCGCCGACCCCGGTGCCAAGGATCAGCGCCATAACACTGCGATGCGGGCGACCTGCGCCGAACACCGCCTCTGACAGGGTCAGCGCGCGGCAGTCGTTCAGATAGGTCACGGGGCGGCCAACCGCCGTCATGATGTCGGCAGGCAGCGGTCTGCCGGTCGCGGCAAGGTTGGCAGTCAGTGCTGTGCCGTCAGCCGGATTGATGAGGCCCGCCGCGCCGATGCCAACGGGCAGCGCCCGGCCTGCCGTGCTGTCCGCCCATGCAACGAGGTCCGCAATTGCAACAAGCAGTGCGGTGTAGTCGCGGGGCGTCTCAATGCGCCGGGTCGCATGGATGCCCCAACCCGCATGGAATATCTGGGCTTCGATCTTGGTGCCGCCAATGTCCAGCCCGAGGGCTTGCATGTTGTTCATATGACCGAGTGACTTTTGCTAACTGCGAGGGTGTCGGACAGTCATGGCCCAAAGCGGGCGCACCGGCAAGGAGGATGGCAACGCCGCAGCCATGGGTGATGGCCGCAGCGTCGCATGTTTGCAGCGTGCCTAGCGCAGCCAGATTTCAACACGGCTGTAGGTGCTGCTGCTGACCTGACCGCTGTAGCAGGTCACAGGTGCGACGCTGCCAAAGCCCATCGACGACAGCTTCAGCCGATTGTTGAGAACGACATCGGGCGCAAATTGCGTAAAAGCAGAGCGCATGGTCGCGGCGACCTGTGCGGAGGTATCAATCGCGGCCTGATCGCCGTTCGCGCTGTTTGCGAAACCGACGAACAATACTTCGCGCCCCTGATAGGGCGGTGTTTTCAAGGTGTGCGCAAGACTATGGAACATGGCCCGGTTCCACGCGCCTTCGGGGCCGCTTGTGATGCCGCCCTGCAGGGTCGGCGACAGGCGCTCTGCCTCGAAGAGCGACTGGAACATCGCGGCAGCCGCCGTTTTTTGCGCGGGTTGCAGTGTCGCGTTTAGCAGTTGACCAAGGCGCACATTTTTTCGCCCAACGTCCTGCACGATCGCGGTTTGGTTGATATAGCCTTCGCGCGCCAGAACGTCCTGCGCCACCTTCGCTGTGGCAAAGTCGAACAATTCCGGGACAAGTGACGCCGTGACCGGTTGCACATAGCTGACCATGGCAGGCCGGATAAGCGGATAGTCACCCGACAAGATGTTAAAATCGTCGGCTTCGACCGCGAGACTGCAAAAGCCCGAGACCGGCACAGTGACATTGTCTGCGGCATTGCCGACGCTCACCACGCTGATGCTGCCGGGGAACTGATTGACAGAGGTGGCGATGCTGGCCTCCTGGGCCATGGTCAGGACAGTGCTGGCGATGGTTTTGCCTGCGGGGGCCATCACAAGGCTGATCAGCTCGTTGCGCAAAGGCGAATTCAGCGGCAGTTGCAGCGGCACGATGGCCATATCCGGACCACCCAGTACCGACCAGTTTGTGATCTCGCCCGCGTAGATCGCAGCCAGTTGTTCGATGGATATCGCCGCGATCTGCACCTTGGGGTTCACGACCACGACAAAGGCATTGAGACCAACCATCTGGTGGCTGGGTTGCGGGGTGATCGCCCAGTCAAGCGGGGCTGCGTATGTCGCGGCCAGTGACCCGTTCAGCGATGTCGTCGCAACGGTCAGATCGGCAGCCGCGTCCGCATCGAGCAAAGTGAGCGCCGCCACCTCATTGCCGGCTTCGTTTTCCAGGGTCAGGACGCCCGGTGTCGTCAGGTCGATACGTGAGGACGTTTCGGCGGCGACGGCAAAAGTAGCGGTCAATGTGTCGAAAAGCAGACGCTGCGCCGGGTCGCTGAAACCGATGGTCAAGTCATCGCGCAACTCTGGTAGCGCGACATCGCTGTCACCGCCGAACACGCCCTGCAGGTTCCGCTCGGTCAGACCGAAATCATTGTTTGCCATCATGTCGACGCAGGCCGCGCCATAGCACGCCACCTCCTCGGCGGGGACGCTGACGCGCCCGACCGAGGTTTCGACCGACAACATCACGCCGTTGAAGCCGACAATCTCGCCCTCGACACTGATGAACCCATCAGACGACCGCAGTTCCACGGGCTCCGCGAGCAGCGCGACTGGCACCACCGCGCAAAGCAGAACTGTGAAAATCTTATTCGACATAACCCTTAAACACTCCGCTGGTACAAAGTTGCGCGGTCGGGCACTGATCCCGCCGACATTTTTCTGACATAAGCTGACCATAGAATACTGGCAGAATTTGGATGAACCATACAAACAGGCAATAATTGTAGACTTTTTAGAAACAATCTTTTTCGCCTTTGTTTTCATATGGATACCCGAACGGTCGAGGCGGGGCACCCTGTGTAATTCCATAGACTCGCCACATTTGCGCAATGATCGACGCCCTGTCACGGCGACATGGTGGCAGCCAAAGGCCGTTTTGGTCAACACGCGACAGAGGCAAGACGTAAGGTGGGTCTTGACCCACCCCACCCGATAATTGCCGCGACACGCCTTGTCAGACGTCCGGCGGCGCGGCTTTGCCAAGCGCCAAGCCCGCGAAATCAAATAGCTTATGGTCCAGCAAATGCGACGGGCGGGCGTTCATCAAGGCCCGGAACATCACCTGCCGCCGCCCCGGACTGTTGCGTTCCCATCCGTCAAGGATCTGTTTGACTTGCTGGCGCTGCAGCCCGTCCTGGCTGCCGCACAGATCGCAGGGAATAATCGGATAATTCATCGCCGTAGCGAATTTTTCGCAATCCACCTCCGCCACATGGGCCAGCGGGCGATAGAGGAACAAATCCCCCTCCTCGTTCACCAGTTTGGCGGGCATCGTGGCCAGACGTCCGCCGTGGAACAGGTTCATGAAGAAGGTTTCCAGAATGTCGTCGCGGTGATGGCCCAAAACGACCGCCGAACAGCCTTCCTCGCGCGCGATACGGTACAGGTTGCCGCGCCGCAGACGCGAACACAGCGCGCAGAACGTCCGCCCCTGCGGGATCTTGTCCATCACGATGGAATAGGTGTCCTGATATTCGATCCGATGCGGCACACCCATTTTTGCCAAAAATTCAGGCAGGACGGTCGCCGGAAAGTTCGGCTGTCCCTGATCGAGGTTGCACGCGATCAGTTCGACCGGGAGCAGGCCGCGCCATTTCAATTCATAAAGGACCGCCAGCAGCGTATAGCTGTCTTTGCCACCCGACAGGCACACCAGCCACTTGGCGTCGCGTGCGATCATGCCGTATTGTTCAATCGCTTGACGCACCTGACGCACGATGCGTTTGCGCATTTTCTTGAACTCCGTCGTGGACGGGGCGCCGTAGAAAAGCGGGTGTATTTCGGTTTCATCCAACATGCGCCAGCATTACCCGGTACAGCGGTCATCGCCAAGTCGTTTTGCAGCCCGCTTGCCCGCAACCGTGCGCGACCTACGTCATCCGTCAAACAAGGATATGCCCCATGCGCCTGATCATCATTGCTGCGTTTGCCCTATTGGCTGCCTGCACCGGAATGGACTAAGCCGCTCCGCGACATTGGCGCCTGACCGCGACGTCGGAACATATTTCATGGTTTTTCTTTGTGGTGGGCCTTTTTGGGCTGACGATTGGGGTCTTTCCCACCGTCAGACAGGAGGTTCCCATGAAGGAGGAGAAGACCACCCCGCTGCGTCAGCGGATGATCGAAGACATGGATATTCGCGGGCTGCGCGAGAAGACGCAAAAAGCGCACATCCGGAATGTGAAGCATTTCGCGTCATTCCTTGGGCGGCCACCTGACACGGCCACCCCTGAAGACCTGCGCGCCTATCAGCTCAGGATGACGCAGGACGGCGTGTCGGCCAGCACCTTTAACGTGCGCATCATCTCGTTGCGGTTCCTTTTTGGCATCACCTGTGGACGCGATGAGATGAAGCGCTTCATGCAGTTTCATCGCAAGCCCCGCAAATTGCCGATTGTCCTGAGTGTCGAGGAGGTGGCTGACTTGACGGCCGCCGTGCCCGGTCCCGGGCTCAAATATCGCGCAGCTCTTGGCATCAGTTACGGTGCGGTGCTGCGTGCATCCGAAGTTTGCAACCTCAAGGTCAAGGATATCGACAGCGATCGGATGCTGATCCATGTCGATGATGGCAGGGGCGGGCGGGATCGCAAGGCTATGCTGTCGCCAAGCCTGCTGGATCTGTTGCGTGCCTGGTGGCGCGAGGCGCGGCCGGAGGGCTGGTTGTTCCCCGGCAAGCCAAAGATCAGCCCGCTATCGCCCCGACAACTGAACCGTGCATTCACCTTGGCCAAGCACATGGCAGGTATCCAGAAGCCCGCCACGCTGCACACGTTGCGCCACAGCTTCGCCACCCATCTGCTGGAGGCGAACACCGACGTGCGCGTGATCCAGGTGTTGCTTGGCCACTCCAAGCTGACGACCACTGCCCGGTATGCCCATGTTGCAACAAAGACCATCCGCAGCACTGTCAGCCCTTTCGAGCAGATGAAGCTGTTGCAAGACGAGACCCAGCGACGAGGGTTGGAATAGCGCCAAGGGCCGTTGCCCCGGCCGAAGCTGGAGATCGCTGATATCTTCCGCGCCCATGGTCCTGCGTGGCGGCAGGCTAATGCCGGGCCATGTCAGCCTGTCCCAGTTGAAGGTGATGTCCACTGTCCGGCAGTGCATTGCGCAGCAATGTCACGAGAGGGGCGATTGAAGCCTGCCAAACCGAGGCGCTCGGCGGGCATGTGGCCGGTTGCACCAAATGCGGGCACCATCACATCGCCTACAATTCCTGCAAGAACCGGCACTGCCCCAAATGCCAGGGACCAGCGGCGCGCGACTGGATGGAGGCGCGCGCCGAGGACCTGCTGCCGGTGGCAGTATTTCCACGTCGTCTTCACGATACCAGCCGAGATCGCGCAGATCGCCTATTGGAACAAGCGGGCGGCCTATGGGCTGCTGTTCAAAGCCTCGGCGGAGACGGTGATGACCATCGCCGCCGACCCCAAGCGCATGGGCGCGAAGGTGGACCTGACCAGTGTATTGCATACTTGGGGCTCGGCGCTGACCCACCATCCCCACATCCACATGATCGTCCCCGGCGGTGGCCTGTCGCCGGACGGCACCAAATGGGTCGCCTGCCGCCCGGGGTTCTTTTTGCATGTGCGCGTGCTGTCGCGGCTGTTTCGACGCCTGTTCTTGGAAGGGCTGATGGATTTGCACCGGACTGGGCAACTGGTCTTCTTCGGTGATCTCGAACGCCCGCCTGGTTAGCGCCGATGCCCAGACCGCGGGCTTCCGATGGAAGGATTACCGCATCAAATCTGGCAACCGCTGCCCGGCAGTGGTTTGTTTGCAAACCATAAGAGGGGCCAAAAGGTGATGCGGCTGGCCACGCCCGAGTTCATTCGTCGCTTTCTGATCCATGTGCTACCCGCGGTGTTTGTCAAACAAGTTGTCCGCCGATTTCATGCGGCGTCTGTGATTTCAG
>NZ_JAFMHJ010000036.1 GCF_017854565.1 Yoonia sp.
GTTCGGCACCGAACGGTGAGGACCAAAGGGGCGCTGTCACAAAAGACCGCAAAACTGATGGTCTTCACCCTCATTCAGGCCGCATCAAAGAAATGGCTGCGCCTCAAGGGCAGAAATCAGTTGCCAAAGGTTATCGAAGGAATCAAGTTCACAGACGGTATCGAACACACAAACGATACCGAAAACCGCGCCGCCTGATGATGCGCGTCACCCAAATTCAAGCATAGCTCCCTGAAACCCCCGACTGTATTCCACGACCGGCGGACATGCTGTCACGCCGTTCGTTTCAAAACCCGCCGTCGCGCAGCCGGTCAACCAGCTCATCACGATCACGAGGACGGCGAGCCGCCGCCTCCAGCATCCGTCGTTGGATTTCATTGGCCTTCTCCGTGGATTCGAGACGTTCAGCAATCCGGCCGATGCGCTCCCCGGCACGGCGGATCGATAGCAGGAACAGGACGATGGCGAGGGCGATGGTCCCATAGCGCAGCGCGGCCCTCGCCCATGGGGTGGCGGCGAACCCGTTGAGCAAGGTTGCGATCATCGCTGCCCCTGCTTCCAATCATCGAGGCGCGCATAGATCGTGACCGCAATGCCCGCGAGTGCCAAGGCGATGAATACCCAGCGGAGTGTGTCGAGATGTGGCACCAGTGGGAGAACAGCGGCCTGCGTGTCAGCCAAGACATTCTGCGCGACCTCGACACCCGCCGCGCCCAGTGTCGCGACACCTGCGGCCCCACCGCCCTTCATGGTGCGGCTCTGAGCCAGAACTTCGCGCGCTGGCTGGGTTTCCGCGGCAAAAGCTGTCGCGCGGACCGGGAAGCGCTCGCCCCACTGGCGGGCGGGCCCAAGGTCGACATGCATGAAACCCGAGCGCGGATAGAAGCCGAACCCAAGGAAGCCGACAGCACGCGCAGCCGCTTCGAAGGCGACGGGATCATGGTTTGACATGGCGATGTCGAACGCCGTTCCATCCATGTGCTTGGACCGCGTCGCGCCGCCGACGGCGCTATTGTGCTCCGGGCTACGATATGCGGACCGCACGATCAGCGGCTTGCCCAGCCGGTCGCGCAGCGCCTGCAGCTTGTCCAGCGCGGGTTCGTTGATCAGCAGCTTGCCAGTGCCCCGGCAGGCAATTTCGGCGGGTGAGAAATCCGGCCAATGCCAGGTGTCGTCCGGCACGTCTTGCCAATGCTCGTAGAAGGTCGTGGTCATGGTGTCCTCCAGAAACGAAAAACCCGCCACATGGGCGGGTTCGGGTGGGTGAGAGTGTTGTTTCGGCGCGCAATTACGGACCGCCACCGAAGATCTTCAACTTCAGGGCGATCCCGGCGAGGAGCGCCAGCATCACGCCAGTGGTGATCAGATGAACAGCTGTCTGAACGGCCGTTCGCCGCACGAAACGGATGCAGTCGAGCAGTGAGCGGAGATCACGAATATCGAGGGCGGCGTCCTTGCCATCGATCCCGGCGTCGGCCAGCGCCCGTTTGGCACCCGCTTCAGCAGCACGCGTCAGCATCGCCTGGAATTCGATCTCGGACATGCGCATGTCGCCCTGATTGGCGCGAGGTGGCGTCATGACGAGACAATCCCGGCTTCCGTCGGCAACGCAGCCGTGGTCCATGGCGTGCTGTCGGCCGGGTTCACGTCCCAGGTCGAATAGACCGGACTGGCCAAATCGGGCGACGGCGTATCGGGCGACGCATCATAGTCGACCCCGCCGATCCGCAGGAACCCCGCAATACCGGTTGGTCCTGCTGTCCCGAGCTGAGCGAGCTGAGCGAGCTGCTTCACATGCACGCCCGCGATGGCCGAGGCCCCGGCAGGCCCCGTTGGCCCCGCCAGCGAAAACGACATGCGCTGACCGGCAATGTCGCTCGCCGCGCGCGTGGCAATGTCGCCGTCCTTCACCGCATCGACCCCGCCCGAAAACGCGTCATAGGTCGCGACCAGATCAGGCGTTCGCCGCGCAAACCGCCGCCCGATGCTCGAGACGCCGTCGAGCACCGCGATATGCGCGTAGTAGCAGGTCGTGTTTGTGTAATAGTCGTGGAGCCCGAAGTTCTTCCAGATGCACTTCACCGGCTTGCCCTTGCCGCCGGCGTTCGGCGCGGTGGCGCTGCTCTGAAGCACGCCGTCGACGTAAAAATCGATGGTGATGTCGGCACCAACCGAGATTCGGACATCGACCCAATACGGCTGACCATCGGCCGCGCTGAAGGAGGACGCGCCCTCCTGCGTCGTGTCCCCATAGGCCATTGCATGGTACTTCTCGTCGTCGCGTTCGGTGCGGACACTGGCGATGAGGCTGCTGCTATCGTCATAGAACTCGAGGAAGCTGCCATCCGTGCCGATGAAACTCGCGGTGTTCGCGGGAGCCCGGTAGCGGAACCCGAGCCAGACATCCCCCGTCGGCGGACCCCAGGATGCCGAGAACGGGACAGAGGCGGTTTCGGTGGTCGTGATCTTGATGCAGTTGACGTCGAGATCAGCATCAAAACCGGCAGCGTCGGCGCTGATGCGGCCCTCGATGCCCGCAAGGTCGGTGACCTGGTGTCCAAGATGGAGAATGTGGCTCATGGAAGTACCTCGATGTAGAGAGCGGCCTCGGCGGCCGTGAGGCGGGACTGACCGCCCCATTCGTTGAAGATATCGATGTCCGGGATGGTGAGGCGCGCGTCACTACCAAAGCCGATCCAGAGGACCGCCTCTGCGATGGTCAGCTGTACCGCCCCGCCGCGATCAAGGAAGATCACTGTGTCGGCGACCGTCAGACGCGCGTCGGCCCCGATCTCGGTCCAGACGGAGGCCTCGGCGACCTTGATACCGTCCGGCATGAACAGCCGGATCGAGCGCGCCTGCCAGGCCTCGTAGGTGATCGTTCCAGCCGTGCGGCGCGCCTGCACCTGGACTTCGAAATGCTTGGTGCCGGTGGGAGCGTCAAGGATCGGCACGTCCTCCTTGGTCAGCGTGACGCTATTGGCGGCGCCCACGTCGATCACTGCGGCTGGTGGCTCGATGGTTGCGTCGGTATCGGGATCGACCCAGCGGATCTCGACGGCGTAGGTAACGCCGGGTTCCGGCCCGATATCGCCTGCGTCATAGGCATCGAACACGCTACTGGTCTGGGTAAGCCTGTCGCGATGGGACCAGGTCAGAAGGACCGGCCCGAGGTTCAGCACGTTCGGGTTTACGACCGAGACACCGTTGCCACGCAGATCCCCGGGTGGCAGCGGACGGATGGCACGGCTGGCCAGCGTCACGGCATCTTCGGGTGCCTGTGCCAGCGGCAGCGTCCCGAAGCCGGTCTCGGGCAGCATCTTGATCGTGACCGTCTCTCCGGCTACAAACCCCGCCTCCGACGCATTCGCCAGCTGCTGCCAGCAGATGACTGGCGTGCCTGCGGTATGGGCTTGCGGCACCGTATCGAGACACCCGCGCCCGACGGTCAGCGCTGTCGCACTCACCCCGTCGATCCGGACCAGCTCATCGCCGATTACGGCCAGCGTGCCGATAGCCACATTCCCGAGCCCGGTCCAGCTGGCCACATCGAGGACGCGCTCGTCTGGATCGTCACTGATGTCCGACACAAGCAGAGCGGTCGGCACGAACTCAACCGCCTCTTCCAGCGTGTACCCTGCGCCGCTGTCGCTCCAGACCTGCGCCGAGAGCGCATCGGCCGAGGGACGTTCCCCGGCCGCGATGATCGCGCCCACACCCGGATCCTCATCAAGGAGTGCGTCGGCCTGCGCATGCCCCAACTCCTGGACCAGCAACCAGTATGGCGCTTCCGCCACCCAAAGGCGCGTCAGTGGCTTGGGCGGCAGGATCAGGCTGCCGGGATCGCCGCTTTCGCCACCGACAAGGGCGGTCTCGCCAAGCGCAAAAACGTCCTCGGCGATCCTGAGGCGCACGCCATTGGCGCGCCCGTCCCCATGGTCGATCTCGACGATCCGGACCACAACGCCCTCGAGCCCTCGCCTTGGGTTTGACAACGCGATCACGTCGCCCGGATCGAGATTGGCACCGACACGGGAAACGGTGATCTCGCCCGACAGGATCGGTGCCGACAGCGCACGCAGATCGCGTTCCGCGACCCGCACCGCAAGGGACTCGAAGCGCACGCCTGGATAATCGACCGTGGCGCTGACGACCTGACCGAGGTCTTGGACAAGAGCCGTGTCCGTCACGCTGACCGATCCGGTCTGGTCGGTGCGTGCGTCAGAGAACTTCGCCGTGACGCTGTTGACGAGATCAGCGGCCTCGCGACGGCCAAGCTCGCCCCAGTCGACGACATTGGTCTCGTCGAAGACCGGCAGCGTTTCGGCATCGTAGTCCGCGCGGATCAGGCGCAACTCCCAGCGGCCAGAGCGACGATCCACATAGAGATAGGCGTCGATGTGCTTCAGCACGTCGGCAATGAAGTCCTCGATCGTCGATTCCCGCTGCCAAAGCAGCGACAACCCGAAGCCCTCGGAGAAGAGCGCGTCCGCGGCGTTGGCGAAACTGGGGCCGATGTCAGAGAACGTGTGCCCGAGGCCCCAGTCTCCGTTGGTCAGACTTTCCCGGATGATATGGGCCGGGTTCATGTCAGGGCCTTGCCCGAAGGCCGCCCGAAGCGACGCCACTAGCGCATCAGGATCACCAGGCGGCACGACGGGCACGCCATCGACAGGCGTGTTGTCGATCTGGGCGGTGGCGCTGGTGTCCGACAGCGCGATGTTGAAGGCGAAGACATCGACCTCCGAGATGCCTGCGAGCGTTGCAATGGCCGTCTGCAGGGTCGAGGCCGGGCTCGGTTCGCCGTCGGTGACGAAGATCAGGATCCGACGTTTACCGCCCGATCCGTTGAAAAACGCCCCCGCCTGGCTGACCGCGATCCCGAAATCCGTGCCGCCGCTGACGGAGCTTGAAAGCGCATCGACCCAGTCCTTGAGCTCGCCATATGCGGTGGCATCAGCGTCCCGCCGCAGAATCGTGCCGGAAACGGTGGAGTTCCAGGTGACGATCTGGACGTCGTTGGGCTCCAGGGCATTCTCGCCGATCTCTTCGACCAGACGCGAGACAGCAGCGATTTGCGCCGCCATGCGCGAGCCCGACATCGAGCCCGAGGCATCCATGGCGATGTAGATCGCGGCATCCCCGATCCGCACTTCGGGCACGATCTGTGCCTTTTCAGGATACCATTGCGGATTGCCATCCTCCGCCTGTAGAATCCGGGTCAAGCGGACCGACCATGGCTTGAGATAGGGGTTGAGGCCGAGGAACACCTGCCGCATCACAAGAGAACAGATCCCGCGATAGCCCGGCACGTCGGCTCCGGCATTGGCGGCGAGATAGTCGTTCTGTGCCTGACTCGGCGCGCCCATCAGCACGTCGATGTCGCCAACGATGCCGCCTTCGCGTTTTTCGCCGCCAAAGAGATCGGGCTTGTTGATCCGAATGCGCCCGCCCGCAGCGCCGCCGTTCAGGCTGGGCACACTGACCGCATCCGACGCCGCCACCGATTGAGCCGCGAAGGCCGTGGCGGCGGGCTCGACGAGCCAGGTGGTAATGCCAGTGCCCACAGCATAGCTCACGGCCTGCACGGTCACAGTGCGAGTTGTGTTGTCCGTCAGGAGCTGCAGGTCATAGCTCTGGCCAAGCCGAATGCCGCTGAGCGTACCCGAAAACCGGACCTCGGCCACGCTGTCGCCCTCTGCTGCGGCGGTGGCGGACATGCCAGTGACGGTGCCGTAGCTTGCCAACGCGCCAACACCAGTTCCTTGCGATGTGCTCTGACCCGTTCCAATCGACCAGGCGGTGCGGTCATCGACACGGATCTCGCGGATCGCGTCCACAGGTCCGTGACAGAGCGCCAGATGCGCCCCAAGCGAATAGCGGTAGCCGACGGTTTGCGACTTTGAACGGCCACCCATGGCTCAGGTCTCGCTCGCGGTGCGCGCGGCGCGCTTCTCTGCCTCCGCGATCACACGGAATGCCAGCGCGTCGTCGGTGGCAGCCAGCACTTCGGCAGGCAGGCCGTCTGTGAGGAAGGCCTGCCAGTCGAGGCCATGGCGGCGGAACCACGGCCGCGCACCCTGAAAGCAGAGACGGGAGGCGCGCAGGTCCTGCACGGTGACAATCAGATCCTCGCTCATTTCTTGCCGCCTTTCTTGCGGATCGGATCGACCTTGAGATCCCCGGCCCAGACGACATTCGGGCCACGCAGCAACATGGTGCCGAAGACCACAGGGATCGGACGGCCTTCCTCGGCCGTCGGCAGGTCAAAATCATCAAGCCCTGCCGCCTTCGGGGCCTCGACCTTCGGCTTGGGCGACAGCGCATAGGAGATCGCCGTCAGCACGAGGCTGGCGACGATCTGGACGACGAAGTTCCAGACCATGATGGGTTCTCAGATTTGGGTCAGACGATGCTGGTGCCGCCAAACGGGTTGCGGCCGGGAATGTCGGGAAAGCCGCCGAAGTTCAGGAGATTGCCGAACTTGGCCTTGCAGGTGTCGCGCCGTAGATCACAGCCGGGGGCGATCTCGACGAACGCCAGGGCTTCGGGATCATCAATGGCCGCCTCCAGATCGGGCATGCGGCCGGAAAGCGTCAGTGCATCTCCCGCATGCCCGGTGATGAAACCCAGAAGGCCCGCGTGGCGCAGCACACCGCCCCGGAACCAGCCGTTTGGCAGCAACGCGACCTCCGGGACGGTGATCGTGAGGCCCTGATGCGCGCTCGCTGTGCCCCCGACGAAAAAACTCTCAATGTCGAGGCGGCAGCCCCGGGAATAGAGCGCATGACGGCAAAGGCGCTGGTACTTCGCGCGCACGCCTTCGCGACGCATGGATGTGAACAGAGATTCACAGCGAAGGGTGATGCGCCGCCCCTCGACCCGGGCCGAGACGACCCGGCCCTTCCAATGCGCGACCACCTCGGTTGGCACCTGTTCATGCCCCCGGAAGATGGTGAGCGTCGTGACCGCCCGGCCGCGAGGCCCGAGATAACGGCGCGCGAAGGGATCGGAGAGCGGAAAGGTGACGCTGAGGTCGACCCGGCGGGGATCACTGCTCTGAACGATGGAGCCGTGGCTGACCGCTGAAGGGTCCCAGATCAGATCCTCGGCTTCATCAGCGATGGCCCCAGCAGGCGAGGTCCAGGCCGCTGCCCGGCTGGTGAAACGCCAGACATGATCGCCTTCCGCAAACAGATACAGGAAATACGGCCGCCCTTCGGCGGTCGAGGTCTCGGCAAAATCATAGGTCATCCGGGTATCTCGATCAGGCTAGCCGCGAACTCGGAGCGATTGCCGAAGTGTTCCAGTTCGATCCGGTCGGTATCGAGCCGCACCTTCGTGAGCAGATGAATGGGCGTTGTGACGGGAATGCTCTTGCCCGGCGCTGCGATGGTCAGCCTGATTCCAAGCGCGTCATAGACGGCGTTGGTGATCTCGAAGAACACAGGGCCGGAGGCGAGATCGAACATCACATGCCGTCCGATCCAGACGCCGGGATCGGCGGTGGCCGCTACGACGACAGAAGTGGCGGAGGATGAGACCGGCGCCTGCTGGACTAGTTCCCGACCCCAGGTCGGGAGCCAGAAGGCACGTTGGCGGCCACGCAACCCATGCAGCCAGCGGCGGCGCGTCCAGCGGGCCGAGCCTCGATCGACCAGCGTGATCGTCGATCGCCGCTGGACATGGGTCAGCACCGGTTCGATCACGATGGGACCAAAGCCGTTGTCGATGTATTCGACGGATTGCGCGATGCTCTCGGCAAGCGGCTGGCGCATCACGGCCGGATCGGTCAGCACGTCCAGACCAAGATGGGCCGGGTAGCTGCTCGCCGACATATCCGTCGCATCCTGCAGCGTGAAGGTCGCCGTGACCGTTCCCAGCCCCTGGCGGCGCCGGTCGATCTCGAGGGGCTGCGTCAGGGACCCGATGCCCAACGGGGCCACAATCGGATGTACAAGGCTCACGCCCGCAGGCGCGGCCAGCTCCAGCCGGTCCGGCAGGACCGCGCCGACCTCGACGAGATAGGCCTCACCGCCATCGGCCGCGATGACGGCCTGTCCCGTTGCTGCGAACGCTTCCTCGCTGGTGTCGACAAACACAGTGAGGTCGGCAGCATTCACGGCCGAGGCCGCCGGGCGCGCAAGATGCCAGAGCGGGACCGTCCATGTATTGACCGATCCGGCCCGGGCAAACTCGGCGGCACGTGCGAGGTCTGTCGCATCAAGAAGATGCATAAAGCTCAAGATCGACCGCGGCACCGTCCGCAGCGCGATCCGCTGTTCCGCCGCCTCGGTGATCAGAGTGTCGGTGTTCCATTCAAGCACTTCAGTCACCGGCTGGCGCACAGGGAAAGGCCAGAGGTCAGGCATCGAGGCCTCCCCGGTTGCGCCGGATCACGTTGACGATCAGCCGCTCGCCCGCAGGTGTTGCGAGATAATCGCCGACAATGGAGGGATCGAGCACGTTGACGATGCGTGTCGCAGATTGCGTAGCCTGACCATCGCCGATCGTCTCAACCCCGAGCCGACCACCGCGGCCTCGGCGCAGCGGCAGGATGGCTTCCGGACCAGCCTCGCCCATGAGCCCGATCCCGCGCGCAAAGGGAAACACGGTCGGGCGCGAAACCACGCCACCGTTGGCAAAGGCTGTGATCTCGCCCGCCTGCCCAAAGGCACCGCCCCGCGCGAAGGTGCCGCCCATGCCGAACAGACCTCCGAGCGCGCTGGTCAGCCAGCCAAAGAGACCGCCACCGCCGCCGCCTGATCCGGACAGAGCCCGGAAAAGTGCGTCCTCGATCGGCTTGAAGGCGGTATCGATCAGCCTGTTGGCAAGGTTTTGGGCGATCCCGGATATTGCGCTCGCGAAGGTTTGCCAGCTGAGTTCGCCCGACTTCAGCGCGTCCTTGATCGGCCCGGTGATGTCATCGGCCAACCCTCGGGCGATTTCTTGAGTGCGCTCAACAGCTGCCCGCGCAGCGTCCCAGGACTGGCGCGCAACATCGGCGGCGCTTTGCAGCGCCCCTCCGGCACGGCCAGCGGCGGCCGCTGTTTCATCGAGCGCGGCGGCAGGTCCGCCAGCCTCGTCTTCGGCCAAGGCCGCGTTGAGGCGATCCGCAGACAGTGTCGCCCCGTCCAGGGACGTCTCTGCCTCGGTTCCGGCAGTACGCATCGCCGTGCGCAAAGCCTCCATCGCTTCGAGCGGCTGCAGGGCACCGTCTGCGAGAGTGGCCGCAGTCTGCCTCCAGGCCTCGGCTGAGGCGGTGGCATCACTGGCGGCCCCAGTAAGTCCGAGATCCGGAACGGCCAGCGGGTTGTCCGCAAACGCACCTGCAAAAGCATCCTGCGCTGCGTTGGCCGCTTGGGTCGCAGCGCCTGCAAAACGGTTCTCGAGCTGCCCCAGATCGAGATCGGCAATAAGGCCGATCCGCCGCTCCACGCCGAGCGCCTCGAGCCCGGCGTTCACGCCGCCAATGAAGCCATTGATCCGGGAGACGACGCCGTTCAGCATCGCCTCGACGCCTTCAATCAGGCTGTTTGCCGCCTGAAACGCGAGATCACCTATAGCGGCAGGCAAAAGCCCCCAGACCGCTTTGATCGCCTCGAAAGCCCCCTCAAAACTGTTCACGGCCGCATTGGCAAAACCGACGACCCCCTCGAGCGCGCCTTGCATCGCGGTGGCGGAGGCCGCCTGCACGTCCGCAAAAGCCGCCATCGCAGAGGCTGCGAAGCTGCCAGCCCCCATCTTGATCCGCTCCCAGACCTCGCTCACGAGATTGCCCAGCAGTGCCATTGCGTTTCCGAAGCCGCCAGCGCCGGAGACAAGCTGGCCGAATTGGTAAATCAACTCGCCTGCGCCGACGATCAGCGCCCCGATCCCGGTGCGGATCAATGCGCCACGCATCACGACAAGTGCGGTTGCAAGGCCGCGTACGGAAATCGCCGCAGCTACCATTCCTGCCACCCAGCGCCCCGCCAGGAGGGCCGCGAACGTAGCGGCGTAAGTGGTCAGACGGCCGATGTTGTCGAAGAGACCCCGGATCGCAAACCCCAGCGGCCCGGTGCGACTGGCCACGGACGCCATGGCATTCGCCACCGCTTCGAGCGCTGGGGCTGCGGCAACCGTCAGCTGGTTCGACAGCCCGCGCCAGACAAGCCCAAGTCGGGAGATCGCGTCGTTTGTCCGCTCGATCTGGTCGGCGTCCTGCTCGGAAACGACAACACCAAATGCCAGAACATCCTCGGTCGCCTGGCGGAGCGTCGCGGTATCGATCCGCGACATCGCGATGGAGCCTTCTTCGCCGAAAAGCTGACCGGCGACAGCAGCGCGCTCAGCAACCGGCACAAACTCCTCGATGGCCGCGTTGATCGCCCCGACGCGCTGATCCAGCGGAAGGGCAATCAGGTCGGTTGCAGATAGTCCAAGCCGCTCCAGCGCGTCGGCGGCGGGGCCACTCCCGGCAGCCGCCTGGCTGAGACGGCGCGTCAGATCCTTTGTCGCCTGTTCGATGCCGGACATGGAGACACCGGCCAGTTCACCAGCACGTTCCAGCGTCTGGATCGAGGCCACCGTCGTGCCCAATGATTGGGCCAGCTTGGCCTGCGCATCCACCGTTTGCAGTCCAGAACGGACCATGGCCACGCCCGCAGCCGCAGCGGCGGCCACTGCGGCTGCAGCGGCAATTCGGACCCGGCGGGAGAACGCCGCAAGCCGGGCGTTGGCCGCTTCCATCTCCCGGCTGAGCCGCCCAAACCCGCGCGCCCCGGCTTCGCCGACACCTTCCAGCTCGGCGCGCAGCTGCCGTCCGCCCACGGCCGCGAGGCGGACGCTGACCCTCTTCTCAGCCATGGGAATGATCCATCTGTTCGTTGATTTTGGCGACCATCACCGCTTCGATGACGGGCAGCAGTTCAGCTGCTGCGGCAGGTGGCACGCCAAGCGCATCACCGAGTGCCAGTGCTGCCGACATGTCCCAACCGATCACCGCACCGGGCAGGACACGCAGTTGGCCGCCGAGGCGACCGACCAGGTCCCAGACCTGCGAGCCTTCAAAGGTGGTGGGTAGGTTCAGCCGCGCCGGGCAGTCTTGGCAGGTTTGCGTGCAGGCTTGGCAGTAACGATCGCCCCCGCCGAAGGACCAGTCGGCAAGGGCGCGGAGACGTTTTTTTCCTGTTCCAACAGAAGGCCCTTGGACACATAGGTCAGCTGGAAAGCCTCGAAGATCGGCCATATGTCGAGAAGCGCGTCGATGGCGTCCGGGCTCGGGTCGATTGGATTGCCGTCCGCGTCACCGATGCCCTCCCAGGCGAACACCGCACGCCGCGCCAGCGCCTTGGCGAAGGCGACGGCGCGTTCCTCGTCAGACGCCTCCTCGGGGACCGCTTCCACAGCGGTATCGCTGCGCGTTGCAACCATCAGCGCCGTGGTCAACGGGCGCAGCTGCAGCCGGACGCCCGGCGCGAGATCATGCCAGCGCGGCTGGTTCGTCAGATCAAGCGTCAGCATCAGTATACCTCGAGGTCGTTGATCAGGGTGGCGGTACACATCCGCCCGACCAGACTGTCGCGCGCGGCCTGCCAGTCGAAGGTCGCCTGCACGCCCTGCGGACCGGAAATCTCGATCCGTGGGCGCGGCAGATAGACGGCGTGCACAGTGAAGGTGAAGCTCTCGCCAGAGGGCAGGACGTAGGCGAACTCGAGCTCGCAGGGGTCGCCGTTGATCGCCTGCGTCACCAGCGTCTGATCAGCGAACCGCACCTCGATGGAGCCGGTCAGCGCGGCGATGGAGGGGTCGGCCCCATCGATCCGTCCGTCCGAGCGGATGGTCTCGATCCGGTCGAGGTTGTTGGCGTAGGTGATGTCGGCCGAGACCACATTGCCGAGCGCGGTGCCGTTGCGGGTGATCGCCCCGTTGAAATGGCCGAAGCGCTGTAGTTCCAGCGCAGCGGGCATTCCTGCACTCGTTGTCGCGCCCACCGTCTCACCCTGCGCCACCAGCCGGGCCGTTGCGGTCAGCAGCCCAGAGCGCTGCATCTGCCAGTTGATCTGGTCGAGCACGCATCCAGAATACATCGCAAATCGCGGCACTTCGGGCATGCCAGTCTCAATGGACATGCTGGGCAAAGTCCAAGACCCCGACTGAAACTCATGGGTCCAGGGGCCGGTGCCGGTCGTGATCGGGTCGCCAAAGGCCGCCTTAAGCCAGAACCCGAACGCCTCGGCGTCGAGCGGCACCACGACATCGCCGTCCGCTGTCACCGCATCCTTGATTGGCGCCAGCGGATCGCGACCGTAGCCCAGAAGCTCCGAGTTCAGCAGCGACTGCTCCGCCCCCAGCGATGTGCTGGCGAAGGGCATCTTCGTGAAACCGCCCACGGGGGGCGTTCCATAGGTTGTCTCGAACGCAAGCGCCATCTGCGCCCGCGCCCCTTGGGCTCGTGCCATGAAGGATTCTCCTGTATATTGAAGTGGATGAGCCCGAGATGGGCCAGAACTCAAAAGGGCGATATTGAATGGCGGATCAAAACTACTCGGAGGCCGGTGGCCGCTCACATCTCGGCTCAGGCTCGCGCATCACGGGCGAGCTGTATTTTCCCGGCACCGTCGAGTTGCCCGGTTATGTGAAAGGGAGTGTGGAAGCGTCCTCAATCGTCATCGAGGAGGCAGGCGAAGTCGAAGGCGAAATCCATGCAGCCAGCATCGACATAAAGGGGCGTTTCAACGGCCAAGTTACGGGTGGCAAGGTCAGGTTGCATACAAGCGCGCGGGTGACCGGCGAAATCACCTATGAGAGCCTGAGCATCGAGAGCGGAGCACAGATTGAGGGAAAGTGCAGATCCCAATCATATTCAAAAGCCACCTAGCCGGATGATCAGGCCAGCTGGTCGGCCGTGGAATAGTGCAGCACAACCGCAATGACGGCCGCCTTCAGGCTGGCCGCGCCCTCGACGGGCAGATCGACCGGGCGCGGCGCTTCCGCCTCGACCCAGTCGCAAAGACCCCCAGCGTGCGGTCGGCGGCGAGCGCTGCGCCAATGCTGGTGGTCAGTGTGTCGAAAGTGGCGTCACGATCTGTGCCCTGAACGACAGCCTCGATCTCGGCGCGGTGTTGGTAGTGGTAGCGCAGCGGTGACAGCGTAACCTCAGGCTCCCCCGGTTCGCCGTCGCGCAGGATCAGCAGGCCTTCAGCCGGGACACGTTCGGGCAGCACCTCACCGCGCAACGCGGTGGCGGCCAGCGTCGAGAGCCGCGCGTGCAGCGCGGTGAGGATGGTTTCGCGAGTGGTGGGCAACTTATGTCTCTGTCAGTTCCTTGAGACCGAAATATCGACTACCGATCTGCCTCAATAATTTTGTACGCACTCGGTGAACCTACTCGCATAATCGAATTTTGTTTTCCGGCTTCGCCGATACCAACGAGTCGCTTGGTGGAAGGCAATGTAAGGCGCTTTCCGATATTGTACTTCGGATACTTCCCCTCGATCTTGGGGTGCATGAACGCAGCCACTTCAACATCTGAATCTGTAATGTACCGACCACACCAACGTTCAATAATGTGTTTCCAGTCCGCGGCCCGCGTTCCTTGCGTTGTCAGCTGAGCATCTAGCCACTCGTAAGCCATGCGAATGCAATCGTTGTGCTCGTGATTAGGCTGAAAAAGTTTTGCGTCTTTTTTTGCTTGCTCGATTAGATCGTCAGTGAACATCACTTTGAGTTTCCTTGTGAAATTGCTTGGGTGAAGAGACGCGTTCCTCTCAAACTTGGCAAGCGGCAAAGTGCTTCCTGCTCCTGATCAAGCCCTTCCTTCTACCCAACCCTCCACGATCAGCCTTGGCAAGCTATCTAGCGCCCGCTCAACATCGTGGTCGAGGTTAAGCCGTTTCGGCAGCTTCACCTGCGGCACAAGCAGGAAGATCGGCACCGTCACTTTTCCGCGCCCGGTCTTCGAACGGGACACCACGGCCTGACCCTTGGTGTTGAGCCGCCCCTCTGCCACCAGCAGGCTCGGGCCCGTCCGTCGATAGACGAACCGCAGGCGCAGCCCGCGCCGCCGTTCCCATTCGCCGGGGGTGATCCGGCCGCCGCGCGTCGATTTCCCTGCAGCGGGCAACGGAATTGCCAGCCAGAACCCGTCCTTCGAGCGGATCAGCGGGCCGGTATCGTGGGCCCCCACAATGACCGGGGCCTTGGACCAGACCAGCGCCGCCGCATCCAGGCTCTCACCCGACCTCGGGAAGTTCTGGTTGCGGATCGAGTTGGCAAGCCGGCGTCCGAGCCCCGCGCCGGAGATCTGCATGCGCCAGTCAGTCTTCAGCCTGGTCCCGGCCTCTCGCATGGCGGCGGTCACCGCGCGTTTACCTGCCGCCACCTCGGCCGCCATCATGGCCACGATGTCGGGGTCGATGTCGAGTTTCAGCCTCAAATTTCCAAAGATCTCATTTTCAGGTTACTATGTGCACTCATTTCAACTTCAGAACCGGGAGGAAAACGATGATTGATCGTGACGCGTATGTGGAGAAGGCCAAGGCGAATATCGACAAGTGGAACGCAGAGATCGACAAGATGCAGGCAAATGCCAAAGAAGCGCAGGCCGATGCGAAGATCGAATACGAGAAGCAGCTTGCCGAAATGCGAAAGCAACGCGATGAGGCCGAGGCGAAGATGAAGGAGGCGCAGCAGGCATCGGACGCCGCTTGGGACGATATGAGCAAGGGTTTTCAAACAGCTTGGGCCAGCATCTCAGACTCGTTCCAAAGTGCGATGAAGCGGTTCAAGTGAACTGATCCACTGGCCGTCAGCGTTTCAGATCACCAGTAGCCTACGACAGCCGCAAGTCCACGGTCCAGACGAGCCGCTCACGGTCGCGAACAGGCTCGCCCTGGATGAGAAAGGCTTCACCATCGATTTCCAAGCGGTCACCCGGACGCAGGGTCGGAACCTCCGCGACGCGCAGGTCGACTCGGGTGGTTTCCGACCAAAGCCGTGCGTCGCCGAAGTCGGTGATCGCATCAGCCTGCCGCGAGACGACGCGCACCAGCATGGGCGCGCCGCCGTCGGAGGTGTAGACCGCCTCTCGCCCTATGTTCGGGTCGGTGAACAACAAGTCGACGGAAGCCGCAAAGGCAGACATTACGTCCGCCGTGCTGAGCGCAGAACCTGCGGCCGGGTGCAGATCGGCAGTGGATTGCTCTCGATCTCGAGCCGCACCCATTCGTCACGGTCCCTATCGGGGATCGTGCGCGCGTAAAGCGGCAGGCCGAGGGTATTCACCGTCTCGAAGGTATCGGCGGGGGCATGGTAGATCTCGAACAGGCCCTCCACCCCTTCGGGATAGAAGAAGGCCTTGTCGGTCGGCACACCGAAGCCCGCCCCACCTCGATAGCGACGGAAGGTGATGCCACCAAAGCTGACCTCGTCGGCGACCCGGCCGCGCAGATCGGCAGCAGCGGCGGTGTTGAGATAGGTCTCGCGCACCTCCTTGTGGGCAATGAGATCGGCGAAGAAGGCGGAGCCGCATTCGGCGCGGACCTGCACGGCCCCGGCTGCAAGACCACCCATGCTGTCCTCGACATCCTCGATCAGCGCCTGACAGCGTTTGCGCAGCGCGCCAGAGCCCGGGGTCGCGTTGTCGAGATCAAAGTCGATCTCGGTGGCGGGCGTGATGGCGAACTCGGTGAAGTAGTTGATCACCGTGGCGCTGTCCTTGGGATCCTTCACAATGCCCTGAATGCCGTTCAGCAGGTGATATTCGAACGTCGCCTCCGCATCCTGGCGAAGACGGCCAAGCTTGCGGGCGACCTCGCTTTGCACCTGCTGGGTCGCACTTTCCGAGCCGAAATCGCGGATGCCCTGAATTTCAGACGCCCAGAGCACGTCCTGCTTCTTGAACTGGCGGCAGACAAAGGCGCGCATGTCGCGACGCTCGGGAACCTGTTGCTCGGCCGCCGAGCCGCGTTCGGAGAACGGGATCAGCGAAAGCGTGCCGTCCCGGCTCTCGATGACGACGGTGCGCGAGCGCACGCCGCGCGGTGAGAACAGGCTGGCGCCGGACAGGATTGCGGGCTTGAAGGGGATGTTTTCCAGAGCACGGGTGAGTTCGATGATGGTGAAGGCATCGCCTTCGAAGATATCCATGGTGGTCATGGGAATGCCTCCTGTAATTGTGGATCAGCGGACGAGGATGCCAGCCGCCAGCAGCGCGGCATGGGCGGCGGTGATCTCGCCCTCGCTGGGGGTGCCCGCAAAAACGACATCGTGGCGATTGACGATGGCGGGGCCACGGATCAGCGCAACGGCTGGCACATCGCCGCCTGTCGCGTCGGCCTTGCCCCAGAGCACCGCCACGGCGGTTTCTGTTCCGTCGACGGCGGCGGGATCATGGGCGGCGTATTTGCCAGATGCGGTGATCTTGCCCAGCACGGTGCCCGGATCGAGCGTGCCTGTGGCGACGGTGATGGTTTCGCGGTTGTAGTCGCGGAAGGCTTCCCAGACGAGGAAGCCTCCGGGATGCGTGGTCTCGGTGAGCGTGGTCACGTGGTTATCCTTTCAGCTTGAAGGTGCGGGCGACGATCTCGCCCCAGGGACGGGCTGTCGTGCTCCGGCCGGGTTGCGGGTGATGGGCAGTGATTTCGGGCTCGGCCTCGGCTTTTGCCGCCAGAAGAGCCATGCGCACCTCGTCGAGACTGGCGTCCTGTTCGAGGAACCGCCCAGCCATCTGTGGTTGGCCCGCAAGGCGGCAAAGATCGACGACAGCGCGGGCATGGCTGATCGCCTCGGCGCGGATCGCGGCGGGATCGGGCGGTGCGCCCCCCGGAGCCGGGACCGGATCCGAAGGGCTGGGCATGTCGTCGGCCTCAACTTGCCCCCCGGGCTCGACAAGAGCATCGTCGCTACCCGCCTCACCGGTGCAGTCAGCAGGTTCGACATCGCCGTCCACGATACTGTCGATCTCTGGGTGTGTGTTCATACCTGTCTCTGGATTGCCTTCGGCCGGAACGCCCTCCGCATCGGTCGGAACATCCTCCTGGTCTGTGCCATCCACGGCCTCGACGAGGTCGGGCGGCGCATTGCGGAACCGACCGATGTCGAACTGCGCGGCCATCCTGACAGGGTCCGCCAGCCGGTCCGCGAAACCCGCCGCCACCGCGTCGGCCGCATCGAACCAGGTCTCAGCCGCCATCAGCACTGCGATCTCGTCATCGGATTTGCCGGATTTGGCGGCATATCCCCGAACGAGGCTGCCTGCGATCTTGTCCAGCGCCTCGGCCATGGCGCGCATGTCGCCCGCTGTGCCCATTGCCAACCCCGACGGGTCGTGGATCATCAGGAACGCGTTTTCCGGCATGACGATCTCGTCACCCGCCATCGCGACATAGGACGCGGCAGAGGCGGCAATACCGTCGATCCAGACCGTGACCGTGCCCGCGTGCCGCTTCAGCGCATTGTAGATCGCCACCGCATCGAAGACTGACCCGCCCGGGCTGTTCAGCCGCAGATCGACCGGCGTCCCGTCGGGCAGTGCGCCGAGTTCGGCAAGGAACCCCTTCGCCGAAACCCCAAAGGCACCGATCTCGTCATAGATCGCCACTTCCGCACCCGTTCCCCGGGCGCGGATCGCATACCAGCTTGTCATAAAATCACTCCTGTTCGGTGGCGGGATCGGTGGAGGCGGATCCGTCGCCTGTGTCTCCGCCTGTGCCATCACCCGGATCCGGCCGCGCTGCAGGCGTCGCGCGGGCACCTTGCGTTTCGCCGGGGCTCGCGCGGTAGCTCAGCCCCAGATCAGCGACACGCCTGGCATCCGCCGCATTCTCTCGGTCGACTTCCTCGACGTCATATCCTGTGGCCTCGACCACCTTGCGGCGCGAGGTGATACCCGCTTCCATCGCCAGCACCTGTGCCTGAATGTCCTTCAGCGGATCGACCCAGTCCCAACGCGGGGGGATCCATTGAACCGGTCGCGCGACGGCGGGATCACCGATATCCAGCGCCCCCGACAGCACAGCCGTCTCAAGCCAGCGCCGCCAGATCGGACGGCACAACTGATGTGCCATCACCCCATGCTGCAGCTGGCCAATGCGTCGCCGGAACTCGACCAGCTCTGCCCGCAGGCTCGAATAGTTCGCCTGGCGCACATCCCCGGTTACGAGGTGATACGGCAGCCCCAGTGAGGCTGATACCGACAAGAGCGTCCGATATTGAAACGCCTCATAGCCGCCCCCAACATCTGCAGGACTGGAGAACTTCACATCCTCGCCCGGCAGCAGCACCTGCATCGTGCCGGGTTCGAGGCTCGCAATGGCGGTGCCATTGAGATCGGCCTCGGCCTCACCCATCATCGGGTCTTCCGGCGCGGTCTTGGTGATGAACCCTGCGAACATCGCCGCGGTTTTCTTCCGATCCAGTTCGGCGTCGTCGTACTGATCCAGCAGAAACAGCCGCACCATGGCCGGTGCCACATGCGGCAAGCCCCGGATCTGGCCCGCGTCAATGGGCCGGTAGATGTGCAGCACATCGGCGGCTGGCACGCGGACCGTTTCCGGTATCACAGCCCCTTGGTCGGTGCTGTCTCCCGGATGTCGACGCCGGAAGTGATAGGCCACGCGGCGGCCAATGCCATCAAACTCGATACCGCAGCGGATGCGATTGCCATTTGCCGCCGCCTCGGTCTTCTCGAACGGCAGCATCTCCGACTGCAGCAGCTGCAGTTGCAGCGGCACAAGCAGGCTGTCCTCGGCGCGGCGGGGGCGCAGACGCACGAAGCATTCGCCCGCCACAAACATTTCCCGCGCGACCATGGCCTGCAGGCCGTAGAAATCAGTCAACCCGTCGGCATCCGCCTCGTCGGTCCAGGCGAGCCATTGGCGCTGAACATTGTCACGCAACGCCGCATCGGCGATCAGCGACGACGGCTTGATCCCGTCACCGATCATGTTCGACGCAAATGCCTCGCAGGCATTGGCGGCATAGCCGTTCGTGACGACCAGTTCCCGCGACCGCGCCAGCAAACGCGGGCCGCCCGAGGCGACCAGCGAATTGATGTTCTCTAGCGGCGGGTTCCAGCCGCGAAGCCGTCGTTTCGCCATAGCGCCATCGAGGCGCGCTGACACGGCTGCCGGGCCGCCCGAGGATGGGCGACGGAAACGATCAAACAGGCCCATGGATCAAAGACCCTTCGTCGTCGTCACACGCACCTGCCGAACGATCCGCCGTCCTTCAGCAGCCGCGATCTCGCGGTCAAGCGCCTCGATGGCCCGGTCGATTTCCGCGACGCTGCGATAGTCCACCGTCTTTCCGTCGTAACTGACACGCGCCACGCCAGAGGAACGCTGAACAGCCAAGGTCTCGCGGCGGGCACGGAGCTCGGCAATCGTAGACATCAATTCACCTCATGTAACTTGAGCGCACGGTTCGCCGCTGTGGTCCCGCGCGCCGAGAAGCGGGCGTGGTGTTTCCCGCCCCGTCCCCAGCCATGTCCTCCGCCGTGATCCCGACCTGTGCTTCCAGATCAGTCCACCGCGCATCGGACCAACGGTCAGCGCCCAATATCCAAGCCGCGGCCCTCGCATAGACCCGTGTATCCAGCGCCTCGTTGCGTTCGCGCAGCTTCTGCCATTCGAGCCGGGCAAAGCCGCGTTTGGTGCGCACCGTGATCAGTTGTTCGGCCGTGAATTGCTTCAACCACTCGCCGTCCGCCCAGTTTGGCAGATGTATCGTTCCGGGCGGGCAAAGGTGCCCAGCCTCGATTTCCTCCCGCGTCGGGCGGTCCTGCCGCAAATAGCGATAGGTCTCGGTCTTGAAGGTCGAGGTGGCGACCGTCCAAAGCCGCGCCCCGCGCCGCAGCCGTTTGCCTGCGATGGTCGCGTCTACATAAGTCGGGCCAGTGACCGGGCTCGAGCGGTTGAAGCCTTCAACGCCTTTGACCGGGGCAACCTGCGCGAATCCGACCTGTCGCGACCAGGCATAGACAGCACTGGTCTCGTAGCCGGTATCGATCGCCAGCCGTGCCAACGTCATCGGTTGACCTGAGGCATGCTCCCAGGTCTGACCGAGCAAATTGGTCAGCTGCTGCCAGCAACCCGGATCGCCGGGCCCGCCCTCAATGACCAGGTGATCGATCAGCCAACTCTCCAGCCCGCGGCCCCAGGCCCAGACATCGACCTCGATGCGATCCTTTTGAACGTCCGCCCCGGCGGTCAGGAACAAGCCCCGCTCTGGAACAGTGCCTCCTTCCCAAGTCTCGCGCTGGTCCGCCAACCGCTGCCAGTCCGGCGCCTCGCCGGTTTCGACCCATGTCTCGCCGAGGATCGTGTTGCGGAACGCCTTGATCGCCTCGTCCGACCCTTGCGCCGCCTCCCAGGCCCGCACGATCCGCTCCCAACTCAGCCAGCCGACCGGCGAATAGAGAGCTGAGAGGTGATAGCCGATAGTGCCAGGATCGGCGGCCGTCGCAGTCGCGCGCCATTCGCCTGCCTCCAGCATCGCCGTCTTGTTGTGTTCGGCGATGGGTGTCTCACAGCCCTCGCAGTGATACTCCGCCGTTTCCGGACGACCCTTCTGCCAGCGCAGCCGCTCGAACTTCAGCCACTGTTCCTGACCGCAGTGCGGGCATGGCACAAAGAACCGCCGCTGATCGCTTGCCTCGAACTCGCGTTCGATCCGGGAGAGCCCCCGGATTGTCGGGGTCGAAACCAGGAACACCTTGCGCCGATGGGCAAATGTCAGCGACCGCGCTTCGGCCAGCGTGACCGGATCGCCTTCGTCGTCAGCGGAGGCCGGATAGGCATCGACCTCGTCGAGGAAGATGTAGCGCGCGGGTGTCGAGCGCAGACCCACGGCCGAGTTCGCTCCGGTCATGATCAGGATGCCGCCCGCAAACTCCTTCGACAGCATGGTGTTGCCCGCGTCGCGGGAGCGGGCCGGTTTGACCCGCTCCCGCAATTCGGGGCTCTCGTCGATCAGCGGATCGATCCGTTGCCTTGAGTTCCGTTTCGCCAGTTCCACCGTTGGTTGGACCGCCAGCATCGGGCCCGGTGCCTGGTGGATGGCAAAGCCGATCCAGTTGTTGCCGGCCTCGGTCGCGCCGACCTGCGCCGCCTTCATGAAGACGATCCGCTGCGTCGGATCGCCGGGTGAAAGTCGATCCATGATTTCGCCCATGTAGGGCGTGCGCGCCGTTCGATACCGCCCGGGTTCTGCCGAAGCGCGCCCCGAAAGCATTCGGTGCCGGTCCGCCCATTCGGAAACGGTCAGGTCCGCATCCGGCGTGAGGCCAGCACCCCAGGCGCGCAGGATTTCCGCAGCGCCGTCGAAATCCAGCACATCGTCCGTGTCACCGGAGATCGGGTTTGACCTCGGCAAGATCGTCGAGCTGGGCACGGACATGTTTCTCCAGAACCTTCTGCATCGCGGCGGGCTCAACGCCGAGATCGGCGGCCATCAGCGCCGCCGCACGAGCGGGCCAGTTCACCCAGACATCGCGTTCCTGCCGCGCCAGCCGAAACACCAGCGACAGCGCGCGGGCCCGGTCGATCAACTCGCCTTTCAGCTTTTGTAACCGGAGGCGGCGCTCCTGCGCCTTTAGCACTTCGTTCGCCGTCTTGGCCTGCAGGAACGTGGTGCCGCTGCCGATTTGTGGCGCCGCTAACCCCTGTTCACGGAGCGTCTCGCCGACTGCGGACACTGCCGCCTCCGGGACAGGTTTGAGTTTTGGCTGCGGCGCTTTCCGGGTCTTCGACGGATCGGTCGCCTCGGCGCGCAGGGCATCGCTGGCCAACGCGTCAATGCTGCCATCGCCGTACAGAACCAGCCGCCCTGTCGCCTTGGCCTTCTGGATTGCCCCGCGCGACAGACCGACGCGAGTGGCGTATTGGCGCTCGCTCAGACCCTCCATTGCGCGCTCCGATTATCATTCAAAATCATGTGCTTATGTAGTTGATAAGCCTCCGTACCAGAGCGAACGTGGTCTCAAGAAAAAGATGCAACTCACCACGGAGCCGCCACGATGACCCGCCTGAACCCGATCACCACACCCCGCCACCAACTGCGCGCCGAGAAGGCTGCGCGGAACAAGGAGGCAGCGCTCAACGCATTCATCGGCAAGAAGGCCCAAATCGACAAAATGCTCGCCCGTTTGTCGAGCCTGAGCGACGAACATTTCAACGCCCACCCCGACGAGATCAACTGGGGCCATGTCGGCACCCTTGAGCACTACGCCAGCCTCCTGAAGCGCATCACCGACAGCGCATTCAGCGAAGGCGAGCACGCGGAGTAAGCACCATGGAATCCAGCACCATCCGCATCGCCATTCGGGGCCTCAACGAGCCTTGGGACGCGAGCCGCATCCCAGCGGTTCTCGACGAGATCGAAGCGTCGCTGCGCGATGAGGCCGACATTCCGGCCCGCCTCACCGCCGACAGCATGACGATCGCCATCGACGTCGCCACCGACCGGCTGCCCGCCGCTGCAGTGCTTCTGCGAGACCTAGGGCTGATCTGACCTCGGGCCACCGCCCGAACTCCGGCCGCGCGCCCTGCGCGGCTTGGGGTCGTAGAAGACCGCGACGGTCGCGGTTCGAACACGGAGACGACCCCATGACCAAACTTTCCGACACCCAGACGATCATTCTTTCTCGCGCGGCTCAGACGGAGGACCGCATTGCCCTGCCGCTGCCCGAGAGCCTGCGCGGCGGGGCCGCCACCAAGGTGGTCGGCGCGATGCTCGCCAAGGGCTTCCTCGAAGAGGTCGATGCGAACATGCGCAAGGGCGAGCCCGTCTGGCGCGAGACCGGCGACGGCCACGGCGTCACACTGGTCGCCACCGCCGCAGGCCTCGCCGCCATCGACATCGAGCCGGAGGACGTGAACACCGCCCCTGCGGGCGCGACGGACGCCCCGACCGAGGAGCCTGCGCCGGACGCTCCCACCGGACCCGAAGCCGCGCCAAAGACGCGCACGCCGCGCGAGGGAACCAAGCAGGCCACCCTAATCGCGATGCTGCGCGCGCCGGACGGAGCGACCATCGAAGAGATCATGGCCGCCACGAACTGGCAGCCGCATTATGCCGATGCCCGGATTATGCCGATGTAACTGTGTAAGTATCTGAATAACTGCAGTTTTGCCGCATCGGGTTCGGCATAATCCTCGGGGCTGCAGGCTGGTAACGTCTCCTCTTTCACGTCGAAACGAGGAGATATCATAGTGATCGAACCGAAGAAGAAACGGCGCAAGAACCCGGTCACGGCCCTTTCCAAAGGCCTTGAGCAGGATCTGCGGCGGCAGGGATACGCGGCCTCCACGCTCTGGAAGCAGCGCAGGCTGCTCAACGACCTGATCGGCTGGTTGCAGGCGCAAGAGCTCGCGATGGGCGATTTGTCCATGGCGCAGGTCGATCGGTTCATGGCTGACCGCCGGGCCGCGGGCGTCCGCAAGCTGAAGACACGCAAGGCACTGGGGCCCGCTCTCGACCATTTGCGCGGGCTGGGACTGGTGCCCGCGGCCGAAGCCGCAGTGGATGACGATCCCGCCGGGGCAATCCTGAACCGGTACCGGCAGTTCCTGGTCACGGAACGCGGCCTCGCGGATGGTACGACCGATCGGTACATTGATTGCCTGCGCCCGTTCCTGGTCCGCAGAATGGCCGCGGGGCAGTTCGATCTCGAGGGGCTGACCCCGGCCGATATCACCTCCTTCGTTGTGGCGTGGTGCCCGCGCCTGAACGCCGGCGTGGCGAAGCTGACGGTCACGGCGCTTCGGTCGTTCCTCGGCTTCCTGCATCTGGACGGCGTGACGGAACGCTCGCTTGTCCCGGCCGTGCCGAAGGTCCTGCGTCGCCGACTGGCCGGACTTCCCAAGGGGCTCGAACCTGATCAGGTGCGGCGCCTTCTCGCGGCCTGCGATGCCGATACCGCCGTCGGTTGCCGCGATCTGGCGATCCTGGCCCTGCTGGTCCGGCTCGGCCTGCGGCGCGGCGAGGTCGCTGGGCTCAGGCTCGACGATATCGACTGGCGCGCGGGCACGATCCGCGTGCGCGGCAAGGGCAATTGTCACGAGCGGCTCCCGCTTCCGCCGGATGTCGGCCGCCGACTGGCCGAATACCTGCGCCATGCCCGACCGGCGGACGCGCAGGGGCGGACCGTGTTCGTCCGGCACTTCGCGCCCCATCATGCTCTCGGCGCGAGCCGGGTCAGCGGCATCGTGGCGGATGCCGCCCGGCGCGCGGACCTCGGGCGCATCCACGCTCATCGCCTGCGCCATACCGTGGCAACGGAACTGTTGCGCGCCGGCGCATCCTTGCCGGAGATCGGGCAGCTCCTGCGTCATCGTCGTGTCGAGACCACGGCGATCTACGCCAAGGTTGACCGCGACACCCTGCGCCTGATCGCGCGCCCTTGGCCGGAGGGCGCGCTATGAGCCACTTGCGTAATGCCCTTGCCGATTATCTGACGATGCGGCGCGCCCTCGGCTACAAGATGGACAAGGCCGAGCGGCTTCTCGGCCAGTTCGTGACCTTCGCCGAGGATCGCGGCGAGACCCATGTCCGGGCCGGGACAGCGCTGGCCTGGGCGACAAAGCCCGCTGGCGCTGATGCGATCTGGACCTCCCGGCGGCTGGCCGAGGTCCGTCTCTTCGCTCGGCACCTGCGCACGCTCGACCCGAGGACCGAGGTGCCGGCCGACGATCTTCTGCCGGCGCAAATACGCCGCGCAACACCTTATCTCTACACGCCCCAGGAGATTGCTGCGCTGATGCGGGCCACGGGGAACCTGCGCGGAACACACGTGCAGGCAACCTACCGGACCTTGATCGGTCTGCTGGCGACGACCGGCATGCGGATCGGCGAGGCAATCGGCCTCGACCGCGGCGACTTCGACGCGGGCGGCGGCATGGTGACGATCCGGCACGGCAAATTCGACAAGGCCCGCGCCCTGCCGCTGCACCCGACGACGGTCGCTGCCTTGCAGGACTACCTGCACCGCGACGACCGCCCCTGTCCCGAGGGCCCGCCGGTCCTGCTGATCAGTTCGCGCGGCAAACGGCTGCGCTACAATACCGTGCAGCCGATCTTCCGGAAACTGCTGCATCACTGCGGCATTGCCCCACGCTCGGCGGCGTGCCGGCCCCGGATCCACGATCTGAGGCACAGCTTCGCCGTCAGTACCATTATCGACGATTACAGGACAGGCGAGCCCGGCTCCCGCCTCGCCATTCTGTCCACCTATCTCGGCCATGCCGATCCCGGCGACACCTACTGGTACCTGTCGGCGGCGCCGGAACTTCTGGCACTGGCAGGCGAACGGCTCGAGCGCCATCTGGCGGGTGACGCATGAGTGCGCTGGCCACGACCCTGCAGGCGTTCTTCACCGACCGCCTCGTCCGCCAGCGCCAGGTCAGCCCGAACACGGTTCAGGCCTATCGCGATACATTGCGGCTCCTCCTGATCTTCGCGTCAGAGCAACACGGCAAGGCGCCGGGAAAGCTCGACATCGACGATCTCGATGCGCCCCTGATCGGCGCTTTCCTCGACCATCTGGAGCACGAGCGACAGAACGGCGTGCGCACCCGCAACGCCCGACTGGCCGCGATCCGGTCCCTGTTCCGCTACGCGGCCCTGCGCCATCCCGAACATGCCGCCACCATCGAGCGCGTTCTGGCCATTCCGCCGAAGCACTTCGAACGGCGTCTGGTGACCTGGCTGACCGAGGCGGAGATCGACGCCCTCTTGGCCGCGCCGGATCGGGCGACTTGGACCGGGCGGCGCGACGCGGCGCTGTTCGGCCTCGCCGTCCAGACCGGCCTTCGGGCCTCCGAACTGATCGGGCTCACCTGCGTCGACGTCCATCTCGGAGCCGGTGCGCATGTCAGCTGCAACGGCAAGGGGCGAAAGCAGCGGATCACGCCGCTCACATCCGGCACTGTTGCCGTGATGCGGGTCTGGCTGGCCGAGCGGGCCGGTCAGCCAGCAGACCCGCTGTACCCGACACGCACCGGACGCGCTCTCAGCCGCGATGCGCTTGAACGCCGACTGGCCGGATACGTCAAGGATGCGGCCAGCCGGTGCCCATCCCTCGCACGCAAGCGGGTGACCATGCATGTCCTGCGGCATTCCGCGGCCATGCGTCTGCTGCGCGCCGGCATCGACACCGCGGTGATCGCGCTCTGGCTCGGCCACGAACAGGTTGAGACGACCCAGATCTACCTGCACGCGGACCTGCAAATCAAGGAAAGGGCCCTCGAAAGGACAGCCCCGATCACGACCAAACCCGGCCGCTTCCGGCCGACAGACAAACTCCTCGCCTTCCTCGAAGCCCTCTGATTATGCCGACCCCGACACAGCGGTCCCCGCCGGAAACAACGACTTACAGACCTACATCGGCATAATCCGGGCATCGGCATAATGCGACTTATGCCGAAGTCGGCATAAGGCTCACACGGTGCGCGGCGCGATGGCCGGGGCGCTGAAGAAGAAGCTGGGCCTCGACGTCACCTCGGAGAAGGTCGAGGATCGGGGGCGGGTCTACAAACTCCCTGCCGACTGAGGCTAAAGCTCCAGACCAGAACATGACCGCCGCTCCATTGGGGCGGTGGTACAATCCTCGGCCTCATACTTCCATTCAAACGGATCTCTGACTATTTCAGAAGCGCGACGACGCCCAGCAAGAACCCCAAGAGACCAAGAACGACCGACCAAACAGCGAGCCATGCAGGAATGTAGATCCTTGGGTCAGGTGTTTTGAGGTACCAACGGAGTTTACCGAGCCAGCCAAGTTCTGTGAGTTCAAAACTCAAACGCTGGCCTTTATCGATCCCGAGTGCTTGCCTCGTATCGAAGGCCATGTAGATCGTGTTTTCGTCGTCATGGCCTAGCAACACCGCATCGCATGATCGTGATCGATCAGCGGAGTTGATTATTCGTGCAACGCCGTACCGCCCAATCCCACTTCGATGCGATTGGTGCAGGCGAACAATAGAGTTCCCCCATTCGCTGCGATCAAGCCCTTTGACATTCAGTTGAGGCATCTATTGGTCCCTACAGATTTTGTCGTAGGCTATACGCCATCTTCCGAAAACCAAAGTCTGGCGTTCTTTGGTCGTCATTGTTTTCCGCGCATGGCCTCGAAACAGCGCCGCAGGGCGAACGAACGCACGATACTGACGACGGTGAACACCGCGCCCATTTTCAGGTTCTGCGCCAGCGTCGTGTGCAGCCCGAAGATCGGGAAGATCAGGATTTGCGTCACGACCGCGACGCTGTAGCCGACGATCATGTTGGCGACGGATTCGACCAGCGACATGAGGCGCGACTGTCTCATGCTGGCGCCTCGTCATCCATCGGCCAGCAGTTCAGCTGCCAGAGTTCGCAGCGCATGCGCCGCAACCAGCGGGACCACTCCGTTGCCACAAAGGCGAAGCCGGTCCACCCGGTGGGCCAGCCCATCAGCGCCTCGACGAATGCTGGGTTCAAGGTCCGGCGCGGCTCGGAGGTATCGCTCCCAGCTATCGGCGTCACCAGGACCTGGCGGCCAAGCAGGCCGTTCACCGGCGTGTTCGCCAACGTCGTTGCCCCGTCCTTGTGATCCCGGGCCGTCGGCGTCATCCGCATGCGGCTGGCATGGGTCAGATCCGCTGTCTTGCGGTTGCCAGCACTCGGCTTGCAGCCGTCGTTGGCCATCGGCGTCGGCCAGTCCCGCGCCATGCCGTCCAGACCCTTCTCGTGTTTCCGGTCGCCGCCCCGGCTCCGAAAGCTGTCGGTCTGCGGCGTGGGCCACATCGCAGCGCTCGTTGCCAGGTTCATCCCATGCTTGCCTGCTTCTTGCGAGGGCGTTGGTTTCGTCTGCCGGTTCTCGTTGGCACTTGCCCTCGGCGTCGGCCACATTCGCAGAATTTCCGTTCGGTTCCCGCCACTCGAGCGGGTCCCAGAGCAGGCGCGCGGGGTCGGCCAATTCGTCGACTTCGCGGATGGCGAGGATGAACAGCCGCTCGCGCTTGTGGGGTGCACCGACTTCCGCCGCCGTGAAGAGGCCCGCCGCAAGGCGGTAGCCCATGCCGACCAGTCCTCCGGCGACTTCGGGGAAGCCGAGGCGGAGATGATGGGCGACGTTTTCGAGGAAGACGAAGGACGGTTCAACTTCGCCGATGATGCGGGCGACATGCGGCCAGAGGTGGCGTGGATCCTCGGTGCCGAGGCGTTTGCCTGCGACGGAGAACGGCTGGCACGGATAACCCGCAGTGACGATGTCCACAGCGCCGCGCCACGGACGGCCGTCGAAGGTTCCAACGTCGTCCCAGACAGGCGCGCGATCCAGGGCCGCGTCTTCCATCCGCGCCACGAGAGTGGCCGCGGCGTAGGTTTCCCGTTCGACATGGCCCACAGTTCGATATCCGGGGATGGCGATGGTGAGCCCGAGGTCGAGCCCGCCTGCACCGGAGCAAAGCGAGAGGCCGAACAGGCATGCGTCTCCGTTTCCGGAAGCGTATCCGGAGGAAGGTAAAGCCAGGTCATGCATCGCCTCACGCGTCTTTGGTTTTGATTGTGTTGAAGGTCTCGCCCGAGCAGGAAAGGACAGCGTCCTTGCCCGTGAACTGCTGCCACCGCTCCACAGCGACATCGACGTAAGCCGGATTGAGTTCGATCCCGTAGCAGACCCGGCCCGTCGTTTCGGCGGCGATCAGCGTGGTCCCGGATCCCATGAAGGGCTCGTACACTGCTTGACCCGGGCTGGAATTGTTCAGGATCGGCCGACGCATGCACTCGACGGGTTTTTGCGTCCCGTGCACAGTTTCAGCATCCTGATCCTTGTTGGCGATCTGCCAAAGTGTCGTTTGTTTGCGATCACCCGCCCAATGGCCGTTGCCGGTCTTTTTCACGGCATAGAGGCATGGTTCGTGCTGCCAGTGATAATCACCGCGGCTCAGCACCAAGCGATCCTTGGCCCAGATGATCTGGGATCGAATTTTGAATCCAGATACCTCAAGGCTGTCCGCGACAGTCGTGGCATGCAGCGCGCCATGCCAGAGATAGGCCACATCGCCCGGGAATAGCGCCCAGGCCTCACGCCAGTCAGCACGGTCGTCATTCAGCACCTTACCGGTGCGCTTGGTTGCGGCGGCTCCCGCCTTGTTGCGCCAGCCGGGATCGTATTCGACGCCGTAGGGCGGATCGGTCACCATCAGGAGCGGCTTCACGTCGCCCAGCAGATGCTCGACCTCGGTGGCAACGGTCGCGTCACCGCAGAGCAACCGATGCTTGCCCAGCACCCAGAGATCGCCGGGACGGCTGATCGGGGTCTCAGGCGCCTCCGGAACGTCATCTTCGCCCTCTCGGGACGCGGCCTCAGGATCAACATCTCCGGCCAACAGCGCCTCGAGTTCAGCGTCATCGAAGCCGATGAGCGACAGGTCGTAGTTCTCGGCCAGAAGGTCGTTCAGTTCGGCCGATAGCAGCGCTTCATCCCATGGGCTTTCTGCCAGCTTGTTGTCCGCGATCCGGTAGGCACGGCGCTGTGCGTCGGTCAGATGCCCCAGCACAATCACTGGGGCCTCGGTCAGCCCGAGCTGCGTAGCGGCCAGCACCCGGCCGTGGCCCGCGATCAATTCGCCGTCGTCCGCGACGAGGCAGGGAACCGTCCAGCCGAACTCGGCCATGCTGGCGGCGATCTTCGCGACCTGATCCGCGCCATGCATTTTTGCGTTTTTTGCATAAGGCTGGAGCCTGGTCAGCGGCCATGTCTCAATGGCGTCCGGGGAAAAGCTCAGGGTCATGCTGGTCGGTTCGCCTCCATGAGGTGGATCCCCTGGACTCCGGACACCGGCAGCCAGCCTGGACTCCGACAGGGGTCCAGCGGCCACCGGACGTGTCCGGTTCCGAAGGTTTGTTTTATTATGGTTTTCAGAAGATCGCGGGTGGATGCCCGCCGGGGTGGCTTCCCAAAAAACCGGCCCTGTCGCTGGCGATATTGCGCGCTTCGCCCCCCCGTATACGGTTACGAACAGGAAGGACCCGTTCAATATCAATGGGTTAGATGATGCAACATTTTGTGCAGAGACGGTTTTCTGTCGATCAACCGGTAAGCAGTTGCAGACCTGAGAACCATCAGCCGCCCAAATGAAAACGGGGAGAACCGTCTTCCAACGCACTCTCCCCATTATGCCTTACAGGTAGCATGGAAATGTTGCATGTGTCGAGAACAAAAGTGTTGCAACACATTGGAGTCGTTAGGCATTCAGCCGTGAGGCTATCTTTGTCAGCGCCAGCTGCCACCTCCGCCACGCAGTGGTACGATCTACCCCTAATTCACCACTGATTTGCTTCCACGGCATGCGGGCAGCACGTGACCAGATCAGCTTGCGCTCGGCCTCATTGATCCAGAGCACCCAGTCGAATGTCTGCTCGAGCCGGGTGATGGCTGTCGCCGACGGCCAGACCCGCATCGGCTCTGGCTCCATGGCTGCGATCTCCTTTCTCGATCGGGCAAAGTCGGGCCATGCGCTGAAATACCCGCGCGCCTTGACCGGCGGCAGCTTGCGCAGGGTGCGGAATGCTTCCTCGAAATGGTCGGCCACGTCGTCGGCGGTCCAGATGTGATCACCCATTGCGCACCTCCCCTGTGAGACGTGGCCCGTAGAGCTTGGCACCAAGCTGTTCGACTAATGCGCGCTCGGGCCATGTCAGACGGTCGTCATGGACGCTGACGGCCAACACACCTTGTTCGTGCCAACCGTCGTGCTTGACCTGCTCGGGGTCCCGGCGGTGACCGCCGTACCCCTTTGGTGTGAACCGCATGCCACTCATTGCACACCTCCCCGGGTCTCAATGGCCCAGAGGAGGATTGCGATGGCGTCGGCCTCGTTGTCGTCGGCGGGCGAGAACCCGCGGGCGCGAGCCGCATCGATCATGGCCTGCTTCGGCGCATTGCCCTTGCCGGTGGCATGGCGCTTGATGGTGCCAACTGGGACGCCCTCATATGGCACGCCCCTGAGTTCACCCCAGCTGGTCAGCGAGGCCATGAGGCCGCCGTAAACATGGGCAGCATCGGTGCCTGCATGCCGCCTTA